>JAFDZI010000032.1 GCA_018266955.1 Bacteroidota bacterium
CAAATCTAATTTTTAAAAATCTGGCTTCCTGGCCAGTTTTTTTTTGTTTATTTTCTCCCTTTATTAATTTGTAATAGGAACAAATCTTTTACAATTGGCCCGTTGATTTTATTCGAATATTATGGGTGTTACTCTTTTGTCTTTGAATTTTCATGACCTGATTGGGGTGCTGATGATTCTGTTCCGGATTGAGGGGCAGGAGGCGTTTCAGGTTTAGGTGGATTGGAAAGGCTATCTGCACTGGCCGGAGCGCCTGGCCCGGGCTCCGCTTGCGAAGGGGCTTCTGGTTTATCCTTCGAATCCTTTTTTCCTCCCCATCCTTTTTCTTTAGCTTTATTATCCACTGCCTTTTTATCTCCCTTTTTCTTCTTCTTTTTCTTATCCATTGGCGTGTCTTCATCCACCCCCTCATCATCTGCCCTCATTTTTGCGTGCTGAATATTGAAAAACCAATTCTCATAGGTTCCTTCATTATCCATGGCATTTACTTCAAAGATGAAATTCTTATGCCTGTCCCAGGTGGTGGTTTTTTGATTAACTGACATACCAATATTGGCAATAAAATGTTCTCCGTCATTTAATCCAAGAGAGAAAATTGCTTTATCCATTGATTTTCCTTTTCCGCTGAAAATCATGGCTCCCATTATTTTGTCGACCAGGTTCATAAAGTAGTCGGCACTGTCTTTCTTATATAACTGATGATACGAATAAGACCGTTCTTTAAGAATGCGTAGGCTGAGCGGATGCTTTTGAAGGTATTCCTTCGACTCGGTAAGGGCATCATCATATTGCCCATGATCGTTCAAATCAAAAATTTCCTGTTCGGTCTGCATATCCTTGAAAGGTTTATAGTTCGGATCAACCGTATAACCGATCATTAATGCCAGTACATCCCGGTGCGTTAAAGAACTGTCGTTATTCAAAAACCGGATGAGTAATTTTTTATAATAATAAGGGCTTGTTTTATCCTGACTTTGTTCTTGCATTTTCCGAAAGTCGCGCTGATAATTAAATCCTAAATTCATCAGGCTATCCGCCCCCGGTGTATTGGTTGTTTGGGCATATACAGGATTCCCCCATATCAAAAAAAAGGATAAAACCAGAAGCTGACATCGAACCATTACAGGAGAATTAGATTTACGCAATTTATGGAATAAGTTAGATGACATATAACGAAGTAGCTGTAATTATTCCTACCCATCAAAGTTTCGGGCAGAAAATTTCGGCAATCATACATCGGACACTCCCGCCGCCGATTTCCTCGATCGTAGGAATTTTTAGGGTAAGAATCTGGGCATGGCTACTTATGGCAGATACCTGGGTTTCATCCAAGGCTTGGTAGGCCCTATCCGACATTACCTGCAACAAATCTCCCTTTATATTAAAAAGAGCCAGCATATTGCCCGCAAATTGTTTAACCTGCGAAAAATTAATTTCTATTATTTGATGACCTGTCTCAATAAGGATCTTACTCAGCTTTTTCCTTTCATTCGGATTGGTAATACTTTCAAGGCAGATTATAGCATAACCGTTGGCGATGGACATCATTACATTGGTATGATAAATAGGGAAGCCCCAATTATCCTTTGCAATAAAGGAAATGGGTTTATATTGTATTGATTGGCAATATGCTTCAAATAGGGATTGATTTGTGCGGGGTGAAAGACAAGCGTATGCTATTTTGTTCTCATGATCAAACACCATACTCCCCGTTCCTTCAAGGTAACGGGTTGCAGCAGTTTTTCTGATATCAATAACTTGATTAATAAAGTAATCCTTTTTTAGGTACTCAATGATATCTTCCCGGATTTCTGCCAGCCTGTTTTGGGAAAGCATAGGGAAAATATATACTTCCCCGGAATGCGAAAATGTGATCCAGTTGTTTGGAAAAACGGCATCTGGTTTGGGAGGCAGGGGCGTATCCTCCACCAATCGAATGATCACCCCATGTGCCCTTAACTTTTCTACGGCATCGTCAAACTCATTTTTTGCCTTGCTTGTTATTAGGGTGTCAGATTCATTGGTAAAATGTTGAAAGGTATTGGAAGCCGCTGTTTGGAAATTAAATCCAAAATGCGCTGGCCTAACCATCAGGATATCAGAAGTCGCTTGTTTCATGGGAGAAGTGCCCGTTATTACTTTATTGGGTATGAAAATGTATTCATTAAAGTTACCTATACCAATCAAAAATAAAGCCCCGGGTGGGGCTGTATTATTTAAAAAATGGAATTGATGTGTGTGTGGGGATTTTTATACGGGGACATTTTTCCTGAGTGCAATTACTTATCCCTTAACCTTAATTACACGAACCTTCCATTCTTCAGGTCCCTTTATAAGATATTCCCATTTAAAGGGTTCTTTGCTTTCTGCTTCCATTTGGTAGTATAGCGGAAGTGGATCATGGTCGTTGAAAAATTCAAAAGCTTCCCCAGGTCTAATTTCTGCAAATGCTTCATAAAACATTTCGTGCCGTTTTGCAGGAGGGAATGGCCTCAAATCATATTCATTCACTACCGAGAAGCCATCATCGCCCAATCCTGTTTTCACTTTCTTGGTAATGTGTACCACTATTTCTGTGGGTTCTTGTTTTTTATAAATCCATGCATGTTTCCCTTCAAATTTTTGCACAAAGATTCCGTGGATTTCCTTGGGGTCCTCAGCGGCAATAAGTTCCATGGTATCTCCTTCCTCCATCATGCCGTATCGATGGAAGACAATTTGTTTCCATTCGTCTTTTCCGGCTTTTCTCAGATCGATAAGAGTTGAGATATCTGTAAATTCTCTTCCCTGAGAAGCCTCTGTACGGGTAACTTTTACTTTCCATTCTCTGCCTCCCCGGTTCAGGTAATCCCATCCAACCACATCGCCAAATATGGAACGGAACTCATAATAGAGGGGAATTGGGTCGTGGTCGTTAATGAAAATAAAATATGCATTAACCGGCAACTCCCTGAAAAGCTGGATTAGTTTTTTATGCCTTTCAATAGGAATAAGAACCCGCATATCCAACTCTTCAGTTGGGTGTATTTGATTTTCCATGATTCTAAATTTTTGCAAAGGTAAATTATTGCGATGGGGGAGGGTGGAATTCGGGGAAGCAATAATCCAGTTCTGTTTACGATTTCAGGTATTTTTACTTCCCGGAATAGTTAATCTCAATCCTTTAATTCAGGAATTATGAAATAATTTGAAAAACCTTTGCCATTTATATAGTTGTGCCAAATGGTCCTGTTATTTTAGCGAATTGACTGGTGCCTGTTTTACAATATGGCTAACCAGAATTAAGTGAAATTCATTTGGAATTTAATCAGGAAACTAGTTAGATTTTATTGAGATGAATTAGAGGTTGTTATATTGGAGGTGCAATTCGGTTATGATATCAAAGTCGGAAAATAAAAAAGCCTTCAATGAAGAAGGCTTTTATTATATCTGGGGAACAGAATTTGATTAATAATCGCGGTTAAATCCACCAGAATCCCGGCCACCGCCGTAGCCACCGCGGTTTCCACCACCATAACCGCCACGGCCGCCACCACCGCGGTTTCCACCGAAACCACCGGAGCGTTTTTTGAATCCACCTTCACCGGCAGGGCGAGGTTGCGATTCATTAACGATAAGCTTGCGGCCCTGAATCTCAGTTTCGTTAAGATTGGCGATAGCAGTTTTTGCGGCTTCGTCATCCGCCATTTCAACAAAACCAAAGCCTTTGCTGCGGCCACTCATTTTGTCCTTGAGAATTTTGGCGCTGCCAACTTCACCATAAGTAGCGAAAAGGTCATTAAGATCCTGGTCAGTCATAGACCAGCTCAGATTTCCAACATAAATGTTCATTGTACAAAAAGATTTTAAAAAATAAAAAGAGTACCGATAATGTCTTTAGTGAAACAATGAACTGAGAATCTTAATGATAATCAAGATCAGCCAACAGTAATACCAAAACCATTAAAAGCGGCGTAAAGGTATGATTTTTCTTAAAAAAGAAGATAAATGTGCAGAAATATCAAATAATTTTTGTTTTTTAAAAAAATGTATGTTTTCTCGTGTTTTGATGAAAAATTTACAATGATTTATCAATTTTTTTATATGTATAGACATTAATTTACAAATTTTAAGTAAAATGGCATAAATTGTTTACATGTTTAATAAATTCATACCGGGTTTAAGGAATCCAGACCCCCGATTAAATGCAGATACCCGAAAGGGTTAATTTATGCTTTCATTCTCCTTGTCTTAATATCATTTACAATTTTTATGCAGGTTTTAAAGTTTGGTGGCACTTCCGTTTCAAGTGCAGAAAATATGCTCCGGGTTGGCGAGATCGTGGATCTGGCAGCAATAAAAGGAAGAACCATGGTGGTATTATCTGCTATGAGTGGAATAACAGATTTATTGCTGGAAGTCTCACAACAGGCATCCTCAGGAGATAATGCCTGGAGTTCAACTTTTGATTTAATTCAAAAGCGTCATCAGGATTGTATGAACCAGTTGTTTGCCGGGAATCCAGTTCCGGGACTTACAAAAAAATTGGCGGAGGTTTTTGATGAACTGCACATGCTTCTTAATGGAATTTTTCTCCTGGGCGAACTTTCGGATAAGGTAAAAGACAGGGTGGCAGGATTTGGAGAATTACTGTCGACTCAAATATTTGCAAGCTGGTATAAAACAAAAAAGAATGATGTGGTTTGGGTGGATTCGAGAGACTTCATTATCACAGACAAGAATTTTGGAAAGGCATCCGTTGTTACGAAAAAAACAAACCAAAAAATCATCGGTTATTTTGCCAATAACAAACATCAGGTTTATGTGCTTCCGGGATTTATAGCAAAGAGTGAAGACGGGTTTCCTACCACCCTGGGAAGAGGAGGATCGGATTATACGGCTGCGCTCATCGGTGCTGCTCTTGATGCAGAGGTGGTGGAAATTTGGACGGATGTGTCAGGAATGATGACTGCCGATCCCCGGATTGTGAAAAACATTAAACAAATTCCGGAGATGTCCTACCAGGAAGCAATGGAACTTTCTCATTTTGGAGCCAAGGTTATACACCCGCCTACCATCAGGCCCTTAATGAAAAAGAATATCCCGGTATGGATAAAAAACAGTTTTCAGCCATTAGCCGAAGGAACCCTGGTACATCACCGGCAGTCGAACCCGAAGCAGGTTGTATCAGGCATTTCCAGCGTTAACAAAATTGTTCTGATCAGCCTCGAAGGAAGTGGAATGATTGGTATTCCCGGATTCTCTAAAAGACTTTTTGAAGCCCTGGCTTCCGAGAAAATAAATGTGGTGCTTATTACCCAGGGGTCTTCCGAACATTCAATTTGTGTGGGTATTGAAGAACCTAATATGGAGAAGGCCAAAATTTCCGTTGACATTGCCTTTGAATATGAGATAAGCCAGGGGTTGCTTGAACCACTTTTGGTAGAAAAGGACCTTTCTATTGTGGCCATTGTGGGTGATAATATGCAAAACCATACCGGAGTAAGCGGGAGGATGTTCAGTGCATTGGGGAGAAATGGGGTCAATATCCGGGCCATCGCGCAGGGTGCTTCTGAAAGGAATATCTCAGCCGTAATAAATACAATCGATGTAAGCAAGGCGGTCAATGTGTTGCATGAAGAATTTTTTGAAACAAGCCTCAAACAGGTCAACCTTTTTATTGCCGGAACAGGTAATGTGGGTAAGCGGTTAATTGACCAGTTATTACAACAGCACGAGTATTTAAAAAAGCACCTGCGGCTGAGCGTTAGAATTGTGTCGCTTGTTAATAGCAAAAAAATTCTTTTTTCCAATTTGGGTATTTCGGGAAACTGGCAGGAAGAGTTAGAAAAGGGAGCGCCGTTCAGTCTTCCAGAACTAGTGAACCTTATCCGGGAGATGAATTTAAGAAATAGCATTTTTGTGGATGTAACAGCTAACGAAGAAGTAGCCAGAATATACCCGGCACTGCTGGAACGATCGGTGGCGGTGGTTGCCTGCAACAAGGTGGCAGCGTCTTCCGGGCTAAATTTCTATAAAACCTTGAAAGATTTATCGTCAAAGTTTAAGGCTCCATTTCTCTTCGAAACCAATGTGGGTGCCGGATTGCCGATTATTGGTACGCTTAATGACCTTATCCGGAGTGGTGATGAAATACATCGAATTGAAGCCGTATTAAGCGGTACCCTGAATTTTGTATTCAATAATTATGATGGAACCCGAAGTTTTGCAGATATCGTAAAGCAGGCACAGAACGAAGGTTATACAGAACCGGATCCCCGGTTAGACCTAAGTGGGAAAGACGTGATGCGGAAAATTATGATCCTTATTCGCGAGGCCGGAAGGGAAATTGAAATGGATGATATTTTAAATGATACATTCCTTCCCGATTCGGCAAATGCAGGGAGTGTGGCCGATTTCTATAAGGTAATTGAAAAGGAGGAGCCGCATTTTAGATCACTGTACGAAAGGGCCAGTAAGAACGGCCATAAATTAAAATTTGTAGCAAGTTATGCGGATGGAAAAGCAAAGGTGGGATTAATGGAAATTCCTCCCGAACACGATTTCTATCATTTGTATGGTAAAGACAATATTGTATTATTTTATACCAATCGCTATCCGCAGCAACCCATGGTGATAAAGGGAGCGGGGGCAGGTGCCGATGTAACTGCTTCGGGTGTATTTGCGGATATAATTCGTGCATCAACCTTGTAGAATGAAAAAGGAGATAAAAGTTAGGGTACCCGCCACCGTTGCAAACCTGGTCTCTGGGTTTGATGTGCTGGGGATGGCTATCTGTGAGCCATTTGATGAAATATTCCTGCGTAAATGCACCACCCCGGGGATCAAGATTACCCATACAGATAATTTTGGATTGCCCACAGAAGCAAACCAAAATGTTGCGGGCGTTTCCTTGTTGGCCATGACCCAGGCGATTGGGAATATGCAAGGGGGTTGGGAAATCGAGATGCATAAACACATTAAACCGGGAAGTGGCCTGGGTTCGAGTGCAGCCAGTGCAGCAGGAACTGTATTCGCTGCGAATATTTTATTAGGGAGCCCTTTTACCCTGCAACAACTCGTTCCTTTTGCTATGGAAGGAGAGAAGCTGGCAAGCGGTGTGCCACATGCCGATAATATTGCGCCCTGCCTCTTTGGTGGGATAACGCTTATCCGGCCCGATGGTGATTCTGAAATTATCCAGCTCACCTCACCCGATATTTTTGTGGTGGTGCTTCATCCGCAGATTGAATTGAAAACGGCAGATGCAAGAAATGTGATGCCTAAAGAAATTTCGATCAAAGATGCCGTCAGGCAGTTTGGAAATGTAGGAGCCTTGGTTGCTGGAATTTGTACAAATAGCCCGGCTCTGATGGCAAAAGGAATGAATGACCTGGTTGCCGAACCCTATCGTAAAAAGTTTATTCCTTTCTTTGATGAAATGAAGCATGCCGCATTATCTGCAGGAGCCATAGGTGGCGGCATTTCGGGTTCAGGCCCCTCTGTTTTTATGATTTGCGAGGATAGGCAGGTAGCCGTAACCGTGGAGATTGCCATGCACAAAAAATTTGAATCTTCAAAAATTCCATTTCACACTTACCTTACCAGGATTCAGACAAATGGTATTGAAATTTTCTGAGAATGAAATATTATAGTCTAAATAAAAATTCACCCCTTGTAAATTTTCGAGAGGCAACCCTTAGGGGACTTGCCCCCGACAAAGGTTTGTATTTCCCTACGCATATTCCTTTGTTTGGAAGTGATATGCTCAGGGAAATTAAGCAGGGAACAAATGAAGATATTGCTTATAATGCCATACTGCCATATGTGGGAGATGTGATTCCTTCTGAAAGGTTAATGGAAATTGTTTCCGAAACAATCAATTTCCCCATGCCGCTAATTCCGCTCGATTCATTGACCTGGTCCCTGGAAATGTATCATGGCCCAACACTGGCATTTAAAGATATCGGAGCCCGGTTTATGAGTCGTTGCCTGGGTTATTTTGCTCAGCAGGATAAGAGAAAACTAACGGTACTGGTGGCAACTTCCGGCGATACGGGAGGCGCTGTAGCAGATGGATTTTATGGAGTGGATGGAGTGGATGTGGTGATACTTTACCCATCGGAGAAAGTAAGTAACGTGCAAGAAAAACAAATTACCAGTTTAGGTGGAAATATTCATGCACTGGAAATAAAGGGCGACTTCGATGATTGCCAGCGGATTGTAAAAGATATATTTAACAACAAAGAAGTAAATGAAAAATTATTCCTTACTTCTGCCAATTCCATAAACGTAGCCCGCTGGCTCCCCCAGCAGTTTTATTATTTGTTTGCCTGGAAA
>JAFDZI010000033.1 GCA_018266955.1 Bacteroidota bacterium
CTAATAAAGTGTGAGTTTGCCCTGTGAAAATAAGAGATAAAATTTGCCAGGTTAATTTTTTGCCGTATATTTGCAACACAAAATCGCGGGATGGAGCAGTAGGTAGCTCGTCGGGCTCATAACCCGAAGGTCGCACGTTCGAGTCGTGTCCCCGCTACTAAATGAAGAGAATTCTTAAAAGAGTTCTCTTTTTTTGTTTTGAAATATTTTTTTTGATTCTTTCGTGGGCTCATATTCGCCGTGGCGAACGCCGTTTCGAGTCGTGTTCCCGCTACTAAATGAAGGGATTCTGAAAAGAGTCTCTTTTTTTTGTTTTGAAATATTTTTTTGATTCTTTTGCGGGATTTTCGGATCAAGAATAATTATTTCAAATGAAATCAAATAAAAATCTTTCAAGATAATATTAACCAATCCTTCGAATGGGAAAACCCAAAACCCAAAGCATAAAAATTATTATATTCGTAAGAGATTTCTTGTTTTAAAACATTATTCATTTGTAGCGTTTTATTTTTGAGAAATTTTTAGAAAACTAAAGCCAATCACAAGGATTGGCTTTATGTATTATTTCAACGGTTTTAACCGTTCTAGGAATGATTGTTTTAATTCACTTTTCACCGTTTCAAATGGAATAGAAATCTCAACAACACCAGCTGCGTATGCAGTAATTTCGTACTGATTATAGACAAAAGTTATTTGCTTGTCATCAAAATAAAAATTGTTGTTTAGATCAATCTTGTCCACCAATAACATTTCTTTTTGTTCTTTATTTTTGAAATGATTTAATAATATTCCCGACCATTTGGGGTCTTTAGGATTGTTAAAAACATCTGATTGCTGAAGCACCTTATTACTTTTTAAGTCAAAAACTTTATATTTAATAGTATAATATCCATGGGCACCTCCAGTAAATCCGCTTCCGAAGTACGATAAGGTGAGTAATTGGTTTGTATTAGAAACCACCTTCATAGCCGACTCGTTGTACCAAGTTTGTTTAAAATCGGCTCCAAAAGAATAATCTCCTTTTTTGGCATCATCAAGCGTTTTCTTAAGTTCTTTATTCAGAATTTCTTGCAAAGAATTTTTATCGAAACCCGATGTTGTTACTTGTGCATTTTGATAAATACTGTCAAGAATACTTTTGTTTTCTATTGATGGAAAAACCAATAGTTGCTTTTGAAAACCAACGGTAATCATTTTGGTAACTGCAATGGAATCATCAACTTTTACGGAGTCAATCGCAAATGGCTTTATGCTATCTACTTTTACATTGTTTTCTGTGTTTTTTTCTTGTGTTTCAGTTTTGTTACAAGAAAATAGTAATGCAAGTGTTGTTGCACCCAATAGTACATTTTTCATAGATATGTTTTTATTGTTTTTTAATAGTCATATTCAAACCCAACGAAGTGGTTCGACGAAGTCAATCGCCAATCTTCATCAGTGTTTATCTCTATTTTTTTAATTGGAGTCGATGATTATTAATTGCGTGATAAGCAAATTTTACTTGGCGATTTCATAGTACTTTTTTTAGTAATATTGTTATAAAGTTAAAAAAAACCTATCAAATTACTGATAGGTTTTAGTTTATTATGCATCAATTTTAGCATAGATAGCATTTTTCTCTATAAATTCTCTTCTTGGAGGTACCTCATCTCCCATAAGCATGGAGAAAACATTATCGGCTTCCGCAAGACTTTCTATGGTAACTTGTTTCAGGATTCTGTTTTCAGGATTAAGGGTGGTTTCCCAAAGTTGTTCTGGGTTCATTTCTCCAAGACCTTTGTATCGTTGTACTTCTACTCCTTTTCCATCCTGAGCCATTTCCAAAGTTTTTTCCTCTCTTTCTTTTTCGTTGTAGGCGTATATTTTTTTATTTCCTTTCTTTAATAAATATAATGGAGGTTGTGCTATATAAATATATCCATTTTCTATCAGTTCCTTCATGTATCTGAAGAAGAAAGTTAAGATTAGGGTAGAGATATGGGATCCATCAATATCAGCATCGGTCATAATGACGATTTTATGGTACCTCAATTTGGCTATATTCAGTGCCTTGCTGTCTTCTTCTGTGCCTACAGAAACTCCAAGAGCGGTGTAGATATTTTTTATTTCCTCATTGTCATATACCTTGTGCAACATGGATTTTTCAACATTCAAAATCTTACCTCTCAATGGTAATATGGCCTGAAAATGTCTGTCTCTACCTTGTTTAGCAGTACCTCCTGCGGAATCTCCTTCGACAAGGAAAATTTCGGAAATCGCTGGGTCTTTGGAAGAGCAATCGGAGAGTTTTCCTGGTAGTCCAGAGCCTCCCATTGGGGATTTTCTTTGTACCATTTCTCTAGCTTTTTTGGCTGCTTGTCTGGCTTTGGCTGCTAAGACTACTTTTTGTACAATTGTTTTGGCCTCGTTGGGATTTTCCTCTAGAAAGTTGGTGAGCATTTCTCCAACTATTTTGTCCACAGCTCCTGATACTTCGGAGTTACCAAGTTTGGTTTTGGTTTGCCCTTCAAATTGAGGTTCCATCACTTTTACAGAGATTACTGCGGTAAGACCTTCTCTAAAGTCATCACCTGTAATTTCTACTTTTTCTTTTTGTGGAATTCCCAATTCATCAGCATATTTCTTTAAAGTTCTTGTTAAAGCTCTTCTAAAACCGGCCAAATGCGTCCCTCCTTCATGGGTATTAATGTTATTCACATAAGAGTGTAGGTTTTCGTTAAAGGAAGTATTGTACCTCATGGCTACTTCTACAGGAATGTCATCCCTTTCGCCTTCCATGAAAATAACATGCTCCATGATGGATTCTCTATTCCCATCGATGTATTGTACAAACTCCTTCAGTCCTCCTTCAGAATAGAAAGTTTCGGATTTAGATACATCAGATTCGTCTTTAACTCTTTCGTCTATTAAGGTAATTTTTATTCCTTTGTTCAGGTAAGAAAGTTCTCTTAATCTACTGGCCAAAGTATCGTAATTGTACACCAATTCTTGGAAGATGGTGTCGTCCGGTTGAAAGTACACCATGGTACCTCTGTCCTCTGTTGTCCCTATTTCTTCAACATTGGCAAGGGCTTTTCCTTTGGAATATTTTTGTTGGTAAATTTTTTGATCTCTATAGACAGTGGCAATCAACGAGTTAGAGAGTGCGTTCACACAAGAAACACCTACCCCGTGCAAACCTCCGGATACTTTATACGAGTCTTTATCAAATTTACCACCAGCACCAATTTTGGTCATAACCACCTCTAGTGCCGATTTTTTTTCTTTTTCATGAAAATCTACAGGAATCCCTCTACCATTGTCTCTCACGGTAATGGCATTTCCTTCGTGAATGGTTACTGTAATGGTGTCACAATGCCCTGCCAAAGCTTCGTCTATGGAATTATCGACCACTTCGTACACCAAATGATGAAGTCCTCTTACACCTACATCTCCAATGTACATGGAAGGTCTTAGTCGAACATGCTCCATTCCTTCTAAGGACTGGATGCTACTGGCTGTATATTGTTTGTTGCTCATATTAAATTGCTGATATTCTTAAGGAATATTTTTGGTTAATTTTAAATAAAAATGCTTACAAATATCGTGTATTTTTCTGAATAAAAAAAACTTTGATCCGAGTGTTTTAATGATAAATTTAAACGATAAAATTCCTCACTCACATTTCATTCAGTAGTTATTTTCATGATTATTAAAATAAAAAAAACTCCATAAGAAATCCTTATGAAGTTTATTTATGATTTATTTAAAAAAGGAGATTATACCAATTTTATCAATAATACCTCATCAACTTTCTCCACTTTTACACAATTATTTTTGGTTAAAGTTTTACTGGCTTTGTCCCATTTTTTACCAGAAAGCTGGGATTTTTCTTTAATATCGGATAATGGAAAAGTTTCGCCAGATTTCAATAATTCTAAAATCAGTTTTTCATCATCACCTAAATCTATTTGTGGTGCAGTTTTCTCCGGACGCATTTGTGGGAAGAACAAGACTTCTTGTATGGATGGATTGTTGGTTAGGAACATAATAAGCCTATCCATTCCTATTCCCAATCCAGAGGTTGGTGGCATTCCGTACTCCAAAGCTCTTAGGAAATCTTGGTCAATAAACATTGCTTCATCATCTCCTTTTTCGGATAATTTCATTTGCTCTTCAAAACGCTCTCTTTGGTCAATAGGATCATTTAATTCTGAATAAGCATTTGCGATTTCTTTACCACAAACCATTAACTCGAATCTTTCTGTTAGTCCTTCTTTGCTACGGTGCTTTTTGGTAAGCGGCGACATTTCAATAGGATAATCGGTGATGAAGGTAGGCTGGATGAAGTTTCCTTCACATTTTTCACCAAAAATTTCATCAATCAATTTACCTTTACCCATGGTTTCATTTACTTCAATACCGATGGATTGAGCAAAATCGAACAATTCTTTTTCTGTTTTACCTGTGATATCAAAACCTGTAAATTTTTGAATGGCTTCCGTCATAGAAACTCTAGGGTAGGGTGCTTTCCAATTAATTTTATGTTCTCCAAATTGGGATTCAGTAGATCCATTGACTTGTTTTGCTACATGTTCCAATAATTTTTCGGTGAAGTCCATCATCCAATTATAGTCCTTGTAGGCTACATAAAT
The DNA here is from genome assembly GCA_018266955.1 of Bacteroidota bacterium. GTDB lineage: Bacteria > Bacteroidota > Bacteroidia > Flavobacteriales > Weeksellaceae > Amniculibacterium. The sequence goes on from JAFDZI010000033.1 coordinate 4,635, forward strand.
TTCCATGGCGGTAAATTCAGGATTATGGGTTCTGTCCATTCCTTCGTTTCTGAAATTTTTAGAAAATTCATATACGCCATCAAATCCACCAACAATTAATCTTTTCAGATACAATTCGTTTGCAATACGCATGTACAAAGGAATATCCAAAGCATTATGATGGGTAATAAACGGTCTTGCAGCAGCACCTCCAGGTATGGCTTGTAGTATAGGTGTTTCTACTTCAAAATAACCTGCATTATTAAAATATTCACGCATTGCGTTGAACATTTTTGTTCTCTTGACAAAAATATCTTTTACTTGAGGATTCACTATTAAATCCACATATCGTTGTCTGTATCTTAATTCAGGATCGGTAAAACCATCGTGTACCACTCCGTTTTCATCAGTTTTGGCTTGTGGTAAGGGTCTAAGTGCTTTGGTGAGCAATGTAAAATGTTTTACCAAAACTGTCATTTCGCCTACTTGCGTTTTGAATAATTCGCCATCAAGACCAATTATGTCACCTATATCCAAAAGGTGTTTGTACACTTCATTGTAAAGTTCTTTATCCTCTCCAGGGCAAATTTCATCACGGTTAAAATAGACTTGAATTTTACCTTCCGAATCTTGAAGTTCAGCAAAACTAGCTTTCCCTTGTATTCTTCTGGACATCAATCTACCGGAAATCTTCACCTTTTTGCCTTCTTCAAAATTTTCCTTTAGGGTAGTGGTCGTGTCGCTCACTACAAACTCAGCCGCTGGGAATGCATCAATCCCCATAGCATTTAACTTGTTTAGTTTTTCTCTTCTTATGATTTCCTGTTCAGATAAAGACATTTTTTTAATAAATTTAAGGATGCAAAAATAAGGAATTTATTGACAAAAAATTAAAATCTCCTGATTTTTAAACTTCATTTTTACAAAAAAAAGAATGAATTCTGTTTTTTTTAATCCAGATTATCATTCATTTTCTTAACTTTGTTTCTCAATTAATTTTGTTGATGAAAAAGTTTCTGACATACCTCATGCTCATGATTTATCTCTTCTCTTTCTCAGAAGCAAAACAACTATTGAAATTACCCAACCTGGTGGAACATTATTATAGCCATGTAGAAAAAGACCAAAAAACAACTTTATTTTCTTTTCTGAAAATGCATTATTGGGACAATCATGGTAAAGATGCAGACTATAAGGAAGATATGAAATTGCCTTTCAAAACCCACGATTCCCAATGTCATGCACAAAATTTAAACCCAGTGGCGCCCCCAAAAAATTTCGAATTTTCTTTCGAAAATTTTATAGATTTTCTTGAGAATAAAGCAGTTTTTACCTATCACGAACCTTTTACTACCTCCACTATTCATTCTATTTTCAGACCTCCGGTATCTGAATTCTATTCCTAATATCAAGTTTATGTACTTGATTTTTTTACCCTAGACAATTTCCAATTGTTTGGGAAATAACACATACGAAATCATTTAGAATTCAATACTTATTATGCTGAATAGAATCATTGAATTTTCCATTAAAAATAAACTCATTATTGGGCTTTTTACGCTGGCCTTAATTGGGTATGGATTATTCGAACTCAAAAAATTACCCATCGATGCTGTACCGGATATTACAGACAATCAGGTACAAATCATCACTACTTCCCCCAGTTTGGGAGCACCTGATGTGGAACGATTTATTACCTTTCCGTTGGAACAAGCCAATAGTAACATCCAAGGCATCAAACAAATACGAAGCTTTTCACGATTTGGCTTATCAGTCATTACTATTGTTTTTGATGAATCGGTCAATTTGTACTGGGCGAGGCAACAAGTAGCCGAAAGGTTGCAGCAAATCAGTAAGGAAATCCCTGAAAATCTGGGTACACCTACAATGGCTCCTATTACCACTGGGTTGGGAGAAATTTACCAATATATTCTAAGGCCCAAAACCGGATATGAACACCGATACAATGCCATGCAACTCCGCACCATACAGGATTGGATAGTACGAAGACAATTACTAGGAACGCCTGGTGTTGCCGATGTTGCTAGTTTTGGTGGCGACTTAAAGCAATATGAAGTTGCCGTAAATCCATCACAGCTCAAATCCATGGGGGTTACCATGACCGAAGTTTTTGACGCCCTACAAAAAAACAATCAAAATACCGGAGGTGCTTATATAGAAAAAGGACCAAGAGTTCTTTTTATCCGAACCGAAGGATTGATGGGGAAAACTGAAGATATCGAAAATACCATCGTTAAAAATTTGGCTGATGGAACTCCTGTGCTCATTAAAAATATTGGAACAGTACAATACGGAAAAGCCATTCGTTATGGAGCCATGACCTATGATGGAAAAGGAGAAGTTGCTGGTGCTGTGGTGATGATGATGAAGGGAGGAAACTCCAACCAAGTGATTGCAGAAGTAAAAAAACGGATTGAAGAAATCCAAAAAACACTCCCAGAAGGAGTGAAAATTGATGCCTTTCTGGACAGAACAAAAATGGTGAATAATGCCATTGGTACAGTTGAAAAGAATTTGTTGGAAGGAGCTTTAATCGTTGTCTTTGTCTTGGTTTTGTTTTTAGGAAATTTTCGTGCCGGTTTATTGGTCGCTTCCGTTATCCCATTGGCTATGTTATTTGCCATTATTATGATGAATATCTTTGGGGTTTCCGGTAATTTGATGAGCTTGGGTGCTTTGGATTTTGGGTTGATTGTAGATGGTGCCGTCATTATTGTTGAAGCTGTTTTACATAAATTTCATACCGATAAAAAGCATCTGACCGAAAAAATCTCACAACCAGAAATGAATCAAGAGGTTTTTACGGCATCGAGTAAAATGATGAACTCAGCGGTATTTGGACAAATCATTATTTTAATTGTGTATTTACCCATACTTACCCTTCAAGGTATCGAAGGAAAGATGTTTAAACCCATGGCACAAACGGTTATCTTTGCCTTGCTTGGTGCATTCATTTTATCACTCACCTATATTCCCATGATGAGTACATTAGTATTGTCGAAAAAGCCTCATCCTAAGAAAAATTTCTCTGATAGATTAATGGAAAAAACAGAAAATATCTATGAGAAATTACTGAAAAAAGTTTTGAAAACCCCAAAGAAAATGATTTTCTCGGCGTTGGGTTTATTTATTCTTTCCTTGGTTGTACTCACAAGATTGGGGGGAGAATTTATTCCAAGTCTTCCAGAAGGCGATTTTGCGGTTGACACAAGAGTTTTGCCTGGGAGTAATCTCAAAACTTCCACAGAAGCCGTACTTCAAGCTCAAAAAATATTGCTTAAAAACTTTCCGGAAATTGAAAAAATTGTAGGGAAAACCGGGAGTTCAGAAATCCCAACCGATCCCATGCCGATAGAAGCCAGTGATATGATGGTGATTTTAAAACCAAGAAACGAATGGACTTCGGCAAAAACCTATGATGAGTTGTCCGAAAAAATGACCCAAACTTTAAAAGAAAATATGATTGGGGCTACCTTTTCTTTTCAATATCCTGTAGCCATGCGATTTAACGAGTTGATGACAGGAGCAAGACAAGATGTAGTATGCAAAATTTTCGGAGAAAACCTGGATACTTTAAAAGTGTATGCCGATCGTTTAGGAGCCATCTCCAAAAAAATTAATGGGGCTCAAAATATTTATGTTGAACCCATTTCGGGTATGCCTCAAATTGTGGTTACCTACCAAAGAGAGACTCTTTCCCAATATGGATTGAATGTGGCCGAGGTTAATGCAATTGTTAATACTGCATTTGCTGGTCAAACCACAGGTGCAGTTTTTGAAGGGGAAAAGAAATTTGATTTGGTGGTAAGACTTAGTGGGGATCAAAGGAAAAATATAGAAGATGTAAATAATCTATTAACTCCTACACCTTCAGGAACCGAAATTCCGTTGCATTTGGTAGCCAGTGTGGCACTTAAAGAAAGTGTGAACCAAATTCAAAGGGAAAATACCCAAAGAAGAATTATTGTAGGGTTTAATGTGAAAAACCGAGATATACAATCTACAGTGGAAGATTTGCAACAACAGGTGGACCAACAATTAAAATTACCCGTAGGTTATTCTATAAAATATGGAGGTACTTTTGAGAATCTTCAGGAAGCAAAATCTAGATTGTCTCTGGCAGTTCCATTAAGTTTAGCCTTAATTCTTTTGATGTTGTATTTCGCTTTCAAATCAGTGAAATATGGACTATTGATTTTCACGGCAATTCCACTATCAGCCATGGGCGGAATATTTTCTTTGTGGCTTCGGGATATGAATTTTAGCATTTCGGCAGCTGTAGGATTTATTGCACTTTTTGGAGTTGCAGTTCTTAATGGGATTGTATTGGTAGCAGAATTTAACCGCCAAAAAGAACAACAAAAATCTTTGGAAGACTCGGTGCTTATTGGTGGAAAAAACCGACTGAGACCAGTTCTGATGACGGCTTTTGTGGCTTCTCTTGGATTCTTGCCAATGGCAATAAGCCATGGAGAAGGAGCAGAAGTACAAAGACCTTTGGCAACGGTAGTTATCGGAGGATTGCTGATGGCTACTTTTCTTACGCTTTTTCTTCTGCCTATTTTGTACATTGTTTTCGAAAAATTTTGGAAACAAAAGAAGACAAAAGAAAACTCTGGAATTGAGTTTTAAAAATGATTCAATATAACTATTGAAAATAATAAATAACGATACATGAAAAACACCAGCAATTTACCATATAAAACAATTGTCATCACCTCTTTTTTCCTTTTTGTGATCCATGGAATTGGACTTGCACAAACAGAAATTTCAATAAATCGAGCTTATGAAAAAGCATTGGTTAAAAATCCAGAAATCCATGCAGGACAATTGAAAATTGAATTTCAAGAAAAATTAAAAAATGCAAGTTCAATCGTCGATCCTTTATCGGTTGCAGCAGAGGTGGGACAATTTAATTCTGAAAAAACCGACAACAAGATTTCGGTTGCCCAGAATTTTCGGTTGCCTAATTTTTATAAACATCAAAAACAAGTTTGGGCAGAGGATTTAAAACTAATTTCACTTCAATCTGAAATACAGAAATGGCAGTTGAAAAAAAATCTAACAATGGTATTCAACGAACTGTGGTACCAAGATGAAAAGGAAAAATTATTACAAAAAACCGATAGTATTTATGCGGCGTACTACAAAAGGGCGGAACTTCGATTGAAAAAAGGAGAATCGAATATTTTGGAAAAAACCACTGCAGAAAATTACAGAAGCCAGGCGTCTATTCAACTGAAAAACATACAAAAAGACAGGGACTTAGCACTCTATCAATTGAATTATCTTATTGCTGAAAATAGTTTGTACACCCACGAAAAAGGTGGTTTTTATCAATTTAAACTATTGAAAGACGAAGAGCGTTTTAATGGAAATTCATTGTTAATTCAGGAATTGGAGCAAGCAAAAAACATAGAAGCCGTAAAATTGAAAGCTGAAAGATCCAAGCTTTCGCCTTCATTCAGTTTGGGCATCAACTCCATGACGATGGCAGGAACAGGAAATGATGATGGAAAAAGATTTCAGAGTGGTATGGTTGGTATTGGTATTCCCATCTTTAATTCAGCACAGAAATCAATAATAGAAGCGCAAAAAATCAATCAGAAAATAGCTGAAAACAACATGCAAATTGGCATTAGAAGCATGAAAAATCGCTATGAACAGCTGATTTCTGAGTATCAAAAATTAAATTCGGAAAAAGACTATTTGGAAAATAAGGGTAAAATAAATGCCAAAACCATTCTTACAACCGCCAATCGATTGTATTATGAAGGCGAAATTAATTATCTGGAATGGTCAATTTTGATTAATCAAAGTTTAGAGATAGAAAATAAAGTGATAGAAAACCAAAAATTATTGAACGAAACCATCATAGAATTAAATCATTGGAAAGGAAAACTGTAAAAATATTAACAAAAAAACAAAGAATCATCATCATCAAGTTTTTTGTTTGCAGACAATTCATCCATGAAATTATAAACAATAAATATCAACTCATGAAGAAATACCTCATCATACTTTGTACAAGCGTTCTGCTAGGATCTTGTACCTCCAGTTCGGAAAAAGAAAAAGAAACTTATGGTATTAGCAACAATGGACTTACCATACGATTGAACGATGCGCAAATGAAATCCTCTGGAATAGAAACCACAACTTTTACAGAAAATTCCATTTCCGGAACCATTCGGCTTAATGGGAGCATAGATGTTCCACCACAAGGGGTAGCTAGTGTTTCTGCACCCAGTGGAGGCTATGTTCGAAAATCCCAGTTTATGCCAGGCGACAGAGTGGCAAAGGGACAAGTTTTGGCCATTTTGGAAGACCCCGGAATTGTACAACTACAACAAGATTATTTGTTGGCAAAGTCCAATTTGAGTTATGCTTCAAAAGATTATTCACGACAAAAAGAACTGAACCAAAGCCAAGCCAGCTCGGATAAAGTGATGCAAAAAGCTCAAAATGAGGCTCAAAACCAGCAAATTTTGGTTAAAGGAATGGCACAAAAATTAAGAACTTTAGGTATTAACCCCGAAACATTAAATGCCAATAACATTACCAAAACTATTGCCGTTCATTCGCCAATTTCAGGATATATTTCCACGGTGAATATTAATTTGGGACAATATATTTCGCCCAACGAAAAACTTTTTGGCATTGTAAATACAAGTGATACTCATTTAATTTTAAAAGTTTTTGAAAAAGATTTGAGTAAAATCCAAAAAGGACAGTCGGTTTTTGCTTACACCAACGAGAATCCTAATAAAAAATATGAGGCGGAGATTATCCTCATTAGCCAAGATTTTGCTCCAGACAGAAGTGTTTTGGTACATTGTCATTTTAAAAACTACGACCCCAAGCTAATACCTGGAACTTTTATGAATGCCGATGCCGAAACCCATAGAACCCAAAGCTTTACCTTGCCAGAAGATGCTGTGGTAACTTGGGAGAATAAACAATACATTTTTGAAGAAATCCAACCCAAAACCTTTAGCATGAGAGAAATAAAAATTGGAAATTCAGAAAATGGTCAAATAGAAATTTTTAGTACAATTCAAAATTTTCATCAGAAAAAATGGGTTACCAAAGGGAGTTATCAGTTGCTAATGGCATTGAAAAATGTAGAAGAATAATAAAAATTGAATTATTAGAATTATTTTTGACCCCATGAAAGTCCTTATCTTAGACAACCATGATAGTTTTACCTATAATTTGGTACAAATGGTAGAACAAATTGTAGGTAAAGAATCGGTTACTGTGGCCAAAAATGATGAAATTGAACGCTCCGAAATACAAGCATTCGATAAAATAATTCTTTCACCAGGTCCTGGAATCCCAAGAGAAGCAGGAATATTATTGGAGGTAATAGAAGAATATGCTTCCCAGAAACCAATTTTAGGTGTCTGTTTAGGTTTACAAGCCATTGTAGAAGCCTTTGGCGGAAGATTAATGAACCTTAGGGAAATATACCATGGCGTGAGCAGTCCTTTACAAATGCTGAATAAAAATTCTTTACTTTTTAAAGGGATAAAGAACGAAACACCAGTAGGAAGATACCACAGTTGGGCAGCAAGTAAAGAAGATTTCCCCAAAGATTTAGAAATAACAGGAGTAGACAACCATGGAATCATCCTATCGGTACAGCATAAAAAATGGCCGGTGTATGCAGTACAGTTTCATCCGGAAAGTATTCTAACTCCAGAAGGCAAAAAAATGATTGCTAATTTTCTGAACGATTAATTTTAAAATATTATTCTTTGCATAATATATTTTTTAAGTATTTTTGCACTATTCAATTTAAAGTTCAACCCTTATCATCATGACGATTACTCAAAATAAAACCATACATTTCGAAGACCTTGGGACCAAAGATTATCTACCCACATTTGACTATCAAGAAAAATTGATGAATCAAATCATCGATTTGAAATTAAAAAACAGAGACAGAACCGATGATTTGTACGAAATAACAGACAATTATTTCTTATTTGTAGAGCATCCCCATGTTTATACTTTGGGGAAATCTGGCGACGAAATTAATATGCTCATCAACGACGAAAAGTTGAAAGAAATTGAAGCTACTTTCGTAAAAACCAATCGAGGCGGCGATATTACTTACCATGGTTTCGGTCAAATTGTGGGGTACCCAATTTTGGATTTGGATAATTTTAAATCCGATATTCATTTATACATGAGAAACTTAGAGGAAGTTATCATTCGGGTGATTGCAGAATATGGATTGAAAGGCGAAAGAAGCCCAGGAGAAACCGGCGTTTGGTTGGATGTAGGGACTCCTTTTGCCAGAAAAATTTGTGCGATGGGTGTAAAAACATCAAAATGGGTAACAATGCATGGTTTTGCACTGAATGCCAATACGGATCTTAGATATTTCGAATACATTATTCCTTGTGGTATTAAAGACAAATCGGTAACCAGTATTGCTAGAGAACTAGAGAGAAAGTTAACCAACGAAGAGATTGTAGAATTGAAAAATAAAATTAAGAAACATTTTCAGGATGTTTTCGAAGCTGAATTCATATAACCATCAAAACTAAACTAAACCAGTGAGAATAAGAGGGTGTCCGAAAAGTCGGACAGCCCTTTTTTTGTTGTGTTTTATCTCTAAAAAAGGTACTTTAGAGCTGCACAAAAAAAGCCAACACGCGCGAAGGTAGTTTTTAAAACTCAA
>JAFDZI010000034.1 GCA_018266955.1 Bacteroidota bacterium
TCCTTTTCGGACAGCCTCTTTTTTGGTAGGTTGTGTCAAAACTTTGGAATGAAAATTGTTTGTAAATGCCCGCTACATTCAATGATTTTAATTACTTTTGATAATTATTTTAATTCACAATGAAAAAACGACTGATACTCCCAATATTGGCTCTCATGCTTTTAGGTTCTTGTAAAAATGACGAGAAAATCCTTAATTCTTTGAGTGACTATAATATGACCATGCAGTCCAAAGGTTATCACTTTGGCGATAAAATTAATCTTCCTAAAGACATTACCGAAAATGCAGAAAGCATCGCCATTAGCTTTGGAGATAAGGAAACGAAAAACCTTACCATAGACCCTAAGTACTTTACTTTAGGCGACAATGCCGTTAGTTTTATCATTCAATTAAAAAATGGGGAATCACTAACGCAAGATGCAACCATAAATGTGTATGCAAAACATCCTGAAAAATCCATACAATACTCAATTATCAAAGAATATCCCCACAATCCTAATAATTTTGTGCAAGGATTTCAGCTGGAAGGCAATACCATTTACGAAAGTGATGGCCAACATGGAACTTCACAAATTTTAAAATATAATCTCGGAGATACTAAAGCCATCGCTTCATCTGCTCAAAGCGAAGATATTTTCTCTGAAGGTGCCACCATAGTTGGAGACAAAATTTATCAACTTACTTGGCAAAATAAAAAAGGTTTTATTTACAATAAATCCGATCTTAAGCTCATTAGCGAATTTGCATATCCCAATATGATTGGCGAAGGATGGGGACTTGCTTATGATGGAAAAGATCTTTTACTCTCCGACGGAACCAAGAATATCTATTTCATTAATCCTAATGATCCTTCGAAAGTGGTGAAAACCATTTCTGTAGCTGGAAATAACCAAGTCTATGACCAACTGAACGAGTTGGAATACCATAAAGGCTATCTGTACAGCAATGTTTGGCGAAAACCCATTATCTTAAAAATTGATACCAAAACGGGAGAAGTTATTGGGAAAATAGACTTGACTGAAATTGCAAAAAAACACCAAAAAGGGGAGGACGATGTACTGAATGGAATCGCTTTTAAAGGTGATAATATGCTAATTACAGGTAAAAATTGGCCAGCCATTTATGAAATTTCTTTACAGTAGAATAGGTTCTAAAACGGTTTGAATTATATTTAGTAAAAATAAGAATTGATGAAACTAAGAGAATTACTCAACAAATTAGGATATGTTTTTTTATACACCATAATTATACTGTTGGCTATTAATATTTTAGGATTGGTGTTTCAATTTTTAAATTTGAAAATACAAGGTTTAGCTATTACATCATTTGTATATGAAAATGGTCAGTTTAGTATAAATGAGCAACCATGTTATAATATATTTTCTAAGGAAAACCGATTTGTTTTAAACATTGTATTCATAAGTGTTTTGATATTTATTTTTAAAAGAAATAATAAAGTAGCGTGATGAATTGCTTTTTTTCTTAATTATTTGAAATTTTGCATTTGATAGAATAATGAATTTTTGTTCAATATAATTGTACAACTTAGTCTAGAGCTAAGTTGTTTTTTTTATGTTCCAACCAAATATTGAACGAATGTATTGCTTATTTTTATACATTAGCGACAACAAAAATGGTTAGCTATGAGATGGGCTCCTTTATGCTTTTTATTGCTCTTTTCTTTGGTGCAGGCTCAAAAAGTTTTTCCTTTAGATGAGGTAAAATTGCAGGGAGTTACTGATGCTATGGTGGACGATTATGCCAATGTTTACTTATATAAAAACCAGAATTTTTCTTGGACAAAATACGATAATCAAGGAAAGGAAATAGGAAGACTGATGCTTACCCAACCCTTTCAAATCCAGGAAGTGCAAAATCCTTTGACGATACCTATGTTTTCTAAAAATGCACAAAAAATACAGTTGGTCGATGGTTATCTTACAGAAATTCAGATGGTAGATTTAAGTTTTAATTTTGGAAATATTACTAACGCTTATATAGAAGATCTACAACAAGTCTGGCTTTTGGACGAAGCCAATCATCGTTTGTTGCAATATTTTTACCGAGATAACAAGGTAATCAATTCTTTTCCCGTTTCGTTTTCATTTTCAGGAATCCAAGCTATGATGGTGTATCAACAAAAAATACTACTCATGAGGGATCAATCTTTTGAAGTGTACGATTTTTATAATCGTTTACTTTATCAGCAACCAATTTCCAATGGAAAGAAAATTCAAAGAGAAAATGATGTTTTCTATCTTCTTTGCCAGCATGAAATCATACAAGTAGATGATTTTTTTGGAAAATCCAAATCAATATTTCAGGATTTAGATGCGGAAATTTTAGCGAAAAATTCCAATTCCATTTTTGTAATTAAAGAAAACAAAATATATATTTACCCTTTCAAATAAAATAACGATAAACAGACTATGCATATTGCAGTAACAGGAAATATTGGAGCCGGAAAAACAACGCTTACCACCATGTTGTCCAAACATTACGGTTGGGATGCTCAATTTGAAGATGTAGATCACAATCCTTATCTGGAGGATTTTTATAAAGATATGAGCCAATGGAGTTTTGCTTTACAAATCTATTTTTTAGGAAGTCGGTTCAGGCAAGTGAAAGAAATAAGAGAAAGTGGCAAAAACATCATTCAAGACAGAACAATTTATGAAGATGCCCATATTTTTGCAGAAAATTTATACGACATGGATTTGCTTTCCGAAAGGGATTTTAACAATTACACTTCGGTTTTTAATTTGATGAAATCCTTTGTTTCTGCCCCAGATTTACTTATTTATTTGAAATCTGATGTACCCAATTTGGTAAAAAAAATCTACAAAAGAGGCCGAGAGTACGAAGCATCCATCTCTATAGAATATCTTTCAAAATTAAATCAGAAGTACGAAAAATGGATCAATAATTATAAAGAAGGTAAATTGTTGATTATAGAAGTAGATGATTTGGATTTCGTAGAAAAACCTGAAGATTTTGGTTATATTTTGGAAAGAATAGAAGCTGAACTTAATGGTTTATTCTAAAATATCAATTGAATAAATATTAAAATTATGATACAGATTTTACATAATGTTTCTTGCTCCAAATCTCGTGCTGCGGTAGAACAAATGCAAACAGAACACATTGAATGCAATATTCGAAATTTTATTGAAAGCCCTTTAAATGCGGAAGAAATAAATGATTTACTGAAAAAATTACAAAGACCTGTTTTGGATATTGTACGAACCAATGAAGCGTTGTTTCAGGAGCAATATGCCAATCAAAATCTGGGAGAAGAAGAACTGATCAACTTATTGGTACAACATCCTTCTCTAATGCAAAGACCTATTGTAATTAAAGATGATAAAGCCATTATTGGACGGCCGGCACATTTGATAGATGAGTTTTTGAACAGTTAAACGAAGTGTTTTTTTGAATTATAGACGACTGTAATGGTCGTCTTTTTAATTTTAGTAGGAAATTATTCTTAGCAAAACATAAAACAACAATGGAAAGGCAGAACACGATTCTACACCAAAAGAAAAGTAAGCATCGGGTAAAGAGTTTTTAGAATAAAAAACAAAAGGTAATGTACAAAGAATAGAGAGTATGAAAGCTAATGCAAATATTGGTTGCAAATAAAAGTAAGCGATGAAACCAGAGGCAATAAGAAGTATTGCGGCCAATATTTTGGTATTCCTAACCCCAATCATATTAGGGAAAATAAGAACTGTTTCATTTTTCATATCCCGAATATCGAAGGGTAAAACCAAAGCAGTAATGAATAGAAAACTTACTCCAAAAATACTCCAATGGAACTCTTGTAAACTAAGCCAAGCATCCATAAGTCCCCAGATAAATCCCACATAAAAAATTTTGAACAAGGGTATTTTTCGTACATTTATTTTTAAAAAATAGCTATTGTACAACAAACCTAAAAGACAAATAACCATCCATTTGTACAGTCTTTCTATATTGTGGTTCTGGATGATGAGCACTGCACAAATTATTCCAGCAATCGCACAAAGAAATAATATTTGCATCATCCTTTTGGAATATTGATACTTGGTATAAATGTATCCGCCAAAATAGGTGAAGAAAATTAAAAAAAAACTAGGAAAACGGAATGTGTTTTGCTCTAGCATAAAAAATGAAGCCAAAAAACTGCCCATCAACGAAACATAAATTTGGCTATCGATAATATATTTTTTAATAATTTTTAAATCTAACATATACACAAATATAATCAACCTGAAGCATTGCTTAGGAAGGAATATTCAAAATTTAATAAAAAAATCTATATGAGATTGTCTTTAGCAAAGCGTTTTTCAAATAACGACTAATGAAGAAAGACGATTGCATATAGTCATGAAAAAGTAAACATTTACCAATGAATAAAATTATAGTACAACTCAGCATTTTGTTGTTTTTTATAACAACGGCCACTATGACAGCACAAAATTACTACGACCAGCAATGGAAAAAAATTACGGAAAACCAAAACAAAGGTACTTTCAAGAGTAATTTGCCCATTATATTGGAGATTCAAAATAAAGCAACCCAAGAAAAAAATGAAGTGGAACTCATCAAATCATTGAAAGCTGAATATACCATTACAAAGCAAACGGATGATGATAATAAAAACGAGGATGCCTCAAAGTTTTTTGCTAAATTAAAAAGCATAGAATTCAAACTAAATGGCGATAATAAATTGCTTTTTCAGGCTTTATTAGGCGAGTTTATTAGCGATTATTACAAGCAAAATCAATGGCAAATCGACGAAAGAACCGCCATCAATAATCAAGATTTTTCGCAGATTGAAGCTTGGTCCAAATTGGATTTTAAAAAATATTTATCCGAACATTTCAAGACATTAAATGCAAAATCTTTGGACTTGCAAAAAATGCAGATGGAAAAATACAAATCCATTTTTCAACAAACCGATTATTTGGATTATTTTCCTACTGTTTTTGACTGGAATGCCATTAAAGAAATAGCTTTTTACAACAATTCATCGCTTTTTACACCCAAGGAAATTAAAAATAATCAGTCGATAATTTCATCTTTGTATTCAGAATTAATTCAGAAAAATTCGGGTAATGCCAAGCTCTATTTTCAACATCAAAAATTAAACAATGAATGTGGGTTTTCTTCCTGCGAAAACAAATCGCAACTCTTACAGCAACTCATCAATTCTGCTACAGAAGGCGATTATAAAGTAATGCTTTCTTCAGAAATTATTGATGATTTATTGCAAAAGCAAAAATTCAACGAGGCGCTTTCAATAATAAACTCGACCAAACAAAAATTCCCAAAATCGAAGTTTCTTCCAGTGATTCAAAATCTTGAAAATAGTATAATTCAGCCTACGCTCATCATCCATTACGAAAGCAATACGCAACCCAATTTGCCCATCCATTTGGTTGCAGAAGCAAAAAATGTTTCAAAATTTTCATTAAATATTTATGAAGTAAAAGACGATGCGCAAAATTTTCTGAAGTATGTAGCAAATCCTAATGATCAAAATAAATTTTCAGCCATCAAAAAATCTTTGGTCAGAAAAGAAAATTTTAATCTTGAAGATTTAAAAGACTACAAAACACACAAAACTTCTTTGGCAATCTTGCCTCTTCCATCAGGAATTTATGTAGCTGAATATGTGGTGGACAATGCCATTCAGCAAAATTTTTATTTCATTGCCTCTCATTCTCGCATTATTTCAAATAAAATATTTAACAATAAAACCAGCGACAATCAACTTCAATGGGTCAATCGGGAAAATGGAAAATGGATACCCAATGAGAATTTGAATATCTTAGAATTTACCAATGGAAGTAATATCAATTCGTATGCCGTGAAAACCGATCCATCGGCAGTTTTCAAACTTCCAGTCTCCAAAGACCAATCCTATTTTCGATATTATTTGATACAACAACCTGCTACAAATGATTTCCAAGTGATGAAAGTCTATGGAAATCGTTACGATGATGGAAATCAGTCTAATAAAGAATTATTTAAAGCGCAAATATTTCTCGATAGAGCGATTTATCGTCCGGGCCAGTTGGTGTATTTTAAAGTCATCAATACCAAACTAGTGATGGATAAAGAATCGGTAGCGGCCAATCTTCAACAAAAAATTTCGCTTTTTGATGCGAATGATGAGGAAGTTTCGTCACAAACCTTTACCACCAACTCTTTTGGTTCCTACCACGGGAGTTTTTCGTTGCCCCAAGGAAAACTCAATGGCGAGTTTAGTCTAAGAATTGAAGAAAATGGAATAGAAGGTTACAAAGATTTTAAAGTTGAAGAATACAAACGACCGAAATTTGAGGTAAGTTTTGAAAAGATAAAAGAAGAATACAAATACGGTGAAACCATCGAATTGAAAGGCAAAGCCATGTCTTTTTCCGGAGTAGCTTTGAGTAATGCCACCGTGAATTATGAAATTAAAAAACAAAATATTCGTTGGCGGTATTTTTGGTGGTATCCGAGAGGAGATGACAACGAAAATTCGATTTTGGGTGAAACCAAAACCAATGACAAAGGCGAGTTTATCATTAAAATAGACCTTAAAAAAGATGAATCGTTAGACGGGATTCAGGTAGATAATTACGAGGTGAATGCATCGGTAACGGACATTAATGGAGAAACACAATCGGCCAACGAAAATATAAAAGTCGCATCGGTTTCTCATTATATTAAGGTTAATGAAATTCCGAACGCATTTACCGATAAATCGGTTGAAATAAAAGTGGAAACCAAAAATTACAACGACCAAAACATCAAAAAACCGTATCAGGTAAAACTTACCAAATTGCAACCCCAAGCAAGAGTTTTCCGTAGTAATTTTGAAAATCAAATTCAGGATTTGCCCAAATATTCCAAAGCCGAATTTGTACAAAAGTTTCCCCACGATTATTTTTCAAAAGAAGAAAAAGAATGGAAACCAGAAAAAGTATTGATGGAAAAAACCCAACAACCAAGCACCGACAGCCAAGAACCAAGTTTGGATTTGGGCAAGTTATCGGTTGGAAATTACAAGCTGGAACTCTATAATGTGGAAGGTAAAGACACCATAAAAACCGAACAACTATTTGAAGTTTTTGATAGAAATAAATTGGACAATTCACAAAAATCATTTTTGAAAGTAGTACAAACCAAAACGAAATTTAAACGCAACGAAAAAGGAAATATCCTTATTTATTCGGCTGTTCCAGATGCTTTGGTCAATATTTATATTCAAAATGGAAAAGATGAGACCATCACGGAACAAAAGAAATTGAACAAGGGATTTTTGAATTATGAATTGTCGTTTCCGAAAGATGAGAGCATCATTCTAATGAATGTTCAAGTACAGTTGGTGGCTTATAATGATGTACAAACGGAAACAGTAAACTTAAAAATAGCGACCGATAAAAAACCGTTACGAATAGAAACCGTTACTTTCCGAGACAAATTGCAACCCGGACAAAAAGAAAAATGGACGGTAAAAATTCTAGGTCAAGACAACGAAAAAATTTATGCTGAAGTTTTGGCCAATATGTACGACAAATCGTTGGATCAGTTTGCCGGGAATACCTATGCATTAGATCCTGTTAAATTTCGTTTGTATATTTCTAATTCTTATTCCATTAATGAAAATTTAGAACAAAAATATTTTAGCAAAAGAATACCTTATCTCAATGTGAAATACATCAATGTACCCGATTTTTCTTGGTTTGATGAGATGATGTATCAAAAAAGAATGTACAAAAGTAACTTTATTTCTGGAAAACTTGCTGGTGTAAAGGTTAGTCTGTACGCACCTTCACCCAAATCAAAAGAATTAAATGAAGTCGCTATAATAGAATATTCAAAATCTAAAAAACTAGATAAAATCCCTGTTCGACAAAACCTCAACGAAACTGCCTTTTTCTATCCCAATTTATTGACGGATAAAGACGGAAATGTCACATTTGAATTTACTTCGCCCGAAGCTTTAACCCAATGGAAACTTATGTTTTTGGCACATACCCAAGATGCGAGAAGTGCTTTGTTGGAAAAAACAGTCGTTACCCAAAAAGAATTTTCTGTAACCCCGAATTATCCAAGGTTTTTGCGTGAAGGCGATGAACTGAATTTTCAAACTAAAGTGTCCAATTTAACCCAATTGCCTTTGAAAGGGGTGGCGAAATTGCAAATTCTAGATGCCTTTACCAATGAAGATATTTCTGATAAATTTAAAATTAACGAGGGGCAACAATCGTTTGATGTAAAGGAATTCGGAAATGGAGTAGTCGCTTGGAAGTTAAAAGCTCCAAAGGATGTTTCTTCCATTATCATTAAAGTAGTTGCCCAAGCGGGAAGCTTTTCCGATGGTGAACAAAAAGCCATCGTCATTTTGCCCAATAGAATGTTGGTGACCGATGCCGTTCCTATTTTTGTGAAAGAAGGACAAACGAAATCGTTTACTTTGGAGGATTTAACCCAAAATAAATCCAATACAGCAAGAAATTATGCCAATTCGTTGGAGCTAACCACCAATCCGATTTGGGAAATTATGTTGGCCTTACCAAGTCTGAAAAACGATACCAACAATTCTGCCGATGTGGTTTTCAACAAATGGTTTGCCGATGTTTTGGCTACCGAAATTTTCAAAGCCAATCCCAAACTAAAATCTGTTTTTGAGCAATATCAAAGCAAAGGTTTATTGACCAGCAACTTGGAAAAAAATAAAGAATTGAAACAATTGCTACTCGAAGAAACACCTTGGATTTTAGATTCGAAAAACGAATCCGAACAAATGGAGAAATTGGCAAGATTATTTGATGCCAATACCATGCGAAATTCCCTACAATCCGATTGGGACGAATTGCAAAAATTGCAAAATCCAGATGGTGGTTTTTCGTGGTATTCTGGTTATCCGAGTTCTTATTACAACTCATTGTACATCCTGAAAAATTTAGGAAAAATCAATCGTTGGCTCAAAGGAAATACCGCAGATTATCAGGCTTCTGAGCAAAAAGAAATGGTGGCTAAACTCATTAATTATGTAGATGGTGAGGTGCAAAAATATTGGGATATTAAGAAAGAAAAAGTTTGGGACAATGCGGTTTTGGACTATCTGGACACCCGAAATTATTGGGAAAAAGATTTCCCTTTAAAAGGAAAAGGAGCACAACTAAAATCGTTGATCATTAACCAAGCGCCAAAAGCCGACATCAAAGAGTTTACCTTCTTCGGATTGCATCGTGCCGCTTTACTTTTCCATGATTATCAACTGCCGAATGTGTCAAAAAAAATGCTAACTTACCTCAAAGAAACCTCCGTGGAATCACAAACACAAGGGGTGTATTGGAAACAAAATCTGAACGATTGGGGTTGGTATTCGTCGAAAACGGTGAATCAAGCTGGAGCATTAGAGGCATTTCAACAATTGACTCCGAATGATATTAATTTTATCGAAGAAATGAAAATTTGGCTCGTTACCCAAAAAGAAGTCAGCTCTTGGGGAAGCTCTCGAGGAACAGCAGAAGTGATTTTTACAATGTTAAATTCTGGAAAATCTTGGACCACTAATGAAAGCGATAAAACCACCATTGTTTGGGGCGGAAAAGAACTTGCTAAGCCAGATATCCAAGCAACGGGATATGTGAAATCAACGATAAAAAGTGCGGAAATTGATAAAAATTTGGGTGCCGTAACCATCACAAAATTTGGTGCTGGAATAGTGCAAGGTGGTTTGTTTTGGCAATATTATGAGGATTTGGACCAAATTAAATCTTCGGAATCTTACCTTTCCATCACCAAAGAATTGTACAAAAAAATAAAAACCGAAAATGGCGAAGAATTGATAAAAATATCAGAAAACACACCACTGAAAATAGGCGACAAAGTTACGGTAAGAATGATTTTGAATGCCGATCGTGCGATGCAATTTGTACATCTAAAAGACATGAGAGCCGCAGGTTTTGAACCACTCACAGTGATTTCTGGTTACGAATGGAAAAACGGTTTGGCCTATTATCAATCTACCAAAGATGCTTCCACCAATTTCTATATTGAAACCATGCCAAAGGGAAAATTTGTATTCGAATACGATTATATTTGCAATGCATCTGGAACATTTAGTAACGGAATTACCACACTTCAAAATTACTATGCACCACAGATGAATGCTCATAGCAAGGGCGAAATGGTTAAGATTGTGGAATAATTAAAATGAAAGACTGTCTAAAAATGGCAGTCTTTTCTTTTTCGTGTTCCGTAGAAACGCTATCTGTGTAGCATTAAACAAGAATGGAAATGGGCGTTCTGTTGGAACGCAATCTGTGTAGCATTATTACAAGAATGGAAAATTAGCGTTGCGTAGGAACGCAATCTGTGTAGAAATACAAGGATGGAAATATGGCGTTCCATAGGAACGCTATCTATGTAGAAATACAAGAATGGAAATGTGGCGTTCCGTAGGAACGCTATCTGTGTAGCATTAAACAAGGATGGAAATATGGCGTTCCATAGGAACGCTATCTGTGTAGCATTATTACAAGAATGGAAAATTAGCGTTCCGTAGGAACGCTATCTGTGTAGCATTAAACAAGAATGGAAAAGTGTCGTTCCGTAGGAACGCAATCTGTGTAGAAATACAAGGATGGAAATGTGGCGTTCCGTAGGAACGCTATCTGTGTAGCATTATTACAAGAATGGAAAATTGAGGGTGTCCGAAAAGTCGGACA
>JAFDZI010000035.1:0-11491 GCA_018266955.1 Bacteroidota bacterium
ATAAACCGGCGGAAATTAATGCTTTTTTGCGGGTAATTTAAAAAATGTATAGAAGAATTTAATTAAACTCAATACCAGCAAGGATTTCACATATATGTACAAAATTTAGTTTGCAATCCCTTAATTTCGAATATATTTATTGTATGGAATCTCGCTATAAGACCCTTTTAACTATTTATAATGTTACTAAAGAAGATCCACAACCGGAAACGTACAAGTGCCGGCCCAGAGAAATAATTTTGAGGCAGTACCAGGACTGGAGCGTCATTCAACAACACCTTACCCTTTTAGCAGAAGAAGGACTGGTTACTACCAGCCAGGAAGATACCCTTGTGATTTGGATTACCAAAGCAGGCATTGAGGCCATTAAGAATATGAAGAAAGTGAATCAAATCGAATAACCAATTTAATCATCCAAAATATCGGGAGGTTTATATTTTTTTTGAATGACTTTTTAAACACTAAAAACAACTAAAATGAAACGTATCCTTTTCCTTACCCTAATCCTGGGTATGATTGCAACAAGCAGCTGCAAAAAAGACAAAGATTGCTCGCTGGATTCCTCAAGCATTACTGGCACCTACAAGGTTACCCATTCTTATTACAAAGCAAATTCAACCACCGCAGAAGTGGATGAGTTTACGTCCTGGGATGCCTGCGAAAAAGATGACCTGATAAAGATTATTGCGGGTGGTGCACTTACCCTTCAGGATGCCGGAGTAGCTTGCACGCCTGCCGGTGACGAATCTGGTACCTGGTCTTTGATTGGGAACACCATAACCATAACCTGGGCAGGTAGCACTCCGGAAACTGAAAGTATTTCCAGTTTCTCCTGTTCCGGGATGACGGTTCAGGAAGATCTGCCTAATGGAGGATATACCAAGACTGTTTTGCAAAAATTATAATACACGATTTTTCTAACCATACTCTTAGGGCTGCATATGCAGCCCTTTTTAATTGGAAAAACAAGTGTCTTTTTACCTGGATTCATCATCAATCTGAACAAAAACATACTTATTGTAACCCCGGTTGATTGAATGCTGCAATTCTCAATAAGAATCTGCTCACTACATCCCGAAGGGTTAAAAGATTAAAGTGAGAATCATTCATTCTGCGAAATTAATTGGCCAAGATGGTGCTTTGCTTCCCGCATCTTTCAATGAATTTCTCCAACATCAAATTCAAGGCGATTATAGGAAACCGTAATCAGAGTTACTGAAATTTTGAAAATCGAAAAATATTTCCCCTATGAAATATCCGGTCTTTTCTGAGATGGAAATCCGAATGAAAACCCTGTTCATAATTCAATTGCTTCCCTCGAATAATAAACCACATTCAGAAGTTGGGATAGGCAACAACCGGTATCTGCCAATTTATATAAGATTGAAAATATCTCAATACCAGGAAAATAGAACTTAAACAGATATTAACAAGATTAAAGGTTCAGAGAAACTCATCCATTTGGATTAGTTTCTTTTTAAATCATTTTTACAACCTTTGAATTATTACTTCAGATTCAATTTATGAGAAAACTACTTGAAAAATAATCAGGCGAAATAACCTACAACGAACTTAAAACCTAAAAAATAAATAATAAAAAAAATTCTCCTATTTGCATTCGTCGCATTTTTAGCTGGTACCAGTTGTAAAAAGGATAAAAACGAATGTAAATTAAATTCAGAAGATATCATGGACACCTATAGGGTAACCCATGTTTATGAAAAGGCCAATGCCGCTGCTACCGAAGTTGATGTTTTTCAAACCTGGGATCAATGTGATAAAGACGATACTTACGACTTTAGTGGAGGTGGTGTATATATTGTAACAGATGCGGGGTATTTATGTTCCCCTTCTAATTTTTTTACAGGAACATGGGCATTATCCGGCAGCAATATTACGGTTAATGGGGTAACCTATGCCATTTCTGGATATTCCTGTTCCGGGATGACATTGACCACAAACAATGCAACAACCGGCGGATCACAAAGGATTGTGATGGTACGATAAATAATCAAATTAATCTTAGAGGCTGTCTCAAATGAAAAATGAGGCAGCCTTTTTTTATTTCGGGGTATTTGTAGCGCAGTAAGTCAGGCAACAGGCTATCAAAATATTACTAATTGATTGCGAAACCACGGATGATATAAATCAGGTTGATTCCCGTTTATTCAGGGTTAAAAAAAGGGCTCCTCACAGCCAAAACAGTTTTCAATTGAATCGGTGTGAATGGGATAAAATGGAAAGAATGAAAGGAAAACTAATTGATACCCAATACATAACAACAGATTATAAAAGATAAGCGGGGAAATACCCCTTTCCAGGATTAACGTTTCAAAGCTACTTGCCGGGTTTTTTTGGGGTTTATAGATTGGTGTTAATCCCTTATCAAAGGGGATTATTTTAAAAATATTCCAAAAAAAATTAAATTGTAGGATTAATTATTGTAAAATCTATTTTTATGTCATTCAAAGCAACATTAAAAATTGGCAGCAAAGAATTTGATGTTATTTCCTGCAGCTATTCGCTCCACCGCGAAGTAGATGGCAAGGGAAGGCCCGCATCTGTTGTATATGGGGGGACAATTGATCTTGGGGTTGAATCGACGGATGATACATCCATTATTGAAGCGATGGTTAATAACCAACACAAGCCATTAGATGGCACCATCACATTTAAAAAGAGTGATGAAGATGCTAAAATGAAGGAACTTTCCTTTGAAAAGGGTTATGTTGTGAAATTTTCAGAATCGTTTGATACTATTGATTCGCAACCCATGATGATTAATTTTACGGTTTCTGCTCAAACAATTAAAGTGGGAGGCGCCGAACACAAGAACGATTGGCCCGGAGGTAAATAGCCGGCTTTCGTAATTGCACCCAGATTAATATTGATTTATTTCCATAAATCATACCTGCAATAGCCCCTAAACCAGCTAAATAGTTTTCCGTGTAAATTCATTTAAGCAAATCTCATGGAATACATTGTTGTAACTGAATTTGAAATTGATGGCGAAAAGTTTAATAATTTTTCCTCTTTAACCCTCCGTCAGGTATATCAGGATCATCACAAATTTGAGGTTCATTTTAAACAATCGAACGACTTTTTCTTTAATAGCAACGATATAGATCAGTTTGTGGGTAAACCGGTAACCATCACCTACAATAAAGAGTTTGCAAAGCAAAAGGAAAGTTGTTATTCTTTTCAGGGTTATATCCTTGAAGTACAGTTTGTAAAATCGGATACCGGATACCCCGATTTTGTATTAATCGGATTTAGCAAAACCATTAAACTGGAAGATGGTGTCGGAAACCAGGGAATAAGCCGGTCCTTTTTGGATAAATCCATAAAGGATATCCTTACGGAAGTGATCAACAACAGAGTAGATTCCGAAATTCATCCTTTCGATTTTTTTGAAGACCTGGAGTTAGATTATTCCTGCCAGTTTAATGAAACTTCGTTTCATTATTTAAGAACTATGTCGGTTTGGTTTAGCGGAAATATGCATTATGATGGAGAGAAACTCATATTTGGCCATCCCGACAAATATTCTGTTATAGAAGACAACGACAACTACGATTTACTAAGCCTGCGGATGAATTTAAAGTTATCACCACAAAAGTTCAGTAGCTATTCGTATGACCCTTCAAAAGATAACCTGCTCAATTCTCCATCTCCCTCTTCGGGGGAGAAATATGGTAAGAATTCTTCTTTCCTTCAATCCGAATCGCGCAACTTTTTTGAAACCAAGTATAATTCCAATTTCAATAACCTGAAAATTTTTCATCAGCAGGTGTTAGATAAAATGGTCTCGATTAGGCAAAATACAATTGCGGCCGACCTGCAAAGCATCAACGGAACAAGCTACAACCCATCCATAACCATTGGACGGATTTTACGGGTTAAAACACCTGGCGGTAATTACGACCTTAATGACCAGGATTACGAACCCTACCTGATTACCCGGGTTGAGCATTTTACCGAAAATGGGAACAAATACTATAACCGGTTTAAGGGTATCCCATATGTGGATCAAAACACCAATGTGGAGAATAACCCTATTTCAATTTTGGGTGGAAATTTTGAACTATCCAAAGCCTACCCGATGCCGGCCATTGTGAAAGACAACAAGGATCCTAAAAATCAGGGAAGGATTAAGGCGCAAATGTTTTGGCAGAAAGAAAAAAAAGAAACCACCAACTGGATTAGGGTCATGTCGCCTGATGCCGGATCGGGTAAAGACGGAAAAGGAAACCGCGGATTTGTGGCCATTCCGGAAATTGACGACCAGGTAATGCTCGATTTTGAATATGACCAGCCCGATTACCCTTTTGTAATGGGAGGCATGTTTCATGGGAAAAGCGGCGGAGGAGGTGGCCAGGGAAATAGTACCAAAAGCATCACCAATAAAAGCGGTAGCCATATTACCTTAATTGATACCCGGATAGATATGTGCGATGCAAGCGGCAATTTCATTCAGATTGACGGGAGTGATACCATAAAAATTCAAGCTTCCGCAAAGGTTGAAATAAAAGTGGGTGGTTCCGTATTTGAAATTACTCCATCTAAAATTTCGCTAAAGGCAGCGCATATTGAAATTAATGGAACAACAGATGCAAAAATGTATTCGGGAAGCGCCGAATTTAAAACCGATAATGGCGGACATTCAACAATGAAAGGAGACGTTGTGGAAGCAGATGGAACGCTAAACACCTTTATGAAAGGAGGAGTTGGCACTCATATTTCTGGCACACTGATTGAAATCGAAGCTTCAGGGCCTACCACCGTTAAAGGGGCAACTGTAAAAATAAACTAATTTAATTTTCATGGAAATAACTTCATCACATAAAACGGATGAGCTCGTTGATGAAAGAGAACCGGTTACCGTCCTTGTTTTTCCTCAGGGTAATAAGCTAAAAGCAAACACGCGGTTAAATGAAATTTTGCTGTTAAACAGTCGGGAGGAAATTCAACTTTCAATTCAAATTACAGATGGTGGGCTTATCGTAAATGTAAATGCAAAAGAATTAAATATTCAGGCCAGCGACCAGTTACGCTTATCTTCAAAAAAAATACATATTGCAGCGTCGGAACAATTAAAATTGAGTACGGATGGAAATATGCTGCAACAGGTGAATGGCGATTGCCTGACCGAAGTAGAAGGCACCCAAAAACTCATTGCACAGGTACAAAAAATAACGGCCTCATTGGGAAATGTAGAAATAAAGGCGAATGACGATGTAAGGTTAAATGGAGAACGTGTTAAACTGAACAGTACCGACTAAAAGATGGATCTAATTAACCATACTCCATTTCCCTCTATTATGTTTCGGGCCGGAATAGATGACAATAAATATGCCATGTCGGTGGCTACCAGGGTAACCTTTGATATTACAGGCAACACAATTAAAATCAGTGAGGATCAAAAAACCTGGGAACCTCAATATCAGCCCGTTAAAACAAAGTATGGATTCCTTGAATCAGATTATGTTTATAGAAGGGGTGCTGTGGATATCCTGGTAATGGGAAATGCCAAAGCCCCCAATAATTCTCCGGTGCCATACATGGAGGTGGAAGTTAGCCATAATAAAAGGCGAATTAACCGGATTGCAATTTTTGGAAACCGCAAATGGGAAAAATCCATATTTGGAACAGCCATTTCCACCCCAGAACCTTTTATTCAAATGCCTCTCAACCTCAATAATGCTTTTGGAGGAATGGCAGATTGGGATGGTGCGAAAATACCTTTTCCAAATAACCCGGTAGGTAAAGGTTATTATATCAGTAAGGAAGACTGTATAAATAATCCATTACCAAATATTGAAGACCCCAATAACCTGATAAAAAAATGGAACGACCAGCCCGATCCTGCCGGGGTTTGCTGCACCCCGCAATTGTCTGAATTGCATTCAAGAAGCAATGTTCGGTTTGATGAGCAAGGGAGAGTAGTAGAATTAAATCCTAAATTTTACAACAGCGCTTTCCCGGCTATGATGGTGGATAAAGTTACCCCGGGGGATTCCATTGATATCACTGGTATGGGCGAACCCTCTTTTAGCTTTCAGATACCCGATTGCAAGTTGGTAATGAAAGTGAGCATGAATGAACGATATAAAGAATGGCCAATGTACATAGAACAGGTAGGATTGTTGGTTGATGAACAAAAGGCGTTTATTACCTATCGTTATGCTATAAACTATATTGTTACCCCTATGGAAATCCGGACTTGTGAAATTATAAAAAAATAAAAGCGGTGGATTGTGCTTTGCTAAATGTATTACACCCTGTAATAGGATGCGATTTTCACCAGGAGTTGACTACCACGGTGCCTCCGGTGCCTGCCCCTATGCCACACCTGGTACTCGTATTACTTGGCAATTTACCCGGTGCGCTCATTTTCGGCACCGTTAAAAGAAGCGACAATAGTGAAGGGAAACAACCTGTTTTGGTGGAGTGTTTGCAGGTTCCTATTATTTTGCAAGAGTCGGATATTGGCCCCTTTATTGTTCATGTTCCCCTTGCCCCTTTCACACCTTCTCCACTTACTTTTTTTAATACTTTGGGCAGCGGTTCTACCTCAGAGTTTTTCGCTTTTTCGGTTAAGGTACACGATAAGCCGGTTGCTATTGCCAATTTAGTTTATGCTACTGTAAATCTTAATTGTGGTTTTCCCTGCTCGGCCCCCACCGGCCTGGTGGCAGCACCTGCTACCGTGTTTGCCGGTTTTCGTTGGGGCGATTTACTTGCCGGGTTAGCAGGAATGGCTATGGATGCTGCCTTATCATGGGCCATTAATGCCGCATTTAATGGAACCAGCCTGAAGGGCGATGGAGGGCTGTTGGGATCAAATGGGGTACTGGCAAACAGGATGGTAAACGGTACTTTAAGATCGATTTTCACCAATGCTGGGTTTCAAGCCGGGCTTCAATACTTCCTGGGCTCTTTTGGTTTACTGGGTTCTCCCATGGGTTATTCTAATTCAAATAGCACTTTTCTCGGCCATTATTATGCCGGGTTTAAATCGGGTACAACCCAGGGTATTGCAGATTATTTTAATCCCCCATCGGGTGCAGTAATGCAATAAATACAGGATATAGTTTTCGTAATATGGAATTACTATGAAATATATTATTTTAATTTTTAGTTCAATTCTTACCCTGGTATTCCTTGTTACTGGTGTAAAATTTTTTATTGATACCTGGAAGTTCAAGAAAAATGCCGTCCAAACTTTTGCAAGAGTAATCGAAATTAAATACGCCCTTGGAAAAAATAATGTAAAAACCCAAAGCCCTGTACTATCTTTTACCACCACTAAAGGTGAAAAATACACATACGACCCATCTTCCTTTTTTCCGGTTACTTACGAATTGGGACAGGATATTCCGGTTTTGTACCCTGAGCAGTATCCGGAAAAGGTAAAAGTTAATTCATTTCGTGTACTCTATCTGCCTCCTTTGTTATTAATTATCCTAGGCATAACCGGAGTTATATTTAGCTTTTGGCTTTATCAAAAGAAATAAAATGCAATCCAGCGTTCAACAAATATCCGGTAATATTGAAATCTCGCAGCCAGTGCTTGCTGTATTGGTGAAACAAACCTATTTTTTTGATGATAAGGGCAATTGCGTCCCCGCAGATAATACTGAGCCCCTGATTGATAAAATCGCCTACTACGAACACAATGATCAATTATTAAAAGACGATAGTGATCTGTTTGTATTTAAAAAATACTGTGATGTGATCATTAAAGGACATGCAAGAAATCTGGAAAATGAAAAAAAATTTGTTGCAACTGTTCAAATAGAAAACTCAGAATTGAATATTTTGGTTCAGGGGAACCGGAAGGCATATTTAAATTCATTTGGAAAATTAACATTTACAGAACCCGACCCCATCCATGAAATACCATTGAGGTATGATTTTGCTTATGGAGGGAAAGACACAGAAGCCGAAAAAAAAATACAATTGCCCAATGAAGAAATAATGGCAACTATGCCGGGTCATAACTGGTATGCCGACAGTCCTTTCCGCTATCAACGGAACCCCGAAGGAAAAGGGTTTATTGTAGAATTATCAAAAGCCATGTTAGAAATGCTGGAATTGCCCAACCTGGAGGACCCCGGCCACCCCCTTACACCCCAAAATATTATTTTAAACGACATAAACCGATGGGTGGAAATGCCCATACCCTCCGCTACAGACTGGGTTAATCATGGATGGGCCCCCCGGTTATTATATACAGGATTAGTTGAGTTCCCCTATTCCAACGTGAGAAGCCTAAAAGAAATTAAATTGAAATGGGTGGAACCAGACATTTATGATCGAAAACAGTTTAATACGGGATTTAATTATCGTTTTTTTAATGGCGGCCATTATGGATTGCAAATCAATTCGCAACGAAGCCCCACCGATTGCACCTTATTAAATATGCATCCATCCATGAAAAGGGTAACCATTAAACTTCCGAAAGTTTGGCCAAAAATTTGGACAGATGGCAGGAAAGGCACCCTCAAGGAAACCCAGACTTTTCTTCATAGCATTATTATTTTCCCCGATGAGAATAAGCTGCATATTATCTGGCGTGGCACTTCAAAGGCTTTAAGACCCTATCACCCTCATGAATTAAGTTCGATGCCATATAAAGTTGAATGGTAGAAAAATTCCAGGTGGATGCAACCTACAAATAAACATCTACACCCAGAACCGCATTAAATTCATGGGTTTCATCTGCCAAACATCCCACTTTAGAAGCAGTATCAGGAATAAACATAACCTTTGTTTCAAGATGAACCGGGAGTAGGTAATCGGATAACATTTGAAGAACTGAATCGTTACGCATTCCTTTGCGGAAAGACTGCATTTGGGTATTATTTAACGGGCCAATTTCAATTATAATATCCTCCTCTCCCCCATCAAACGCCTGGTTGCCGGTTGTAGAATCTATCCCCAAAAAACAATTATCCAATTTCGAATTTTCAAAGTTATCATTTAGGACGGGAGCCTGCCGGCAACTGCTGATCTTCACCGGCACCCCCAACAGCAGTTCAAAAATAGAAGATGCGGCCTCATAATCATCCCTCACCTCATGAATCAGCGGTATCACTTTTAAAAATATATTCGATTGCTCGTTGTCGAGATATTTAAAAATATCCCAGAAAGGTTTGAATACTTGAATCAATTCGTTGTGTCTTCCTTCCTGGTGGATCCTGGTTTCATAAAGAGCCATCTGGATTCGGAGCGAATCGATTCCTGATTCGAAAGGCATAAAAAAGCGCCTGGCATTTCGCTCTTCAATTTTGTGCCTTTTAATATGTTGAATAATTTCCTTTTGGGATATGGCCGATTTGGGAATAACAGGGGAATGAAACAGTCCCTCCGGTAACATATCATAAATCCCCTCTTTATGGCTCCTGATAAACGTGTATTCCTTCCGGTTATAATCCGAAATATCTTCTACTACCTCATCCACATCCTTACTGTAATTCCGCTTCTTGGGGCCCAAATGAAAAATGAGCACCTTATCCTCCGGTAACTGCTGGTTGATCAATTCGGCGGCAATAATCTCCGCCCTGAAATCATTCCCAAACGTATCGGGAAGCATTCCTGAAAGATTTGGCAGTTGTTTATCCATATATCTTAATTAAACATGCACATCATGCTGTTAACACATTCTAATGGAAAAGAATTCCTCCTAACTTTTTATCATTACCCGGTAATTATTGCTCATTCCCGAACGGCTTTTTAATTTTGAATACAATTGTTCAGCCAACAATTGGCGTTCATTGGGGTCGGGAGTTTCATTTTTTTTCAGGGTAATTTCCACATCAATGGTGCGCCTGAAACCCTGTTGCAGTAGGGGTGAAATTTCGAATCCCTTTTCGATGGTAACTTTTTGCAAACGGTTGCCCAGTTCGTAAAAACAAAAATTCCGAATATCATCCCTCGTAACAATCCTGTTTCGGGTCATTAATCCATACCGGAAAGCATTTACCCGCTCCTCCTGTTTGAGCCGGTTCTTCCCTCCGGTAGTGGTGGTTAATAAAAACAGGGAGTCTGGTTTAACCCCAACAGAATTGTATTCCTGCAACCTGGATCCGGAACGAATATGATTCCCTTCTTCGGCAAAGGTTGTCCAATACTCCACATACATCATGTCGTTACCTTCAAAAGGTTTGGCTATAATATAATGAGGGATTTCGCCTGCATCCATGGTTACCGATTTTGATTTTTGTTCAATAATCGAAATCCGTTGCTGCAATTCTTTTAGGGTATAAGAAATAAAATCATTTCCATAAGCTGCAAATGCAGCAGATTCTGTTCGCAGCAGTTCGAGTAAATAACTAATGAACTCATTCGCATTCCTTCCGTCAAACCGTTCTACCCCACCGCTTCTAACTGTAAACGTACCCAATTCTTCTTCTCCCTTAAGGAAGGGAGTTATGGCATAGAGGTTCTTATCTGTGGAGAGCGACCTTACCGCCAGAAACTGGCTTTGATTGGCTGCTTTTAACGGGATGATGTTGCTCCCGCCTCTTAACCTATACCGCATATCATTCAACTGGCGGTTCATTACCGGAAAAGTATTGGTATAAACAAACAGTTCATCCAACGCTGCCTGTGGAACAGATTGAGGGAAAACCAGCTTAAGCCAAAGCAATTTATGATTCATCTTTTGCAGCGTCTCCTCATTAAATAATTCTTTAAACGAGGCTGGGTATTCCGAAATAATGTTTTGTAAATCGGTTACCCCGGCAAGCGATAAGGTTACAAACCGGGGGCCATAAAGATTCTTCACATCATTTTCAATTTGCGTCAATAAATCATGATCAGAAGAAAGCTGGCCCCCCGCGGCCTCGTTTTCTTCTTCCCATGCCAGGCCTGGTGAAGCCTCCAGTTCAGTATCATTTAAATACCATCTCAGCATATACAACACCTGGAAATTTTGACGCGCAAATTGGAACTCGGGATTCTTCCATTCAAATTGAAACGACAATTTTTCAATCTCTTTAAGGCCGGTATCCACAGATAAACCCAGCCATAATTCATGATTTTTAATATTTCTGGAATTTCCTGTTTGTGCAACTATCTGTTTATTGAGGGTATTATCATACTGCATCAAACTGGATCCCGTGCACTGAGTTACGATGTTTACATTATGCAACAGCAGCTTCCCAACAGGAGTAAAAAAAACATCCATACTTTTTGGTTGTTCGTCTTCCTGTGCAGCGTTTGCCTTTTTCTTTAAATAAAAATGGGCGGTTTCCGATAAAGCCTCTCTCGGCTCAACCGGGATGGCATGGAGGATTGCATGAGCGGGAATGGGGCAGGTTAAAAAATCGGGGGCAAGGAGGTGGGCGGCCTTTTCGAGGAGCCGCGATTCTGAATCCCTGATTTCATTACCCAGGTTATACAACTCAGTGGAAAGCGCCTCCAGCAATAATTTCACCACCGGGTCAAGGTCTTCCGTATTTTTAATATTCCAGAAATTCAAGGC
>JAFDZI010000035.1:11620-18479 GCA_018266955.1 Bacteroidota bacterium
TTAATTTCCGTATAATTCCTGACCAGGTTTTGTTTTTCAATTTCAGATATTTTTACACTAAGCTGGATTTCGGATAGCCGGTCTTCGTGGGTGGTTATAGATTGCAACAGTGACTGCCTCAGTTTTTCTTCCCATTTATTTTCGCTCACGATCAGTTCAAAATCCAGGTCCCAGATTTCACAGCCAAAATCAAAATCGTACCGGTGTTCTCCAAAACGGGTCATAATGATGAGTTCGAGATTTTGAGAAATTGAATCTTTTAAGGTACAAACCAGTAGCTCCTGCCCTTCGATCAATTTTGTAACTTGTAAAGGAATTTTTAAAAAATTCGTGTTCATTGCCAAATTTAGATTTGTAGCTTAAAAATTCATTACAGAAAAAGCAGGTAAACGATCATTTCATTAAATCCCGGAAATGAGCATGGCAATCATACTGAACCTGTCAATTCTGGTTAAATATATATATAAATCATTACTTTTAGAGCAGTGAATTCAGGTTTTAGGAGGTTTGGTTTCTTTAATAAAACTTTTGGATTATGGCTGCACTTTCATTAAATGAATCCGTAAAAACAGCGATTGAGATCGCCCAATCATTAGCCAAAGAATACCGGAACGAGTTTTTCTCACCTGCCCATTTACTCCGAAGCCTGCTTCATAAAGACGTAGGCCTGAAAAATTTCCTGGATGCCATTGGAAAAGATACTGGCTATATTTCGGAATGGGCCGAAGTAAGAATCGAAGATTATCCGAAAGTGGCACAGACCAAAGAAAAGGTTACCGGCGACGACCAGGTGAAGGATGTATTTGAAGAAGCGGATAATGTACGAATAAAACTGGGCCTCGATTTTATTAACCCGATTTGTGTGTTATGTGCGCTTAGTAAACCCGGCGTGGGCTTTACTTCGGAACAATTAAAGACTTTTCCGGTAAAGGAAAAGGAAATTTTAGAAGTATATTTTAAAGAAGGAGAGGTACAGCAGGCCGTTAATTCCAGTACCACCGATGGCTCAGCCCAGACGCCAGCCTCCGGTGCGTTGTACAAATATTGTATTGACCGGACAGCCCTTGCCAGGGAGCAAAAAACAGACCCCATCATTGGCCGGGATAGGGAAACCCGGATGATGATGGAAATACTTTGCCGGCGTACCAAACCCAATGTCATCATCACCGGCGAGGCGGGTGTTGGTAAAACCGCATTAATTGACGGATTGGCCATGGACCTTGCTGCTAATAAAGTACCTACCCAATTGCAGGGAGCGCAGTTATTTGAACTCGACCTGGGCGCCTTAATTGCAGGCGCCTCTTATAAAGGAGAAATTGAAGACCGACTGAAAAATATCATCAAAGAAATAAAACAGTTTCCCAAGGCGATAATTTTTATTGATGAAATTCATGTATTACTCGATGCCAAAGGTTCGGTTGGGGCAGGCGCTGCCAATTTACTGAAACCCGAACTGGCCCGGGGTGAAATAACGGTTATTGGCGCCACTACTAATGATGAATACCGAAAGCATATTGAGCGCGACCCCGCGTTTACAAGAAGGTTTGAAGTGCTTGCCGTAGCCGAACCGGATGTGGAAAGCGCTATTAAAATGGTAGAATGCCTGGCTCCAAAATTTGCCTCGCACCACCAATTGAAAATAACCGCCGATGCCGCAGCAGAATGTGTGAAACTGGCTAAAAGATATATTAAAGACCGCCACCTTCCCGATGCGGCTATCGACCTCCTCGACCGTACCATGGCGGCAATTAAATTAATGGTTGACACCAATAGCAACGACCTGGAAGAATTGAAGAATCAATTAAGGGTTTTACAATTAAATGAAAACAATTTATCGGAACACGAATTATTTAACGAATACAAATGGCTGTATGGCCTTATGAAAGCCAGAATCAGCCCGGTATTGCTGGGTAAACTGGAAGACGCATCACAGGTTGAAAAATTTGAAACCGCTTCTGAATATGATCAATTCCTGAAAAATAGTTTTGAAAAACTCAGCACCCTGGTGGGTGAAAAGAAAGAAGATGTAAACAAAGAGGACCTCGCTTCCATTGTATCTTATAAAACCGGCATACCACTGGGAAAAATTCAGGCCCAGGAAAAAGAGCGGTTATTGAATATGGATGGCTACCTAAAAAAGAGAGTAGTTGGGCAGGACCATGCGGTTAAAGCATTATCCGAAGCAGTTTTAGAATCCAGAAGCGGGTTAAACAAAAAGGGACAACCCTTAGGTTCCTTCTTTTTTCTTGGCCCTACCGGAACCGGTAAAACAGAACTTGCAAAATCATTGGCCGAGTTTCTATTCAATGATGAGAAAGCGATGATCCGGTTTGATATGTCGGAATTTAAAGAAGAACATTCTGCTGCATTGTTGTATGGCGCCCCTCCCGGATATGTAGGCTATGAAGAAGGCGGCGTACTGGTGAATAAGATCAGGCAAAAGCCGTATGCGGTTCTTCTATTTGATGAAATTGAAAAAGCCCACCCCTCGGTGTTTGATACCTTTCTTCAAATTCTGGATGAAGGCCACATGCACGACAGGCTGGGAAAGGAAGGCGATTTTTCCAATGCCGTAATCATTTTCACTTCCAATATCGGCAGCGAATGGATTGCAGAAAAATTTCAAAAGGGGGAAACACCAGCCTCTAATGAACTAATGGAAATCATGACGAAGTATTTCAGGCCGGAGTTTTTGGCAAGGCTTACGGAAATTGTCCCCTTCAAATCGATCAGTGAAGAAAGTATTATCCGGATTTTTGATATCCAGTTGAAAGGACTTTTGGAAGCGCTGGACAAACAGGGAATCGGGCTATCTATATCCGAGGAGGCAAAAAAGTATCTTTCCCTAACCGGGTTCACACCCAAATATGGGGCGAGGCAGATATCGGGCGTAATCCGAAACCAGCTCAGAAGACCCATTTCAAAATATATTATTTCCGGAGAACTAAAAAAAGGCAACACATTAAACGTGGGTTTACGTGATGCGGCGCTTAGCTGGGAAATTAAATAATTGAATATTTTAACTCAAATTATTTATATTTATACTGTAAATAGGAGTGCGATTGCAACCACCATATTTCTAATTAAAATAATGCCATTATTATGCCGCAAGTTAAACCCGGTATAGCAACCACTATACTCATGCCCGAACCGGCAGGCGAAGGTTTTGTTGAAATTTCTCCCAATAAGACCCTTTTTGTGCAAAAGCTTACTTACGACGATCCGGTTAAACCAGAAATTGTGGAAGACCTGCAAAAGGTAGAAGATGTATTTGCGCATTATAAGCCATCGGTGGATGTAGAGCTGGATAAAGAAGACGGATCCACCACCAACGAAAATTTCCAGTTTGCAGGATTAGGAGATTTTGATGCGAAAAATCTGACCAACCAAAGTGCCTTCCTCAAAAGCCTGAATCTGGAATACGATACGTATCTTAAAATTATCAAGCAACTTAAAACGAATAAGTCGTTGGCCAATGTGATTCAAAATGCGGAAACCAAAAGCGCTTTTATCAATATATTAAAATCTCTGGTTGAGGAACTGGAAGAGAAATAATCAAATTATCCCTCGTTAAAATTATTTCTGGGGGTTGCAGATCTTATTACCACTATTAAATTATAATTATGGCAAATGAAGAAGCTAAAAGTGAAGAGCAGTCGTCGTTTAAGCAGGATGCTAAACAGGAAACGAAGCTATCGCTAGATGAATCCTTAAATAAGCTTGCCAAAGTTGGAGGATTTGATTTCCTCGAAGCCATTGTAGATGGTTCCGATAATTTAAATCCCACCCGAAAGGCAAAGAAAAATATTTTTCTTACCGATGCAAATAAGAAACAACAGCGGGCCGATTTAAAAAAGAAATTAAATATCTGGCTGAATCTTTTAGAATCGGATTCCGTTTCTTCCATGGTTGACAAGAGCGCAGAGCGGTCGGAGATTTCAGAAAAACTCCTGAAGGGCAATCTGAAAAAAATATTGGAAACCACGAGAGAATTAGAGCAGGCTTACCGTGCAGTAAATCTTTTTTATAAGAATACCGAATCTTCAAAGCTCAAGAATGTGTCGATCATGAACGCCTCGATGAATCAGCTTACCGACCTGGATGAGCCCCGGTTTATTGATCATGTGGCGGAAGAAATGAAACAAAATTTCGACCGGCTTGATTTAAGGGAAAACTACTCGCTCCTGGTTATTCCGGGTTACCTGAGGAGTAATAAGGTAGTAGATAAGTGGGCCAAAATTGCGTATAATAACAAGGCTACACTGGTAACAGATTTTGAAAATGTGGAATCTCCCGATGATGCTCTTGATCTTTTCAGAGATGCCAACCTTACCGGCGGCGATCCGCATAAGGCAAATGTGATGATGACCTGTAATTACATTGTAGGCCGGGGAAAAAATGCCGATGTTGGGGAAGAAGAAGATGTGTTCGTTCCGGGGTCGGCAGCGCTGGCCGGAAAACTCTATTGCACAAAAATGTCGCAACCCGTGGCCGGTAAAACTTATGGAAGTATAGACGAAGTGGATGCGGTGCGATTCGATATGAAAAAGGCTGAAATTTCTGCATTGGAAAATGAAGGCCTGGTTCCATTGGTTGGAGAATGGGGAAAAGTGATGCCGTTTTCTGCAAAGACCCTGTTTAATGGCGATAATTTGGGGATGCAAACCTATTCGGTAGTACGGGTATTCGATTTCATTGCCAAAGTAATGTCCGATTTCCTGAACCGGAGGGCATTTGAGTTATGGAATACCAAGATGGAAGGGAACCTGAGAAAACAAATCGTAAAATTTCTGGATGGGATCCAGGGGCCCGACAAACTAATCGAGAAATTTCAAATCCTCCGTTTCGAAAGAGATGAGGATCAAAAAGACCATATTTTCCTGGATATTCATATTACACCTTTTTTCCCTGCTAAAAGTTTCCTTGTGAAACTGGATGGGTATAAGGGCGATGATGGGGAGGAATGGAAAGCCGAGTTTAAACAGGCAAAATGATCTGCCTAAAAAACTAAGCCACCTTCCTTTCGGGTGGCTTTTTTATATCTTGTTATAAGGGAAATCTCCTCATCCCCTTGGGATCTTTCCAAAAAGGTTGGGGGAAGAAGGCAAATTGCCCGAAAATCCTGCGGTGAATCAGATTTAAATAAGAAGCTAATACTCATATAAATAGGTAAATAAACGGGCAAAAGAATTTTATAATCACATAATTTCTAAGTAATTTCAAAACCCATGATTATGTTGCCCTCAAAAGCAAATAATTAGATTGGCAGAAAAATTAGTTTTATGACTAATTCATTGATTTAGCTAATTCTCCAGCGCTTTACATTTATAAATCGAAGTAAAGAGAAATATGGCACTCAAATTTTTTTTGGTTTATATAGGAATTTTCTTTGCATTTGGTATTGGTTTCCTCATGCTGGCAAAAAATTTTGCCAGCAGCCTTGGAGCAGCAGGCAAAAAGCCCATACTAGAAGGGGGTTTATCGGCGCTGCTCATTTCCGGATTTGCTTATGTGGTAACGGTTTTTGTGAAACACCTCTTTGCGGTATTCTGGATCTTTGCCATCCTCTTTATTCTTTTTGGCATTTTCCATATCCTGTTTTTTCATAAAAAGTATTTTTATAAGAACAATTCGGATAAAACAAAGGCTGTGGTGGCGGAAATTCTGTTTATGCTTAGCCTCTTATTTATCATTATTGTATTTTTTTCTGCCCTTCAGTATTTCCTTAAAGACAAAAATTTTCTATTCTTCCCTACCCTGATGTGCATGCTTGCATTCTTCATCCCCCTTTCTATTTTCTACACTTTTGAAGCCGCCTATAATATTCCCAAAACAGAATTTCCTGCATGGCAATATCCAATTTATAATCCCATCGACCTGCCAGATGAGAGGCCAAACGAAAAACTCCTGGTAATTGCATTTGAAACCTGCAAAAGCCCTTCCGATAAAGTGAGGACAAATTTCAGAGCCAAAGGGCCAGAGACCATGAAACTTGGCGACCTATTCTATCATTTTATTAATGATTATAATGAGGTGCAAAGCGAAACCCCGATTCAATTTGCGACCCAGGAGAATACAGCCTATTATTGGGGGTTTCGAATTAAACCCAAAGGGTTAAAAACAAGCCAGATATTAGATCCGGAATTGAGCATGAGGGAAAACAGGATAAAGGAGAACAGCATTATTATTTGTGAACGTATTTAAATCAATATATGAGAGAGCCTCAAAAATACTTCCCGGTTAACTGGATAGATGGAATGAAACTGAATAAGAATCATTTTATTTCCCAGGATAATGCCTGGTTAAACAGGAGTCAGGAAATTACCAGTTTAATTACTACTCCATTTCAATATGGGATCCTGCCCCCTTCTTCAGCAGGTGAAAATACTTTTAATGTAAAGCTTTCATTAGATAACCAGGCGGCGGTTAAGGTATCCGTAATTTCTTGCCATGCAATTACCCAGGGAGGGGCCGGAATTGCCATTTCTGATCTGCAACCCACGGGGAATCCAGGATTCGAAAGCCTGTTCAACAAAATATTACCTTTTACAGCAGCGGGTTCCGAAGCTACCTGGTGGGTGTTTCTTTTAATAAACCCCTATGATAAACTACCGGCGGGAAGTCCTGATTTATCGGAAACGCCACCGCGGTTGCCAAATGTGATTCCTAATTATTCCATTGAGCTTGTTGGAGAAAGTAATTATCAGCAATTTACCAATCACCCTTTCGGACTTCCCATTGGGAAAATCATGGTGAATGGAAGTGATATTAAAGTGGAAGAAGATTATATTCCTCCCTGCTTTTGGGTATTATCGCATCCCGACCTCATCTCCTTACACGGCGAGTTAGACCAATTCCT
>JAFDZI010000036.1 GCA_018266955.1 Bacteroidota bacterium
TAATAAAGTGTGAGTTTGCCCTGCAGCGGGGAATCATCTTTTTCTTCATTCAACAAGAAAAGATTATCTTTGGAAATTGTAAAAAAACAGATAACTCTGATGAGTATTCCTAAATGTGTAGGGTTAAAATACTAACTTTGATGATTCACTCAAAAATAAAAGACCGAATTATGAACTTTAAAATATTTATTGCTTTTGCGTGCTGGCTTGCATTGGTTTTGGTTTCCTGCAATCGGGACGAAATAGAATTTGACACGCCAAGTCAGGAACTCCGTTTTTCCAAAGACACGGTTTTTTGCGACACCGTATATCATCAGGTTCGTTCAGAAACTTATGCAGTAAAGGTTTATAATGATGAAGACAAAGACATCCTTATTCCAAAAATTGAGTTGGCAAGAGGTAGTGGTTCTTTGTACAAAATAAATGTTGATGGCAAATCAGGCTTTGAATTTCAGAATGTACCTCTAAGAAAAAAAGACAGTCTTTATATATTTGTTGAAATAGCTCCAACCGCTACTGGTCCTGAAGCCATCGCTGAAGACCAAATTATTTTCCACAACGCTATGGGCAACCAACAGGTGACTTTATTTTCGGTTGTCCAAGATGCCGAATTTTTTGTACAAACCACCG
Source organism: Bacteroidota bacterium (assembly GCA_018266955.1). Taxonomy (GTDB): domain Bacteria; phylum Bacteroidota; class Bacteroidia; order Flavobacteriales; family Weeksellaceae; genus Amniculibacterium. The sequence goes on from JAFDZI010000036.1 coordinate 631, forward strand.
CTACACCAGTCAAGATTACCAGTAACACAACTTGGACCAGCAATAAAGCAAAAATAATCTATGGAAACCTTCAGGTAGAACCCGGAGTAACCCTTAACATAAACCCAGATACCAAAGTTTATTTCCACAAAAACAGTGGCATGAAAATGGCCAATGCTTCTCAGCTTAATGTTAACGGCACATTGGGACACGAAGTTATTTTCCGAGGCGACAGAAACGACACCAAATACGATACCATCCCAAAAAATTGGAACAGCATTTCCTTTGATGCTGGAACAACGCTCAATATGAATTATGCAAAAATTTTTGGTGGAACCCGAGGCTTGGAAATGAAACAGACGACGGCCAACATCAATAATTCCATAATACATACATTTCAGGAATACGGAATTTATGCGGTACAATCGACAATTTCGGCTACTAATTTAGTGATGAACAATTGTGGAGAGGCCAACATCGGCATGTTCAAAGGTGGTTTTCTCAATCTTACCCATTGTACTTTGGCCAATTTTTGGGAAATGAATTCGGCCATGAATGCCTATTCTTTGTATGCAACCAACGAATGGGTAAACCCAAGCGGTAGTACAGAAAATGCTGCCTTACATTTGGATATTAAAAATTCTATTTTATACGGCGCACAAGCAAATGCCGTTCAGTTCAAACCCATTTCCGGGCAGACTTTTAATTACGCAATGACCAATTGTTTATTAAAATACGACACTTCGGCAGGCTTTACCTTCGATGCTAATCCTTTAATAATTAATTCCATTAAAAACGAAAATCCAGCGTTTGTCAATCTTTCCATTGAAAAAATGAACCTAAGAGTAAAACCAAGCTCTGTGGCAAGAAACAAAGGAAACTTAACTGCGGCAGCATCGGTTCCGTTTGACATTGTGAATGTATCTCGATTGGTTAGCCCTACCTTGGGAGCATATCAATAATTCAAACCAATTTAGTACTACGATTAATTCTTTTTTAAACTAAATTCTGAAATAAAAAAATATGGAAATAACCACACTTCAGACACAGGTAGATGAATGGATTAAAACCATCGGGGTTCGTTATTTTAACGAATTGACCAATATGGCCATACTAACCGAAGAAGTGGGCGAAGTGGCCAGAGTAATTGCTAGAAGATACGGAGAACAAAGCGAAAAAGAAAGTGACAAAAGCAAGGATTTGGGTGAGGAATTGGCCGATGTACTTTTTGTCACCTTATGTTTGGCCAACCAAACAGGAACCAATCTGCAAGAAGCCTTCGACAAAAAAATGAAATTGAAAACCGAAAGAGATGCTCAAAGGCATGTGCAAAATCCCAAACTGAAATAATTTCTGTAATGGAAGTATTGTTGCTAAAAAAAAAAATAGTATTAAACGATAAAATGATAAATATTGGCGGCTCTAAGAGTTTGTCTAATCGTTGGCTCATCTTGCAACAAACCTTCCCAAATCTTCGATTGGAAAACCTGTCCACAGCGGAAGATACCGTTTTACTTCAAAAAGCACTTCTACAGAACGCTACGGTGGTAGATGTACATCATGCTGGAACAGCCATGAGGTTTCTTTGTTCCTTTTTCTCCATTCAAAACGGAAAAACTGTCATCCTTACCGGTTCGGAAAGATTAAAACAAAGACCAATTCATGATTTGGTTCTGGCCCTAAGAAGTTTGGGCGCAGAAATAGAATATTTAGAAAAAGAAGGCTTTCCCCCTTTGAAAATTAAAGGAAAAAAAATTGAAAATAATCGGGTATCCATACAAGCTGGAATTTCTTCGCAATTCATCACATCATTATTATTGATGGGTGCACAATTGGACCAAGGATTAACCATACAACTAGAGGGCAAATTAACCTCTCGGCCGTATTTGGAAATGAGTATTTCTATATTAAAAGAACTTGGCATCAATGTACATTGGGCAGAAAATCTCATTCAAACTGCGCCAACAAAGGAATTCACTATGGCCAAAACCATAAAAATTGAAAGCGACTGGTCATCAGCAAGTTATTTTTACGCCATTGTTGCTTTAGGAAAAGTACCTTTATCCCTAAGTTATTTTGCTGAAAAATCCCTTCAAGGAGATAGTATTTTGGCTGAAATTTTCAATACTTATTTTGGTATTACAACTGAATTTAATCAAAAAGATTTATCCATCCGATTGTTACCCAACCCTGAGTTTCGAGCACCAAAGAATATTTATTTAAATTTAAACCAAAGTCCGGATATCGCTCAAACCCTTTGCGTGGTAGCCACAGCATTGCAAATCCCTTTTCATTTTGATGGTTTGCATACTTTAAAAATAAAAGAAACCGACCGATTGCTTGCCTTACAAAATGAACTTGCAAAATTGGGCTGCAAGACAGAAATAACCGAACACAGTATTCGCAGTCTCTGTTTTGATAAAACAAATCGTCCCATCCGCATTGCTACTTACCAAGACCACCGGATGGCAATGAGTTTCGCTCCTTTTTGTTTCATCCAAGATATTGAAATAGAAGAGCCTGAGGTGGTGAGCAAATCTTATCCTGATTTTTGGAAAGATTTTGAAAGTATCTCTCAAAATTTTTCAACCTAAATTTCGTTTTTATAATATATGAATTCAAAAAAAGTCATCCTGATTACCGGAACCTCCTCTGGAATTGGTTTTAATCTTGCAGAAACCCTTGGTAAAGAAGGACACAAAGTGTATGGATTGAGTAGAAAGGTGGTCCTATCTGATTATTTTACCAGTCTGTCGGTGGACATCACCAATAAAAATGAAATTGACCTAGCCATTACACAAATTACCAATATTGAAGGCAGAATAGATGTACTCATCAATAATGCCGGCATGGGAATGGTGGGCCCTGTGGAAGACACAACAAAGGAAGATATCTGGAACTTGTTTAACCTGAATTTGGTGGGAGCAGTGCAGATGATGACGGCTGTTTTGCCCATGATGAGAGCACAAAAAAGGGGACAAATTATTAATATTTCTAGTATAGGTTCGGAAATGGGATTACCTTTTCGAGGTTTTTACTCGGCGTCCAAATCGGCATTAGATAAAATAACCGAAGCCATTCGTTACGAGGTTAGGACTTGGGACATACAGATTTGTGCCTTGCATTTGGGAGACATACAAACCAAAATTGCCGACCATAGGGTAAAGACTAAAGTTAGTGATTCCTACCTTCCAATATTCAGCAAAGTATATGGACTAATGAATGCTCATGTGGACCAAGGCAATACTCCAGATGAAGTTTCCGTTTATATACAAAGTTTACTTAAAAAAAATATATGGAAAGCACACTATTATTTTGGGCAATTCGGTCAAAAAATTGGTGTGCCACTTAAATGGATATTACCACAAAATTTCTATGAAAAACTTATGAGAAAATACAACCAAATGGATTGATTTTTGATCAACACACTATGCAAAGAGTCTTATTTTTCATTTTTATTGTTTTCCCTCTTTTGTTGTTTTCACAGCAAAAAACATTTGTGTTGATCGATAAAGAAACACAAAAACAATATGTGAAAAAGGACTCCCTTTCGGCCGTGAAATTTCTGGACTCATTGGTGGAAAAAAATTACTACTTCGCAAAAATACTTTCGGTAACAAAAGAAAACTCTAAAACCAGCATTTGGTTTGACAAAGGCAAAAATTACAATCAGGCTTTTGTAAAAGTTACGCCTGAGGTTTCCAAAGAATTTTCTATTCCTACAGATTTTCTGACCAAAAATTTAGATTCTTTAAAGCAAGTATTCCATCAAAATAGGGTGGACAAAGGATTTAGCTTTTCCAGAATCAAGACGAAATATCTTGGCTTAAAAAACGACATTCCATGGGTAGAACTTTCTGTGTACCAACACCAACAAAGGAAAATAGATGGTTTTGTGGTGAAGGGCTATGATAAAGTACCCAAGAGATTCATCAAGAATTTAGAAAAAGAATTTAACCAAAAAATCTATGGCAACAAAAACTTATTGTCCCTACAGAAAGCATTGCAAAGCCATCCTTTTGTTGCATTAGAACGACCACCACAAACTTTGTTCACTAAAGATTCTACTGACATTTATCTTTTTCTTCGAAAGAAAAAATCCAACTCTTTTGATGGCGTTTTGGGATTTGGAAATGACAAGAGCGAAAAATTCACCATCAACGGAACACTGGATGTAAATTTCAGAAACCTTTTCAATGGCTTTGAGGCTATTTCTTTATTTTGGCAAAGAAATCCGGACAGTGGACAAAATTTTGATTTAAAGGTAGATGTTCCTTATGTTTTGGGATCGAATGTGGGAATAAACCTACAAACCAACATCTACAAGCAAGATTCTACTTATGCCAATTTTAAATTTAGACCTTCGGTATATTATCATTTAAGCAACAGACAAAAATTAGGAGTACGAGGGAATTTAGAAACCTCTACCGTTACCCAAACCAGCTTTACCGAAGGAAAAGACTACAACAAAACTGGTATTGGCTTGTGGTACGACTTTACAGAGCCTACAGAAATAGAACTTTTCCGACACAGAACCCGAATATTGGCAGAAGCCTCTTATATGTCGGTTTTTTACCAAGCTGATGACCAAACTGCCAGTCAGAAATATTATTTTTTATCCGCCGAAAGAAACCTACACCTCACTGGCAATCACTATATTAACCTTAGAGGAGAAAGTGCCTTTTTGCAATCCCAACTAGCATTCACCACCAATGAATTACTCAGATTGGGAGGTTGGAACTCTTTGCGAGGTTTTAATGAAAGTTCGTTATTGGGAAATTTTTATTATTATGGCACAGCAGAATACAGGTATTTAATAGGAAATCAAGCTTTTTTTGATATCTTTGGGCAATATGGACAAATGGACAACAAAAATTTAAAAACTCAAACTCAATTGTACAGTGTAGGTTTGGGTTTTCACTTCTTTTTACCCATCGGTTTGATGAGTTTTCAGATATCCAACGGAAATCCTGTGGGGAATCCTATTAAATTTAGTGACACAAAAATCCATTGGGGAATTTTGGCTAAATTTTAATAAATTATGTTAAATGTAAGTGCTATACATTGCATAACGAATTAAAAGTCATACTTTTGCTCGGTTTAAAAATCTATTATATTATTAATTATATACAATGAAGAAGAAACAAATTCATAATTTCCATATTCCGGTTATGGGATTGTCGTACACGATTGATAGCCCGATTCGTGTTGCCCAATACGGAATTTCTTCTGTGGTTTCCATCATCGACGATGAAATCTTGGAGAAAATGAGTGAGTTCTATAGTAAGAAATTCAACTTTTCTTATGAAGGAATTTCCAAAAAAGTCGATGACTATAGAGCGAAAAGAATTACGGCTTATTTGGATATGATGGACGAAATTGTTGGATCTAAATTCGAATCATTCAAAGAAGAATTGGCAAAAAACAAAACGGCTTTAAATGATTTCATCAACATGCTGCCGAGTACTTCGGAACTAAAAGAAGGCTTGCAAACGCTGATACAGAATAAAAAAGAAGACATTTCCAATTCTATTAAAGCTTTTGTTGACAAACATTTGCACCCTGGAGACATTGATGTAAACATCATGACCAAAGTGGACAAAGACAATTTCAACAAGAAGCACCAATTGCCGGTGATCCATAACGATGCACATTCTGCCCTTAGAGGTTTTGGAAAATCCAAACTAAATTCGTCTCTGGTTCTTTCTGCCGGGATGAATCCTAGATTGTACAGCTACTTAGAAGAATTTGAAGATTTTTATCCGGATGCGGAAGGCAACATTAAGAAGAAAATTATTCTTAAAGTTTCAGATTTCCGTTCGGCCATTATTCAAGGGAATTTCTTAGCCAAAAAAGGGATCTGGGTTTCCGAATACAGAATAGAATCGGGTTTAAATTGCGGTGGGCACGCATTTGCAACCGAAGGACTACTCATGGGACCTATCCTTGAAGAATTTAAACAAAAAAAATCCGAAATTATTGCTTCGGCATTTCCTATGTTAAAAACTGCTTTGGAACAAAAAGGTAAAGTAGTTCCAAAAGAAACTTTGGACATACAAATATCTGTACAAGGTGGTGTAGGAACGGCTGAAGAGCACGATTTTTTACTTTCTAATTTTGATGTCAACAGCATTGGTTGGGGATCTCCATTTTTATTGGTTCCGGAAGCAACTTCTGTAGATAAAGAAACCCGAGATTTACTGGCCAAATCTAAAGAAAACGACTTTTACATTTCGCACATATCTCCTTTGGGGGTTCCGTTCAATACCGTTAGAGGCACTTCCAATGAAATCATCAACAATGCTAAGCACGAACACGGAAAATACGGTAGTTCTTGTCCTAAAAAATTATTGGCACTGAGTAAAGAGTTTGGGCCAGAAGGAATTTGTACCGCATCTACCAAGTACCAAAAAGTAAAATTGGCCGATTTAGAAGCTGAAAAGCCAAATATTTCCGAAGATTTGTACCAGAAAAAATTCAATAAAATCATTGAAAAAGCTTGTTTGTGTGTAGGTTTGGTTAATTCTTCTTACATGGATCACGACATCAAAATAAAAGGTGAAAAGCAAGGAGTAGTGGTTTGTCCTGGGCCTAACTTAGCCTATTTTGACAAAGAGGTTACACTTTTGGATATGGTGAAACACATCTATGGCACACACAATGTATTGCCAGACGAAAGAAGACCCAATGTATTTGTAAATGAACTAAAACTTTATGTAGATTATTTAAATGCTGAAATATCTAATTTCACGGATGAACTCACAAAAAATCAAGTGAAAAAATGGCAAGCTTTTAAAGACAATTTACTAAGTGGTGTTTCTTATTACGAGGAAATGTTTAGCAAAACTACTTTCTTTAAAACTAATTTAGATAAAATTAAATTGCAACTTAAAGACTATCAGTCGAAGATTAATGCCATCCAAATCCCACAATTAGGATAATCTTTTTCTTCAATGCACAACGATAAACCGCTCCCAGAAATGGCAGCGGTTTTTGTTTTCTATTAGAATTTAAAGACATAAAAAAAACTTCAATTTTGAAGTTCTTTTTTCAATTGTCAAAAAAAATTATTATTGTTCAGCCTCCCAAAAAGTCCATTGCGCACCGTTATATACAGCCAGTCTCTTATGAGTCCCATTAAGATACACCATCATTCCAGGAGCGGGATTTTTAATATCATCTGTACTCGAAACTTGTGGTAACAACATTGTTTGAGTATTGGATTCTAAAATCAAAACTCCTTTTGCTGCTGAATTCTTAGCTCCAATTACAGCTTTTGCGGTAGGCAATTCTGTGGAAGAATTTTGAACGGACATATAATCAACAGGAGCATTCAGATTGGCTTTAGTCCCATTGCTCAAATCTACCCAACCTCTATAATCTGCATTGGGGTTATTGGGGGCATAGAGTCTCATTTTAGCAGCGCTTGCGTTGTTTTCGCTGGCATCCAACAAAAGCGTTCCTGGTGTTAAATCTACATTCTGAGGTAAAGTACGCACATAAGGAAGAATGATTCCTTTATTTTGACCTGCTTCAAACTCAAGTAAGACGGCTGATTTTTTATCTGCGGGTGCCGTTCCGTTAGTTCCACCGATGATGACCTGCGAAAAACCAAAAACAGACATACAAACACTTATGATAGAGAAAAATAATTTCATTTTTTTAAAATTTTGAATGATAAATTAATAAGAACAACTTGGATAATTGAAACACTTCCAATTGCCATTGGTAAATATTTTTAAACAATTTGCAGTAGTATCATAGGACATCATCCCTTCTACAGCATTGTTGGCTGTTTTTATAGCTTCAAGTTCTGTAGTCGTCATCCGTGTAATTACAAAACCTTGTGTGTTGGATTCCAATGCAATATGCCCTCCTTTTCTTACCATAGGCCAATTACCATTACTAGCTCCTGCTCTGTTGAGAAGGGTAATACCCACTTTGGTAACTTCACCAGGCACATTGGTAGCAGGATTTTTAAAACATACTAAAGGTTTCAACAATACCGAGCTTGTATTGTTAGAAGGATTGGTATCCGGCGGATAATTTAAATTGGCCGTATTGGTCCATGTTCCGGGACCATTTGGGGTAACATTAATTTTGATTTCAGGATAAGAAAATCCAGAATTTAAAGCATCGCTTCTGGTAAAAGTATAATTATTTCCTGTATTGCTTACCGTCCATCCAGGAGCTGAAACTCCAGTAACGGTGAGTCCGGCAGGCACCACATCATTAACGGTTACCAAAGCCGAGGCAGGTTTATTAATTGAACTTAAATTACTCACCAAAAGTGTATAAACATTTCCTGTTGCTAAGGCAGTACCTTGGTTATCCACTCCTTTTTCAATTTTTAAATCAACACTAGAATTAAATACGGTGGTTTGAACCGAAGCTGAATTGTTTGTTTTATCTGCATCGATAATATTTAAACCCGAAACATCTAAACTAGCCGTATTGACAATTGAATTCCCCGGTGGTAGTGTTTTTATTTTTCCAACGACAGTAAAACTAGCAGTCTTCATCGCATCTAAATTGACTGTGGTGCTAAATGGGTTGGTTAGCCCAGTGGTTTTTGGGACTCCACTAACAAAACCCGTAGCTGTATTTCCTGAATTTCCATTATTGTTAAAAGTAATACTTGTTAATTCGAAAACTGAATTTCCTGTGGTATTACCTAATCCATCTTTGATAATGTCATTTAAAACTAAATTGGTAATGGGAGTCATGGTTTCATTCACCACATCTACTGTATAGGTTAAGTTATCATTCGGAATTGCATTGTATAAATTCACATTTTTATGAACTCTTACCCCACCGGTAGTTGTGATGGTAAGATTTCTAATCTCATGATAATTAATGGCACCTCCTGAAGAAGCAGCAAAACCCAATTTGAGCATTGAAGGAATAGGATCTGTGGTATCATAATTAATATGTTCCACATCTGCTCCGTTGGGTGAAGTACGCCACAATACTCGTATTTTATACTTTGGCAATGCTGGTGTACCAATGGTTTCAATAAATATTTTTACTCGTCTGTAAAATGTCGCATCGTTTGGACGAGTTGCGGTAGTTGCATTGTAGTCTATGGAATTAGGACCATCTGTGGAAGTACTGGTTTGCAATTGTTTGTGTGTTAAATAACGATAGGGCAGCAATGGATTGGCTGGATTGGCTGGGCCTCTGAGAACAATTGAATTGGGTGCTCTCCCATTTGTTCCACCATTTTTTCCTTCATTGGCATTGGCAAAATTTCCATATTCATCAAAACCAACACCAAGATAGGCTCCAGCTAAGCCGGGTTGGTTAGTCGCTCCAGAAACAAGTTGTGCATATCCCAATGATCCTCCATAAGCTCCATTTTGAAAAGTTGGTGTAGCAGCGTCAAACAAATAAACAGAAAAACCATCACCTCCATCATTAGAATCTGCAGAGGATCTCCAGGTTTTGTATTCAAAATCGATGTATAAACCAAAGCTGGAAGGAAAAGCTTTATTGACATAGGCATACCCTCGTTGATAAGTGGAATTATTGGTCAATCTTAGCCAACCATTATTAATCGGATCTTGAACTCCTGAAGTTAGAACTGCGTTTCCACCTTTAATAATATCACTGGTGAGCGCACTTCCTCTGAAATTTTCTGTAATTGTAAATTGTGAATTATAAGAATTGGAAAATAGGACCAATACAAAAAGTGTTAGAAATTTGTAACTTCTTACAATAAGTTTGTTCGCAAGCATGTTGTTTTTTTTGGGTGCAAATTTAAAAAAAACAAGTGAATTGCTACTCAAATAGTTAAATTATCTTTTCTAATAAAATCGATAAGTTCTAAAGTGGTTTTTAGATTAAGTTTTTCTAATATCCTTTTTTTGAAAGTAGAAACAGAATTTTGTTTCAAATCCAGCTCATTAGCTATTTCCAAATTACCTAAACCTTGGGCGTAGAGTTGTGCGATTTGCTTCTCCCTTTCCGTTAATCGGTTTAATGGATTCTGTGATGCAGGATTTTGAAGGGAATTCAATATTAATTTTTGAACAGTATCGCTCAGGTATGTACCATCTGTGGATAAGGACATCAGAGCTTGCTGCAATGTTTCTTCATCCGCTAATTTAGACAAATAGCCGTTGGCTCCGGCGTGTATAAATTTTAGTGCATATTGCTCTTCCTCAAAACTGGAAAATATAAGTATGATTAAATCTGGATTTTGCTTTTTACATTCGGAAAGTATTTGCAAAATATTTCCATCAGGAAATTGAGCATCAAAAATTGCAAAATCAATGGAATGGTTTTGCAAAACATCTTGAATTTGATGAAGCTGACTGGCGTGGACTACTTCTGCGTCCGGAAACATATCGGTAAGTAACAATTCTATTCCTTGTCGAACAATGGAGTGATCATCTGCCAATAACCATTTATTTTTCTTTAATTCTGTCATGTTTTTTTGAGTAATTTCTATCTAAGTAAAATTACAAAATTATATTAAACTCAATGGTGGTTCCTTTTCCTTTTTCACTGAAAGCTCCTATCTCACCATGGAAGAGTTCTACAATCTCTTTGCATAAGTTGAGTCCTAGACCAACACCAACATTCTCTACTTTATCCGAAACCAGCCCTTGATAGTAGGGTTCAAAAATGGCTTTTAAATCATTTTCAGAAATCCCCATCCCTGTATCGGATATCTTGGTATTCATTTTATAGTTTCCGTTTGCGTCTGGATGCACTTCTGTAAAAACGGATATTTTGCCATTTTCTGTGAATTTATTGGCATTCCCCAAAATATTGGTGTACAACTGATGAATTTTTGCAAAATCGGTATTGACTTTTAAATTAGGGTCTATTTTGGTCTCGGTTTCAAATTGATTGTTTCTCGATTCAATGAAAGGCTGGAATGAAACCAACAATTCATCTATATTTTCTTTCATTGAAATTTCTGATTTTTTCAATTCTAGTTTTCTATCCTGATTTTTGGCATATTCCAATATCTGACTGGCTTGTATAAGCAATGATTTATTGGTAAACTGAATGGTTTTCACATATTGTTGCACCTCATCTAACACCGCAATTTTTGCTATTCTTTGCAAAAAGATGTTCATAATTTGCATCGGTGCTCTCATTTCATGACTGAACATTCCCAAAACCCTGTTTTTAAAATTCAAATGTTCTTGAATGATCGTATTGGCTTGTGTTAGTTTTTTTTCTTTTCTAATGCTTTCTATGGCAAGATAAATTACGGTAACACTTACGACAATCATGAGAAGCATCAATGCAAAAACAGCATTGTTTCTGTATTTTTTTACTTTTGAATTTTGTTCGGCATATTGTTTTTTCAAGTCATCATTATATCGATCTACGGCCAAAGTATAAAAATCCATCAATTGATTACTGGACACCAATAATTGATCAAATACAGGAAGCAAAGGCTGATCCTTCTTTTGAATGACTTTTAATCGATTTTTATATGTATTGATCTCATGGGTGTAATGCTGATTGGCCGATTGAATAATACTGTCAAAATCCGATTTCAATTTTTCCGTACTTGTGGTTCCTCCCTGTTTGGTAGTGATAATGATGGTTTCTTTTTGCACATCGGTTTTCCCAGATACGGCATCTCCTAAACGGGAGAAAAGACCTTTTTTCTTTACCGAATCCACCGTTTTCTTTACTTCTATATCAAATAAATTATCACCACCTTTTACTACATAAGGTTTAACTTTATAAGTTGGTTGCTTGGATTGCTCCACTATATGTTGGCTCACCACTTGGGTGGAATCCACCAAGGTTTTCAACTCTTTAAGTTCAGTAAAATCAGTCGGATGATTCTTTATTAAATTCTGAATTTCTTTTTGGATAGGTGCATAGCGCCCTATTTTCTCTAAATTTTCCGAAACGGAATGTAGTGATGCAAAATAGTGGTCTAGAATTTCTTTTTTAGGATGTTCTATATATTGTTTCAAAAAATCCTGTGCTTGAAACAAGTCTTTTCTTGAGGCATGGGTCAGAGCTTTTACTTGGTCACTCTCTCCCATTTTCTTTGCCAATTCATCTACTTTTTTCCCCTGTAGATACTCTTGGTAAAACAAAATAGCAATACCCACTTGTATGATGAATACGGCATTGACCAAAATAAAAAGTAAAACTCTACGGTAATTATTCTTCAATTGTATATTTTTTTGCTAAAATAACAAAAAAACAACACTTTGAAGGGCCTGGCCTGATATTCTAACTGGTTTTTTTAAAAAAAAGTGCGCAGATAGAAAATCTATACTACGCACTCAACTAAACTAAAAACCATTTTTCATCATTGTGTTTTTAATACTGAATCATTTGTGTGTGATCATTTGTTTTTTGGAAACTGACTTGTTTTTAAAAAAGGTACTGAGCCTTTCTTCAACTCTTTTTTTCTACTGCAAAATTACTTTTACAATTACGATTTCAAAAAAAAACTCTGTCGAAATACCTCAGTTGTCTTGTAGATATTATTCTACAAAAAATCCTTTGAACTTTGTTCAAAGAATTCTGCATGTTTCATTTTTCAGGTTCAAAATCCAAACTGATGGAGTTCATACAAAACCGCACACCCGTTGGTGGTGGTCCATCATTAAATACATGTCCGAGATGAGCATCGCATCTTTTGCATAAAACTTCTATCCTATCCATCCCATGGGATATATCCTTTCGGTATTTCACTCCATTTTTATCTGCCTCAAAAAAACTTGGCCATCCACAAGAGGAAGCAAATTTAGCAGTACTTTTGAAAAGATGATTACCACAGGAAGCACAGTAATAATCGCCTTTTTCATCAAATTCGTTGTATTTCCCGGTAAAAGGCATTTCTGTTCCTGCCTCTCTTGCAATGTGGTATAATTCGGGTTTTAAAATTCTTTTCCAAACAGTATTAGGCAAATGCACGATATTTTTGTCGGTCCTGGAATAATGGGGATTATGTAAATTCTCTTGGTTGTCCATATTTTTTTTACTTAAAGGTTGATTCACTTTGGTACATGAAAACGCAAACATCAAACAACTGATGACACAGCCTAATGATACTTTCATGGAATGTTTCTTTAACATTTTAATTTTTAAAATTCAAATTTACTAATTTTGATGGTATGAATACGGCTCAAAAAGAAAAACAACTCCAAAGACATCAATGGCTTGCCACTGGTCTTTTCCTCATAATGGCAGTAGGTTTTATTATAACCACTTTATATCAAAATAACAATTCGGCAAGCTGGTTGGGCTACCTAAAAGCCTTTACGGAAGCTGCTATGGTAGGTGCTTTAGCGGACTGGTTTGCAGTAACCGCATTGTTTCACCATCCTTTTGGGATAAAAATTCCGCACACCAATTTAATTGAGAACTCCAAAGAAAAAATTGGCGACAATTTGGGACTTTTCGTGGTGGATAACTTTCTTTCCCCTAAAAACATCCGCCCCTACATCCAAAATCTTGAAATTTCACCTTGGCTTAGCCAATGGCTTTCTTCACCTTACAACCGACAAAAAGCAATAGACGAAACCTCTAAAATTTTCTTGGACATCGTACATACATTGGATGATTCATCAGTTGAAAAATTTTTAGAATCTAAAGCAGAAGAGATATTGGAAAAACTTCCATTGAACCAAATACTCGCTCAAGGGTTGCATTATTTTGTACAGCAAAACGAACACCAACAGGCCATATCTTATCTCTCCTCACAAATTCAATTGTATATACACAACCATCAAGAATTAATCCGTGAAAAAGTATCTGGGAACAGCTATTCTTTTGTGCCTAAATTTATTGATGAAAAAATAGCGGACAAAATCACCAGTGGTTTAATGGATTTTTTCAGCGAAGTAAAAAATGAAACCAATCATCCTTTAAGAAAAGAAATCACCCTACAACTCTTACAATGGGCTGAAGAAATGAAGAACGACACTTGGAAACAAAAAATACGAACGGTACAATTTAAATTTTTACAATCCGAAAAGCTAACCCATTATGTTCAGAATATCTGGCAATCCATTAAAAATTCAATAGTAAAAGAACTTAATACCGATGATAGTCTATTGAAAAAATATGTGGATGAAAATCTCCTTCAGTTTGCAGATCAATTAAAAAACGACAAAGCTTTGCAAGAAAAAACCAATGGCATGGTTCGAAGCATTGCCTATCGCTACATCCTTAGGAATTCAAAAAAAATGGGCAACCTGATCTCCGACACTGTAGGCAACTGGAAAGGAAAAGAACTGAGCCAAAAATTAGAACTAGAAGTTGGAAAGGATTTACAATTCATCCGCATCAATGGAACTCTGGTAGGTGGCTTGGTAGGATTGATTATTTATGCCATATCCGAATGGTTGTCTTCTGCTATGTAAACCAATTCTTGCTCCATAAACTCATTCGCTTTTGTTACCAACACTGCCGACTGTATTTTGATCATTAATTTTTCTACAATAAATGAAGTTTCAAAAAACTGACGATGGATGCCTGGCAACATCTCAAAAAAAAGTGAAATTCCTATTTGGTTATTGTGTACATCCATTTGTTTTTCTAAAAAATCATTGGGGAACAACTCTTCATGCAGATTGGTCATTTTCAAACAGAAAATTTTTGCTTTTTGTGGAGACGAAATTTTACTGCAATAGGCCATAATAAGAGCGGTCCAAAGCGCATGTCTAAATGCATTACCAATACCATTTCCGGAAGCTGAACTCGGAAATTTTTGTTGTGCCAGTCCAAAAGCTTTGATGGTAGCCCAAAAACCCATCAAACTAAAGAGTGGATGACTGACAAGCAATAAAAAAAGCCTAAGCAACTTCTGAAAAGACAGATTTGCAATGGATTGATATACGACAACAATGGGACTTCTCATCAAATCAAAATAAAAAGTAATGCTAAGATAGTTATAAAACTCAGGGCTTTACTATTTGTAAAACCCTGATGTTATTTATTATTTTGCAGCTTCCAATTTCACAGTAAAGTGTCTGAGGATAGGCGATTCCCAGGTAATGTTGTACCCTTTTGTAATTTCATTTCTTCTTTCAAAAATATTTTTCAACGCAACCGCAACATAATACATATGGTTATTGGTGTAAGTTCTTCTTGGGATGGCCAAACGCAGCAATTCCATTTTTGGATACCTGTTTTCACGGGTTTCTGGATCTCTATCTGCTAAAATAGTCCCAATTTCTACCCCTCTCACGCCGGCTTCTTTATACAATTCGATTCCTAAAGTTTGCGCAGGAAATTCTTCTCTTGGCACATTCGGTAAAAATTTAAGCGCATCGATAAAAATGGCATGCCCTCCTATCGGTCTTTGGATTGGGATTCCCCATTCAATTAGTAAATTCCCAAGATATTCGATTTGTGTAATTCTGCTTTCCAAATAATCAAATTCTGTAGCTTCGTCTAGTCCTACCGCTAAAGCCGCCATATCTCTTCCTGCCATACCTCCATAGGTAATGAATCCTTCGTAAATGATGGTGAAATTAGACGCTGTTCTGAAGATTTCCTCATTATTTAAAGCGATAAAACCACCGATGTTCACCAAACCATCTTTTTTGGAAGACATGGTCATCCCGATACCATAAGAGAATATTTCTTTGCAAATTTCTTTGATGCTTCTGTGCTCTTGTCCTTTTTCTCTTTTTTTGATGAAATAAGCATTTTCCGCAAATCGTGCCGAATCGAAAATCAACGGAATACCATAACGATCGGAAAGTTCTTTTACCGCCTTTACATTTTCAATAGATACGGGCTGTCCTCCTGAAGAGTTACAAGTAATCGTCACCAAACAGAAAGGAATTTTTTCTTTGGTGTATTTTTTATACACTTCTTCTAATTTCACCAAATCTATATTCCCTTTAAATGGGTGTTCCAATTCGGTATCGAAAGCTTCGTCTATGGTACAATCAATGGCGTGGGCTTTTCTGAATTCTATATGTCCTTTGGTGGTATCAAAATGGGAATTTCCGGGGATTACATCGCCTTCTTTAACCATAGCAGAAAACAATACATTCTCTGCAGCTCGTCCTTGGTGGGTAGGCAATAAATATTGATAGCCTGTAATATTGTACACGGTTTGCTTTAATTCTTCAAAAGATCGTGCACCGGCATAACTTTCGTCACCTCGCATTAAGGCAGCCCATTGCTTATCGGACATGGCTCCAGTCCCGGAATCGGTTAATAAATCGATAAAAACTTTAGAGCTAGACAAATTAAATAAGTTGTAATCTGCTTCTTTTATCCATTGTTCTCTTTCTTCTGGAGTGGATTGTCCTATGGGTTCCACCATTTTTATTCTGTAAGGTTCTGCGTAAGGTAATTTCATGTGTAGCTAATTTTTTATTGTTTGAATTAAGTTAAAATTGAAAATAAAATATAGAACAATTCAACCTCATTCAGGCGCTTTGAAAATGCAACGATCACTATGTGATTTAGAAATCATAGAAGTGTTTTAATGAATTATAGTTCAGGGGTCAAAGATAATTATTTTTGAGTTTTATGTTAAAAAAAATACCAAGATGAAGCAAACAAAGAAGCATTTTGCTTGTTAGTAGGAAATATTTCCATAAAAAAACACTCATACTATGTTGTAAGTCAAAATAAATGATTACTTTTGCAGACCAAAATAAGATTAATTATTAACTAAAAATTTATAAACAATGTTTGCAATTGTAGAGATAGCAGGGCTTCAATACAGAGTTGAAAAAGACCAGAAGTTGTTTGTGAACCGTTTGAAAGGAGATAAAGGAGCATCTGTTTCTTTTGACAAAGTTCTTCTTACTTCTAATGGTTCTGTAACAGTGGGCGCCCCAGCTGTAAGCGGAGTTTCAGTAAGTGCTGAAATTTTAGATCATGTAAAAGCTGATAAAGTAATCGTTTTCAAAAAGAAAAGAAGAAAAGGTTACGAAAAGAAAAATGGTCACAGACAGTCTTTAACACAAATCAAGATTACTTCAATCACTGGTTTCTAATCTAAAGACAACAATAATTAATTATTAACACCCAAAAACCATAAAATAAAATGGCACACAAGAAAGGAGTCGGTAGTTCCAAGAACGGTAGAGAATCTCACTCTAAAAGATTAGGAGTTAAGATTTTTGGTGGACAAGAAGCTATTGCTGGGAATATCATTGTAAGACAAAGAGGTACCCAACACCACCCTGGTGAAAATGTAGGTATTGGTAAAGACCATACTTTATTTGCACTTGTAGATGGTAAAGTAGTTTTCAGAAAGAAAGCAAACAACAGATCTTTCGTATCTGTAGAACCAAACGCTTAATCTAAGCGTTATACGAAAATTTAAAATGTCCTTTCAAGGGCATTTTTTTTACTTCGAATTTTAAAACCTTCGTACGAAAAGCACGAAGGTTTTTTATTTGTTCGACCTATTATAGACTACATCCCCAAACTCTTTCGAGCTTTGGATAAGGTTTCTTGGGCAATTACCCTTGTCTTCTCAGCACCTTCAAGTAGCTTAGCTTCCAATTCTTCAAGGTGATTCATATAATAATCAAACTTTTCTCTTTCGGTTTTAAAATGCGAAAGTATAAGTTGTAATAACTCTGTCTTTGCATGTCCATAACCAAAATTACCCGCAAGGTACTTAGCTCTTAATGCTTCGGTCTGCTCAGAAGATGCAATCAGACTATAGATTGAAAAAACTTTACATGTATCTGGATTTTTGGGTTCTTCCAAAGGTGTAGAGTCGGTTTCTATGCTCATCACCTGTTTTTTTAATTGCTTTTCGGGCAAGAAAATATTAATGATATTCCCTCTGGATTTAGACATTTTATGCCCATCGGTTCCGGGAACATATTTGGTTTCTTCTTGTAATTCGGCTTGAGGCAAAACAAAAACTTCACCCATTTGGTGATTAAATCTCGCACCCACATCTCTTGCCATTTCCAAATGTTGTAACTGATCTTTCCCTACTGGGACCACTTCGGCATCATACAATAATATATCGGCAGCCATCAGCATGGGATAAGAGAAAAGACCTGCATTTACATCTTCCAATCGGTCGGCTTTGTCTTTAAAAGAATGAGCCAATTGCAGTCTGGAAAATGGAAAAAAGCAAGACAAATACCAAGAAAGTTCGCACACTTCCGGAATATCGGATTGGCGGTAGAAAAATGTTTTTTCCGTATCGAGTCCGCAAGCTAGCCAAGCAGCTGCGATTTCATAGGTATTTTGTTTTAAATCTGCTGCATTCTTGATTTGTGTTAACGAATGCATATTGGCAATAAACAAGAACGATTCGTTTTCTGGTTTTTTGGATAATTCAATTGCTGGAATAATTGCTCCTAGAAGATTCCCCAAATGTGGGGTTCCTGTGGCTTGTATTCCGGTAAGTATTCTAGACATAATCTTAGTAAATTATACTATTTTAAATTTTTAATTAAGTTAAAGATCAAATCCGTTGGGGAAAGCTTTTTTTCTGAACAAATATAAAAGCCCAGCACCAACGGTAATTGCAGCGTCTGCAATATTAAAAATGTATTTAAAAAATTCTATATGTTTGCCTCCTATCAGAGGCCAACTTTCTGGCACCCACCAATCGACCAAAGGAAAATGCAACATATCCACCACACATCCTTTCATAAAGGATGAATAACCATGGCCTAAGGCGGTAAGATGAGAAATCCCTCCATATTCTATCCATCTGCCCACACTTTCATCAAACTGCGAACCACTATCGAAAATCATTCCATAGAACATACCATCGATAAGATTGCCAATGGCTCCGGCAAAAATCATTGCCATTGGGATCATTAAATAATTGGTGGTTCTGCCTTCTTTAGTCCATTTCCTAAACAAATAGATCATTCCACCAATAAGGGCAATTCTTAAGATAACCAATGCGTATTTCCCTAATAATCCCCCAAAATGTAAGCCATAGGCCATACCTGGATTTTCTACAAAAGTGAGTTTAAATCCTGGAAATACATCAATGCTTTCGCCAAGGTTGAAATGGGTTTTAATATAAATTTTGGATAGCTGATCCAAGACTAAGATAATTAAGGATATAATGGCTATTTTTTTCATTTGTAGAAATTTATTATTTTTTATTTGTCAAATACAAACCTAACGAAGTGGTTCGACCAAGTCAATCGCCAATCTTCATGGGTGTTTATCTCCATCTTTTTATTTTTTTAAAGGAGTCGATGATTGTTAATTGCGTAAAAAGCAAATTTGTACATGACGATTGCAAATTATTGTTAAACCAACCATAAATGTTTGTTTTGGTTTTCGAATTTTTATTTTAATTGTTTGGACAGTTCATCCAGTCGTCTTTTATCTTTTTCAGATAAATCATCAATTCCCTTCTTGCCCATTTTACTTAGAATATGGTCAATTTCATTTTGAATTTCAACTTTCTTACTGTTGTATTCATCATCAATGGTATAAGCTTGTCCGAGTTTTTGGGGTTTCGCCCAATACTTTTTAATTCCGAACCAGAGCAGCAAAATCACTGCCAAAAGAATAATAAGAACTGTCATATTTCGCAAAACAGGTTTATAATGCCCAAAGGAACACTATAAACCTGAAATAATTATTGCTGATTAAAAAATTATCGTTGCATATTTTTCGCTTCAATGCTCAGCGTAGCATGCGGAACGGCCATAAGTCTTTCTTTAGGAATTAACTTACCGGTCACTCTGCAGATGCCATAGGTTTTGTTTTCAATTCTTATTAAGGCGTGTTTCAAATCGCGGATAAATTTTTCTTGTCTGCCCGCCAAAATAGCATTTTGTTCTTTGCTCAATGTTTCAGCTCCTTCTTCAAAAGCTTTGAAGGTGGGCGAAGTATCATCGGTCCCATTATTCTGATCGTTGAGAAAACTCTCATTAATCATATTCAAATCGCTTTCTGCTTTGGCTATTTTATCTAAAATCAGCTT
This sequence comes from Bacteroidota bacterium, assembly GCA_018266955.1. GTDB lineage: Bacteria > Bacteroidota > Bacteroidia > Flavobacteriales > Weeksellaceae > Amniculibacterium. The sequence continues at coordinate 20,498 of JAFDZI010000036.1, forward strand.
TTTAAATTCTTGCAAATCCGCTTCGCTGTATCGTACTCTCTCGTCCATGTTTTTTGTTTTTCTAATGTTAATTGGTGTTTAATTTTCATAGTCTCTCAAAGATTACAATCTTTCTACATTTACTTTAAATGCAATCTCATCAATTTCTATTTCTGTATAATTTTGAAGTGAATGTACAAATTCTATTTTATCTGACAATACTTCATTATTAATATATTGTTGATTGTGGATAAGTTCTGCTTTAAAAGGGGTATTTTCTTCTAATATTAATGAAATTCTATCTGTAAGATCAAAATCATTGTCTTTTCTAATATTTTGAATTCTATTCACAAATTCTCTAGAAATCCCTTCTGCTTTCAACTCATCGTTTATCGTCAAATCCAAAGCTACTGTAACTTTTCCTTCACTAATGACGGTCCATCCTGGAATATCTTTGGTGGTAATTTCTGCATCTTCTAAAGCTATTTCATAACCTGATACTTGGATTTTTCCATTTTTTTCCAGCTCATCTATTTGATTTGCATTGAAGTTTTGAATTTCTGCTGCCACCGTTTTCATGTCTTTACCCAATTTCGGTCCTAAAGATTTAAAATTAGGCTTTATTTGTTTCACAATCAATTCACTAGCCTCTTCTGCATTAATAAGCTGCAACTCTTTCACATTCACTTCTTGCGTTATCAAATCGCTAACAGCTAAAATTTGACTTTCTGTCTTAGCATCCAACACCGGAATCATCACTTTTTGAAGTGGTTGTCTCACTTTGATATTTTCTTTTTTTCTAAGTGAAAATACCATGGAAGTAATTTGCTGTGCCAAATGGGTTTTCTCTACCAAATCAAGGTCTATTAATGATTCATTCGCTTTAGGGAAATCAGATAAATGAACGCTATCCACCGTTTCTTTACCTGTCACCGAATTCAAATCGCGGAACAACTGATCCATGAAGAAAGGTGCGATGGGTGCAGCAATTTTAGCCACGGTTGCCAAACAAGTATAAAGCGTTTGGTATGCCGAAATTTTATCTTCCGAATAATCTCCTTTCCAGAATCTTCTTCTACACAACCTCACATACCAGTTGGATAGATTATCATTCACAAAAGTGTTGATGGCTCTGGCCACCTTGGTAGGTTCATAGTCATTATAAAATTCCGTAACCTCTTTCACCAACAAATGCAATTCGGACAATATCCAACGGTCTATTTCCGGTCTGTTTTCAACTTCGTTTTCCTCATATTTAAATCCATCTACATTGGCATATAGGGTAAAAAAGGAATAGGTATTGTACAAAGTTCCGAAGAATTTTCTTCTCACCTCATCAATACCTTCGAGGTCGAATTTTAAATTTTCCCAAGGATTGGCATTGGAAATCATGTACCAACGCGTAGCATCGGGACCATACTTTTTAAGTGTTTCAAACGGGTCAATCGCATTTCCCAATCGTTTGGACATTTTCTGTCCGTTTTTATCCAAAACCAAACCATTGGACACCACATTTTTGTATGCCACTCCATCAAAAACAGTTGTAGCAATCGCATGTAAGGTATAAAACCAACCTCTGGTTTGATCGACACCTTCCGCAATAAAATCTGCTGGGAAAGCCTTATTTTCATCAATTAATTCTTTGTTTTCGAAAGGATAATGCAATTGAGCATAAGGCATCGCCCCGGAGTCGAACCATACATCAATAAGGTCACTTTCTCTGCGCATAGGTTTACCCGATGCAGAAACCAGAACAATCTCGTCCACAATATTTTTATGCAAATCAATTTTCGCATAATTTTCTTCGGACATATTCCCTATTTCAAACTCTTTAAAAGGATTTTGGGACATGATTCCATGTTGAATCGATTTTTCTATCTCTAAATACAATTCCTCCACAGAGCCTATAATGATTTCCTCTTTGGCATCTTCGGTTCTCCAGATAGGCAAAGGGATTCCCCAATATCGAGAGCGGGAAAGATTCCAATCGTTTACATTTTCTAGCCAGTTGGCAAATCGACCTTCACCTGTAGATTTGGGTTTCCAGTTGATGCTTTGATTGAGTTCTACCAAGCGGTTTTTTACTTGCGACATTTTCACAAACCAAGAATCCAATGGGTAATACAAAACTGGCTTATCTGTTCTCCAACAATGGGGATAAGAGTGAACATATTTTTCTACTTTAAAGGCTTTGTTTTCGGTTTTTAATAAGATAGCCAATTCTACATCCCAAGATTTTTCGGGTGCCGCACCTTCATCGTAATATTCGTTTTTAATGTATTTTCCAGCAAAAATTTCAGGCACATTTTCTCCTTTCAAGAATTTACCAGTTAAATCGACCAATGGCACCAAGTTGTCGTTTTCATCTTTCACCAACATTGGAGGCACACCAGCATCTTTGGCTACTTTGGCATCGTCTGCACCAAAAGTAGGAGCCGTATGCACAATTCCGGTTCCGTCCTCGGTGGTTACGAAATCTCCTGGAATAACAACAAAGGCTTTTTCAGGATTTTCGGCAGGTAAAAACCAAGGCACCAATTGCTCATACGAAGTACCTATCATATCCGAACCTTTAAATTCGGCAATTATTTGATAAGGAATTACTTTGGTTTCGGAAGAGAATTGGATAAAATCTTCTTCTACTGTGGTTTCTACAAATTTTTTCCCGAACTGTTTTGCTACCAAAGCTTTGGCCAAAATAACATAAACCGATTGGAAAGTATATTGGTTGAATGTTTTTACCAATACATAATCGATGGCATTACCAACGGTTAGTGCGGTATTGCTCGGCAAAGTCCAAGGCGTAGTAGTCCAAGCCAAAATATGAATGGGCTGTTGGTTGTGAACGGACAGTTTTTGACTTAATTTTTCAGATAAATATTTCACTTTAAACTGAGCCACAACCGTGGTATCCGACACATCGCGGTAAGTTCCTGGCTGGTTCAACTCATGAGAGGAAAGCCCGGTTCCTGCTTTTGGAGAATACGGTTGTATGGTGTATCCTTTATACAAAAGCTCTTTGTTGTACAACTGCTTTAGCAACCACCAAACCGTTTCCATATACTTGGGTTGGTAGGTAATGTATGGATTTTCCAAATCTACCCAATAGCCAATTTTTTCGGTTAAGTCATTCCAAATATCAGTATATCTCATGACGGCATTTTTACATGCCTGATTGTATTCTTCTATCGTAATTTTTTTGCCAATATCTTCTTTGGTGATTCCCAATTCTTTCTCAACGCCTAACTCTACAGGCAATCCGTGGGTATCCCAACCTGCTTTACGAAAAACTTGTTTTCCGTTTTGAGTTTGAAAACGACAAAAAATATCCTTAATCGCTCTAGCCATAACATGGTGAATTCCTGGCAAACCATTGGCAGAAGGAGGTCCCTCATAAAAAACATATTCAGGTTGACCTTTACGAATTTCTACGGATTTTTTGAAAGTATCTTCATTTTTCCAGGCGGCTGCAACTTGGTCTGCAACCGTTATTAAATCGAGGTTTTTATATTCAGGAAATCTATTCATTGTTCGTTATTTCGCTTATTTTTATATAATCGTGCGAATATAAGAAATTTCAATGAAAAAAAACAGGTAAATAGTTATGATTTAATCATGGTTTAGAACGGATTACATTCTATAAATAAGAAAATTAGACCAATACAAAATTCTCCGCTGGCACGAACATCAAAAACAAAAAAACACAAGATATCCCAAAAAAATAATTAGATTTACAAAGTAAAATCGATGCTGGTGGATTTTTATTACAAGCAGGCTTGCATGGGGTAAACCAAGGGGTTTTGGCAATAGTGGGCAGTGGCAACGGCTCGGGGTTTTCGCAGGCTTTTGTGAGCGGTGCTTTGGGCAGTATAGCTGCCAGTGGTTGGCAGTCTGTGGTAGGCAAAGGCCCTTTGGGCACGATAGCTTTTGGTGGTCTTTCCGGTGGCATAGGTGCAGAACTTACAGGAGGCAACTTCTTCCAAGGTTTTGTGATTGGTGGTGTTGTGAGTGGATTAAACCACGCGATGCATCCGAGGGAGGAGAGACTGGGAAATGGTGAAGACCCAAGAAATCCTAATAACAAAAAGAGAATTACTCTTAAAGAAGCAAGAGAAAATTATCTAAGAGCAAGAGGAGAACGATTATATCAAGATATACAATCTATGGGAGTGGAGTTGCGAGAAAGTGACTTTGGAGTAAATGGACAAGCAATAATCAATTATGACCAAAAAGGGTTTAATGGTATAGAAAATGCATTGGTTCACGGTAACGTAACATTTGAGAGAGTTCCTGGGAATCCAGGATATGCACAAGTGGTCTATGTTGATAATTATGGATGTAGATGTGGTGCTTATGACTTTGAAATACATGGAAATCCAATTTCAACAAGAGGCAGTTGGGGTACAATGTTAAGGAATGCAGCTACTGCAATCGGTAGTATAGTAAATAGTTCATACAAAAACGGACTTTTAATCTCTGGAAAACCTTTTCTTATTCAATATACTAACACTGTAAAAATTTTGAAATAATGGCTATTGGATTACTAATTTTGTATATAATTATGTTCCTTTTTTTTTATTCCTATTCCAATATTGTATTATATTTTTGAAAAAAAAGGAAAGAAAAATATTTGGACTGTAACACTTATAACTTTTTTAATTTATGTTATTTTAGTTTTATGTATTAATAGACTTGTTTGGGGATGAAAATAGTTGATTTTCTTTTTTTTAAAAAATGAAAAAGTTATTATCCCCTCCTCAAGTTTAAGCGTCACGCTCGTTCCAAAAAAAACAAAAAAAACAATTATATTTACCATGCAAAATAGCGGTGGCATAGGTGCAGAAATTACTGGTGGCAACTTCTTCCAAGGTTTTGTGATTGGTGGTATTGTGGCAGGGTTGAACCATGTAATACTTCAAATTAAAACAATGAAATTCCCAATCCAGGAGCATCTGAAAGTATAATTTTACCATTCTCCACAAAACTACCATGGGCAAAGTCATTGGCAATTAAATTCGCACCGTCCAAATCGGCAAAATCCAATAATCCAGACAAAGCACAAGCCGCAGAAATCCCAACAGAAGATTCCGTCATGCAACCCAACATGACTTTAAAGCCCAAAGATTTAGCTTTCTTTATCATGTCCAAAGCCGGAGTTAGTCCACCACACTTCATCAGTTTGATGTTAATGGCAGCATAATGCAATGACAGTTGAGGCAAAACCGACTGATTTTGTGCATCTTCATCGGCCATCCAAAGTGCAAATTTCCCAGCATCTAAATGTTGAAATTGCCCTATTGGCAAAGGTTGTTCAAAATAGGAAAAATTTTGTACCCAAGCTGTCTTTTGGATTAACAAACAATCATCTACTGTAAAACTAGCATTGGCATCTATGGCAATGGGCTTTCCTAAAGTATTCAGTTTTTCCAAATATTCAATATTCAAAGATTTGCATTTCACTTTGAATTTGGACCAATGGCTGGATTCTATTTTCCTAACCTGCTCATTGATGGGCGCAATGGGAATTGTAATTGAGCTTTCTGTTTTCGGCAGATCAGGCAAGGCATTTAACTCTATGAAAGATTGATTTTCCAACTTTCCATACAAATCCCAATAGGCACAATCTAGCGCCGATAATAAGAAACTAGGCAACGAAAACCCAGCCAACCAAAGAAAAAACTCTTTAGGGTGCTTAATGGACAACAATGCTAGTTCGGATTGCAACAATGCTAATTTCGGAACGAAATCTTGTAAACGAATTCCGTAATAGTCTATTTCCACACACTCGCCATACCCTTTTTTCCCAGCATAAGAAAGGGTAACCACTAAGGTTTTTCTTTCGTTGTATGCACCGTAAGCAATAGAAAAAGTTTCGCACATTTTCAGTTTTATGATGCTGTATTCAAGTTTCATATTTCACTTTTTGTATTCTATAGCTTCATAGGATTAAATCACAATATTTTCTTAAGAAAAATTAGCCAACATTAGCATTGAAGACTTTTATTATTAAAGATATTGAAAATCGCCAATTACTCAAGAACATTTTCTATGAATAACATTATTTTTTTAAATCATGTTAGATCCATAAAATAATATTGCAGTTCTTCAAGCCTTGGAGTTTTCCAAATTAAATTAAAATTAATAAATTTTTATTATTGATTTTCAGTTATTTATATTTTTTATGTACTTTGTATTACATAATACTGTAACTATTTTACTTCTATGTTTACTCATTGAATAAATCAAAGGAAATCCTTTTAAAACTTTAACAAAAAAAACATTCAATATGAAAGCACTTTATTTTGCAGCATGTATGGCATTAGCCCCATGGGTAGCAGCACAGGAAACTCCAAAAAGCGAAACAATAAAAACGGAAAGCATACAAGAAGTAATGCTAAAGAAAAAATTAGTTCAAAAAAAATCCGACCGTTTGGTTTATCAAATAGCCTCTTCGCCAATGGCAAAAGGGAGCAATGGTTTTGAATTACTCAAACAAACTCCAATGGTCTCAACTACCGATGAAAAGTCTTTTAAAATATTAGGGAAAAATGCGGTAAGCATATACATTAATGGAAAAAAGCAAATAATGGAATCCGAGGCAATATTGGATTTATTAAAAAATACGCCCTCCGAAAACATCTCCAAAATTGAAGTAATCACCGTTCCATCTTCTGAATTTCCTATCGAAGGCAACGAAGCCATCATTAATATAATATTGAAAAAAAATACAACCGATGGATGGAATGGCAATGCTAAATTGGAGAGCTCACAAGCCAAGAGCAACTTTACTTCGGCATCTGTTTCTTTAAATTTCCGTAAAGGAAAGTGGGGCGTACAAACCAATATTAATGCGGCAAAGGGAATAAGAAACCAAGACTACACCCTCAGCAATGGTAATTTATCCAGCGCACAACCTTTTCAATTAACTTCAGTTGGCGAGGTGGTCAATCATATTTCGTTGGCAGGCGGTTTTGCCAACATTAATTATGACATCAACGACAGACAAAAGTTGGATTTTTCTTATCAGCTGCGTGGAAAGAAAGACAACCCTGCCTATACCGAATTTTATAATGAACTAACGGATCTTAGCAGTGGAACTATTGTGGGCAGAACACAAACCAAAAACGATATGGTCGCCAGAAACTACAACCACGCCTTCAACACAGGATACGAATGGAAAACAGATGAGCAAGGAAGCGCTTTAAGTGCCAACCTTTCTTACCTTAATTTTGATAAACTAGAAGAGAACACCAATGCGACTTATTTATTGAACCCCAACCTACAAACCATGGGCATCCAAAAAAAATTCTTTCAGTCCACACCACTTAACATCAACAACTTTGGTGGGAAAATAGATTATGTACAACAACTGAAAAATGGCCAATCAATTTCCATTGGCAGCAACTATAATTACACCAAAACCGACAGCGATGCATTGGTAAATAATATAATGCCTCCTACAGGAAAAGACGACAACCAATCCAACCATTTTGTGTATAACGAAAAAATCTGGGGATTGTACACCACTTGGGACAAAAAATGGACAGATGCTTTTGCCACCAAAGTCGGACTTCGTTTAGAAAAAAATGACGCCCAAGGAAATGTTTTAGACAAAAACATCACCATCAACCGTAACGAAACCAATTGGTTGCCTTATCTAAGCCTCAACTACGCTACCAATGCCGACCACCAATTTTCGTACACCTTTAGCTCTAGGGTAAAAAGACCATCGTTCTGGGCACTGAATCCAGTAAAAATATACCTTACAGCCAACAATTACATACAAAACAATCCTTTTGCTGAGTCTGAACTTTTCTATAACTCAGAATTGCAATATGTCCTAAAAAGTGCGTATTTCCTAACACTTTCTTACAACTATACCGACAAAGCATCTGAACAAATCCCATTAGCAGGTACCAAAAACGACGGCTCTGGAGAAAAAGTGCTTGCTTATATTCGAACCAATTATGGCAGCAAACAAGAATTCAGCCTTTCATTAGGCATGCAAAAACAATTCTTCAATGGGATTTGGACCGTCAATAATTCAATGGTAATGGGCTATAACCAATACAGAGGATTTGTCCATTCCGATCCAAACGACAACCAAAATCTGGTAACCTTTCAAGGAAAAAACATGAATGCCAGCTCCGTGTACCTCCAAATGCAACTTAACAATATGCTTCGGCTTTCGGCCAACAAAGATTGGTACTTGGGACTTAACTATTTCTACCTTACGCCAATACAATTAGAAGTAGGCAAACTAAACAACATACAAAGCCTTAATGTTTCTTTAAAGAAAACTTACCAAAATTGGACTTTCAACCTAGAAGCGCAAGATATCTTCAACACCAACCAAAACAACATCCAAAGCCAAGACGATTTTGGCAACTTCAACAAGGTCATACAAGACCAATACAACCGCAAAGTAGTACTGGGCGTTACCTATAGCTTTGGAAACCAAAAAATAAAAAAAGTGAAAAAATCCGATGCTGCCAATGACGAAATCCGTAGCAGAACCCAAAACTAAAAAATTAATTTGGGCGAGCCCCTCGCCCATGCTTTTCCCACGCTCGGGTCGGGCTATCCGTTGCAAGTCCTCGCTCGTACCTCGCTGTGGGCTTTCCACTACTATCCCTCTCGCAAAACGACATACATAGTTCAAAAATTCTTATATAAACCACAAGAGTGTCGCACCTACGGAGCTTTCTCAGTTAAAAATTTAAAAAAAAAAAAAAAATGAACAGTTCGCTCCTACGGAGCTACAGCAATTCTACATTAAGCCGGTGCACACTATTTTCGATTTTTTTAATTGAAAACAGAAAATTTCTGAAAAACAATTAAATTTCCAAAGTAAGAAAGCGTCAGTGGAGAGCTGTTTAGATTTCAATCTTTCAAGGATTTAAAAACCTTGAAGGATTAATATTAACACAGGAGGCGGCGTCTTCCAAAGTTAATAGCAGAGATAAATTAGAATAAGAAAAAAAATAAACTCACTGCGAAATGCTTGTAATATGATTTTTCAGTAAAACACTTCCCTTTATTTATCTTAACCATTTTTTTCTTAATTTTAAACCAAGAAACACAAATCATGAGTCTCGGGATAGAAAAAAACATAGGATTATTCCTAATTTCAGGAATCATTATTTGGATAGCCAGCAATAGACTATCTGCAGTAGTAGAATATATTGACCAACAATTTAATTTAGGAGATGCATTTGGTGGCACCATTATGCTTGCTATAGCCACCAACCTTCCAGAAACCGTAATTGTCATTCGAGGAGTACAACAAGGCGACAACTCTTTAGCTTTAGGAAATATTTTAGGTGGTATTGCATTACAAACTTTGCTTCTCGTATTATTTGATTACGCCTCTAGGAATGAGAGAACTCCTCTCTCCAGCCTTACCTACCACCGCAACTCTATCCTGCAAGGTCTGTTTTTATGCATCATTCTTGGTTTAGTTATCATGGGAGCGCAATTCCAACCAAACTTTGTAGATTATCCTATTTCACCTATAGAAATATTAATTGCGTTGTCATGGCTTATTTCTCTGTATTTATTAAAACAAGGAGAAAAATCTAAAATGATTCCTAAAATAGAAGATAGAACCAAACACAAACTCAATACTAACCAAGAAAAAGCCTTGTGGGAATTGCTTGGTTTGGCCATATTAATTACTTTTTTTGGTGTCATCCTGGCCAATACAAGCGAAAGTATCTCTCAGCATTTTGGGATAGATGGTGTAATCTTTGGTGCCACTATCTTATCTCTTGTTACTTCACTCCCAGAGATCAGCGGAGGATTGGCTTTTGTAAGAGCTAAAAAGTACATTCCTATTATTAGTGATATTTTTGGTGGCAATTCATTTCTGCCCACATTATTTCTCTTAGCTAATATTTTGGCAGGAAGATCCATCATGGTTGACGCCCATAAAACCGACATCTACCTCGTTGGTTTATCCATCGTTCTTACCTTACTATTTATTGTAGGAATGCTAATGCAATCTCCCAAACGATTTGGAAAACTAGGCCTAGAATCTTGGGTTATGCTAATTGTTTATTTACTCGCTATTATTGGACTTTGGGCTATATAAAGAATTTATTATACTCATCTTAAAGCTTCCTTCAACTCCATTCACTGACTTTCAACTTACTCCACAAAAAATTAAATTCATTTACATTTTGAATGTAGTTATGAATTTTGGAAATTTAGTAATAACATTGCTTTTAGGCAAAAATGAAAATTCAAGTTCATTTGATTGATAAATAAAATCCCTTTTCTCTTTGCTATTCTCATTCAATCGCTCAACCATTAAAACAAAAACCAATGAATAAACTAAACTATAATTCCAAGTAAACTTGACTATTGGGTAAATTGATAATAGAGTCTATCGGGTACACAAAAGCATCGTGAAAATCATTCAGCGCATTTATCATTTTAAAATGAGAAAACTCCTGAATATTCTGAAGTGTTATAACGGTTTCCTTTATTTTTTTCAGTTGTAAAAGGTGTTGCCGCATTACTCCATTCAGCAGAAAACCACTTGGGGTGTACCAGTTTTTATCTTTCAAAAAGACCAAATTACCAATGGAAGTATCTGTAATATGATTATTTTTTACAATGATTATTTCTTCTGCTTTCGAATGTAGTTTTAGATTATTCAGTTCTTTTCTCTCTTCAAATTTAAAGGAATAATCAAAACAATTGGCCTCAACCAAGGCAAAACTTCCCACTTGTGGCAATGCATACGGAATAAGTTGGGTGGAATATTTCCTGTCCAGATCATACACGATTCGTAGCTTAAAAAATCCCATTTCATCCAACGCCAAGAGCTTAAAAATTTTTGCTAAATCCAAAGATTCATCTTTTCCAAAATGGGCAAAGGTTTCATTCACTCTTTTTTGGTGCAATTCCAACAAAAAAGGCTTTAGGTTTTCTACTTTAATGCTTTCGATGAATCGGGACATAGATTTTATTTTTAACTTCTTCGTATTCGTCCACTAATTTACTTAAATGTGTAATACCGCCACCACTTTTGAAGAAAAAATTTCCATTTTCTTGTTCTATAAACCGTATCATAACGCAGGAATCCAAGCTTTGTCCATCAAACCAGCCACAAACCCCGGTATAATAACCTCTTGAGTAGCCTTCGGCTTCCAAAATAATTTCTAAAGTTTTCTTTTTAGGAGCACCCAAAATACTTCCGGCAGGCAATAATTCTTTGAGCATACTTCCTATTCTTTGTTGGTATTCTGGTTTTATAACACCCGATATTTCGGAACTCATGGCGTATAAATCTTTCTGAGCAGTCTTCAAAAAATCAATTCTTTGAAATTCATCTACCTTTACCTCATCGGCCACCCTACTCAGATCATTTCTTAACAAATCCACAACGGTATAATGTTCAGCTTTTTCCTTGGTATCGTTTTTTAATTTTTCAGCGGCATGTTCCACATTAGCGTCTATTGTCCCCTTCATAGGGTGGGTCATAATTTTGTTTCCTTTAATTTCTATAAATGTTTCAGGAGAAAAAAAGACCATTTTCCCGGGATACAATACTTTATACTTAGCATGAGCAGCATGGTAAAAATCAGCCAAAGAATAATTTGTATCTATGGGTGTTTTTCGGGTGTAATTGGCCAAATAAGAATTGCCATATCGTAAATGTTTCTGCACCCAATCAAAGCCTTTTTTATAAGAAGCCAAGGATTCTATCTTAGGATTAAAAGAGAGTTTTTTATGAATTTCTACTTTAGACACATCATTTTTAAAATTTGGGAAATCTACTTTTATTCCGTGTTCAATTAATTCTTGAGGGCTGAATACCTCTAACGATTCCATTAAGAAATCGATAAAAAAGAAGAATGGTTTTTTACTAAGGGACAAATCATCCAGCAACTGGAAGTCCGATGGGTGGTTGGATAACATGGTACAAAAATAAAAGTTTCAAAATAAACAAGAAAAAATAAGATTTTGAATTTAAAAATGATATTTTTGAAGCCAGAACCTTACCATTCATCCACCAATTGTCATTAAACGGTTCGAGGTAATTTTTCATTAATAATCAACTACAAATGAAAAGAGATTTATACATTGACTTTGCAAAAGGATTGGCAACTTTGGCCATTATTTTCATCCACACTGTTTTTTGGAGCGGTCAGTTTTATGTAAAAACCGAATTTCGAGTATTGTCTCTTTTATTGGATGTCCCTTTGTTTTATGCCCTTAGTGGCTTAACTTCTGGAGGGAATATAGAAAAAACTTTGTACCGACTACTTAAGTTACAAATTACCTATATGATATTTGTAACCTTTCTTTTTTTCACCGATTATTTTTTCAAGGTTTTAGGTATGCAAATTTGGGGCTTGGAAGCCATGCAGCAATTCTATTCCACATTCGGCACCAAATATACACCAAGTTCAATTTCTACTTTTCCACAATGGCAAAATCTTGGCAACTGGTATTTGCACCAATACACCATGTGCGACACTTTTCCTGTAGTTATGGGGAGTTTCTGGTACCTGAAAGTGTATTATATTCTAACGGTTTTAGGGGTATTAATTTTAAGATTTTTCCCTAAACACATCGTATGGTTTATTGCATTATGTATGGGCTATACTTTATTCATCAATTTGAACCCTGCCTATTACCCATCGGGGCAAGTGGGATATGTCGCTTTTTATTTAGGATTATTTTTGATAGCCCACCAACTGAAGGGGAAAAAGCTCAATATCCGTTGGACTTATTTCCTGTTTTCATTGTGGGTGCTTGCTCTGATAATCCTCCTAAACACCATAGGTTATGATGCCATAATGAAGATGAATAAGTCCAAATTTCCACCTAAATTATTGTACATTTTTTGGTCTGTTTTTTCATTAACTTTATTGTTCACTTTTTACAATCGATTGAAAATAAGCACGCCTAACTTCATTACTCAAATCGGCAATCAAGCCATCTTTTATTATTTTGCACAAGGCATAAGTTCATCTCTTATTTATTTTCTGGTAGTAGCACTAAAGGACAGTATGCATTGGTTTGTTCTTATGATCTTGGTTTTTGGCATCAACATTATTTTGGCCATTATTATTTCAAAATTTTTAAGAAAACTCGACACTTGGGGCTGGAATACGCTCGAAAAACTCAGACTTTTGACCTCCAGAATTTAAGCGTTCATCACCTTATGCACTTCATAAAAACAGATAAATTTAGTATCTTTGCCCATTAAAAAAAAGACTATGGCTAACGCTACAGAAAAAATATTAATTACCGGAGCCTTAGGACAAATAGGATCCGAACTCACCAATAAATTGGTTGAACTACATGGTGCTGAAAATGTAATTGCCACAGACATTCAGAAATTCGACAAAAACCACACAAACGCTGGTTTTTACGAAAGAATGGATGTTTCTAACACCGCATTGGTTCAGCAAATTGTAAAAGATTATGAGATTACCACAGTGTATCATTTGGCATCTTTACTTTCTGGCACATCTGAGAAAAACCCACAATTTGCTTGGAAACTTAATGTAGAACCCTTACTCAACTTTTTGGAAATGGCCAAAGAAGGCAAGCTTAAAAAAATATTCTGGCCAAGTTCCATTGCTGTATTTGGTAGAGGAATTCCAAAGGAAAATGTAGGTCAGGAAGTAGTACTAAACCCATCCACGGTGTATGGAATTTCCAAATTAGCTGGAGAAAAATGGTGCGAATATTATCATGAAAAATTTGGTGTTGATGTACGAAGCATCCGTTATCCAGGGCTTATTTCTTGGAAAACTCCTGCTGGTGGAGGCACCACTGACTATGCAGTAGAAATCTACTATGAAGCAGTAGAAAAAGGTAAATATACCAGCTTTATCTCCGAAAATACAGCAATGCCAATGTTGTACATGGATGATGCTATAGATGCTACTTTGCAACTCATGGCTGCACCTTCGGAAAGCATTAGCGTGAGAACTTCTTATAATTTGGGCGGCATGAGCTTTACTCCAAAAGAATTGGCTTCTGAAATCAAAAATATTATTCCGGAATTTGAAATTGATTACCAACCAGATTTCAGACAAGCTATTGCCGACTCTTGGCCTGCATCTATAGATGATGCTGTTGCCAAAAAAGATTGGGGATTGAAATACCAATATGGCATTAAGGAAATGTCCGAAGATATGATTTCCAATTTAAGAAAAAAACTCTGTCATTCTTAGACGAGTTATAAACCTACCTATACAATAATTTCACTCCATGCAGAAAAACATTGCCTTTATACTCGGTCTCTTTTTTCTGCTGGAGTTTTATATTTATCAAGCATATAAAACCGTAGTCCAAAACACGGCACTACGATGGCTCTATATTGGTGTTACCCTTTTTCTTTATTTTTTCTTAGCCTACAAAATTTTTAGTGTACATCGCTCGGAGAAAGACCACCACAGCATTCAGATTATTGCGACTTTATTTTTAGGTTTTGTTTTGCCTAAACTTCTGGTGGGCGTGTTTTTATTGAGTGATGATGTAATGCGCTTGTCCATTTGGTTTTCGCAAAGTCTGAAAGGAAAAACAACACACTATCCCGAGCGAAGAAAATTCCTGAGCATGGCCGGACTTGCCGTGGGTGGCGCTTTATCGGTTTTGGTTTTGGATGGTGTTTGGTTTGGAAAATACAGACACCATGTTCGCAAAATTAGACTTCGCCTCAATCATCTCCCAGCTGCTTTTCGAGGATACCGAATTGTACAAATTTCCGATGTACACAGTGGTAGTTTTTTTCATCCTGAAAAATTAAAAAAAGCAATAGACCTCATCAACGAGCAGCATGCGGACTTGGTGGTTTTTACTGGAGATATGGTAAATGATAGAGCAGAAGAATTCCAACCTTTCATCAATTTATTCTCTGGAATTAAAGCAAAAGATGGCAAAATATCTATTTTAGGCAACCACGATTATGGAGACTATGTTGAATGGGAATCTAAAGAAGCTAAAAATGAAAACCTTCTTCGACTGATTGATTATCAAAAGCAAGCAGGCTTCAGAATGCTAAGAAACGAACATTTTACAATAACAAAAGAAGATGAAAAACTCTACATTATTGGTGTAGAAAACTGGGGTGACAAACCTTTTCCACAGTTGGGAGATTTGGATAAAGCTTGTGCTGAAGTTCCTAAAGAAAGTTGCAAAATACTCTTAAGCCATGATCCAACGCATTTTGATAGGGTGGTAAAGAAGCATAGCAAAAATATACAACTGACTCTTTCCGGACATACGCATGGGATGCAATTCGGATTGGATTTAAAAAACATCAAATGGTCGCCAGTACAATATAAATATCCTAAGTGGGCGGATTTGTATGAGTCTGAAGGTAAATACCTCTATGTAAATCGAGGTTTTGGAGTCATTGGATATCCAGGCAGAGTGGGTGTAGATCCCGAGATAACGGTATTTGAGTTGGTGTAATTTTTTTCAAATCTGTCGCTCCTACGGAGCTTTAAGACCGTTGCACGGTAATTTCAGTAAAAAAATCATCTAATAAATTGTGTATCATTATTTTAATTCGTACATTTAAGTTATGAAAATAGTAAAAGTTCCAAGTTTTGCAGATTCCATTTTCGATTTAAT
>JAFDZI010000037.1 GCA_018266955.1 Bacteroidota bacterium
TGCCTAAATTGGGTGAGATTACATCAAATCATAAAAATCAATGGAAATAGACAATAGCAAACATTATATTTTGTTTGATGGCGATTGTGCATTTTGCAATTATTGGGTGCTTTGGATTTTGGAAAGAGACTCTAAGGATTTATTCATGTTTATTTCTTTACAATCTGAAAAAGGGCAACAATTTTTAATGGACAGAGGTTTAGAAAAAAAAGAATTGAGCACCCTCTATCTTTGGGTTCCCGAGAAGTATTATTACACACAATCAAAGGCAGTGATACAAATTGCAAAAATATTAGGTGGCCAATATGCCTTATGGGCAAGACTTAATAGTTTACCTATATTTTTCACTGATTATATATACAATAAAATTTCAAAAAATAGAAAAAAATTAGGTTTAAAAAAATGCAGAATTCCAACGGAGCAAGAGAAAAGTAAAATACTCACAAAATAAAAAGGTGCTCCAACCCAAAAGTTGAAGCACCCCAATCAAAACTTATTGTGAAAAAGAATTATTTTTTCAAAGAAAGAATGTATTCTACCATTTTCTTGGCATTTTCCTTACTCATCCCAGCATGAGGAGTCATTGGGATATCTCCCCAATTCCCTTTTCCACCTGCGATAATTTTATCTGCCAACATATCTACATCAGCTTCAGTATATTTAGCAGCTACTTCTTGATAAGATGGGCCTACTAGTTTTGCATCATTTTTGTGACAACCCAAGCAATCCGCTCCTTCAATTAGAGCCAAACCTTCGTTAGCCCCACCAGCAGCAGCTCCGCCAGCAGGTTGCGCTGCAGGCTCTTCTTTCATTACATTAGTATCTTGAGCAGGTTGTTGATCTGCATTTTTGCTACATGCAACCATTGCAAGAGCTAGAATTGAAATTCCGAATATCTTTTTCATACTAAAAAAATTACATTTATTTTAATGATGCAAAAATCATAAAATATAAAAAACCATCTTATGACCTGAATCATAAGCAGATAAAATAGTCCCTAATATATATCATCTTTAATTTATGACTCAAATCATACTAATAATTCAATAAGCCTTGTAAATTTGCTAACAAATAAATGATACTATTATGAAAAATTTAAAATTCTTAGCATTAACTGCTTTCGCATTCGCAATGATTTCTTGTGGAGGTGACAAAAAAACTGATTCTGTACCAACTGCTGATAGCTCTGCTCCAGCTGCAACAGAAGCTCCAGCTGCCGAAGCACCTGCAGGTGGTGATACAAATGCTTATGATCCGAAAAGAGGATTAGGTAAATGGGATGCTTCCAATGTAGATGTAAGCAAGTTTGATGCCGCTATGGCAGATGCAGGTAAAAAAGCAGCTGAAGTAAAGTGCTTTTCTTGCCACAAACTAACAGACGAGAAATTGGTTGGACCAGGTTGGAAAGGAATTACTTCAAAACATGAGCCTTTTTGGATTATGAACTTTATTACCAATCCAGATCCAATGATCAATGTAGATCCAGAATTACAAAAGCAACTTGAAATCTGTCTAGTAAGAATGCCAAACCAAGGTTTAAGTGATACTGAGGCCAGAGACATTCTAGAATTTATGAGACAGAATGACGGTGCTAAGTAATAAGAAAAAGACTATTTAATCAAAACAATACAAAATGAAAAGTTTGAAATTTTTTGGACTTTCTGCAATTGCCATGCTTACAGCCTTAAACAGCTGTAAGCCAAAAGGCACAGAAAGTGTAGCAACTGGTGATGCAGCAGAAAAAGTGTATGTTGCACCTGGTAAGTTAGACGAAATCTACAACTTCGTAAGTGGTGGTTTCAATGGACAAATGAATGTCTATGGATTGCCAAGTGGACGATTGCTAAAGGTAATACCTATCTTCTCCGTAAACCCAGAAAACGGCTATGGTTACAGCGAAGAAACCAAACCAATGTTGCAAACTTCACATGGTTTTATCCCATGGGATGACCAACACCACTTAGAGCTTTCCCAAACCAATGGAGAGCAAGATGGACGATGGATTTTTGCCAATGCCAACAATACGCCGCGTGTTGCCAGAGTAGATTTGAAAACCTTCAGAACTGTTGAAATTCTAGAATTGCCAAATTCAGCTGGAAATCACTCTTCACCTTTCATCACTGAAAACACAGAGTATGTAGTTGCAGGTACACGATTTGCTGTTCCTACAGATGATGCTAATGGCGATGTTCCAATTACATCATTCAAAGAAAACTTTAAAGGAGTTATTTCTTTTATTGGAGTTAATAAAGAATCTGGAGACATGAACTTGTCTTTCCAAATTGAAGCTCCAGGAGTAAACTTTGACCTTTCGCATGCTGGTAAAGGTAAATCTAAAGATTGGTTCTTCTTCTCTTGCTACAATTCCGAAAAAGCAAACACATTATTAGAAGTGAATGCGTCTCAAAACGACAAAGACTTCATTATGGCAGTAAACTGGAAAAAAGCTGAAGAACTAGCCAAAGCAGGTAAAGGAAGAAAAGTAAAAACTCAATATGCTCATAACAAATTTGACGAGTCCACCCAAATGGCTACTTCAAAAATGGAGCAAGAAGTTACTGTACTTTCTGTAGAAGACATGAAAGACGCAATGTATATGATCCCTTGTCCAAAATCTCCTCATGGTTGTGATGTAGATCCAACTGGAGAATACATTATTGGATCTGGTAAGTTAGCTGCATTAATTCCTGTATTTAGTTTTGATAAAATTCAAAAAGCAATTGCTGGAAAACAATTCTCTGGCGACTATGATGGTGTACCAGTAATTAAATACGAAGCTGCATTACACGGTGAAGTACAAAAACCAGGTTTAGGCCCTCTTCACACTGAATTTGATGGTAAAGGAAATGCTTATACTTCCATGTTCGTTTCTTCAGAAGTGGTGAAATGGGATATCAAAACACTAAAAGTTTTGGACAGACAACCTACTTACTATTCTGTTGGTCACCTTATGGTAGTAGGTGGAGACACTGCTAAACCATACGGAAAATACTTAGTAGCATACAACAAAATTACTAAAGACAGATATTTACCAACTGGTCCGGAATTGGCTCAATCTGCTCAATTGTTTGACATTAGTGGTGACAAAATGAAACTACTTTTAGACTTCCCTACCTTTGGAGAACCTCACTATGCACAAGCTGCTACAGCTGAGTTAATCTCCAAAAACCAAGTGAAATTCTACAAATTAGAAGAAAACAAACACCCTTATGCAACCAAAGGAGAAGCTGAATCTAAAGTAGTAAGAGAAGGTAACAAGGTACA
Source organism: Bacteroidota bacterium (assembly GCA_018266955.1). Taxonomy (GTDB): domain Bacteria; phylum Bacteroidota; class Bacteroidia; order Flavobacteriales; family Weeksellaceae; genus Amniculibacterium. The sequence goes on from JAFDZI010000037.1 coordinate 3,265, forward strand.
TGTGTACATGACTTCTATCCGTTCTCACTTTGCTCCAGACAACATCGAAGGTATTAAAGTAGGTGATGAAGTGTACTTCCATGTAACTAACCTAGAACAAGATTGGGATGTACCTCACGGTTTTGCAATTAAAGGTAACGAAAATGCCGAATTGCTTATCATGCCAGGAGAAACATGTACTTTGAAATGGGTTCCTAAAAAATCTGGAATGTTCCCAATGTATTGTACAGACTTCTGTTCTGCACTTCACCAAGAAATGCAAGGTTATGTTAGAGTATCCCCTGCAGGAAGCAATACTCCACTTATCTACAGCCTGAACAACAAAAAAGACAACGCACAAGGACCTGTAAAACAAGGAGAAACCAAGTAACAGATCTTATCAATAAAGGGGCAGGCAACTGCCCTTTTTCATTTACTGAAATATATCAGTTTGTGATCATTGTCACAATAATTAAACAATGGTTTGACTAACTTTATCGTATGAAATTCAGAATACAAACTTTCGAGAATTTCAAACTTAACAATCAATCAATCATCGTTTTAATCAAAAATTACATCAATGAAAACTAATTCATTACAAAAAATTTCCAAAATCCTATTGGCCATAAGTGGTGTAGGATTATTCATCAGTATTTTCACTCCAATTTGGGCCATTTATTTAGAAGCTCCACAATACCCAGAAGGTTTAAGCATGTTCATTTACTCCAATAAGCTAGCCGGGGAATTTGACATCATCAATGGGCTAAACCACTATATTGGTATGAAGGAAATAAAAGCCGACGAATTTGTGGAATTTAAAATTATGCCTTATGCTTTGGGAATTCTAGGCGCTATTTGCTTACTAGTAGCAGCATTAGGTAAAAGAGCATGGCTTTATGGAATTACAATTTTCTACTTAGTATTCGGAATTGCGTTTATGTATGACTTCTGGCAATGGGAATATGACTATGGCCACAACCTAGATCCAAACGCAGCCATTGTTGTTCCAGGAATGTCTTACCAACCCCCATTAATCGGATCGAAACAATTATTGAACTTCACAGCTCACTCCTATCCTGATATCGGTGGATGGATTATGTTTGGAGTAGCGATTATTTTGATGGGTATTTCTTATCTTGAATTCAAAAAAGCAAAAAAATCTTAAAAAAATCTTTTTTATAAACATCCCACTAAGCATCAAATATCCTTGGTTTTTAGTGGGATTTTTCGTACTTTTACTTTTTAATAAAAATACTGTATTTCAGTTAACTATCACCGCATTTTCAACTCTTTAAATATGAAGAATTTTGAATACAAAATCATTATTGATTGTATAAAAAATAGAGTAAAACTCCAATGAAGATTAGGTGATCGCCGTTAGAAAAATATTATAATAACATAAACATCAATATATGAAAGTCTTTAGTTCATTATTCAGCTTAGCCATTGCATCTGTTGCATTAATCTCTTGTGGAAGCGACGACGCCAAAACAATTAAAGTAGGAGAACAATGTGAGCATTGTAAAATGTCCATAGAAAATGTGAAATATGCCACCGAATTGATTACAGAAAAAGGGAAAATTTACAAATTTGACGACATTAAATGCATGAACGGCTATGCCAATTCAAACGCTGACAAAGTAGTGAATGCAAAAACCTATGTAACCGATTATCCATCAGGAAAATTAATTGAATTTGAGAAGGCAACCTTCATCAAAGGAGGGAGCATAAAATCGCCTATGGGAGGCAACATGCAAGCTTACGAAAATAAGGAAGAGGCAGAAAAAGCCAAAAAAGAATTCGGTGTAGAATAAGCCAACTTAATTAATATACACTATAGAGTGGGAAGTTGTCGCCAATTTTCCGCTCTATTTTATTAAAATCAATATTTGGCATTCTTCATCATGTAACTTCTTTTTTCAACTGATTACTATAAACAATCAAACAAGAAAATAGAACAAATCCAAAGACCTTAATACTACTATTCCCAATGAAATTTCTATTCACAATCTGCTTTTTATCTACAATCTGGTTGCATGCCTCTGTTATAAAAGTTGGTAAAGATCAACAATTTAAAAGCATTAATCGGGCAATTAATTCAGCAAAACCAGGAGATGAGATTTGGGTTTATGAAGGAGTCTATAAAGAAGGAAACATCAATATAGAAAAGCCAATACAACTAATCGGAATTGGAAGACCTGTACTGGATGGAGAAATGAAATACGAAATCTTATCTCTTCGTGCCAACCACATTGTCATCAAAGGATTTAAAATAATTAACTCAGGAGAAGACGAAATTAAGAATATCGGTGCTATTCGTTTGTATGACAGCCACTACTCGACCATCAGTAATAATATTTTTGAAAATAATTATTTTGGAATTTTCATTCAAAGAGGGTATAAATGTTTAATACAAAACAATAAAATCACCACCAAAAGATCCAAATCCCAAGAAGGCGTAGGCGATGGCATACACGCATGGAGCAGTAACGAGTTGTGGATTAAAAATAATTTCGTTGAAGGACACAAAGATGGAATTTATTTAGAAAAAGTAATCCACTCTTATGTTGCAAGGAATTATTCTAAAAACAATCTTCGTTATGGTTTGCACTTTATGTTTTCTAATGACAATGTCTATTCACACAACACTTTCGATGCCAATGATGCTGGTGTAGCCGTTATGTACAGCAATAATGTAGGTATGGTAGGCAACCGATTCATCAACAATTGGGGCGATGCCAGTTATGGTCTTTTGCTAAAGGAAATCTCTTTTAGTAAAATCAAAAATAATATTTTTGATAATAATACCACTGGAATTTTCATGGATGGAGCTACTAAAATTGATTTTTTAAAAAATCAGTTCAGTAATAATGGTTGGGGTTTAAAAATAAATGCCAACTGTATGGAGAATAGAATCAATCAAAACAACTTCATTTCCAATGTTTTTGATATCAGCACCAATGGAACAATGGTTTTAAATGATTTTAAGAAAAACTATTGGGACAAAAATGAGGGATATGATTTAAACAAAGATCAAATTTCGGATGTCCCTTACCATCCATTGAGTTTGTATGCCGTACTCTCCGAAAACAACCCTTCGATTATGCTGTTGTTTCGATCTTTCTTTGTTGACCTAATGGACAAAGTAGAAAAAATAGTTCCAAGCTTAACTCCCGAAAACTTTGTTGATGAACAACCCTTGATGAAACCAGTTAAAATTTAAAATTCATGAAATTATTATTAACAAATTTTTGCAAATAAACACCCATGTAGATAGACGATTGACTTCGTCAAGCCGCTTCTTTAGGTTTCCATAAAACCTAAAGAAAAACAATAAACAACGATATATGAAAAAATTCATCCCCATATTACTGATATTATCTCTAGTACTCAATGTATTTTTAGTCTATTTTTTCATGTTTAAAGGAGAAACTTCTATTACTGAAAACGATACAAGAATTGCCATACATACTAGCTACAGTAACAAAGAGTTTGTAATGAAGGAAATGCGAGGTTTTTTAGAATCTGTCCGAGATATCAACGAAGGAATTCTCCAAAAAAATCCTGAAAAAATAATAAAAGCTGCTGAAAAATCTGGTGGTGCCGCAACCGAGCATGTCCCCGAAGGCCTACTGAAAGCTTTACCAATGGAATTTAAAAAATTAGGATTTGACACCCATGATCAATTTGATCAATTGGCTAAGTCCGTAAAAAAACAATTCAATAAAGATGAAGCCCAACAGCAGGTCAATAAAATTTTATACAACTGCACCCAATGCCACCAATCCTTTAAATTTGAAGTGAAACCATGATAGAAATTAAGAACCTTACAAAAAAATTCAACAAATTTACAGCCCTTAATAACATTGATCTATCCTTCAATGACGGGCAATCCGTTGCACTAATCGGACCTAATGGTTGCGGGAAAACCACTTTAATTAAAAGTATTTTAGGACTCAATGTGGTAGAAACTGGAGATATTATGGTGAATGGCGAATCGGTAAAGGACCATTATATGTACAGAAATCATATTGGATATATGCCTCAAATAGGTCGATACCCAGAGAATATGTCCATTGGCGAAACCATAAAAATGATTCAAGACATACGAAAAATCCCAAAAGAACAATGGGACACCGAACTACTGGAAGCCTTTGAATTGGACAAGATTTCGGATAAAAAAATGAGAACACTATCTGGAGGAACAACCCAAAAAGTAAGTGCCGTATTAGCCTTTATGTTCAATCCTTCCATTATTATTTTAGACGAACCCACTGCCGGACTAGATCCGCTTGCCAGTGAAATTTTGAAAAATAAAATTGTGAAGGAAAAAGCAAAAGGCAAGCTCATCATCATCACTTCTCATTTATTAAGCGAGCTGGATGACATTGTAAGCGAAATAGTATTCATGAACGAAGGACGCATTTTGGTTCACCAATCGGTATCCGATTTAATGAAAGAAACACAAACCGAGAAAATTTCGGATGGTATTGTTTCCATTTTAAAAAATATGAAAAAATAAATTTAAAAAAAAACAACATGAACAGAATAGCACAATTTATTTTTTTTGATATACTGAAAAATAAAATCATGATTTTTTATACGATTTTACTTTTTATTATCTCGTGGTCGGTCTTGGGATTGGATAGCAATTCAACAAAAACCACTTTAAGTTTGCTGAACATTGTATTACTCGTTGTCCCTTTGGTTAGTATTATTTTCTCAACCATTTATGTGTACAATTCCAATCAGTTTGTCGAGTTATTGTTGAGCCAACCGGTTGCACGAACCAAGATTTGGTTCAATTTGTTTTTAGGATTATCTTCCGCTTTGGTATTGGCATTTATCATAGGTTGTGGCATTCCTATTTTCATTTATTCTTCTGTAGAAGTAGGATTTTCACTCATTATTGTTGGCATAATGCTATCGGTAATTTTCTCTTCTTTGGCCATGTTGTCCGCCATTCTTAGTAGAGACAGAGCCAAAGGAATTGGTATTTCTATTTTCATTTGGATGTTCTTTGGAATTATTTATGACGGCATTTTGGTTGTCACCTCCTTTCAGTTTGCAGATTATCCTATCGAAGGAATTATGGCAACATTGGCTGCGGCCAATCCAATTGGACTTTCCAGAATTTTTGTATTATTACAACTGAACATTTCCGCTATGCTAGGACATACAGGAGCTATTTTCAAACAAATTTTTGGCTCTGGTGGTGGTTTGGGTATCTCAATAACCATACTAGTCCTTTGGGCAATTTTTCCTTTCATCATCTCGTTAATCAAATTCAACAAAAAAGACTTATAAAGCAATTATTACTCCTCAAAATGAGGAGTTTTATTTTATTAAATATTTTTCTTTATTTTTTATTAATTACAATAAAATTCGCAAAATATTTCAAAAATCACTGATTAATATCATTCTAATTATTTAGATCAACATGATAATCGTCATTTTAATTTAGGATAAAAACATCTACTTTTACATAAAATTAATCGTTATGAAAAAGTCCCTATTAACACTCGCCCTTATTTCTTTAGTATTAGGAAGTTGCAAACAAAACGAAGCGGCTCCTACAGAAACAGAAAGCACAACCGAAGCCCAAGTTGGTCGTGGCCAAGAAGCCGTAGTAGATGAAGATTCGGATCCTACCGTAGTAAATTTAGCGGTAAAAAATCCAGATTTATCCACTTTGGTAAAAGCTGTGCAAACTGCTGGCTTGGCTACTTCGTTAAGCAATGCTGGACCGTTCACGGTTTTCGCACCGCTTAACACCGCTTTTGATAAACTACCTGCTGGTACAGTGGATGATTTATTAAAACCTGAAAACAACGGAAAACTAACGGATATCCTTGGTCACCATACTTATGTTGGTGTTATTAAAGCCGAACAATTTACCGATGGTCAAAATTTAGGAATGGTGGACGGAAAATCAGTCACTATAAAAATGGTGGATGGCAAACCAACCGTTAATGGCACAATTAATATTGTTGCATCAGTGCCTGCATCCAATGGAATTGTCCATGTTATCGATGGTGTAATTTTACCTCAATAAAGAATTTTTCACATAATAGTTTGAATTTAATGTTTGCGAAACTACTTTCTGCTTTCTGTAGGGAGTAGTTTTATTTGAACTCAAAAGTGAAAAATGGCCACTCTTTATGAGTAGCCATTCTTTCTTATTATTTACTTGTTGGGAAAGGGAAAAACCAATTCCAATGTTTTATAATTGTACCATTTCTGTTACTTCCACACCATAACCAGAGATCATCGGTTTGTTTTGTGGATTTTGACTAATCACTCTAAATTTATTGATCCCTAATTTTTTAAGAATCTGAGTTCCAATACCGTACTCCATATAGTTAGCAGCAATGGTTGGTCTTTGCGCTTGCCCGTCTTGGAAATTAAGGAAATGTTGCAATTTTCGCATTGTATTTTCAGCATTGGATACATTGTTAATGAAAATCATTGCTCCTTTTCCTTCTTGATTGATCATTGAAGTAACTTTGTCCAACAATGGTTTTTCACCATTAATAAAACGGCTCAACACATCAAAGTAAGCAGAAGAGCTTTGCACCCTCACCAAAACAGGTTCGTCTATCTCCCAGTTTCCTTTGGTAAATGCAAAATGAATCTGATCGGTATGGCTTTCTTGAAAAGCATGAAAGGTAAACTCACCAAAATGAGTTTGAACTTTTCTTTCTTCTATTTTATGTACCAAATCCCCTTTCTTCAGTTGATAATCGATAAGGTCTTCAATAGAAATTATTTTAAGATCTAATTTTTTTGCAAGTTCAATTAATTGAGGAAGTCTCGCCATGGTACCATCTTCATTCATTATTTCGCAAATGATTCCTCCTTCCTTTAAACCAGCCATTTTGGTAAGATCGGTAGCCGCTTCTGTATGTCCAGCTCTTTTTAGCACACCACCCGATTTTGCTCTTAATGGAAATATATGTCCAGGGCGCATAAAATCGGTTGGTTTGGTTTTCTCGTCCATAAGTGCAGCAATTGTTTTGGCTCTATCGCTGGCAGAAATCCCTGTAGAAACACCATCGCCCAGCAAGTCTATAGACACTGTAAAGGCTGTTTCTTTTGGGTCGCTACTTCGGGTAACCATAATATCCAAGCCCAATTCGTCGCATCTTTTCTCAGGAAGTGGCGTACAGATTAATCCTCTTCCGTGGATGGTCATAAAATTGATAATTTCTGGTGTTACCAATTCGGCTGCGGAAAGAAAATCACCTTCATTTTCTCGGTTTTCATCATCTACAACAATGATTATTTTACCGTTTTTAAGATCTTCTATCGCTTCTGGTATGGTATTCAGTTTAAATTCAGACATTTTTACTTAAATTTTTTGCAAAGATACGGTTTATGAATGGTTTTTTGTGTGGTCGAAATAAGTTAATAGCAATCTAATTTCTCCAAAATCAAACTCTACTGGCAGTGCATTCTTCCATTCGGTAAGCGTCTCGTAAGTATTGGTCTGATGTTGCTGTTTAAAGACTTCTATTTTATCATTTGGAACGATTCTTTTTAAATCTTCCAATGAAAGCGTTCCTGCTTCGGCAAATTTCGAAAAATGTCCAATAATGGTGGTATTCATCACGCCCCTTTCTTTAGCAATATCCGTTACGGATTTACCCTCTTGGAAAAGCCTCCATGTAATAATGTGGGTAGGCACCTTCACGGTTTTTGTATTAATTTCCGATTGTTCGTCTTCTTCAAAGAGTTTTTTATCTAATAGATGTAAATTTTTGAGTACTTCCAAATAATCTGTCAGATCGTCCAATATAATTTTCAAATCCTCATTGTATCCTTTCATCCCCTTTACTCCTTTGGTTTCAGCATACAAGTCTTTTAATGGTGTGAAAATTTTCTCTTTTATATTTTGAAAGAAAAAACGAATGGCACCTTGTACTTTTTCTTCTATATTATGCCAATTTTCGTCACCCGACACATATTTTTGAACTTTTTGTAAAAGTATTTTTTCAAATTTATTAAAGATATTGGATAAGTTTTCGCATTCGCCTTTTAGGCTAAGATACATATTTTGTACTTTCGTTTTATCGGGTAATTGTGCATTTCTGGTATGCAAATTCCATTCATCAATCGCATTTTTCAGCCAATTGCAATCGGTTTTTTGTATAATTTTTTGTATTGCATAGTCGTATTTTTCGGCTTCCAATATTTCCTCTATTCTATCATTGGCATTCGTTTGTTTTTGAAAAACTTCCACTTCGTGGTTGCTGAAAATAACTTCTGGGGTAATTTTCGATTTCAGAACTATTCCTTCCAAAGTTCGGCAACGGGAAAGTGCAACATATACTTGCCCGGAAGCAAAGGAACTACCTGCATCTATAATTAATCGATCAAAAGTAAGTCCCTGAGATTTGTGAATGGTCACCGCCCAAGCCAAGCGAATGGGAAGCTGCTCGAAACCACCAATAACTTCCTCTTCTATGGTCCTGTCTTTTCCCAGAGTATATTTTTTGTGTTCCCAAACTTCTCTTTTCAACTGATAGTCCTCAGAAGACCCTTCAATTCTCACCCATATCTCTTCATTGTTTAGGTGGGTTATTTCAGCTAATTTACCATTATAATATTTTCTTTCTCCACTGGCATCATTTCGGATAAACATAACCTGTGCACCGGATTTAAGTTCCAAAACTTCATCATTCGGGTACTGGTTTTCCTTAAATTCTCCAAAAATTTTAGCTTTAAAAAAATAGGATTGCCCTTTTAATTCCTGAAGTTTCTTTTGGTTGATGTCATCTGCCATTTTATTGTGCGAAGTGAGATAAACGAAAGACTCATTGTTAGGTTCAAAAGCAGGATTGTACCTTTTGTTGAGCGCGTCAAAATCTATTTCATAAGGATTACCCTCACGGATTGCATTAAGAATTTTCAGAAAATGTTCATCTGTTTGCCGGTACACTTTTGTAAGTTCTACTGTAATTAAAGGCAACTCTTTGAGTGCCAAACTATCAAAAAAGAAAGGCGATGGATAGTATTTTTTCAAGATATATTCATCTCTTACCACCGGTGGCAACTGCTGCAAATCTCCGATAAAAAGCATTTGTACTCCACCAAATTTTTGTTGATTTCTGCGAACGGTTCTTAGGGCATAATCAACCATATCCAACACATCTGCACGCAACATAGAAACCTCATCGATGACGACAATTTCTATCTCTCGCAATAATTTCTTTTTATCTTTCCGATACCGAAAATGTTGCACAAGGTCCACTATATTATTTCCCAAATCGCTATCTACTCGGTCTAAAGTTGGCAGAAAAGTTCGCAGTGGAAGTCCAAACATAGAATGAATAGTTACCCCACCTGCATTGATGGCGGCAATCCCTGTTGGTGCAACAACAATGTATTTTTTTCTGGTTTTTTGTACAAAATCATTTAAGAAAGTTGTTTTTCCGGTTCCTGCTTTCCCGGTGAGGAAAATACTACGGTTGGTTTGCTCTACCAGATCAAAAAGTGATGAATTCATGTTTCAAAATTAGGGATATTTTTTTTAAGATTTTCAATCTTTGAATCGCTTTTTCGGTTTGAAAGTTTACATTTGCAATTCAAAAAAAATGAACGCATGATATCTAAAATCATTGTCCACAAAGTGGGTAACAAAATAAACCAAGAAGGATTATTCCTTTCTCAGGAAGAACTAGTATTGGATGATGAGATGAAAGAAGTATTGGAAAATTTTTTCCTTTCTGGATTTAAATCCGAAGAACATTTTCAATTTTACAGCGACTCCTATTTGGCCAACAATGTGGTGTATGGTTCGGTAAGCGAAATTTTTGATGACGCCGCCAAATTTATCTGGGAGAGTGAGACCATCGCCAAACATCTTTTCGAAATTGCCGAAAACCCAAGAGTCATAGGTGGCGAATTATTCGTTGTCTTTTTTGAAGGCGAAGAAAGTGATGGTGAAAAAATTGATAAAATAGGAATCTTCAAAACGGAGAAAAAAGAAATGTTCCTAAAAGTACACTCCAACAACCAAGACGGCTATGATTTGGAAAAGGATTTTGGCATTGGACTTTCTAAGCCAGACAAAGGCGTTTTGATATACAATAACGACAAAGAAACTGGCTATGTGCTTTCTGTATATGACAACCATAAGTCTGGAGACATCTACTATTGGTTTGAAGATTTCTTAAAAGTAAAACAACGGGACGATGACTATTTTCACACCCAAGAAACCCTTACGGTGTACAAAGACTACATCACCAAACAACTACCTCAAGAGTTTGAAGTGTCTAAGGCAGACCAAGCAGAATTTCTGAACAAATCTTTGGAATATTTTAAAGAAAAAGAACAATTTGATTTTGATGACTTCTCAAAAACCGTACTTCAAGACGAGCATGTTATTGAGAGTTTCGGAAATTTTAAATCCGACTACGAACAAGAAATGCAAGTAGCACTTAGCGAGGACTTTCCTATCCATCAAACGGCAGTAAAAAAACAACAAAGGCATTTTAAATCCATCATTAAATTGGATAAAAATTTCCACATCTACATCCATGGTGATAGAAAAATGCTAGAAACAGGACAAGACGACAAAGGCAAATATTACCGTTTGTATTACGAAGAAGAGCAGTAAAAAAAGGTATTTTCCGACTTTTGAATATAAAAAATCCCGAAATATATCGGGATTTTTTTATTTTTAAGCAATGGACATCTAAAATTTCAATGCATTTTCGATATCCAAAAGCAAGTCTTCTGCATCTTCAATCCCTACACTTAGTCTTACCAAATCGTCTGTAATTCCAATTTCGGCTCTTTTTTCGGCTGGAATAGAGGCATGAGTCATCAAAGCTGGATGATTTGCCAAAGATTCTACACCACCCAAACTTTCGGCTAGGGTAAATATTTTTAAATTTTCTAGAAAACGAATAGCATCTTCTTTTTTACCGGATTTAAAGGTAAAAGTAACCATACCTCCAAAACCATTTTTCATCTGACTTTTGGCCAATTCATATTGTGGGTGAGTGGATAAACCCGGGTAAATAACCTCCTTCACCAATGGATGTTTTTGTAAAAACGCTGCTATTTTTTGTCCATTTTCTGAATGCCTTTGCATTCTCAGTGCCAAAGTTTTTATTCCTCTCAATGCCAAATACGAATCGTGAGGTCCTAAAATAGCTCCGCTGGCAAATTGTATAAAATGTAGCTGTTCACCCAATTCAGGTGTTTTTGCCACCAATGCCCCCGCAATAATATCCGAATGCCCTCCAATATATTTTGTTGCAGAATGCATCACAATATCCGCTCCTAAATCCAAAGGATTTTGCAAATAAGGAGAAGCAAAAGTATTGTCCACTGCCACTAGTATCCCTTTATCTTTTACTGCTTGGCATACTGCTGCAATATCGATAAGCTTCATCAATGGATTGGTAGGTGTTTCCAGCCATATTAGCTTGGTTTTTTCTGTAATTTTGGAAGTTATATTTTCCATTGCTTCCATATTCACAAAATGGAACTTCAACTGATATTTTTCAAACAATCGCACAAACATACGATAGCTCCCTCCATACAAATCGTCGCAAGCAATTACTTCATCCCCTGGATTGAGTAATTTCAACACACAATCAATGGCAGCCAAACCGGAACCGAAGACCAATCCACGGCTTCCGTTTTCTATACTTGCCAAAGCATCCTCCAATGCCTGGCGGGTAGGATTTGCTGCTCGGGAATATTCGTACCCCGAATGTTCGCCTGGAGATTTCTGTGCAAAAGTTGAGGTTAAAAACACCGGTACATTTACCGCTCCTGTTACTCCTTCATGGTGTTGTCCGCCATGTATTACTTTGGTATTGAATTTCATTTTGGTTCTTTTATTTAGTGTTTACATTTTTATTGCTGATTTCACAGCAAATTCATGCGCCATTTCTTCCATCCATTTTGCCACATCTTCTTCACCCGAGGCTCTATGATAGGTTTGACCAAGGGAAATAATGGTTTGGTGAATAAACATTTTCATTTGATCCAATGGCATTTCTTTTGTCCAAAGATCTATTCTCAGTGCTTCCATGGCTTTATCGTCCCATACGGAAATCATTGCCGATTTAGTATCCATATTTTGTACACCACTGTCTTCGGCGTTCCAAGTTAATTTTTCTGGGATATGATTGTCATCAAGTGCTACATTGATGGTTATTTTGGTTTCTCTCATAAGGGTAATGGGTATATTAATTAATCTTTAGGTTTAAATTCTGATGCATTGAAAATATCGGTGGCATTCATTCTTAGAAAATCATTCAATTTTGTTTGCGGATTTTTTTGTAGGTATTTTTTACAAATTTGCCATCCGATAAAGACACCCACCTGTGGTGAGGATTTATTATCGATTTCTGTATAAAATTTTGAAAAAGGTCCTGGCGCGATAAATCGTTGTTCCAATCGTTGATCTTCACCAAAAACGATGTTATTTTCAACAAAATAATTCCAAATATTCACTTCATTGGCTTGTGTCCATTGGTATTGTTTCTCGGTATAGTTCATTTTCAGATAATCTGGAGTTTTGGGAAGGAATGCATCTTGAAGAATCATTAATTTCCCTTGGTACACCATTTGGTCCACAAATTTCTGATGGTCTCTATTGGCTGGAACAATATTTTGCGCCATAATCATCGAAACTTTAGGAATAATATTTTCCGGGTTCATGGATTTTTGTAGGTAAACTTCATAACCCGTATAAAAAGGGCTCCCATCTCCCATAAATGCGGAAATATCAATAAAAACCATATTGGCTTCTCCTTGGTAAAAAATAGGATCGTCTAAAGCTTGCAAACCCGAGGAATATAAAAAAACTTTGGGCGCCAAAAATTTAGGAAAATAATGTTGAAGGTGCGAAAACAAATCTGCTAATCCAGCATTGAGTTTTGCTACATCAATTTTCGCCAAGGCTTTTTTATAGACTTCAATTTCTTTGGCATCGGTTCTTCTCTTCTGAAAATCTTCATCACTTACCGTCCCTTGAAACCATGGATATTTTTGTTGAAACTGATCTAAAGAAACAGAGGGATCAAAATAATCTTTGGAGATATCTGTTATTTCAACTTTTTTAATTGGATTTTTTATCTCTACCTGCCAATTATTTTCTTGCTCTTTTTCACAAGACAAAGCCAATGTTGCCATTCCTAATGTCAGAACTATATGTCGTACAATCTTCATGTATTAAATTCAATTTTCGTATGCAAAAGTAAGGAATAATCGGTTTACAATAAACTAATTCTTCCACCAGAAGATGAGTTTTTAATTCTGTAAATAAATTACTTGAATGTAAAGACTTCAATTATTTTTCATTTTTTTTTAAAACCATTTGCAAGTAAGGAAACAATACATTACTTTTGCACCACAATAATTCAAAACTATTGTAACCCTAAGGTTTCTTAGCTCAGTTGGTAGAGCAACGGACTGAAAATCCGTGTGTCCCTGGTTCGATCCCTGGAGAAACCACCAAACCATTTACAAAACTGTAAGTGGTTTTTTTATTTATTAATATCAACAATTGACTTCTTCGCTTTTTAATTACTTTTGTAGCTAAAATCTATTTCATGCAAAATCAAAAAATAATTGATACAATAGTGCATTGGTTAAAGGATTATGCCCAAAAAGCCAAAGCCAACGGATACATCATTGGTGTTTCTGGAGGGGTTGATTCTGGAGTGGTCTCCACCCTTTGTGCCATGACAGGTTTAAAAGTTTTGGCTTTAGAAATGCCAATCCGCCAAAAATCAGATCAAAGTAGCCGAGCGCAAAAACATATACAATGGTTGGAACAAAAATTTGACAATGTGCAATCCATGACAATAAATTTGGACGCTCCGTTTCTAGCACTGGAAAATACCATTGCTATAGAAAACAATAATTTTCCTAACCAAAACTTAGCCCTCGCCAACACCAGAAGCCGATTACGAATGCTCACTTTGTACTATTTCGGTCAAATCCATGGTTTGCTGGTTTGCGGCACCGGAAATAAAGTGGAAGATTTCGGCATTGGTTTTTACACCAAATATGGAGATGGAGGTGTAGATGTTTCTCCTATTGGCGATTTGTACAAAACAGAAGTCTATCAACTCGCACGAGAATTGGATTTGATAGAAAGCATTCAAAACGCCATTCCTACCGATGGACTATGGGACGCCGAAAGAACCGATGAGATGCAAATTGGTGCCACCTATCCCGAATTAGAAAAAATTCAAAAAGATTGGGGAAAAAAGTCAGAAGACGATTATACAGGACGAGATTTGGAAGTTTTCAAAATTTTCAAAAGAATGAATACTGCGGCTCAACATAAAATAAATCCAATCCCGGTATGCTATATTCCGGAAGAATGGAGAGATTAAAATTAAATGGCAATGAACAACAAAAGCAACCTTCTCACCCTTGTTATAGGCATCATCATTGGCTTAGGATTGATGTATTTTTTCAAAACTTATTCCATAGAAAAAAAGTCAGATCCGAGCACAGAACAATCTTTGACTCAATTAAAAAAGGAGAAAGCCAAGCATACCTCAAATGAATCTTTTGAAAAAACTAGTGTTTCCAGCAAAGAAGAATCCGGTTATTCTGATGACATAACAACATTAACCCAAGAAAAAATTGTCATTCAGTACATTCAAAAAAACCACCGTTTGCCGGAATACTACATCACCAAATCCGAAGCCAGAAAACAAGGTTGGGAACCCTCCAAAGGAAATCTTTGTGATGTACTCCCAGGAAAAGCCATTGGTGGAGACCGATTTTCTAATCGTGAAGGGACTTTACCCAAAGGTGTACAGTATTTTGAAGCCGACATCAATTACCATTGTGGTCACCGACAAGCCGATCGGTTAGTCTATACCAAAAACGGCGATGTTTGGGTCACACATAATCATTATAAAACTTTTCAAAAACAATAAATACCTTCAAATGAAAACAGTATATATAGACTTTGTAACCATTGGGGACTATGAGGATTTTTACGAACAACTAAAATCCAAACTCTCACTTCCTGATGATTTTGGTGACAACTTAGATGCATTATACGACAGTATTACGGGATTTGTTGCCTTACCCTTGCATATAGAATTTGTAAACATGACCGTTTCTCACCTCGAAACTTTTGAAGATTTACTCACTACGCTGGAAGATGCAGAGGAAGAAGTAGAAGATTTCAGTTTTTCTTATTTCTTAGAACAATATAAGACCGTTGCACGGTAATTTCA
>JAFDZI010000038.1 GCA_018266955.1 Bacteroidota bacterium
ATAAAGTGTGAGTTTGCCCTGAAATATTTATTGGTTTTTTCTTAATAAAAAAAACTTCTCACCAAGGAGAAGTTTTCATTATTTATTGATATTCTGAGAATTTACAAAGCACCAAACTGTTGCAACATTCTTTTATCATTTTCAAAAAACATTCGGATATCACTCATCTGGAAAAGCAACATCACAATTCTTTCTATCCCCATTCCAAAGGCATAACCAGAGTATTTATCGGCATCAATATTCACATTGCTCAGTACGGAAGGATCCACCATTCCACAACCCATAATTTCCAACCAACCTGTTCCTTTGGTGATTCTGTAGTCGGTTTCTGAATTCAATCCCCAATACACATCCACCTCGGCACTTGGCTCGGTAAACGGAAAGTAGGAAGGACGCATTCGGATTTTAGATTTTCCAAATAATTCTGTGGTAAAAAACTGTATGGTTTGTTTTAAATCGGCAAAAGACACATTTTCATCAATGTACAAACCTTCTATTTGATGGAAGATACAGTGTGAACGAGAAGAAACCGCTTCATTTCTAAACACCCTTCCAGGTGAAAGAGTTCTGATGGGAGGTTGGTTTTCTTTCATGTGTCGAATTTGTACCGAAGAGGTATGCGTTCTAAGTAAAATATCTGGATTTTGCTCTATAAAAAAAGTATCCTGCATGTCTCTCGCCGGGTGATAATCCGGCATATTAAGCGCTGAAAAGTTGTGCCAATCATCCTCAATCTCCGGACCATCGGCAACGCTAAACCCAATGGATTTAAAAATTTCGATAATTCGGTTTTTCACCAAATTGATAGGGTGTCTGGAACCCAAGTCCAAAGGAAAACCTGGCTTGGTTAAGTCCTCTTTTTCGATGATAATTTTGGATTGAGTAGCTTCTTTCAAAGCATCCAATTTTTCAGTTACTGCTATTTTTAAGCTATTGATTTTCTGACCAAATTCTTTCTTTTGCTCATTAGGTACAGATTTAAACTGATCAAAAAAGTCGTTCAAAATCCCCTTTTTCCCAGAGAACTTTATTCTGAATTGTTCAATTTCGTTTTTATCGGTACTTTGGAAGCTGCTTACTTCTTGTAAATAAGATTCAATTTTTTCTAACATGGTCTATTCTAATAGAAGTGCAAAACTACAAAAAAATAGTGTTTTTCATAATTGAATTTTAGAATAAAACCGCATATTAAATAAAAAACTGTCCAAAAATCAATTTTGAACAGTTAATTTGTTATTAATATAAGTTTTAAGCTTTGGCTTTGATGAGTGCTTGCAGCGTAACTTCATTCTTAATCATTCCATTGGCTACAGGAATTTGGAATTTAACTCCAAAATCTTCTCTCTTAATATCGGTAGGTTCAGTGGCGATATTTATTTCTTTTCCATTAACCGTTACATTGGCTTTAAAGCTAATTGGTTTAGTGATTCCTTTAATGGTTAAATTCCCATCGATGACCGTATTATAATCGCTATTGTCCGTTGCTTTGGCAACTTTGGTAATTTCAAATTCTGCCGTTGGATATTTTTCAATCTCAAAGAAATCCCCACTTTTCAGGTGTCCTTCTAACTTGGCTTTTTGTTCCGCATCGTCTTTTAAATCTACATTTTCCAAAGAACTGATGTCCACAATCCATTTTCCACTTTCCAGCTGATTGTCCTTTACCGTAACTTCGCCACTTTTAAATTTTAGTGTTCCGAAATGGCTGGTATTCTCCGATTTAAAAACCTTGTAGCCTTTCCATTCCACTTTACTTTCCGCCACATCCAGCATCAATTTTTCACCCTCTTGGGTAGTCAATACTTCTTTGGTTTCACTGGTAAGTGGCTTATCCTCTTTACACGACTGCGCTATAGAACCACACAACATGATTGCAATAACGGGTAATAAAATTTTTTTGTTCATCTTTTTGATTTTAATTATTTTAGCTAATCTACTATAAAATTCCTTTTTACTGAAATAAAAATCAGTATTTTTGTGATATGTTACTACAAATCAATCAACTTTATTTCTCCTACACCCATGACAAACCTTTATTTCAAAACTTCAATTATACAATTGAAGAAGGAAAAACCCATGCCTTGGTGGGCGAAAGCGGTTGTGGAAAATCGACTTTATTAAGCTTAATCTATGGACTTATCGACTGGGAAAAAGGAGATATTCTCTTGGATGGTAAGCCATTATTTGGACCAAAAAAAAATCTGGTTCCTGGAGAAAAAGACATGAAATTGGTCGCTCAGCATTACGACTTAATGCCTTATTCAACGGTGTACGACAATGTGGGAAAGTTCCTATCCAACATTAACCTGCAAGCCAAAAGAAACACCGTGAATGAATTGCTCTCCATCGTAGGAATGGAAGAATTCGCTAATGAATTTCCTAAAAACCTGAGTGGCGGACAACAACAAAGAGTTGCAATTGCAAGGGCACTTTCCGTAAAACCTAAATTATTACTCTTGGACGAACCTTTTAGTAACTTGGATTATTCCAGAAAAATTGATTTGAGAAAAAAACTTTTCGACTATGTTAAAAGAGAAAACATCGCATTGATTATCTCCACTCACGAAGCCCTCGAAATTATGCCTTGGCTGGATAAAATAAGTATTTTACACCAAGGAAAACTCATACAACACGACAATCCAGAAAACATCTACTCTTCTCCGGCAAACAACTATACCGCCCAACTGATGGGAGAGGTAAATTTATGGACAGATGAAGAAAAAGGACTTTTTGGACTCTCGAAAAACTTTTACTATCCGGAAGAAATACAAATTAGCCATTATGGGATAGCTGCTGAAGTGATGGAAAGCCGTTTTGCAGGTGGCAAATTTTGGAATAAAATACAATGTTTGGGTAAAGAATTAATCATTTATACTCAAAAAGAAGTTAGCGGAAACCTATTTTTACAATTTGAATAATAAGCAACAAAAATGAAATCCTGCTTTGTTCAAGCAGGATTTCAACACCAAATCACAAAATATTAATATGAAAAAAATTTACTTTTCAGCAAATTTGTGACCTGGCTGGGATTCGAACCCAGGACCCATACATTAAAAGTGTATTGCTCTACCAGCTGAGCTACCAGGTCTTTGAATAAAAAATTCAAAAGTATTTTTCTGTGTGCCTGCGACTGGACTCGAACCAGCACATCCTTAGGAAACCACCCCCTCAAGATGGCGTGTCTACCAATTTCACCACACAGGCATTTTGCTTTCGCAAAACTAAGTGACCTGGCTGGGATTCGAACCCAGGACCCATACATTAAAAGTGTATTGCTCTACCAGCTGAGCTACCAGGTCGGCCACTTTGTTATCAGGATTTGTTCCTGTTTTAAAGTGGTGCAAAGATACAGCTTTTTTTAATATCTCAAAATTTTTATTGAAATTTGTACAAAAAAAATCATGATAATTTCTTTGCTAGGCTACATGGGCAGCGGTAAAACACACATAGCCAAACTTTTATCCGAAAAAATAAATTTCACTTTTATAGACCTTGATTTCTTCATTTCCAAGAAAAACAAATGTACTGTCGCTGAAATCTTCGATAAAAAGGGCGAATTGTACTTTAGAAAACAAGAAAGACAAGCCTTAGAAGAGATACTTGCCAGTGGGGACAACCTGGTTTTGAGTTTGGGAGGAGGCACTCCGGCATATTACAACAACATGGAAATCATCAACCACAACTCTATTTCATTCTTTTTACAAGCAAGTGTACCACAATTAGCCGAAAGACTTTTGAAACAAAAAGAAAAAAGACCGCTTATTGCAAATATAAACGATCCTGATTTACCTGAGTTTATCGCCAAGCATTTATTTGAAAGAAATCCTTTTTATTCCAAAGCACAATTCAGCATTCAGACCAATGGAAAATCTGCGGAAGAGGTTGCCGAAGAAATTCTTAACACCCTGCCTTAGTCTAGATCATCATCATCGTTGCTAATATTGGAGAAAAAATCGTCCCATTGCGTTTCTCCTGAATTGGCATTTTCGTTGGTATAACCTTCTATGTCGCGCCTGTCTTTTTTGGTTGGCCGCCCTTCTCCTTTGGCTCTGTAATAATTTTGTTCTAGCCTTCGAAGATTCAAAATATCGTATTGCTCTTTTTCCGTCCTATCCGCTATATATTCTGGAACCAATTTTGCGCCTAATCTACTTTTGGGTAAATCCAATATTTTTATTTTATAATCAATTTGGTTTTTCCTTATTTTTATAATATCACCTATTTTCACCTCCTTAGAAGCCTTAACGACTTGCTCGCCTACAGACACCCTGTTCTTTTTAATTTCCTCGGTTGCTATGGTTCTGGTCTTATAGATTCTTACTGACCATAAAAATTTATCAATTCTCATATTTTTTTATATTTTTGCCCAACGATTGACCATCAATCCAATAATTATTATTTGACAAAAATGAAAAAAATATTTTTATTCAGCATTATCCTTTCGGCAACCCTTAGTTCTTGTAGAAAAGATGAAAGCACACCCGTGTACACAGAACCTGAAGACATTGCCACTCAAAATTATTACGATGATGAAGCTGCAAAAAAATTCATGGCGGAAAATTATTTAGACGCACAAGGGAACATTAAGGCATTTGATGCTACAGATTCGAGTGATGATACCCAAACACCACTTACAGCACTTAATCCACAAACCATTCCAAGTTCTGGCGTTATATATATCGTTAGAAATGCCGCACAACCGACTCCTGGTACTACCATTGGTGATACAGATGTTATCCGCATTATGAACAAAGGCTTGGGTTATGTTGCCATGAATGTGGATGGGGTGATAAAATACTCTTCTCCAGCAGCATTTGTAAATACCATCCAAGGAACAGGCGTACCACAAGTAGATCCTATGTATTATTATGTTAAAAATTCGGTAATGGCCAGTTCGAGCAAATCAAGGTCATATTACGAAATGGAAGGTTTCCAAGAGGGTTTGAGGAAATTTATGGCATTTAATATTCCAGACTCGGATGGTTATAACCTACAAGGAGTGATTATTGTTCCTTCTAGAGCTGCATTTTCTAGAGACGAACATTACCCATATCAAAATATCAATTGGAGAAACCGATCATTTGTATTCAATTTTCAAGTTTATAAAAGCAGTACAAGAACACTAGATCAGCAATAAAAAATTAAAAATAAGAGGGTGTCCGAAAAGTCGGACAGCCCTTTTTTTGTTGTGTTTTATCTCTAAAAAAGGTACTTTAGAGCTGCACAAAAAAAGCCAACACGCGCGAAGGTAGTTTTTAAAACTCAA
>JAFDZI010000039.1 GCA_018266955.1 Bacteroidota bacterium
TATGGATATGGATATGGATATGGACACCTCCACGAAAAAAATAAAAAGAAAGGCTTTTTAGGCCTTTGGTAAAATACAAATTGTTGAAAAGAATTATGAACTCTAATAAACATATTGCAGTTATCGGCTTGGGCTATGTAGGATTGCCACTTGCTCGACTTTTTGCTACAAAATATCCCACTGTGGGTTTTGACATCAACCAATCCAGAATTGCTGAACTGAACAGCGGAACCGACTCTACCTTAGAGGTAGAAGATGATGTTTTAAAAGCCGTCTTGGTCAAAGAAAATCCCTTTTCTCACCCAGTCTCCCCATCACCTCATCACCTCATAACTTCATCACCCCATAACCCAGTCATCGGTCTTTATTGTTCTGCAAATTTAGAAGACATCAAAGAAGCGAATATATTCGTGGTAACCGTTCCTACACCGGTCGATAAAAACAACAGACCCGATCTTACTCCGCTCTACAAAGCGAGTGAAACCGTTGGTAAAGTCTTGAAAAAAGGCGACATCGTGATTTACGAATCCACGGTGTATCCGGGCGTAACCGAGGAAGAATGCATTCCGGTATTGGAAAAAATATCCGGACTCAAGTTCAATGTAGATTTTTTTGCCGGTTATTCTCCTGAAAGAATCAATCCCGGCGATAAAGAACATACCGTAGAAAAAATTCTGAAAGTCACTTCCGGATCTACACCAGAAATTGGAGAAATAGTAAACGATTTGTACAAATCGGTGATCATTGCCGGAACGCATTTGGCACCGACCATTAAAGTAGCCGAAGCCTCCAAAGTGATTGAAAACTCACAACGCGACATCAACATTGCTTTTGTAAATGAATTGGCAAAGATTTTCTCCTTGATGAACATCGATACCCATGCCGTATTGGAAGCAGCAGGAACCAAATGGAACTTCCTGCCCTTCAAGCCGGGATTGGTCGGTGGACATTGCATCGGGGTCGATCCTTTTTATTTGGCGCAGAAAGCGCAAGAGATAGGGTATTATTCCGAGCTCATCCTTACCGCCAGAAGAATGAACGACTCCATGGGTGCTTTTGTCGCTTCGCAGGTCGTAAAACTGATGATTGACAAGGACATCAAAATAAAAAATGCCAACATCCTGCTTTTGGGATTTGCCTTCAAAGAAAATTGTCTGGACATTAGAAATACCAAAGTGATTGATGTGGTCAACAGCCTCAAAGAATACGGAATGGAAATCACCATTCTCGATCCTTGGGCCAATCCAGCAGAAGTCATGCACGAATACGGCATCACCACCCACCAATCCCTACCAACCGACAACCAACAACCAACAACCGACAACCAATTCGATGCCCTCGTCCTGACCGTTGCTCACAAAGAATTTATGGATTTGGATTTGAATGCATTCTTAAAAGACGGCGGTGTGGTTTACGATGTGAAAGGGATTTTGAACCGTACGGACGGAAGATTGTAAAGCCTGGTTTTTTTTAACCAAAAACCAAAAACTAAAAACTAACCCCCAAGATTAAAGCAAAGGATCATCCTTTCTTTATCTGAAAATTAAAAAGGATATGAAAATAACCGTAGTGGGAACCGGATATGTCGGTTTGTCCAATGCCGTATTACTCGCACAGCACCACGAAGTGGTGGCTTTGGATATCGTGGAGCAAAAAATCGCTTTGCTCAACCAGAAAATTTCACCCATCGAGGACAAGGAAATTGTGGATTTCTTGGCTCATAAAGAGCTGAATTTCACGGCGACTTTGGACAAGGAAATGGCCTATAAAAATGCCGACTTTGTTGTTGTAGCGACGCCGACAGACTACGATCCCAAAACCAATTATTTCAACACCCAATCCGTGGAAGCCGTGGTCCTGGAAGTGCAAAACTACAATCCACAGGCGGTCATCGTCATCAAATCGACCGTGCCGGTTGGGTTTACCCAAGATTTGAAAGAAAGAATCGGGGTTCAAAATATCATGTTCTCACCAGAATTTCTTCGTGAGGGCAAAGCCTTGTACGACAATCTTTATCCGTCCAGGATCATCATTGGCGAGCAAAGCGAAAGGGCTGAAACCTTCGCACAGCTCTTGCAACAAGGGGCTATAAAAAAAGATGTACCTACCTTGTTTACCAACTCTACGGAAGCCGAAGCCATCAAGTTGTTTTCCAATACCTATTTGGCAATGCGCGTGGCGTATTTCAACGAGTTGGATTCCTATGCACAAATCCACAACTTGGACAGCAGACAGATCATTGAAGGTGTAGGACTTGACCCAAGAATTGGCAACCATTACAACAATCCGTCTTTTGGTTACGGCGGATATTGCCTGCCCAAAGACACCAAGCAGTTGTTGGCGAATTACGATGCCGTACCCAACAACATCATACAAGCCATTGTCGATGCCAACCGTACCCGAAAAGATTTTATTGCCGATACCATCATCGCCAAAAATCCTAAAAAAGTGGGCGTTTACCGATTGATCATGAAGTCCGGATCCGACAATTTCCGTGCCTCAGCCATACAAGGCATCATGAAAAGGATAAAAGCCAAAGGGATAGAGGTGGTGGTCTATGAACCAGTACTGGAAGACGAAACCTTTTTTGGCTCCAAGGTGATGAAGGATTTGCAGGCCTTCAAACAGGAATGCGATGTCATCATCTCCAACCGCAACGCTCCAGAATTGGATGAGGTGAAAGAGAAAGTGTTTACCAGAGATTTGTTTGGGGAGGATTGATAATATTGAGGATTTAATTTTGAAAGTAGAGTTTAATAATTTTTTTGTAAAACTAAAATCTAACCAACTCTTCAAAGACTCCTTCTGGTCTTTGCTCGGCAATGTGGCGGGGAGAGGTTTGTCATTGGTAGCAGGGATAGCTATCGCGCGTTTTTTGGGAAAAGATATTTATGGCGAGTATGGTATTATACGCAATACGATACTCACGATTGGAGTGTTCTCTACCTTTGGATTAGGATATACCGCTACGAAATACATTGCGGAGTTTCGACAAACAGCCAAGGATAAAATACCGCTGTTTGTAAAGTATGCCAATAAAATAACCCTATTGTTTAGCGGAGCAATGGCGGTGATGCTCTTCGCTTTTGCCGATGTGGTAGCTGCGCAATGGTTAGAAGCTGTGCATTTGGCTACACCACTTCGAATCCTTTCGGTTTTAATCGTGTTCAATGCCATCACTACCACGCAGATAGGTATACTGTCGGGCTTCGGGCGATTTAAAGAAATAGCAAAGATAAATACCTGGATTGGTGTGCTTACTTTTCTGCTAAGTGTAGTCCTTACCTATTTCTTCGAGCTGAATGGGGCGTTGATGGCATTGCTTTTGGTGCAGATACTCAATTGTGTGTTTAATTATACGGTGGTGAAAAAATGTATTCCTACATCCTCACCGGCAATCGAAGATAAGGCGCTTCAAAAAGAAATAATCCGTTTTTCTACACCCATCGCGCTCAGAGAAGCAGTTTATTCAATTACATCGTGGATGTTGGGCTTATTTATTATCAGGTTTTCATCTTTTGGAGAGCTTGGTCTGTACACGGCAGCTATGCAATGGAATGCAATAGTTTTATTTATACCGGGAGTATTAAAAAATGTGGTTTTGACACATCTATCGAAAAGCTCATCGGATAATGCAGAACATAAAAACGTGTTAAAACAAGTATTTCTTATTACTGCAATTTCTGTATTAATACCTATCGCTTTAGTTTTTATTTTTTCCGGATTTATTGAAAGCATGTATGGTAAAACATTTAGTAATCTTGGAGGTTTAATATCTATCGCAGTTTTTACTACATTTTTTTCTGCAACAAGTGGGGTATATGTCAATTCGTTTATATCTTTAAATAAGAACTGGCTTATGCTTTATTCGTCCATTATCAGAGAAATAGGTATCTTTTTATTAGGTTTTGTCTTTATATCCAATCAGGTTTTTGATGGAGCAAAGTCTATTATAATTGCATCTCTTGTTATGAATTTTTTATTTCTCTGTTTTGCTTATTTGATTTATATTAATATTAAAAAAATATGATAATGAAAAAACTTCTTTATATTACCAATATCCCTGCTCCTTATCGTCAGAAGCGTTTTAATTTGATGCAGGAGATTTTCCCTAAATATGGAATTGATTTTGAAGTATTGTATATGGCAAAAATAGAGCCGGATCGAAAGTGGGTTATCCCGGAAGATAGTTATCAATATAATTATAAAATATTTAAAGGAATACATCCGGTGATTGGAGGTTTTTTTGCGCACTTTAATCCGGGTTTATTATTTAGATTGTTGAAAAAGGATTATGACATTGCTATTGTGGGGGGGATGTCCAATCCTACCTTGTGGCTTGCACCATTCTTCATTCGTGGTAAGAAAATAAAAGTAATGTCTGTTGAATCAAATCTACATTCTACAGCCCGTAAATCGGGCTTTGGAGCTAAGTTGAAAAAAACTTTACTGAATAAGGCTGACGCATACCAAACCACAGGAAATCCTCAAATAAAATACATTCAATTCTTTTCTGAGAAAGCAAAAAGCAAGAAGTATGTAAGACTACCAAATCTTATAGATGAAGAGGTGTTTAGAGATAAAGTAGCTGTATTGCGAATAAAAAAAGAGGAACTTAGAGAAATATTTAAAGTCAGCGCGGATGACCAAATGTGGGTGTTGCCTGCTCGATTGATTGAAATAAAAGGAATTATGCCTTTGCTCGAATTATTAAGAGGTGTGAACAATATTCATTTGTTTATATTAGGAGATGGTGAATTAAAAGAAACGATTACCGAGTATTGTCAAAACGAAAACATAAAACTAACGCTTACCGGATTTATACAACAAGATAAGGTGATTGAATATTATGCGGCAGCCGATTTGTTTGTTCTTCCAAGTCTGAAAGACTCTTCGCCACTTTCACCTATTGAGGCTTGTGCTGCAGGTCTTCCGTTATTAGTGTCTTCAAGAATCGGAAATTTAGAAGATGTGGTAGCTGAAAGCATAAACGGATGGTCTTACGACCCAATTACAGAAACTGAAAAAGGGCGTAAATTAGTAGAGAGTATTTCTCAAATGACCGCAGATGAACTTGCTGTCTTTGGTAAAAACTCGGCAAAGCGATATGTTGATGCATTTGAAAGCAGAAGGAGTGTAGAAAACTATGCTAAGCAACTTATTGATTTATTAAACTGAAAACTTGTATTATAATTTATAACAAAGAGTATTTGTGCTCGTTTATTACAACATCTAAATAAGAAACAATAATGCCAAAGATACTTTCAATAGCAATACTCCTCTTATTAAGCGTGGCAATACTACTGATTGACTCCGTTTTTGTGCTGGGGCAATTTTATTTTTATTTTCTGGCGCTATATATTTTGTTTGATGTGATTAAAAACAAGAAGATTAGTTTGTTGAATTTGTGGAATATCGCCTTCATGTATATTATACTGTCAGAGGCTGTAATTAAATCAGACGAAACAAACCTGTTCTTTATCTCTGCTGTAAAATATCTATTGATTGCTAATAATCTGATAAATATTGGATATATAAGTGCACCATCAAAAAAAATGAAATCGCTGAAGAATATAGTAGTAAAACAAAAAATAAATAATTCAAAAATCACATCTCTTATTCTTGTTTTGTTAGTATTGGTATATTTTGCCATGTCGATTGAAAATGCTTTATTGTCATTTGCCATCGGTCGTAGTGCTGCTTATGAAAAGTCAGAGGGTATTGGATTAATAATTGATGGATTGCTCAAAGGTTTGGAATTGGTATTGCCTGCAATTATGGTATTTTATTTTTACAATCTGCGACGCAAATCAATAATGTTGCCACTGATACTTTCGTTGCCCATATTTCTCATATTGTTTTTGAATGGGACGCGTTATCCATTATTGTTTTCAGTTTTGGGGTTTGCAATTACCTACCTGTTTAGTCAGAAATTTTCATTTTCATTTAAGAAATTAGTGATGTGGGGTTTTGCGGCTTATTTGTTATTTACATCTGTAAACCTGATGATGAATTTTAGAAGTGGTGGATATGATGAAAACAGTGGTGAAACAAAAACCTTTGATGCAAGTAAAGACTTGGCATACAATATAAGTAAAGTTTTTATGAGTTCGGAGGGTATAGTGGATATGACAACTTTGATGTTTGAACATTTTGAAACTCATGACCATCTGTATGGCGCTTCATCAAGTTTTTTATTGTATTTTTGGATACCACGAGAACTTTGGTCGGAAAAACCTACCATGTTGGGGCATTGGTTCATTAGGCAATATCGAGGAGGGTTTGGCGAGGGGCATAGTGCATCTTTTGGTTTTACCGGAGATTTGTATGCCGATTTCGGTCTGTTTTCCCTATTCATGGTATTATTAATGGGTGCATTATTAAGACGAGCAGATGATTTCAAAAACCATGCTTTCAAAAGAGGAGGGTATGAAGTGGTGTTGGGTGCTATGTTTTTTCCATATATATTCTTTTTTGTTCGTTCACCTATCACTTCAACCATGACTTTTCTCAGTATTCTTTTAATTTACTATTTAGGTAAAAGAATTATTTATACAAAAAACTAAAGTATTCGTTTATTTATATTTGATTTTGAGAGAGACTACATAAATAATAAAAAACAATAGCTATTTGTAAAAACAGCATAACAAACACAGAAACTATGTATAAAGTTATCAAAGGATATGAAACAAATTCATTAAACATAGCAGGATTATTTCAGCTGGTATGGGGTGGTGATATTACTGAGATAGAAGAAAAAACAGAATGGGCGTTTTATAAAACAAAATCCAAAATAATACTCTATGAAGATAAAGATAGATTAATAGCTGCTCGAGGTGGTATCTTCTGGCCTCTTCAAATTAATGATAATTTAATAAACTCGATTCAATTTCACGGCACTTGCGTGCATCCGGATTATAGAAGAAAAGGAATATTTACTGCAATTAATAAAGAGTTTCTACAAAGTGCTACAAATGATAAAGTAGAGTTCATATTTAATGTTTCTGTTGATGCATCAAGAGCAGGTTATGAAAAATTAGGTTGGGAATATATAAAAGGTTTTCGTCGTTTGACATTATTCAGGAAACCACTAAGAATAATAAAAGAAAGAAGAAAACCAGCAGTAATTCTTAATAAAGAAACGCCAAAAAAACATATATCTGATGTTTTAATAAGGAATAGAAATGAAAAGCTTCGTGAGTATGTTCATGTACCTTATTCTGATGATTTTATAAAATGGCGTTTGGATAATCCCAAAGCTGGATATGAAATTTTAGAAAACAATAATGGAGCTATTCTTTATAAGAAATACAGAAAAGGCAATGCATTGGAAATTGTTATAGGAGAATGTTTTCTAACATCATATAGCTATTCGGAATTTTCAAAATTAATAGAATCATTAATTAAAAAGGAGAACCCCGATATGATTTATACATACATTTTTAATAACCATCCATTATATAATTTTTATTTAAGAAAATTTTTCTTGCCTAATCCTTTTCATTTTAATCTGAACTTCGGTACAAAAGTGTTAAATTCAGGATTAAAAATTAGCGAAGAAAAATGGGCGCTTAGTTATTTGGATATTGATACTTACTAATAATGAGAGCTATTTTAAGAAATATCGTATTGCAGTTGTTCGGTGCGCTAAAGCGCCCGCGCCCGGGAGTTCATATTATTAATTCCCATTTCGTTACACCTCATGCGCATGAAATAAATCGGGATACTGAGATTTTTGAATCCTACTTAAAATACCTTCATGGCTTTGCGCGCTTCATTAACTTGGAGGAAGCAACGGAGCGTATCGAAAAAAAACAAATTCCAGAGGATGAAGTGTTGATTGCTTTTACATTCGATGATGGTTTTGAAGAGTGTTATACTGTAATAGCTCCATTGCTCGAAAAATATGGTGTACGAGGTGCTTTTTTTATCAATTCAAATTATATTGAGTCTTCCACTGCGTATCAGCAAGAGTTTAATAAACGCATAGCAACTTATACCAAAAAGCCGATGAACTGGCAGCAAGTGATCGACTTGCATCAAAGAGGACACTTGATTGGTTCACACAATCTTGATCACAGCAATTTTGCTGAATTAGACGGTAAAGAAATAGAGCGTCAATTATCCGAAAATAAAAAAACATTAGAGGATAAGTTGAAGTATTCATGCGATTATTTCGCATGGACTTATGGTCAGCTACAACATTTCCCCAAGTCTGCTCTTGAAACTACGCAGAAATATCATAAGTATATTTATAGTGGTACCGATTATAAGAATTACTTCTCATACAATGGGCAGGTGTTCAATAGAAGACATCAAGAGTCTTTTTGGCCAAAGAATCATATTCGCTATTTTTTGAGTGTAAATAAAAAATACAATAACAACCAATGATAATAGCCATTGACGCAAGCAATATCCGCGCGGGTGGTGGACTTACTCACCTGAAAGAGATAGTGAACAGGGTGGAGTTGGAGCAACACGGTATTGATAAAATCATATTGCTCTCCAATCGGCATACTTTGGATAAAATATCCAACCGAGCCGGTATTGTAAAGCTCTCGGACACATGGTTGAATCGGGGGATGCTGTTTTCATTCCTGTTTCAGATATTTAAGATGAATGGGGTGCTGCAGTCCAATCGGGTAGATTTGCTGTTTGTGCCGGGTGGTACTTATTTCGGTGCGTTTCGCCCGTATGTAACCATGAGCCAGAATATGCTGCCGTTTCAGCAAGAAGAATACCGAAGATTCAAACAACTAAAAACACGTTTGCGTTTTCAGATACTACGCCTCACGCAAGCCTACACATTCAAGAAAGCTAAAGGAATAATTTTTATATCCGATTTTGCAAGGAAATATATTACCAAAACGATAAACTTAGAGGTGAAATCGCAGTTAATTTCGCACGGCATCAACGAGCATTTTACACGCGAACCAAAACCGCAAAAGCCTATCGAGGTATTTTCTACTCTGGAGCCGTTTAAATTGTTGTATGTGTCCATTGTGTCGGCATACAAACATCAGTGGAATGTGGCGGATGCGGTTATCCGCTTAAGAAAAGAGGGCTTTCCTGTTAGTTTGGATTTGGTAGGCGAAATGAATGACGAATGGAAAGAGAAATTAGATCGGGTAATGGAGAAAGATACGGAGGGCTGCGTGCGTTTCAATGGTTTTACACCCTACGAGGAGTTGGCGTCAATCTATAAGAATGCCGATGGCTTTGTGTTTGCTTCGTCTTGCGAAAACCAGCCAATTATTTTGATAGAAGCCATGTCGGCAGGATTGCCCATTGCTTGCTCTGATATGGGTCCCATGCTAGAAGTGTTGGGTGAGAAAGGATTTTATTTTAATCCACTTTCGGTAGATTCTATTTACACTTGTTTGAAGGACTTTATTCTTAATCCACAGGAAAGAGAGTTGAGCGCGATGAGTACCTATCAAAAGGCAACACAATACAGCTGGAAAGACTGCTCGGATAAAACATTCGGCTTTCTGAAAAATATATACATGGATAACTGATACAACTCTTGCGATGAGATCTTTCTCGAAAGAGTTTTAATAAACAAGAAAAAAGACAGAAATATTAACAAAATAAAACCATAAATCACCAATAACTAGAAGTTAGATGTTAGATATTAGAAGTTAGAAACCAATAACCAATCACCAATAACCAATAAAAAAATATCATGCAAACAATCAAAAATAAAACCTTACTCATCACCGGAGGTACCGGATCTTTTGGTACAGCGGTGCTCAATCGTTTTTTACAAACCGATCATTTTTCGGAAATCCGCATTTTTTCTCGCGATGAGAAAAAACAGGACGACATGCGTAACCTCTACAAAAACGACAAAATAAAATACTACATCGGCGATGTTCGGGATTATACCTCGGTAGAACCTGCAACCCGTGGGGTAGATTATATCTTTCACGCTGCAGCACTCAAGCAAGTGCCGTCTTGTGAGTTTTTCCCCATGCAAGCCGTAAAAACCAATGTAGAAGGTACCCAAAATGTGATCCGAGCTGCCGCTTCTAACGGAGTGAAAAAAGTCATTTGCCTCTCTACCGACAAAGCTGCCTATCCCATCAACGCCATGGGAATTTCCAAAGCCATGATGGAAAAAGTAGCCGTTGCCGAAGCCAGAAACCTAAAAGATACCGTCGTTTGCCTTACCCGTTACGGAAATGTTATGGCAAGTAGAGGTTCGGTCATTCCGTTGTTCCTGAACCAAATCCAAAAAGGAGAACCCATCACCGTTACCGATCCCAACATGTCCCGATTTTTCATGTCCTTAGACGATGCTGTGGACTTGGTGTTGTTCGCCTTTGAGAATGCCAATCCCGGCGATCTCTTTGTGAACAAAGCACCTGCAGGAAGCATTGGCGATTTGGCTCAAGCCCTAATAGAACTGACCGGGAAAGAAGTTCCTGTTAAAGTAATCGGAACCCGACACGGAGAAAAACTCTACGAAACCCTCTGCACCCGCGAAGAAATGATGAAAGCCGAAGACATGGGCGATTTTTACCGTGTACCTGCCGATAACCGGGATCTAAATTATGCAAAATATTTCTCCGAAGGGGAAGAAGATGTTTCAAAAATAGAAGATTACCACTCCCACAACACCGAACAACAAGGCGTGGAAGGTTTGAAACGATTAATTTCAACTTTGCCTTTGATCAGAAAAGAAGTTTTTGGTGAAGAGGTGATGCAGTATCCTTATTGAAAGTTAAAAGGAAAAAGTTAAAAGGGAAAAGGTAAAAGGAAAAAGTTGAAAGGAAAAAGTTGAAAGGGAAAAGGTAAAAGGGAAAAAGTTGAAAGGGAAAAGTTGAAAGGAAAAAGTTGAAAGGGAAAAGGGAAAAGTTAAAAGGTAAAAGGGAAAAGTTGAAAAAGGGAGTTGATGTTTTATTAGGTATTATAACTACTAAGGAATTGATTTGAAATCTATATTTCAGTTCGTTTTTTCATTTAATCTTTATTGAATTTTTCAACTGTGATTATAATAACGCATACATTATTTGATTTCTATAAATATGATTATAACTTTTTGTATATTTGTGGGAAATTATAGATATAAATAATTTAGATGTCAGATTCTTCACCTCATACTATTTATCGTCCACTCTATGTAGATAGGGTAAAACCATTTATTGGCAAGCAAATGATAAAGGTTTTTACAGGGCAGCGCCGTGTGGGGAAAAGTTATTTGTTGTATCAGATCATCAATTACATCAAATCAGAGGATATTAATGCCAATATCATATACATCAATAAAGAGGATTTAAAATTTCGAGCCATCACCAATGCCGAAAACTTAAATGATTATGTTATTGAACATCAATCTAAAGAATTCAAAAGTTATGTTTTTATAGATGAAATTCAGGAAATTGAAAATTTTGAACTCGCACTTCGCTCTTTGTTGCTTGATGAAAGAATAGATTTGTACTGTACCGGAAGCAATGCCAAGTTACTTTCCAGTGATATTGCAGGACAACTGAGTGGTCGTTTTATAGAAATTAATGTGTACAGCCTGACCTATATTGAATTTTTGGAATTTCATCAATTAGAAAATACCGATGAAGCATTACAAAAATACCTTAAATATGGGGGATTGCCTTACTTAAAGCATTTATCTTTGGAAGAGGAAATGGTATTTGAGTACTTAAAAAATATCTATTCCACCATTGTTTTTCGAGATATCATCAATCGATATGGTGTTCGAAATACTGCTTTTTTAGAACAATTAATTTACTTTTTGGCATCGAATACAGGAAGTCTCTTTTCTGCTAAAAAAATAAGTGACTTTTTAAAATCACAGAAAATTAACATAGCACCCAATCAAGTGCAAGCCTATATCCAGCATTTGGTGAATGCTTTTCTTATTCATCAAGTGAAAAGATATGATATAGAGGGAAAGCGCTTGTTTGAAATAGGGGAGAAATATTATTTTGAAAATCTGGGAATCCGAAATGCTTTGTGGGGCTATCGATTGGAAGACTTTGGAAAAATGATGGAAAATGTGGTATATAATCATTTATTAGCACATGGTTATACCGTCCATATAGGAACTTTAGGCGCTAATGAAATTGATTTTGTAGCAGAAAAACATGGAGAAAAAATATACATACAAGTGGCCCTCTCATTATTAGAGGAAAAAACCATAGAAAGAGAATTTGGTAATTTGCAAAAAATTAAAGATAACTATCCAAAAATGGTAGTGACCATGGATGCATTTGCTGGAAATTCTATAGAAGGCATTCTAGCGGTAGATTTGCGTAGTTTTTTAATGAATTCGTGGAGTGAAAAATATAAAGAATAATGCTATTAAAAGGAAAACGGCACCAAGACGAACGAGGAATCATCACCTACAATAATGATTTTGATGCCTCACAAATTAAGCGCATTTATACCATTGAAAATGCTTCGATTGATTTTGTAAGAGGTTGGCAAGGACACAAGATAGAACAACGATGGTTTGCTTGTATGAAAGGAGGTTTTAAGATAAAAGTAAAAAGGTTTCAAGGAGAAGGGGAGAAGGAAAAAGGAGAAAGTGTAAAGGAAAAAGGAGAAAGTGTTAAGGAAAATGGAGTAAGGGAGAAGGAAAAAGGGGAAAGGGAGAGGGATTTTTTATCTTTGGATACACAGGAATATATTCTGGATGATCGGCAATTAACCTACTTACATGTGCCTGCTGGTCATGTTACAGCAATTCAAGCCTTGGAAGAAGGAAGTAAATTGTTGGTCTTGGCAGATTATGGAATAGGGGAAATAGAGGATGAATATAGGTTTGAATATAGATAATTTCTCGCAGATGCTCGTTGAAAGGTGTCTCGCAGATAGACGCTGATTGGTTTTGCAGATATTCGCAGGTGAAATCAGCGTAAATTAGCGAGAGAAAAGATCCGCGCAAATCAGCGAGAAATAATAAAAAAAATATTTATGATAAAAATAGGAATTACAGGACAGAACGGTTTCGTTGGAAAACATTTATACAATACATTAGGATTATTTCCTGAGGAGTTTGAAAGAGTAGATTTTCAAAAGGAATATTTTGAAGATAAAGAAAAGTTGGATGCTTTTGTTTCCCAATGCGATGTCATTGTTCACTTAGCTGCGATGAATCGTCATGATTCGGAACAAGTGATTTATGACACCAATGTGGCTTTAGCGAATAATTTGGTCGATGCTTTAAAGAGAACCCATTCCAAAGCCCATGTTTTGATGTCGTCTTCTACACAAGAAGAACGCGATAATCTCTATGGAAAATCCAAGAAAGAAGGCCGTGAAGCGATTGTACATTGGGCAAATGAAAACGGAGGTAAAGTGACGGGTTTAATTATTCCCAATGTTTTTGGAGCCTTTGGTAAACCTTTCTATAACTCATTTATTGCCACTTTTTGTCATCAGTTGACCCATGGCGAAACACCGACTATTGCGAATGATGGAGAAGTAAAGCTAATCTATGTTCAAGAATTGGTGATGACCATCATCGAGGAAATTCGTTCAGGAAAAAGTCAACCTGAATTATTTATTGAACCAACGGCTATTAAGAAAGTTTCAGAAGTTTTAGCTTTATTAAATGAGTATAAAACAAAATATTTTGATGGTGGTGAAATACCTGAGCTAAAAAATAGTTTCGAGCATAATTTATTCAATTCGTTTCGTTCCTATATTGACCATAAAACCTATTTTCCTGTAAAGTTCACCCAACATACCGATCCAAGAGGCGCTTTTGTGGAAGTGATTCGTTTAGGAATTGGGGGACAATGTTCCTTCTCGACAACCGTTCCTGGAATTACCCGAGGCAATCATTTTCACACCCGAAAGATAGAGCGATTTGCGGTGATTAAAGGCAAAGCTTTAATACAACTGAGAAAAATAGATTCCGATGAGGTGCTCGATTTTTATTTAGATGGCGCAGAACCCGCTTATGTCGATATGCCGATTTGGTTTACACATAACATTAAAAACATTGGCGACGAAGAATTGTTCACTATTTTTTGGATCAATGAAGCCTATAACCCGGAAGATGCCGATACTTTTTTTGTGGAAGTGTAAAGGAGGGAAGGATAAAGTAAAAAGGATAAAGGTAAAAGGATAAAGTAAAAAGTAAAAAGGATAAAGTAAAAAGTAAAAAGGATAAAGTAAAAAGTAAAAAGGATAAAGGTAAAAGGATAAAGTAAAAAGTAAAAAAGTAAAAAAGTAAAAAAGTAAAAAAGATAAAGGTAAAAGGTATGGTAA
Source organism: Bacteroidota bacterium (assembly GCA_018266955.1). Taxonomy (GTDB): domain Bacteria; phylum Bacteroidota; class Bacteroidia; order Flavobacteriales; family Weeksellaceae; genus Amniculibacterium. The sequence continues at coordinate 14,239 of JAFDZI010000039.1, forward strand.
GTAAAAAATTATGAGAGAGAATGATTTATTAAAAAGAACTTTTGAATTTGGAGTTTTGGTAATCAAATTTCTTCGAACTTTACCTGATACTTCTGATTTGAAAATAATTAAATATCAATTGGTAAAAGCAGTGACCTCTGTAGGTGCAAATTATGAAGAAGCTCAAGCTGGATCTTCAAAGGCTGATTTTATCAATAAAGTAAATATTTCATTAAAAGAAGCAAGAGAAACCAATTATTGGTTAAGAATGCTAGCCGCTTTAGAGGTTGAAAGCATTGAGTTACTAGAACTTATAAACGAATCAAAAGAAATTAAAAACATATTAGGAGCTATTGTGAAAAATGCTAGAGAAAATTAGGACATAAATTATAACTTTTTTCTTTTTTTTCCTTTTCACTTTTTCCTTTTAACTTATTAAATATGAAAAAACTAAAAGTAATGACCGTGGTCGGAACAAGACCAGAAATTATCAGATTATCAAGAGTATTAATGGCATTGGATCATTCCGAAGCGGTAGAACATATCATTGTCCACACCGGACAAAACTATGATTACGAACTCAACGAAGTTTTCTTTGAAGATTTGGGACTTAGGAAACCCGATTTTTTCCTTAATGCTGCCGGTGGAAATGCGACCACCACCGCAGGAAAAATTTTAATGAACATCGACCCCGTTTTGGAGGAAATTCAACCTGATGCCTTTTTGGTATTGGGCGATACTAATTCATGTCTTTGTGCCATAGCTGCCAAGAAAAGACATATTCCCATTTTCCACATGGAGGCTGGAAATAGATGTTTCGACCAACGAGTGCCTGAGGAAACCAACCGGAAAATCGTGGATCATACCGCCGATATCAACCTTACTTATTCCGATATTGCCAGAGAATATCTGTTGAGAGAAGGTTTGCCTGCGGACAGAATCATCAAAACGGGTTCGCCCATGTTTGAGGTTTTGAATCATTATTTACCACAAATTAAAGCATCAACGGTTTTAGAGCAATTGAATCTGGAAAAAGGAAAATTCTTTGTGGTTTCTTCCCATCGTGAGGAAAACATCAACAACGAGAAAAACTTCCGTGGATTGATGACTTCTCTCAATGCCATTGCCGAAAAATATCAGTATCCCATCATCGTTTCTACCCATCCTAGGACTCGAAATATGATAGAGAAAATGCAAATAGAAATGCGTCCTGAAATTCAGTTTCTAAAACCATTAGGTTTCCATGATTACAATGCCTTACAAATGCATTCCTATGCGGTTTTATCCGATTCGGGAACTATTTCAGAAGAATCCTCAATTCTTAATTTCAGAGCGTTGAATATCCGTCAGGCACACGAAAGACCCGAAGCCATGGAGGAAGCTTCAGTGATGATGGTGGGACTTTCACCAGAAAGAATTTTGCAAGGATTGGTGCAGGTACAAACACAAGTAGTAGGGGAGAGAAACCAATTACCAATTACCAATTACCAATTACAAGTTACCAATAACCAATCCCCCAACTTCCGCCAAGTTGCCGATTATTCCATGCCAAATGTATCCGAGAAAGTAGTAAGAATCATCATTTCCTACACCGACTATATCAAAAGAACAGTGTGGAGCGAAGAAATATAAAATAGATGAATGTACTTTTTTTAACTCTTGTAGGCATCAATTCAGTTGAAGATAGGGGGATATATCAGGATTTATTAAGAAAATTCCGTGATGAAGGTCATCAGGTAACCATTGTAACTCCTGTTGAAAGAAGAAAGAAAATTCGTACGAATTTTCGAAAAGAAAATGGGGTTTCTATTCTTCAAGTGAAAACATTTAATATTCAAAAAACAAACCTATTAGAAAAAGGTATTGGAACTTTATCAATAGAGTTCCAATATCTTTCCGCCATCAAAAAATATTTAAGTACTACTCAATTTGATCTAGTATTATATTCAACGCCTCCTATTACATTTGTTCGGGTAATTGAATACATTAAAAAAAGAGATAAGGCTTATTCTTATTTGTTATTGAAGGATATATTCCCACAAAATGCCGTGGACATGAAGATGCTAAAAGAAAATGGATTTCTCCATAGGCAATTTCTTCAAAAAGAAAAAAGACTGTATCAGATTTCCGATACCATTGGTTGTATGTCACCGGCCAATGTCGAGTTTGTATTAAAGCATCATTCTGAAATACCTTCCTCAAAAGTAGAAGTTAATCCAAATTCGATTGAACCGATTGAATTTCAGATTTCAACAGAAGAAAAAAAGGAAATTCGCCAAAAATATGAGATCCCGTTAGATAAAAAAGTGTTTGTTTATGGAGGGAATTTAGGAAAACCACAAGGTGTAGATTTTTTATTGGAAACGATAGAACATACCATAAATGAAGAGGTATTTTTCTTAATAGTAGGTGATGGAACAGAGTATAATAAAATTCAAAATTGGTTCTCACAATACCATCCCGAAAATGCCAAACTCTTGCAAAAGTTGCCTAAATTGGATTATGATAAACTTTTAATGGCATGTGATATCGGTTTAATTTTTTTAGATAGAAACTTTTTAATTCCCAATTTTCCATCAAGATTATTGTCTTATTTAGAAATGGGAAAACCCATCATAGCAGCAACGGACCCTAATACTGATCTAGGTAATATTATCGAAAATGCTAAATGTGGATACAAAGTACTTTCAGGAAACCAAGAAGAAATGCAAACAAAAATAATGGCTGTACTAGAAAATGATTTACATAGTTTAGCCGAGAATGGGAAAAAATTATTGTACGAAAATTATACCGTCCAATTTTCGTATGATTTAATCAAGGAAAAGCTGAATTAACGTGTACAAAAACCACCTCAAACGCTTTTGATATTTTTTTCAACTTCAATAAAATTTATTATTCCTTATTTTGTTACATGAAATCAATTAAAACACCCTTTATTTTGTTTCACAAAGAGGAGAATGTTTAACGGAAATAAATATAAAATGAGCGTGCAAGAAAATTATTGTATCCATAATTCAAAATATAAGTTCCCATCCATGACCGAAGGTGTTACTATTTTTAGTATCTTTGTTATCGAAACATAGATTACTGTAATGAAGATTACGATATAGGAAATGAAGTTTTATAACAGACAAAATGAATTACAATTATTAGACAAAATTGAAAAAAGGTCTAATCTTTCTGCGCAAATGACATTTGTTGTAGGAAGAAGGCGTATCGGTAAGACCAGTCTTTTGGTAAAAGCTACTGAAAATACAGACTGTGTTTATTTGTTTGTGGCAAAGAAAAGTGAAGTTTTACTTTGTGCAGAATTTATTGAAGAGATTAAACAAAAATTGAAAATACCAATTTTTGGAGAGATAAAATCGTTTAGTGAGGTATTTGGATTATTGATGAATTTGTCTAAAACCCGTCACTTTACAGTAATAATTGACGAGTTTCAGGAATTTACCTCTGTTAATTCATCCGTGTATTCGCAAATGCAAAATACTTGGGACGCCAACAAAGACGAAAGCAAAATAAATTTGATTTTGTGTGGCTCCGTCTATTCAATGATGACCAATATTTTCGAAAATTCCAAAGAACCCCTTTTTGGCAGAGCCACACAAAGAATACACCTCAAAGCTTTTGATATTGCTACACTTAAAGAAATTCTTCATGATCATGTGATTCACTATCATCAAGAAGATTTGTTGGCTTTTTATCTCTTTACAGGTGGCGTTGCTAAGTATGTAGAATTATTGGTGCAGGCTCAAGCGTTTACTTTTGAGGAAATATTGAATGAAATAATATCCGAAAATTCTCTATTTATAGAGGAAGGAAAAAATGTACTCATAGAGGAATTTGGCAAAGAATATGGAAATTATTTTTCTATTTTATCATTAATCGCTTCCGGAAAAACATCCAGAACAGAGATTGAGTCTATTATGGAAATACAAACAGGTGGTTTTTTAGATCGTTTGGAAAATGAATATGGACTGATAAAAAAAGTTCGCCCCATTTTAGCAAAACCCAACAGTAGAACCGTTAAATATAGTATTGAAGATAATTTTTTGAAATTTTGGTTTCGTTTTATTTACAAATACCGAAGCGCAGTAGAGGCAGGTAATTTACATTATCTGAAAGAAATCGTTTTAAGGGATTACAGCGTTTTTAGTGGAACGATATTGGAAAAATATTTTACCGAGAAACTGAAAGCGGAACAAAAGTATAATGTAATAGGCTCATATTGGAAAAGAAATAATCAAAACGAAATCGATATTGTAGCCATTGACGATTTGAATAAAACAGTTTTGTTTGCCGAAGTAAAAAGAAATAAGGATAAAATAAAGATGGAACATCTTATAGAAAAATCGCAAGTTTTGATACCACAGTTCACGGATTATGAGTTGATCTATCGTGGCTTTTCAATAGACGATATGTAAGGGTGGTGGAGATGATGATATGAATGCACAAGATAAATCCGCGACTCAACGAAATATGAACAAAAGATAAAAAATTAAATTTATTGCAGAATAAAAAATCGAATCACTATCCCTCATCATGTACAAAAACCACCTCAAACGGCTCATCGACTTCCTTGCAGCATTTTTTGGCTTGCTCATCCTGAGCCCGATATTTCTATTGGTGCCATTTAACAGAATAGAAAAAAAATGAGCGTGCAAGAAAATCATTACAAAGACATATTTCGGGAACTTGTCCTCGAAATAAAATCTACTCGTATCACGGTTGCAAGACGAGTGAATACGACCATGATACAATTGTATTGGAACATCGGAAAACGCCTGTCCGAAGAAGATTTGCAAAAAGGTTACGGAAGTAGTGTGGTAAAGCGTTTGTCATCGGATTTGCAACAGGAATTTCCCGAAACTACAGGTTTTTCATCCCGAAACTTGTGGAATATGAAAAAGTTCTACGAGTTTTATAGACTTGCCGATGAAAAACTGCAACACTCCGTTGCACTTTTGCCTTGGAGTCATAATTTATTGATTATGAGTAAAATTGAGACTATCGAAGAAGCTCGGTTTTATGTAGAACAAGTGGTTGAAAATGGCTGGTCTAGAGATATTTTACTCAATTTTATTAAAGCCGATACCTATCGTCATACCAAAATCCTACCCAAGCAACACAATTTTCACGAAACACTGCCCGAACATCTCTTACTACAAGCAGATGAAATTTTAAAAAGCACCTACAATTTGGAGTTTCTCGGATTGAGCCAACCTATAAAAGAGCGGGAATTAGAAAAAAGGTTAGTCGAAAAAATTAAACTATTCTTGTTAGAATTGGGTACAAGTTTTTCGTTTATTGGAAACCAGTATCGTTTGGCACTAGGATCAAAAGATTATTCAGTAGATTTGCTTTTTTTCAATAGAAAATTAAGGTCTTTGGTCGCCATTGATCTAAAAATTGGTAGTTTTGAACCAGAATATATCGGAAAAATGAATTTTTATCTCGGACTTTTAGACGACCAAGTAAAACAAAATGATGAAAACCCGTCCATAGGAATTGTGCTTTGTGCGGATAAAAATCAGGTAGAAGTAGAAGTTGCCTTACGAGATTTAAAAAAACCGATAGGAGTAGCGGATTATAATTTGCAATTCCCCGAAAAACAAATCAAAGAATTGATACATAGAGAGATAAATAACACAGAAAACGACAATTCTGATGAATTGAATTAGAGCATTAGATAACATGTACAAAAACCACCTCAAACGCCTCATCGACTTCCTTGCAGCATTTTTTGGTTTGCTCATCTTGAGCCCGATATTTCTGTTGGTTACTCTTGGTTTAGCCATCGCCAACCAAGGAAAACCCTTTTTCTTCCAACGCAGACCGGGAAAAAATGAGAAAATATTTAAAATCATCAAGTTCAAAACAATGAACGATAAAAAAGATGAGGACGGAAATTTATTAACCGATGCCGAGCGATTAACCCCCATTGGTGCTTTTGTGCGCAAAACATCATTGGACGAAATTCCCCAACTCATCAATGTTCTGAAAGGCGATATGTCTTTGATTGGACCTCGTCCCTTATTGCCAGAATACCTACCTTTGTACTCCGAAACCCAAAAGCGCCGACACGAGGTACGACCGGGAATTACCGGTTGGGCACAGGTGAATGGAAGAAATGCCATTTCTTGGCAAAAAAAGTTTGAATTGGATGTTTGGTATGTGGAGCATCTAAGTTTTAAAACAGATTTAAAAGTGTTTTTCATGACCTTTAAAAAAGTTTTTAAATCAGAAGGAATATCCCAAGAAGGTCAGGCAACTATGGAAGTATTTAATGGGAAAAACTAATCATGAACAATATATTAATTACATCAGCAGGACAACGAGTAGCTTTAGTCAAAGCCTTTCAAAAAGAAATTAAAAAACTTTATCCAGAGGCTAAAGTATATACAGTCGATTTGAATCCTATTTTAGCACCAGCTTGTCATGTATCAGATGGATACAGATCTGTAAAAAAAGTTACGAATTCAAACTATATAACGGATTTGTTAACCATCTGTAAAGAATGGAACATAAAGTTAATTGTCCCTACTATTGATACAGAGTTAATTGCTTTATCCGAAAATAAACAGTTGTTCTTGGAAGCAGGGATTATTCCTATTGTTTCAAGTATAGATTTTGTACAAGCCTGTAGAGATAAAAGAATTATTAATCAGTTTTTTATTGATCATAACATAGAGATTCCTCAACATATCGATAAAAAAAATCCAACATTTCCACTATTTATAAAACCTTATGATGGTTCTTTAAGTAAAGATATTTTTCTTATTAATACAAAAGAAGATCTAACAGACTATCACTTATCCAATCCTAAGCTAATGTTTATGGAGTATATAGATCATAAAAAGCATAGTGAATATACGGTAGATACTTATTATGATAAAAATAATCAATTAAAATGTGTTGTTCCTCGTAAACGAATATTTGTACGAGCAGGAGAGGTAAATAAAGGGGTTACACATAAAAATGAAATTGTAGAGTATGTTAAACAAAGACTATCCTATATTGATGGGGCTGTTGGCTGTTTAACAATGCAGTTTTTCTTTAATACAGAGTCTAAAAGAGTGATAGGAATTGAAATCAATCCACGTTTTGGAGGTGGTTATCCTTTAAGCTATTTGGCAGGGGCAAATTATCCGAAATTTTTAATTGATGAATATATTTTAGAGAAGAATATACATTATTATGATGAATGGGAGAACAATTTATTAATGCTTCGATACGATGATGAAGTTTTAGTGAGAAATTATGAAGAATAAATATATTATTTTTGATTTAGATGATACTTTAGTTTATGAAATAGATTTTCTAAAATCTGCTTACAAAGAAATTGCCACACTTTTAGATGAAAGCAGACAAGAAAAGCTTTATCAAGAAATGCTTTTGAGATATTCTAAAAGAGAAAATGTTTTTGATTATCTTGTTGAGCAATTTCCTGAATTTTCTAAAAATAAACTTTTAAATATTTATAGAAATCATTACCCTAATATTAGATTAAATGATGGAGCAAAAGATCTTTTAGATTTTTTAAAATCTAAAAATTATAAAATTGGTTTGATTACAGATGGAAGATCCATTACTCAAAGAAACAAACTCAAGTCATTGAATATTGAAAATATATTTGATAAAATTATTGTTTCGGAAGAGTTTGGTTCAGAAAAACCTGATAAGAGAAATTTTACTATATTTTTGAGTTCTGAAATAGATGATTATTTTTATATTGCTGATAATCCTAAAAAAGATTTTATTATACCAAATACATTAAAATGGACAAGTATTTGCCTATTGGATAAAGGTTATAATATTCATTCTCAGAATTTTGATTTTGAAGAAAACTTTCTTCCAAAGATAAAAATTAAATCATTGCTTGAAGTAAAGAGTATATTATCAAAATAGTAGGTAGTCCTGGAAAAGTTATTAAAATTAAGGATACGTTAAAATAGATAATTAACTAAATTTGACAATAAAAAAAAACAGATAAGAAATGGCTAATAAAATTTGGCTTTCCTCCCCACACATGGGCGGGAATGAATTAAAATACATTCACGAAGCATTCGATGAAAATTGGGTAGCACCTCTCGGTCCCAATGTAAATGGTTTTGAAGGGGATTTGGAAAATTTTCTTCACACCAATTTTAAAGTCGCTGCTTTATCTGCAGGAACCGCTGCCCTCCACCTCGCCCTTATCCAATGTGGTGTACAAAATGGGGATGAGGTTATTTGCCAGTCCATGACCTTTTCGGCTTCTGCCAATCCCATCGCTTATCTGGGAGCGACACCGGTATTTATAGATTCGGAAAAAGACACCTGGAATATGTGTCCCATCGCTTTGGAAGAGGCCATACAAGACAGAATAGCCAAGGGAAAAACACCCAAAGCCATCATCGTGGTGCATTTGTACGGAATGCCTGCCAAGATGCAAGAAATTACAGCCATCGCTCAAAAATATAACATTCCTTTAATTGAAGACGCCGCCGAAGCGCTGGGCTCTAACTACAAAGGAAAAGCCTGTGGTAACTTTGGGAAATTTGGTATATTGTCCTTTAACGGAAACAAAATCATCACCACTTCCGGAGGAGGTGCTTTGGTCTGCCAATCGCAGGAAGACAAAGACCAAACCGTCTTTCTTTCAACCCAGGCCCGAGACAATGCTCCCCATTACCAGCATTCGCAGATTGGCTACAACTATAGGATGTCCAATATTTCGGCAGGAATTGGTAGAGGTCAAATGGAAGTTTTAGAAGATAGGGTAGATGCCCGTAGAAAAATGCATAACTTTTACTTAAATCTTTTCCAAGAAATTGATGGAGTAGAAGTTTTCCATGAACCCAATGATGATTATTACTCCAACCATTGGCTTTCTGCCATCACCATAGATCCAAAAGTAAGCGGAAAAACAAGAGAAGATTTGCGTTTGGCTTTGTTGGAAGACGATATCGAATCTCGCCCCTTATGGAAACCCATGCACCTGCAACCGGTTTTTGCACAAGCTCCGTATTATGGTAAAAAAGTGGCAGAGGAATTGTTCGAAAATGGATTGTGCCTGCCTTCGGGTTCCAACCTTAGCGATGCTGACCGAGCAAGAATTGCACAAAAAATTCAAGAAGTTTTTAAAAAATAAAACGCCTTTCCTAGATAGGGAGGCAAACTCCTTCAAAGCTTCAACTCCTCCAAAGTTTCAACTCCTCCAAAGTTTTAAACTTTGGAGGAGTTTATTAATCGAAAGTTGCCCCTGTTCATCATGACTTTGGAGGAGTTTATTAATCTAAAGATATCCAGTTCATCATGACTTTGGAGGAGTTGTTTTTATTATAAAGTTGCCCTGCAAATTGAATGTTGCTGCGTGTTGAATAGCATTTATTTTTTTTAATCCATCAATGTCTTTGGAAAAAGAGGGTGGTTTTGGATATTTTTTTATCTTTGATTTTCTAAAATAAGAACATTATGACGACACTACAAGGGGTTGGAGTTGCCTTGGTAACGCCTTTTCATGAAGATCTAAGCATCGATTTCGATTCTTTGACAAAACTGATAGAACATAACATAGCCAACGGAACTCGTTTTTTGGTGGTCTTGGGAACAACTGCCGAAGCAGCAACCTTATCTAAAGAAGAAAAAGAACAGGTTGTCGCACATATTGTGAAGGTAAACAACGGCCGATTGCCTTTGGTATTGGGTATTGGCGGAAATAATACGCTTGAAGTAAAAAAACAAATAGAAACCACGGATTTATCCGATTTTCAAGCCATACTTTCAGTTTCACCCTACTACAACAAACCTAACCAAGAGGGATTGTACCAACATTATAAAACCTTGGCAGAAACCAGGAAACCCATCATCATCTACAATGTACCCTCCAGAACAGGGCAGAATATAGAGGCGAAAACCACCCTGAAATTGGCAAAGGAATTTCCTAATTTGTTCATGATTAAAGAAGCAGCACCGAATATTTTACAGTACTTTGATATTTTGAGAAATAAACCAGAAAACTTCCACTTGGTGTCGGGGGATGACGAATATACGCTGCCGGTAACTCTTGCCGGAGGAAGCGGTGTAATTTCTGTTATTGGACAAGCCTACGCCAAAGAATTTTCTACCATGGTACAGTTGGCCTTCGATAGAAAAGTGGACGAAGCCTATGTTCTACACAATAAATTGGTAGAAATTACCCGACTTATTTTTGCTGAAGGCAACCCTTGCGGGATCAAAACAGTATTGGCAGAAATGGGATTGGTGAAAAATTATTTGCGCTTGCCTCTAGTACCGGCATCGGAAGAATTGAAAGCCAAAATAAAAGCCGAAATGGCCAAAATAAAAGCTTAAAACAGACTCAAAGCAAGCTATGCTCTACAACATTCAATTGTCCAGGCAATTGGATGTTTTTTTTACAATAATGAAGGTTTTGTTTGCATGGTTTAACACATTGAAGAACTGTTTGTTCGCTCTTTGTTGATTTCGTATTCATTAAATTTAAAAATTTGTAACCGATATTTTTTATTTTTGAAACATGATAATAATACCAGCCACCCCAATAGACATTGCAATAATACAAGACTTGGCACGCCAATCTTGGCAACATGCCTACAAAGACATCTTGAGCCTCGAACAAATGGAATATATGCTTTCCAACTTCTATAGTCGTGAGGTGTTGGAAAATCAAATGGAGGAAATGCCCAATTACCAATATTTTTTGTTGAAAAAGGATCAGGAGTTTCTTGGTTTTATCGGGGTTGAATTTCATTATGAAGAAAATACCACCAAGCTGCATCGGCTCTACTTACTGCCTCAAACTCATGGCTTTGGATATGGACAACTGGCACTGGATTTTTTGAAAAACAAAAGCTTGGCCCATGGCAATCGTCGGATTATTCTGAATGTCAATAAATACAATTCGGCAATAAAATTCTATGAAAAACAGGGTTTCACTATTTATGACGAAGGGGTTTTCGACATCGGGAACGGCTTTGTAATGGACGATTTCCTAATGGAATGGTGGGAGAAATGATTTTACATCATTCGATAGAGTTCCCATATTTTTTAATACTTTTGTTTTCAGAAACACAAGATGAATAATGAATCCCTACGATTGGAAAAAAAAGTATTTCGACAAAACCTTTAGCTGTATTTTTATTGTTGCCTTGTCTCCCATATTGGTTTTATCTTTTATCCTTGCCTCTTGGGATTCCAAAAGTTTTGGTATTTTCAAACAAAAAAGAATCGGACAATGGGGAAATCCTTTTGTGATTTATAAATTGAAAACCATGCATCCCAAAACTAAAAAAATATCCCTTTTGGGTGCTTTTTTTAGAAAATCAAAAATTGACGAACTTCCACAACTTTTTAATATTTTGAAAGGGGATATGTCTTTTGTGGGACCAAGACCCGATGTAGAGGGTTATTACGACTTACTGAAAGGGGATGATAGAAGAGTTTTGGCACTAAAACCAGGGCTTACTTCTGAAGCAAGTTTGAAATACAGCAATGAAGAGTATTTACTCGCCAAGCAAAAAAATCCATTGGAATACAACGATACGGTAATCTTCCCGGATAAAATCCGAATGAACATCCACTATTTGGAAACCAGAAATTTCTCGGGAGATTTAAAAATAATCATCAAAACCATTTTAAAAGTTTTTGCTTCGTAAAATCCATGTTTTTTTCATACTTTTGAAAGAAGAATAGGGAACAAAATCACTTTTAATATTAAGATGAAGCTCTTGGGTTTATACCAACAAAAACCGATCAAAATTTAAAAATTAATAACCATTAAAACAATAAATAACTACTTATGAAGACACAAAAAATAGGAATTACCTTTTCGGCTTTTGATCTTTTACACGCGGGTCACATTAAAATGTTGGAAGAAGCCAAAACTGTTTGCGACTACCTGATTGTAGGGCTACAACTAGACCCAACTTTGGACAGACCCAACAAAAACAAACCGACTCAATCCATTGTGGAGCGATACATACAGCTGAAAGCTTGCCGATCTGTGGATGAAATTATTCCCTACAATACCGAATCCGATTTGATGGACATCCTCAAGTCTTTTGTGATTGATGTGCGAATTATTGGAGACGATTATCGGGAGGTGAACTTTACCGGAAAAGAGTATTGCGAACAAAAAGGCATCGAAATTTATTACAATAAAAGAGATCACCGCTTCTCGACTTCTGACTTGAAAAGAGCGGTCTTTGAACAAGAACTGAAAAAATTAGAATCCAATAAATAAATGAAGTTAGTAGAAACTCCACTTTTAGATTGCTACATTATAGAACCTACCCTTTTTGAAGATGAAAGAGGGTATTTCTATGAAAAATTTAATGAGAAAACATTTCAAAACCTTACAGGAATTGCTGCGCGTTTCGTGCAAGACAATATTTCCAAATCCAGTTATGGTGTACTTCGGGGGATTCATTTACAAAAAGGAGAACATGCACAAGCCAAATTGGTTTCTTGCATAGAGGGAAGTGTGTGGGATGTTGCCGTCGATTTAAGAAGAGATTCGCCTTCGTTTGGACAATGGTTCGGGGTGGAATTGTCTGCCGAAAATAAAAAACAATTGTACATTCCCAGAGGCTTCGGACATGGCTTTTCGGTATTGAGTGAAACGGCCATTTTTGCCTATAAATGCGACAACTATTACAATAAAGAATCCGAAGGTGGACTTCTTTGGAATGACACCACCATAGGAATTGATTGGAAATTACCAACCAATGATATTATTTTATCCGACAAAGATAAAATTCAGGCTACTTTTACAGATGGAAATTTTTAAACGCTTGTCGCTAACAAGAATTTCAAATTGTATTTAAAACAACGGATCATTTATTGAAATATTGATAATTTTCAAACATGATTTTTGGTGTTGATATACAGGGTGTTATGATTATTGTATTCATTAATTTATGCTGAGAATGCTATTTGTGGCCGTTTTGCTTATCTTTGGCATATTATTTGAGAAGTGAACAGAACATTATTAAAAATTAAATAATTTACAACATGAAAAAAGTATTATTAGGACTTGGGTTATTTGCAGCTTCTTTTGCAATGGCTCAAAAAGTAGGAGTAAAAGCAGGAGGTAATTTAGCTTCCATTTCTGAAAATGACACCAAAAGCAAGTTTGGTTTTTACGCAGGTGCTTATTTTAACGCTCCATTAACTGATAAATTAAGCATTCAACCAGAAGTATTGTATAGCCTTCAAGGTGCAAAATCTGATGTTGCAGGTGCTAATGCTACCTTGAATACGGGTTATGTAAATGTACCAGTTATGTTACAATACAACTTGGCAGAAGGTTTCTTCGTAGAAGCAGGTCCTCAATTCGGGTTTTTAACTTCTGCTAAAATGAAAGCTACGGTTGCTGGTTATACCGGAGAAGTAGATGTAAAAGATACCATGAACTCTTTCGATTTCGGTATTGGTTTAGGAGCGGGTTATTTTATTACCCCTAAATTAAGCGTTAATGCTCGTTATACAGCGGGAATTACAGATATTGCAAAAGACAATTCTGGTGATGCAGTGAGAAACAATGTATTCCAATTCGGTTTGGGATATACCATCAACTAATTCAAAGAAAAATATTTGTATTAAGCCGGAGTTATCCGGCTTTTTTGTTTGTATAAGGAAAAGAGTTTAAGAAATTTTTGACCAATGTCCTTTTTTCTTTTGTTGATGAATGAAAAAAGCTTTCATCTTCTGATGTTGTGGCAACAAAAAAAGCGGATCTTGCATTAATAGTTGTTCCACTGCATCTTTGGTCTGTTGTATGATTATTCCATCTTTCGTTAGGTCCAGTTGCTTGAAATCGATCACCCCACTTTGTTGCGTACCCAGCAAATCGCCGGGTCCACGAAGTTGCATATCTACTTCCGAAATTTTGAATCCGTCGTTGGTGTCACACATTGTTTTTATTCTTTTGCGACTTTCTTGCGACATTTTGTCCGAAGTCATCAGGATGCAATAACTTTGTTCGGCTCCTCTACCCACTCTGCCTCTTAACTGGTGCAATTGCGAGAGACCAAATCTTTCGGCACTTTCTATCACCATCACCGATGCATTGGGAACATTAACCCCAACTTCTATTACGGTGGTGGCGACCATTATTTTGGTTCTTCCCGCTACAAATTCTTTCATTTGCTGGTCTTTTTCCTCTGGCTTCATCTTGCCATGAACCATGGAAATGGGAATGCCTTGAAAATCATGGGCTATTTGCTCAAAACCCTCCATTAAGTTTTTATAGTCCAACGATTCGGACTCTTCGATTAAGGGATAAACAAAATAAATCTGCCGACCTTTTTTCAATTCTTCTTTTGCAAACTGATAAACGGAAATCCTGTCCCTTTCCTTTCTATGAGCTGTAATGATGGGTTTTCTGCCCAAAGGCAATTCATCGATCACGGAAACATCCAAATCGCTGTAAAAACTCATGGCAAGTGTCCTAGGAATGGGGGTTGCCGTCATTACCAAAATATGAGGAGGGATGGTGTTTTTGGACCACAAACTGGCTCTTTGTGCTACACCAAAACGATGTTGCTCATCAATAATCGCTAAACCCAAATTCTTAAATTCTACTTTTTTTTCCAAGACGGCATGGGTGCCAACCAGAATAGATAATGCCCCGGATAATAAATCCTGATGGATTTTTCTCCTTTCAGCAGCTTTGGTAGAACCTGTCAATAATTTTACCTGAATGGGACTGTCGTGCAGTAAATCTGCAATACCGTTGTAGTGTTGGGTTGCTAAAATTTCTGTAGGTGCCATCAGACAACTCTGGAAACCATTGTCCATTGCCAAAAGCATGGTAAGCAAAGCCACCATGGTTTTCCCAGAACCTACATCACCTTGCAGTAAACGGTTCATTTGTCGGTTTTTCTTTAAATCATTTCTAATTTCCTTTAATACTCTTTTTTGTGCTAGGGTCAGTTCAAAAGGAAGAGAATTTTGATAAAAATGATTGAAATAATCGCCTACAATCGGAAAAGGATGTCCCACAGCATGGGTTTTGTGCTGTTGTTTTTTTAAACCAAATCGTAGTTGAAAGAAAAAAGCTTCTTCAAATTTCAATCGCTTTTGTGCCGCTTCGTAATAGGAATAATTTTGAGGAAAATGAATGTTGAGAAATGCCAAAGGTCTTGACATTAATTGATGGCGTTGAATGATGTTTTCGGGAATGTTTTCTTCGATTAACTGAGGAATATGGGTGCAGATAATCTTCAGTGTATTTTGAAAAAATTTGTGGTTGAGTTTTCGTTTAATCAATTTTTCCGAACTTGGATACAAAGGACGAAGGTAATTGTCGTTTTCTTTCTGCTCATCCAATTCAATTTCTGGATGTGACATGGACCAATATCCATTAAAATGGTTGACCCTGCCGAATATAAAAACCTCTGTATTTTGCGGAATTTGATTCATCAACCATTTTGAAAATTTAAACCAAACCAAATCTAATGTACCTGTACCATCCGAAAATTTAGCCGTCAGTCGGTGGCCTTTGCCAGTACCCAATTCTTTTAAATCCCAAATTTTTCCTTTCATCAAAATTTCCACCGATTCTTGTGCTTGGATTTCGTTTACTTTGTACACCTTACTTCGATCCAAATACCGATTGGGAAAAAAATAAAGAAAATCTTCCACCGTTTTGATTCCCAAAACTGAATTTATTAGCACGGCTCTTTCCTGTCCTATGCCTTTAATATATTCTATGGAAGTTTCTAAAGTCATGCCTGACCTAAGATTTTGATGAGTTAAATAATTTAATAATTGCTTTGGCTAAAGTGTATAAAACCACCATGAACAATCCAACAACAATGCCGGCACCAAACTCCTTTAGGATTCCCGGTACGCTAGGCAATACATGATGGAAATATTCGATGTTGTGAACGAAAATTCCTCCTGAAACCAGCAGTAAAGCCAAGGTGCCTACCACTGCCAGTATTCTGATGACCACAGGAAGTGCTTTTACCAAAAATTGCCCGATAGACGATAAAAAACTTTTCTCTTTAGATATACGAATTAATCGATAGCCAGCATCGTCCATACGAACAATAAGGGCAACAATGCCATAGACCCCTATGGTAGCCACAATAGCAACCACACAAACGGTAACAATCTGTATGCTCATGGGCTGGGTGAGGACAGATCCTAGTGCAATGATGACAATTTCTATGGATAAAATAAAATCCGTAATGATGGCCGATTTTATTTTGTCTTTTTCAGATATCTCCGGAACAGGCGTGGAAAGTCCCTCTACTTCATTTTGGTCGTGTTGTTTTTTTTTATGGAAAAAATAGTCAATTACTTTTTCTACGCCTTCGAAAGCTAAATAACAACCTCCTAAAATTAATATATACTGAATGGCAATCGGAAAAAAAGCATTGAGCAACAAAGCAATAGGAACGATAATTAATTTGTTGATGAATGAACCTTTGGTAATGGCCCAAAGGACAGGCAATTCTCTGGAAGAAACAAAACCGGTAGCTTTTTCGGCATTTACCGCCAAATCATCTCCCAAAATACCCGCTGTTTTGCTGGTGGCCACTTTACTGGCAGTTGCTACATCATCTAAAAGAGCACTAATGTCGTCTAAAATTGCAAAAAATCCTGATGCCATATAGGTTTAAAAATTTAATTCGTAAAAATATAAAAAAATAGGTTTAAATAAATATCCTTTCACCAAAGAAATGAAGAAAAAATCCTTCAAAAATTGGAGTATTTGAAGGATTGATAGGGATTATAGCTTTCCGCCTAAAGCTTTAAATAACAAAATATTGTTTTGGGTATTCTCATGCTGAAATTGAAGTCTGTCCAATTCTGCCTGAAGTTTGGATTTCTGAGAATTGATGAGCTCCATATAATTGGCATATCCTGTTATATAAAGATCATTGGATACAATAATTCCTTTATCCAAGGCAGCCACTTCTTCGGATTTTATCTTCAATACTTCTTCGAAGATTTTCATCTGTTTCAATACCGATTGTAACTCATTAAAGGCAGTAGTGACACTTTTCTGATAAGTGAGAAAGGCAATTTCTTGTTCTTTAGTTGCAATGTTGAACTCGTGCTTTAGTTGTCCTTTATTGAAAATAGGAACCATAAAACCGCCCAAAAGTTGTGCTGCTAAAGAGCTGGGTTTGAAGAGCATTTCCGCATTGAAAGTATTTAATCCGAGCGTTGCATCTACATTAATTCTAGGATAAAAAGCGGCTCTCGCTGCTTTGGCATCGGCATGGGTGGCTTCTAAAACCAGAAAATTGGCCATAACATCTGGACGGGAATGGATGATGTTGTTTACATCCAATTCTTGGTTCAGTACATTGACTTGGGTTGGCAAAAGCGTTGTACTTCTTTCTACCTGAGTACCATATTTCCCGGTAAGGGTAGCGATGGCTTGTTCGGTAGAAACAATTTCCGCTTTGATGTATTCCAACTCTGCTAAGATATTGTTGTTCTGCGCTTTGAACTGCTGAACTGCCAATTCGGTAACTTTACCTACTTCTCTTTGTGCTTTTACAATTTCGTAGGCTCTTTGTTGAAGCTTTAGGTTTTCCTGATAAATCGTTAACTTTTTATCTAAAGTAACCAGTTGATAATAAAGCTGAGCGATATTGGTAAACAATTCTACCTGCAATAATCGGATGCCCTCGGCAGAAGCCATATACCTTTTTTGGGCAGCTTGTTTTTGATTTCTCAGTTTACCCCAAGCATCTATTTCCCAAGAAGATTTCGCTCCTAGCCAATAGTTGGGCGAAAAGTTTTCATTTATTTTTTCCTTTGCACTTAAAGTAGGCGAGAGGTTGGTTTCTCTGTTTCCAATACCATCTATGGTGTATTTTCCGTAATGGTCGCCACTGACGATGGCACCAACTTCTAACGAAGGAAGCAGCGCCATTTTGGAGCGTTGCAGATAACTGTTGGCAATTTCCAAGCGTTGTTGGGCGATTTGGAAATCTGGATTGGCCTTCACCACATCTTCAAAAAGTTTTTGTAAATGAGGATCTGCAAAAAACTCGTTTAGAGAAATACTTTGGGTAGAGGTTGCAGTGTTGAGTTCCGTAGAATTTTCCACAGGAATTTCCAATGGTTTTTTAATGTCGTTAACTTTAGGAACAGCACAAGAGCTTAATGCCAATGCAATGATTCCTGAAGCAATATAGGGATGAAGTTTTTTAGTCATTTTTTTTGAATTTTTGTTCCATTTTAGCAAAGAAAATATACAATCCTGGGATGACAACCAATCCGAAAATTGTTCCTATCAACATCCCTCCAGCGGCAGCGGTACCAATAGATCGGTTTCCGGTAGCTCCAGCTCCAGTTGCAATCACCAATGGGATAAGCCCTGCAATAAATGCAAAGGAAGTCATCAGGATAGGTCTTAGCCTTTGCCTTGCTCCTTCAATAGCTGCTGGGATAATGTCATAACCTTCTTGGTTTCTTTGCATGGCAAATTCTACAATTAAGATGGCATTTTTCGCCAAGAGACCTATCAACATGACGAGGGCAACTTGGGCGTAGATGTTGTTGTCTAATCCCACCATCATCAGTGCGATATACGATCCGAAAATTCCCATCGGTAAACTTAGCAATACCGCTAAAGGAAGTAGGAAACTTTCGTATTGTGCTGCAAGTAATAAGTAAACGAATAAGAGACAAACCGCAAAAATGTAGATGGTTTGGTTTCCAGAAAGGATTTCCTCACGCGTCATTCCCGACCATTCGATGTCGAAACCTCGGGGTAAATTGTCTTTAGCAATTTTTTCTACCGCCGCAATGGCATCTCCAGAGCTGTATCCTTCTGCTGGCTCGCCATTAATCATAGCCGACATATACATGTTGTATCTCGTAAGCACTTCTGGCCCATATACTTTTTCAACCTTAATAAAAGTAGAGAAAGGCACCATTTCTCCTGTTTCGCTTTTTACATAAAGATTCAAGATGCTTTCAGGGTTACTTCTTTGTTCAGGTGTGGCTTGTACCATTACTTTGTACATCTGGCTGAAACGGATAAAGTTGGTCGCATAATAAGAACCGAGTAAGGTTTGCAAAGTGGACATGGCATTATCCACAGAAACTCCTTTTTTAGCTGCCATATCATAATCCATGGTAATCATGTATTGTGGGAAGGTCGCATCAAAGTTGGTGAAACTGTTTTGCAGTTCTGGTGAGTCGTTCAGTTTTTTTACAAAATCTTTCACCACTTGGTCTGTGTTTTCCAATGAACCGCCCGATTTGTCCAATAGTCTTAATTCAAAACCTGAGGTGTTACCAAATCCGGGAACCGTAGGCGGTGCGAATACTTCTACTTGAGCATCGGAAATAATTTTTGTTTTCTCCGAAAGCTCTTTAATAAAATCATCGATGGAAATATCTCTTTCTTTCCAATCTTTAAGGTTAATCATCGCCATACCGTAAGAGGAACCAGCAATTTCAGTGACAATAGAGTATCCGGCAAGGGTGGTTACATTTTCTACTCCTTTTATTTTTTTGGCAATGGCTTCTACCTCGTCCAGAACTTTTTCGGTTCTTTCCACCGTGGCTCCTTGAGGTGTGGTTACACTTACATACGCCATCCCTTGGTCTTCCATTGGGATAAACCCTGATGGGAGAAATTTAGCAGTGACCAACATTAAAGCAATGAATATCCCTAAAACCCCAAAAGTAATGGATGTTCGGGTGGCAAATTTACCCAGCATATTGGTGTAGCCATTGGTCAATTTATCAAATCCTTGATTGAATTTACCGAAGAATTTATCCAGAAGACCTTTCTTTTCTTCGTGGCTATGAGGTTTTAAAATTATCGCACATAAAGCTGGAGTAAGCGTTAAGGCATTTACCCCAGAAATTACAATACTTATTGCTAAAGTAAGCGAGAATTGTCGGTAGAATACCCCAACAGGTCCATCCAAAAAGGCAACCGGGATAAATACCGCCGACATGACAATGGTAATTGCAACTACGGCACCTGCAATTTCCTTGGTGGCTTCAATGGTGGCTTCTAAAGGTTTTTTGCCTTCTTCCATTTTTACATGGACGGCTTCTACGACGACAATTGCGTTATCCACCACAATACCAATCGCCAATACTAAAGCGAATAAAGTAAGGAGGTTGATGGAGAAGTCCAAAGTTTGCATAAAGGCAAAAGTCCCCACCAATGCTACCGGAACAGCCAATACAGGAATTAGGGTTGAACGCCAATCTTGAAGGAACAAGAAAACAACAATTCCTACCAAAATAAAAGCTTCGATCAGGGTTTTGATTACCGCTGACATGGAGGCATCCAAGAATCTAGATACATCGTAGGCCAAGTTGTATTCCATACCTGGAGGGAAAGAAGTTTCCTTTAGTTCTGCCATTTTGGCTTTTACATTTTCGATGACTTCAGAAGCGTTGGAACCTGGTCTCTGTTTCATCATAATCGAAGCGGAAGGTCTTCCGTCGGTTTTGGAAACCATTCCGTAGTTCATGGCACCAAATTCTACTTTGGCAATATCTCTTAATTTCAAGATGGTTCCATCGATATTGGATTTGATGGGCACTTCTTCATATTGCTCTGGAGTGTTGAATTTCCCTGTATATTTGATAACATATTGCAACTGGCTGGAGGTTTTTCCAGAAGTTTCTCCCACTTTTCCGGGAGCGGCAGCTATGTTTTGTTTTTGTAAAGCTTGTACGACATCATCTGCAGAAACTTTATAAGCCGTCATCTTCTGGGTGTCTAGCCAAACTCTCATGGAATATTCTTTTTGACCCATAATTTCGGCACGACCCACCCCGTCAATTCTTTTTAATTCCTGAAGGATGTTGATGTCGGTAAAGTTGTAGATGAATTGCTCGTCCTGACTTTCGTCTTTGGAGGTGATGTTGAGGTACATCAACATGGAATTTACCTCTTTTTCTGTGGTTACCCCGGCACGAATAACCTCTTCGGGAAGTTCGTCCAAGATGGTGGTTACTCTGTTTTGCACATTTACTGCCGCTACATCGGGATCTACACCAACTTCAAAGAAAACTTGGATCATGGTCAATCCATCATTGGAAGTTACCGTGGACATATAGGTCATCCCGGGAACCCCGTTGATGGCTCTTTCTAAGGGAAGTGCTACCGCATTGGCAGAAACCTCGGCGTTAGCACCCGTATATTTTGCGGTTACGGTTACCGAAGGCGGTACAATATCCGGAAATTGAGTGATGGGTAATTTCAGTAATGCGAAAACCCCCATCAAAACGATGATGATTGAGATCACCAGCGAAAGAACTTTTCGCTTGATAAACATTTCTACCATTTTTTTAGATTTTGTTGAGGTTTAAATTACTTTTTAATTTTAATGGTTTGTCCATCCTTCAGTGCTTGAGTACCTTCCAGAACAATTCTGTCACCAGGATTTAGACCTGCATGGATTAGGTAAGACTGTCGCATGGTAGCGGCAATGTCCACATGGGTCATTTTTACTTTATTGTTTTTATCCACCACGAAAACATAGGTTTTGTCCTGTATGGAAAAAGTAGATTTATGCGGAATTAAAATAGCATCCGGTTGATGTTCGGAGATAATGAGCTTTCCGGAGGTTCCGTGTTTGATGTATCGGTCTGGATTGGGGAACATTACTTTGTATCGAATGGATCCGGTAGAAGGGTCAATTTCTCCCTCGGCATTGTTGAGAACCCCGTGGAAATCGTAGGTGGAACCATTAGGAAGTACCAGTTCTATTTTGGTCGTTTTGTCTAGTTCCCCATCTTTCATCATTTCGAAATACATGTCTTCGGGAATGGAAAAATAAGCGTAGATTTCGTTCAATTGCGAAAGTGTCGTTAGTAAGGTGCCGTTTTCTACCAAGCTTCCTTCTTTAAGAGGGATGTCGTTCATAATTCCCGAAAACGGAGCACGAACATTGGTGAAATTTATTTTTTGTAAAACTTCTCTTTTTTCGGCATCAGCATAAGAAAGTTTGGCTTGGGCAGCGGACATTTTCGCTTTAGCCATATCGAGTTCATTTTTAGCAATAAAACTTTTGGCATATAAACTTTGTGCTTGGTTGAGCTCTACTTTGGCAATGCTCACATCGGCCTCGGCTTGTTTTACACTGGCATTGGCTTTTAATAAATCGATTTGTAACTCGGAATCGCTTATTTTAAATAAGAGTTGTCCTTGTTCTACATATTGTCCTTCGTGCACCACTACATTGTGCAGTAAACCCGCAATTCTAGAGTGTATTTCGATGTTTTTTTTGGCTTGAATTTCGGCCACATACTCACTACTTACCAATGTGTCTTTCTTGGTAATGGTAAGGATGGGTACTTCCTTGGTGTCGTCTTTTTTTTCTGCTGATTTTTCTTGACAAGAGAATACAGTAACTAGCAAAACAGATGCTAGTATCCAATAAATTGATCGCATAGTAAATGTATATTTACGAATTATAAAGTGTTAAACGATTGGATTTGTGAAAAAATCCAAGATTAATGATGGTGAATTTCGGTAACTAAAAGGGGGAGTTTTCATATTCTGATCATTTTTTTTGAAACAAAAAATAATAGAGAATACAATGATTTTTCCTAACAAATAAGTGAATGCTGGAAGTTAAAACAAATGAAATAAATAGAGGTAAGTACGAATGCCCGAACATAAGCTTACAGAGCTAAAGTCGAAAAACACGCCTGGCTTGAATTCGGTAATGGCAAAAACTTTAATGAAAATTTTGTCTAGTGAAACAATTTTCTTGACTACCTTTAAGGTTCTACCTGTGTGTAATAATGCATTCTCATTACATTCCTCGGTTACCGAAGGGTCTATGGTTAGGCAATCTTTAATGGAGATAGCTGTAGTAAGACTATCAACAGTAGCGTTTTTTGCTTTTTGATTGAAAAAAGTAAAGGCAATAAAAAAAACTAGAGATAATTGAAAAATTATTCTAAAATTACTTATTATATGTTTGAAGCCTACTTTCATTTTGAATGTGCAAAAATATGATTTTAAAAGAGTTTCGACAAACTTTAATTTGTTAAGGTTTCTTAAAATTATAATAAAAAAGCAACTCCATATTGAAGTTGCTCCTGTGTGTGGTAGTATTTTTTATAAATTATGGTACAATTTCTCCATACAAATCAAAATCTTCAGCAGAAGTTATTGTAACATCCACAAATTCTCCTATAGAAATATAGGTGTTTTCTGCAGGTACCAAAACGGTATTGTCCACATCTGGTGAGTCAAATTCCGTTCTGCCAACAAAATAATTTCCTTCTTTACGATCAAAAAGACATTTGAAGGTTTTGCCCACTTTTTCTTGGTTGATTTCATAAGAAATTTGTTGCTGTATTTCCATAATTTCTTCCACTCTTCTTTCCTTTACTTCTTCAGGCACATCGTCTTCATATTCGTAGGCACCAGTGTTTTCTTCGTGCGAATAGGTGAAGCATCCCAAACGGTCAAATCTCTGATCTTTCACCCAATTTTTCAGTTCTTGAAATTTTTCTTCTGTTTCACCAGGAAATCCCACAATGAGGGTTGTTCTAATGGCCATTCCTGGAACTTTTTCTCTGAATTGTTGAAGAAGTTTGGTTGTTTTTTCGTGGGAAGTACCTCTCTTCATTCTTTTTAAAATATCATCATTGATGTGTTGTAACGGAATGTCGAGATATTGACAAACTTTGGGTTCGTTTTTTATAATGTCCAATACATCTTCCGGGAAACCCGTTGGAAAGGCATAATGAAGTCGGATCCATTCAATTCCTTCTACTTTTACCAATTCTTTTAATAAATCGGCCAAAGCTCTTTTTTTGTATAAGTCGAGTCCATAGTAGGTTAAATCTTGTGCGATAAGGATGAGTTCTTTCACTCCTTTGGCTGCCAGATTTTTAGCTTCTATTACTAGGTTTTCTATTGGTGTAGAGATATGTCCACCACGCATGAGCGGAATGGCGCAAAAGGTACAAGGTCTGTCGCATCCTTCAGAAACTTTGAGGTAAGCAAAATGTTTAGGGGTAGTGGTTAGTCGTTCGCCCACCAATTCGTGTTTGTAATCAGCACCCAATTGTTTTAACAAAATGGGCAATTCTCTTGGCCCCATAAAATATTGATCTACATCTGGGATTTCTTGTTCCAAATCGGGTTTGTATCTCGCCGAAAGACAACCAGTTACGAATACTTTTTCTACTTTTCCCTCCTTTTTCAGATCCACATATTCCAAAATAGTGTTGACGCTTTCTTCCTTGGCATTGTCGATAAAACCACAAGTGTTAATGACCACAATATCACCTTTGCCTTCATGTACTACCTCTTTGCCACTGGCTTTCAGTTGGCCCATGATGACTTCGGAATCAACTACATTTTTGGAGCATCCAAGCGTTACCAAATTAATTTTCTTTTTTCCTGTGGATTTTGTTCTCATATCGTGGGTATTGTTGTTAAAAACGGGTGCAAATTTACGAATAAAAAAGAAAATGAAATTAAACTAAATCGTTTGGTATTTTTTGAGGTATTCGTTCTATTCTTTTGACGAATGAAACGATAGAGAAATTGTTGCTTTTTTAAATTTTTAAAAAAGGATATCTTTTTGCGGTATTTTTTAACATTCATTTTTGAAAAATAATCCCGACTTCACGATTAAAATTTATATTTGCATTACTAATTGTCTTTTTTTTATTATTATTTTAATGAAAAAGAACAGACATCAAGTTTTTGTATATGAAAAAAAATACTGCAATACTGCTTTTTTCAGTCTTGGCTCTTGTGTCCTGCCGTACTTCGGTACTGGTGAGTATAAGCAAAGTTCAAACTGAAAAAAATAAATTCATCACTTCCGATTTGCCTGAAGATAAGGCTATAAATGCAGTGATTGAACCTTACAAAACTCAGTTGGAAACCAAGATGAACACCAAAATAGCGCACACAGCTGTGGAACTTAATAAGACAGGTGCCAACTCCAAATTAGGTAACCTTTTGGCAGATTATACCTTGCAAGGTGCTGAGGATTGGGGTTTGAAAAATGGTGTGACAAAAATAGACGCTGCCGTTATCAACATTGGAGGGATTAGAACGATTATTCCCGCGGGTGATATTCTAACCAAACAAATATACGAAGTCATGCCATTCGAAAATGAATTGGTCATCGTTCAACTCAAAGGATCTGATCTGGAAGCACTTTTTGACTATTATGCCAAAACAGAGAAAAATAATCCGGTGGCTCAATTGACCATAGAAACCAAAAATCATCAAATTCAGAAAAAATTAATCAACGGAAAACCTGTAGATCCACAAGCTATGTACGCTATAGCTACATCGGACTACTTAGCGTTGGGAGGCGATGATATGGCTTTCTTTGCCAAAGGTAAAATGATGAGTACGGGGATAAAACTTAGAGATTTGTATTTGGAAAAATTTAAAGCCAATCCCGAAGTAATAGCTCCTAATGATGTTCGTTTACAATTTAATCCCTAAGCCATGAAAAGAAAAGATTTTTTACAATTATTAGGAGGTGCAAGCCTTGCTACTTCACTTTTACCGAATGGTTTAATGGCTCAATCTGTTTTGGCATCTCCAAAGTTGGGTCCTCAAAAACTGACCATTTTGCATACCAACGACCAACACAGCCGGATAGAACCTTTTGATGCTTCTTATACCCGAAATCCCAATCAGGGTGGTTTTGCCCGCAGAGCCAGTCTGATACAGCAAATCCGAAGCCAGGAAAATAATGTTTTGCTCTTGGATAGTGGTGATATTTTCCAAGGAACTCCTTATTTTAATTTTTATGGGGGCGAGTTGGAATTCAAGTTGATGTCCATGATGCAATATGATGCTTCTACCATGGGAAATCACGATTTCGATAATGGTTTGGAAGGGTTTGACAAAGTACTTCCCAATGCAAAATTTCCGTTTATTTGCTCCAATTACGATTTTAAGAATACCCTTTTGGAGGGCAAGACAAAACCTTATGCCATCTTTAATAAAAACGGAATTAAAGTAGGGATTTTTGGCGTAGGAATACAGCTAGAAAGTTTGGTTGGTAAAAAAAACTATGCCGAGACTGTGTATCTTGATCCTGTGGAGATAGCACAACACTATGCCGATTTTCTTAGAAATGAAAAGAAATGCGATTTGGTTATTTGTCTTTCGCATATTGGCTATGACTATAAGGGAGAACCCGATAAGATTTCCGACAAAATATTGGCTCAAAAAACTGATAATATCGACCTTATTTTAGGTGGTCATACCCATACTTTTCTTAAAGAACCTCAAAGCTTCAGCAACAGAAAAGGAAAATCTGTTTTGGTGAACCAGGTTGGTTGGGCTGGATTGTTGTTGGGTCGGATTGATTTTTATTTTGATGCTCAAAAATCCATACAGCAAGTTGCGTGGAATAATTTACCCATTAACGACCAAATTACAGTATAAACCGTATGAAAAAGTCTTTTTTTCTCATTGCAGTCTTAGCAGGAATACTTCAGTTTTCGGCTCAGAAAATTTCTTCCAAAAAATGGAACGATTTATTTTCGTACAACAATATCTTGGCGATTAAAGAAGATAATGGAACCCTAATTGCGGCTACAGAAAATGGTATTTTTTATTACAATACTGGTTCTGGGGAGATTTCTAAACTATCCAAAGCCAATGGTTTGCACGAAGTAAAAATTACCGCCTTCGATTATAACCCAACCACCAAAATAGGACTTGTGGGGTATGCCAATGGATCAATGGATGTTATTAGTCCAGAAGGAATTACTTATGTGGTCGATATCCCTATTGCCACAGGTTTTACAGGGAATAAAAGAATAAACCATATCAATATTTCCGGTAATTTGGCAGTAATATCGGTAAACTATGGAGTATCCCTTTTTAAATTAGATAAAAAAGAATTTGCACAGTCGGCATTTTTTGTAAACAATAGTGTTTTCGAAGCAGCCAAAGAGGCATCAATTAGTGAGAATAAAGTTTTTGTTGCCACCACTTCTGGAATGAAATCTCATGACATCAATGTTACTTTTCCAGTGTATAACACTTGGACAACCATGATTAATGGAGATTTTACCCAAGCCGATTCCGATGCTTATGCAGTAGTAGCTACTCCTACAACGGTTTATTTTGAATCTGGTGGTGTATTCTCTCCCATAGCGCAAAATTTTATAGAAGTTAAAGATGTTGTCGCCACAGCACAAAATATTGTCGTTACGGACAAACAAAGGGTGTATGTCTTTAGTAATACGGGACAATACCAAAGTACACCAGATTTTGGAGAGAATTGTACTACAGCGAACATTATTGGTGGTAAAGTTTATGGAGGAACACCGATTTCCGGAATTAAAGACGAAGCAAAAATGACCTATAAACCCGATGGTCCCTACAACAATACCTCTTATAAAATATCTTTGTTGGGAAATCAAATTTGGGTGGCTTCTGGTGGATTGTCTTCTTATGCGGGTGCCATTGATCGTAAATTGGGCTATTATCATTTTAATGGAAGCCAGTGGATCTATCCTGAATATTTTGTGGGAAATACCAAGATGTTTAATATCCTAGATGTAATGGCGAATCCACAAAACCCGTCGCAAGTATTTTTTACCAATTATACCTTTGCAGCCGGAGATAAAGGTATTTACAAAATGGAAAACAACGAATTCCAAAAACAATACAAAGGAACAGACTCGAATCAATACTACAACCGACCGGCAGGTATAGCCTTTGATGAGAATAATAAAATGTTCGTATCTGTCTCTACCATAGAGAATTCTCCGGCTACTGTAGGATATTATTACTATACTACCGGAACCGATGATTTTACTTTAGTTCCTTTATTAAAAACAGGTGGTGCCCTGAAACCTATAGCCAAAGATGGATATTTATATCTCCCTTGCCCATATTTTTCTGATGGTGGTTTGCTCATCAATAAATACGGAAACAATCCAGGTATTGCAGGTACGACTTCTATCTTAAAAATGGAAAATAATTTACCCGTCAATGGTACTGTTTCTGCTGCCTTAGACAATGATGGTGATATGTGGATAGGAACCAGAGAAGGGCTTAGAATACTTGCAAATCCTACTGCTGCCATTGGCGATACTGGAATTCAAACCAGTCCGATTGTCATTATGCAAAATGGAATTCCGGAGGAAGCTTTTAGAAATAATACAATTTTGCAAATAGAAGTGGATAGCGGAAATCACAAGTGGGTTTCTGTTGATGGTGGGGGAGTGTACTATCTAAGCGCCAACGGAGAACAGACCTTGAAACATTTTACCAAAGAAAATTCACCATTGCCTACCAATTCTGTCACCGATATAAAGGTGGACAATACAACAGGAAAAGTGTATTTTGTAACCCAAGACGGAATTGTTACCTACCAAGGGGATGCCATAGATGTTAATTCCAACTTTGGGAATGTATTGGTCTATCCAAATCCTGTAGTTTATGCCCAATACAAAGGGAATGTTACCTTCCGAGGTTTGGCCATGAAAACCAATATTCGAATTACCGATGCTGCAGGCAATTTAGTTCACCAAGCCATTGCCAGAGGAGGTTTTTACGAATGGGATCTCAACAATCAGCGTGGTAGTAGGGTGGCTTCTGGAGTTTATTTTGTACTCCTAACCAATGAAGATGGAACCGATAAGGCAACGACAAAAATTGCCGTAGTCAATTAAATAATTAAAATTAAAATATAGAAAATGGGCAATACCGTCCATTTTCTATTGTTTTTATGTAAAGGATGCAATCCCAAACCGGCTTTTTATTGTCTTTTTTAAAATATGGCGAGTCCGACGCCGTATTGCATTGTTATACACAAGAAAAAGGATTTCAATCTTTTTTTGTAAAAGGAATTTATGCACCCAGAAGTAAAAAGAAAGCATATCTTTTACCACTAAACGAGTTGTGTTTTTCCTATGCCAAACCTTGTAAAGCCGGACAAATGCAAAGGGTGAGCCAAATAGATTTGGTGGAAAATCCGGATTTGTATGGTGATGTGAAGTCGAGCAGTATCGTGTTTTTTATTGCCGATTTTCTTAATCAACAACTAAGAAATGAAGAGAAATCAGATGATTATTACGCAGAAATATTGTATTTCTTAAACGAGTTAGAGCATAAAAACTACAGCAGTCATTTGGTTTTTCTTTTCCGAACGATACAATGGCTGGGATTCAGTCCTTTAGAAAGTCAAGGTTTGTATTTGAACCCAGAAACGGGTTTGTTTTCCAATGAGACAAGCCATGTATTGTTTGATGAATCTATTTCTGATTTATGGAAAAACTTGATTAAAGCTGAAAAACCTTATTCCATTCAGATACCGACACAATTCAGGAAAAAATTCTTGAACTCGGTTTTGGTATTTTTACATTTCCATTTACCGGATTTTAGAACGCCACAATCTTTAGAGATTGTACAACAGATTTTTGAAAATTAATTTCAAGTTTTAGCCTTATATTTTCACCCGGTATATGTCGGTTGCATTTCTCTGGATGTTGGGAACAAAGAAACCGCCGTCTTCAGGGATTACTTCCTTTAAGTTAAACTGTTTGCAATCTTTTGGTAAACCGGTAAACACAAGGGTAAACCAAAAGTCCTTCATTGGGGGAACTTCTGTCCAATGGGGAAAATAACTGATGTTTTCCGCATGGATAAGGGTGCATTCATGCCCCAAAAGTGGATCTTCTAATATCGTGGTAGGCCAAATTCTGATTAAATTGCCCCAAAATGGAGTGGCCGGGAAAAGACAGTGGACAATGACTTGTTTTTCTTCTAAAGTTTTTGCTTTCAAAGACTCTAAAAGTTTTTTTTCTATGATGGGTGCTGTGATGGTTTCCATTTTGTTTCGGATTTATTTCTGCCTTTTGATGGTGCAAACTTAGAAATTTTGCGATAGAAAACACTGATTTGTCGCTTCTTATTTTAGATACAAAACATGAATCTTTATTTTATTTGCGACATATCTTAAAATCTCATAACTTTGCCCAAACCAAAATCTAATGAGTAAAAAGAACACGAAATACATCTTTGTAACCGGAGGTGTTACTTCATCTTTAGGCAAAGGAATCGTTTCAGCTTCGTTGGGATTACTCCTAAAATCCAGAGGCTTTAGCGTAACCATACAGAAGCTAGATCCTTATATAAACATCGATCCTGGAACTTTAAATCCTTATGAACATGGCGAATGTTATGTTACTGAAGACGGTGCGGAAACCGACTTGGATTTAGGGCATTACGAACGATTTTTGGACGCTCCAACTTCCCAAAACAACAATGTAACTACTGGAAGAATATATCAAACGGTTATTGAGAAAGAAAGAAAAGGAGATTTCCTTGGAAAAACCGTGCAGGTGATCCCTCATATTACCAACGAAATTAAAAGAAGAATAAAACTTCTCAGCAAACAGAATTACGACATCATCATTACCGAAATTGGGGGTACAGTGGGCGATATAGAATCGTTGCCGTATATAGAAAGTGTGCGACAGTTGAAATGGGAATTGGGAGAAAACAATTCTATGGTTATTCATCTTACCTTATTGCCGTATTTGGCAGCCAGTGGTGAGCTAAAAACCAAACCGTCTCAGCACTCGGTTCGTCAGTTGATGGAAAGTGGCATACAAGCTGATGTCTTGGTTTGTAGAACCGAACACAAAATTGCCAAAGATATTAAAGCCAAATTAGCACAATTCTGTAATGTTCCGGTGGACAATGTAATTGAAAGTATTGATTTAGATACCATTTACGAAGTACCTACTTACCTTCAAAAACAAAACTTTGACGAGGTAGTTTTAAAAGAATTGAATTTAAAATCTGAAAAAGAAAGCGATCTAAAAGATTGGAAAAATTTCTTGAAAAGACATAAAAATCCAAAAAGAACAGTGGAAATTGCCTTGGTGGGGAAATATGTCAGCCTTCAAGATTCTTATAAATCCATAGCCGAAGCGTTTATACATGCCGGTGCCGATCAAGAAACTGAAGTGAAAGTGCGTTGGGTGTACAGTGGCGAAATTACCGCCGATAATGTAGCCGAAACTTTTGCAGGTGTCGATGGTATGCTTATAGCGCCTGGTTTTGGTGATAGAGGAATAGAGGGGAAAATTCTTTCGGCACAGTTTGCCAGAGAAAATAAAATTCCTTTGCTGGGAATATGTTTAGGAATGCAAATTATGACCATAGAGTTTGCAAGAAATGTACTGAATTTAAGCAAAGCCAATTCGGTTGAGTTTGATACCACAACGCCAGATCCGGTGATTTCTTTAATGGAAGATCAAAAAAATGTGGAAGAAAAAGGAGGAACCATG
Source organism: Bacteroidota bacterium (assembly GCA_018266955.1). Lineage (GTDB taxonomy): Bacteria > Bacteroidota > Bacteroidia > Flavobacteriales > Weeksellaceae > Amniculibacterium. The sequence continues at coordinate 45,481 of JAFDZI010000039.1, forward strand.
CGTCTTGGTGCTTGGAAATGTACTTTGAAACCGAATACTAAATTGTATGAAATCTATGGAAGCAAAAATATTTCTGAAAGACATAGACATCGCTACGAGTTCAATTCGGAATATCAAACTGAGTTTGAGAAAAATGGTTTGATGCCTTCAGGATTTAATCCGGACACCAAACTAGTGGAAACCGTAGAGTTGAAAGATCATCCTTTTTATGTTGGTGTTCAGTATCACCCGGAATATAAGAGTACGGTAGAAACACCACATCCTTTATTTGTTGCTTTTGTTAAAGCTTGCGCTGAGAAGAAGTAAAATAAGTAATTTTATATATGAAAAGCCCTTTCAATACTATTATGAAAGGGCTTTTCTTTGTTAATGTTAAAGTAATCTTACCTTAATTTTTGAAGTTCAAAGGATAATGAATGAATTATATTTATTTCCATTAATATTGTAAAAAAAAAACAGACGATTAATGCACCGGAATTACGACTACAGGAATGTGGGATCGACGGGTAATTTCTTTGGTTAAACTCCCTACAAAAACATCATAAATGCCACTTCTTCCATGTGAGCCAACAATGATGTATTCAGCATTTTTGTCTTTGGCATAATCCAAAATAATATCTCCTGCAATCCCTTGTTTTAGTAGATGTTCGCAATCTACATCCATGGCAATAATTCTTTGTTCTAAATTATTGAGTTGCAATAATTCTTCTTTTATTTCGTTTTGTTCCACTTCTGGAAAATACTGAAATCCCATATCGCCAATCGCAAAACCAATGTCGGATGGTGCAACATGGATTAAACAAATTTTTCCATTGATGGCTTTTGCAAATCGAACAGCACCTTCAATTAACTTATCAGAAGATTCTCCAAAATCTACAGGTACAATAATATTCATCATGATATCAGATTTTTATTCTAGGATAAAGTTACACAAATTTTATCGTATAAAAAAGAATAAATTATCCTGTATTTTCAAATTACATAATTCGGAGATCCAAAATTTTATTGCCTTGTAAATACCCATCTAATAAGTCGCCATCTTTTACACTTCCAACGCCTTTTGGTGTTCCTGTAAAGATAAGGTCGCCCACTCTTAATGTGAAATATTGGGATACAAAAGCAATAATATCTTCTGGAGAAAATATCATTTGTTGGGTGTTGCCAAGCTGTACGGTTTCTTTATTTTTTTTCAATTCAAATTCAAGCTCGTTGAGGTTAAACTGATTTTTTGGATAAAAGGCAGATAGGGCAGCCGAGCCATCAAATCCTTTGGCTAATTCCCAAGGCAATCCTTTGGATTTAAGCGATTGTTGCAGGTCTCTGGCAGTAAAATCTATTCCCAAGGCAATTTCCTCAAAATGTTTATGTGCATTTTCTTTTAAAATATACTTTCCACCTTTAGAAATTTTGATTACTACTTCTAATTCATAATGGATGTCTTCGGAAAATTCAGGAATATAAAAGTCATTTCCTTTAAGAACTGCCGTATCTGGTTTCATAAAAATAACGGGTTCTTTAGGTACTTCGTTCCCTAATTCTTGGGCATGTTCGGCATAGTTTCTCCCAATACAAATAATTTTCATGGTCTAATTTTAAAATTTCGCTCTTAATTGTATTGCTGTGAATACTTTTTTGGTGTATAAAGGAAAGTCGGCATTTTGTATCCAGCCATAATAACCTAAATCTTTCTGGAAAACATCTTTAACGACTTGGCCTTTGTATTTTCCGAAGGCAAAAATTTCTTCATTTTTATCATTAAAATGAATCATTCCCGCCAAATCTGCAAATTTATTGTGGTAAGAGTAGTCGCTAAGTCCGGCGATATCCTTAGGCAAATCGTCGTATTTTCCTACTTGTGCATCCAAAACCTCAAAGGTGGCCAATACATCGGCTTCTGCGGAATGGGCATTCAACAATTCTTTTCCACAATAATATTGGTATGCAGCTCCAAGATTACGGGGTTCTTTTTTATGATAGATGGTTTGTGCATCCACCAAACGAAATTTAGATAAATCGAAATCCAAACCAGCACGCAATAATTCCTCTGCCAAAAGAGGCACATCAAAACGATTGGAATTAAAACCAGCCAAATCGCTTCCATTGATGAGTTCCAGTATTTTAGGCGCAATTTCTTTAAATGTAGGTGCTTGGGCTACATCGGTATCGTAGATGCCATGTACAGCAGAGGCTTCAGCTGGAATGGGCATTTCTGGATTTACCAACCAAGTTTTGCTTTCTCTGGAGGCATCCGGATTCACCTTTAAGATGCATATTTCTACAATTTTATCTTTGCCCACTTGGGTTCCGGTAGTTTCTAAATCGAAAACACAAAGAGGTTTATGAAGTTTTAAATTCATGTAAGTAATAAATTAGTTGAGTTGTTTTTGAAAAACAAGTGATATGATGATGTAATAAACGATTACCAAAGGAATCCCAATGGTCTTAAATAAGAGTAAGATTAGTATTGACCCCGTCAATAAAGCTATTTTTGGATAATTGTCTTGTAGTTTCATGGATTTGAATTTCATGGCAATCATCTTAATAGGAGCGATAAGCAACCAAGAGCTAAGAAAAGTTATAAGCACTAGGAGTACAGACGAAATATTAACATGGGTAAGTACATCTTCGGATAACTTTATGTCGGGTTGTATCCAGTACAAACCAAAAATCATAATGGTATTGCTAGGAGTATTCAATCCTTTGAAATAATATTTTTGTTCTTCATCTAAATTAAAAATAGCCAGTCGAAGGCACGAAAAAAGAGTAATAAAAAGCCCTAGATACTTAATTTCGAAAGGAAGTTCAATACCGTAGAGTAAATTACCATAGGGTTCTAGCATTTTGTACATGGCCAGTCCGGGTAAAAAACCGAAACTTACCATATCTGCCAAAGAGTCCAGTTGAACGCCTAAATTGGAGTTGGCTTTTAAAGCACGAGCAATAAAGCCGTCGAAGAAATCCAAAACCAAAGAAATGACAATACACCAAGCAGTAATTTGGTAATTTCCATAGATTAGTTGTATTGCACCGATGGAACCCGAGAACAGATTGCCTAGGGTAAAGGCATTGGCTAAATTATTTTTAATGAAATTCATACAAATAGGTTAGGAGTAATTAGTGGGATGCAGAAAAAGAAGTGTTAGATTCTTTCGATATCAGCACCCAAAGCTTTCAATCGACCATCAATGTTTTCGTATCCACGGTCAATTTGTTCAATATTGTGGATGATGGATTTTCCTTCGGCAGAAAGAGCAGCAATAAGCAAAGCGTTACCGGCACGAATATCGGGAGAAGTCATGGTGGTTCCTCTTAGCGGAAATTCGTGATTGAGTCCTACCACGGTTGCTCTGTGTGGGTCGCATAAGATAATCTGCGCTCCCATATCGATGAGTTTGTCCACGAAGAATAAACGAGATTCGAACATTTTTTGGTGGATGAGTACTGTTCCTTTGGCTTGGGTGGCCACTACTAGGACAATGGATAACAAATCCGGGGTAAAGCCAGGCCAAGGAGCATCGGATACGGTAAGGATAGAGCCATCGATAAATTTTTGAATTTTGTAATTTTCTTGCGCCGGGATAAAGATATCGTCATTGCTTTGCTCCAATTGTATTCCAAGCTTTCTGAAAGTATTGGGGATGACTCCCAGTTGGTTCCAATTTACATTTTTAATGGTTATTTCGGATTTTGTCATGGCAGCTAGGCCAATCCAAGAACCTATTTCTACCATATCCGGAAGCATGGTGTGCTCGGTGCCATGTAGGTGTGTAACGCCCTCGATGGTTAATAGATTAGATCCTATACCAGAGATATTGGCGCCCATTCTATTGAGCATTTTACATAATTGTTGCAAATAGGGTTCGCAGGCAGCATTGTATATTCTGGTTTTACCTTTTGCCAAAACAGCTGCCATGAGTACATTGGCGGTTCCAGTAACAGAAGCTTCTTCTAAAAGGATGAATTTTCCTCTGAGTTCATTGGCTTTCAAGCTGTAGAAGGCTTCATCTTCATCATAAGAAAATTCAGCTCCCAATTCTACGAAGCCTTGGAAATGGGTGTCCAGTCGGCGTCTTCCGATTTTGTCGCCCCCAGGAGTTGGCATATAAGCTTCACCAAATCTGGCCAACATAGGTCCTAAAAGCATAATGGAACCTCTTAGTTTGGCACCATCTTTTTTAAATTCTTTGGATCGTATGTAGTCGAAGTTTACTTTGTCGGCTTTAAAGGTGTAATCGCCATGAGAATTTTTGGTTGTTTTAACACCAAAATCACCCAATATTTCAATAAGTCTGTTTACATCGTGTATGTCGGGGATATTTTTTATTCTTATCTCTTCATCGGTCAACAATACAGCGCAAAGAATTTGTAAAGCTTCATTTTTTGCACCTTGTGGGGTTATTTCACCATGCAATTGTTTGCCCCCTCTTATTTGGAATGCCCCAGTCATTAGCGTTTATTTTTTTGGTTAAAATGTCTTTTCTTGTTGTTGTTGCCTTTGTGGTTATTGTTTTTGTTGGATTTGTTGGTGTAGTAGATTTTACTTTTTTCCAAGGAGTCGATGCCCGTTAAATCCAATCGGTTTTCGGATAAGTCTTTCAGATGTCTAAAGATGACATCATCAGAAACATGTTCTTTGTTGTACACATTATAAGATTTTTTCATGTTATTGGCAATAACGCCAATCAATGCATCCTTTTCGTCCCCGTTGGGTAGTTCAATTGCTTTTTCAATTAACTGAAGAATACTTTTACCATAAAATTTATAGTCGCCTTGGAGTTTAGGATACGACATTTTTTCTGGTTTTTGTGACAATTGCTCAAGAGTTGGAAAAGGGTAGGGAGCATCTACATCCAAATCATAATTGGATAAAATAAAAAGATGATCCCAAAGTTTGTGTTTATAGTTTTCCTCATCGCGAAGTTGAGGATTTCTTTGTCCCATAAAATCGACTATTGCGGCACTCATCTCATTTCGTTCTTCTTTAGTAGGGAGCTCTTTACATCGGTCCACCAGTTGTTGAATGATTCTGCCATACTCCGGCATTTGGAGTTGTCTTTTTTGTGTATTGTATTCCATAAATGCAAATATAGAAAAATAAGAAATACGGTTTTTATTTTATAGAGTATTACCTATTTCATTTAGAATCATCTTTGGGGTGTGATTAGCTTTAATAATGATAAATATGTCATTTTGTCACATAGTTAGAGTTGGTATAAAATTGGAGAAAAACCAAACATCAATAATTAAAAATAACAATAACAATATTATGAGTAAAATAATCGGAATTGACTTAGGTACAACCAACTCTTGTGTATCTGTAATGGAAGGGAAAGACCCAGTGGTAATCCCTAATGCTGAAGGTAAAAGAACCACTCCGTCTATTGTTGGATTTACCCAAGATGGAGAAAGAAAAGTGGGAGATCCTGCGAAAAGACAAGCGGTAACCAATCCGAAAAATACGGTATATTCTATTAAAAGATTTATCGGGACGCACTTTAAAGATGATGGAAAAGAAGTTTCTAGAGTTCCTTACGAAGTGGTTTCTGGCCCAAATGATACCGTTAAAGTAAAGATTGACGGGAGAGAATATACCCCACAAGAAATCTCTGCAATGATTCTTCAAAAAATGAAGAAAACGGCTGAAGATTATCTTGGACAAGAAGTAACCAGAGCAGTGATTACTGTGCCTGCTTACTTTAACGATGCCCAAAGACAAGCCACTAAAGAAGCTGGGGAAATCGCTGGATTAAAAGTAGAAAGAATCATCAACGAACCTACAGCGGCAGCTTTGGCGTATGGTATGGATAAAAATCATAAAGATCAAAAAATTGCCGTTTACGACTTAGGTGGTGGTACTTTTGATATCTCTATCCTTGATTTGGGTGATGGTGTTTTCGAAGTTCTTTCAACCAATGGAGATACGCACCTTGGTGGGGATGACTTTGATGATGTAATCATCAACTGGATGGCAGATGAATTTAAAGCGGAAGAAGGTGTAGATTTAAAATCTGACGCAATTGCCTTGCAAAGATTGAAAGAAGCCGCTGAAAAAGCGAAAATCGAATTGTCGTCTTCTGCACAAACAGAAATTAACTTACCATACATCACAGCTACCGCAACAGGACCGAAACACTTGGTGAAAACTTTAACCAAAGCGAAATTCGAACAATTGTCAGCGGATTTGGTAAGAAGATCCATGGAGCCTTGCAAAAAAGCATTACAAGATGCAGGCTTGTCAACTTCTGATATTGATGAGGTAATCTTAGTGGGAGGTTCTACCCGTATCCCAATCATCCAAGAAGAAGTAGAAAAATTCTTCGGTAAAAAACCTTCCAAAGGAGTGAATCCGGATGAAGTTGTGGCTATAGGTGCTGCCATCCAAGGAGGTGTATTAACCGGTGATGTGAAAGATGTATTGCTATTAGATGTAACGCCACTTTCTTTAGGGATCGAAACTATGGGATCTGTCTTCACTAAATTGATTGATGCCAACACCACTATTCCTACAAGAAAATCTGAAGTTTTCTCTACGGCATCCGACAACCAACCCGCAGTAAGCATCCGCGTTGGGCAAGGAGAAAGACCAATGTTTAACGATAACAAAGAAATTGGTAAATTCGACCTTACCGATATCCCACCAGCACCAAGAGGCGTTCCTCAAATTGAAGTAACTTTCGATATTGATGCCAATGGTATCCTAAGCGTTTCTGCGAAAGATAAAGGAACCGGTAAAGAGCAATCCATCAAAATCCAAGCTTCTTCCGGACTTTCAGATGCAGAAATCGAAAGAATGAAGAAAGAAGCACAAGAAAATGCGGCAGCCGATGAGAAAAGAAAAGAAGAAGCAGATTTGTTGAATAAAGCAGATGGACTGATCTTCCAAACTGAAAAGCAATTGAAAGAATTTGGTGATAAACTTTCTGCTGATAAAAAATCGACAATCGAAACGGCTGTTGCTGAATTGAAAACCGTTTTCGAAGCAAAAGATTTAGAAGGAATTAAAACCAAGACTGAAGCTCTAGATGCTGCTTGGATGGCTGCTTCTGAAGAAATGTATGCACAAGGACAACAAGCACAGCCTGGAGCCGAACAAGCCCACGCGAATGCTGGTGATAATGTTCAAGATGCTGACTTCGAAGAAGTCAAGTAAGGACTGATAAAAATCAATTAAAATTAATGAGTAAATCGCTGTAAATGTAATATTTACGGCGATTTTTATTTTTAACAATTTTTGAAAAATGCTTGTTTTTAATCGTTTTTTGTCATATTTTCGTACCATATTTGTACCGCGCGTTATTTGGATGTAATGTGCGCCTTATGCGCTAAAATAATTAAAAAATACATAAAAAAGAGACAATGTACCCGATGTTATTTCAGGATGGGATTTAGTAAATTAAAAATACCTAGAGTTTGTGAGCACTGCTCCAAACCTTTTGAAGCAAAGACAGTTACGACACGTTTTTGTGGTGTTTCTTGTGCGAATAAAGCAGGAAAGGAACGCACGAAATTAGAAAAGCAACAAAAAGAAAAAGAAAATCTGTTACAAAAATATTCTAATAAAATTGCGGAAGTTCAAACTCGAGAATTTATTTCTGTTTCTGAAGCAACTGTAATGTTTGGAATTTCAAAAGATACCATTCATAGAATGATAAAAAAAGGATTGATTGGTGGTGCTAATCTTGGGATAAGATTAACTCGAGTAAAACGAGCAGATTTAGAGAACTTATTTTCTACAATAGAAATGCCTATTGAAAAGAAAAAAGAAGAAAAACCAAACTTTGAAATAGGCAATTGCTACACGATTTCAGAGATAAGTACAAAATTCCGTGCAGATCCAAGTACTATTTATCTTGTAATTAAGAAAAACAAAATACCAACTAAAAAAGTAGGTAGTTTTGTGTATGCACCAAAAAATCTTATTGACAAAATCTTCGCAGGACAATGAAAGAACTTTTAAAAACTAAAGTCACCGTAAGGTTAAGAAAAGCAGAAAACCGAAAAGAATGGTACATCTATTTGGAGAGCTATCCTATAATGATTTCGGGAAAGAAAACTCCTCAAAGAATTCGTGAGTATCTCAACCGAAGTGTAACAACTGTAGATTTTGATAAAAAAAGACCAGCGAAAACTACAGAATATTCAATTTCATACAAGCCTAAAAGAGATGACAACGGAATTATTATTTGCAAAAGTGAAAACGATAGAGAAACAATGTTTTATGCAGATTCGTTAAGAAAATTAAGACAAAGAGAATACGACAATATTGAGCTTTATAATGAGCTCGACCAAATTCAGGCAGAACAAAAAGAAAAATCACAGGAAAATTTTGTTAAATATTTCGAAGCATTAATCAAAAGACGACACAAAAATAATTCTGAATCAATTAAGATAAATTGGGAAAGAGCAATTGACTTTTTAATCTCTTATGAAGGTTCTGAAATCCCTTTTTCTAAAATTGATATTAAATTTTGTGAGAATTTTAAAACCTTTCTTTTAAGTGCACCTCGTGGTGGAAATAAAAAAGGGAAATTATCTCAAAATAGTGCATCAACTTATTTTTCTGTTTTTAAAGCTGCGTTGAAACAAGCCTTCATTGATGGTTATTTTACGACAGATATTGCTGCCAAAATAAAATCAATTCCAAGTGAAGAATCAAGAAGAGAATATTTGACAATTGAAGAACTGAATACTTTGGTTGCAACTCCTTGTGAAAATGATGTATTGAAACGAGCGGCGCTTTTTTCGGCATTAACAGGTTTGCGACATTCTGATATTCAAAAACTGAAGTGGAATGAAATAAGTTTAGATAACAATCAACCAAGAATTAATTTCACTCAAAAAAAGACAAAAGGTGTAGAATATATGCCGATTTCTCAACAGGCTTTAGAAATTTGCGGAGAACCAAAATCGCCAAATGATTTGGTTTTTGAAAATTTAACCAATCCTGCTTGGATTAATCGTCCGTTAAAAACTTGGGTTGCAAAAGCAGGAATCAATAAAAACATAACATTTCATTGTTTCAGACATACTTTTGCCACTTTGCAACTTTCGAGTGGCACTGATATTTATACAGTAAGCAAAATGCTTGGTCATACGAATGTGAAGACTACACAAGTTTATGCAAAAGTGATTGATGAAAAGAAAAATAGAGCGGCGGAAGCGATAAAATTGAATTTTAAAAAGTAGAAAATGAAAGTTAAGCATTATGAAAATATTGTAAAGTATCTTCCAGTTTTAATAGCTTGTCTTTTAATCGGGATTTTAGGAAGAATTTATTTCATCAATAAAGGTGCAGATGAATTTACAGTCAACGTTGTTTTTGTCATTTTCACTGGATTTGGTATTTCAATCTATGCTATTTTCGGCTTGTTTTTTAATGAACTGATTGAATTGGGTTTTAAAATTTTTCAAAAAAAGAAGACTTCTAAAATTTCCGAAAAACAAATTTCGCCGAATGAGAATTTAGAAAAAATAAGAGCAGAACAGGAAATTTTAAAGAATATCGAAAAGCAAAACAAAATTAAAATTGCTATTGAATACACCCAAAAACAATTTGCTCTTTATATGTCCGATGAAGATTTAGAAGAGCTTTATGGCAATATTATAATATATGCACAAGCAGAAAATTTTCAAGATTTAAAACCAGTCGAAACTAATAATTTAGCGACACAGGATTTAGAACATTTTGGATGGAATATTTATAACCATTTCAATAATAGAATTCAAGATGAAGCAGCAGAATTTATAAAATTAGTTTTTTCTACCGATATGAAAGGAGTAGAAATCCCGAGTATAAAAAGTCATTTGAAAACTGCTCCCGAGAAAGGAAAAATTAAATTAGAACACAACCTTAGCAAATTCTGTGAAAATAACTAAAATCAATAACCAACAATTGGTGATTTTGTAGTAATACCGTAAAAACACTACATCACAAAGAAATCACTTTTTTCCTTTGCACCATAACAATCAAAAACGATCATTATGGACGTAAATGAAATTTCTTTTGAAAACCTGCCAAAAGCAGTTGCTCACTTAACGAACGAAATTGCCGAAATTAAATCTATGGTTCAGAATGCGAAAATTTCTGAACCGAAAGAAAAACGCATTCCTATTGGAATTGAAGATGTATGTAAAATCATAGGAAAAGCCAAACCTACAATTTATACTCTTGTAAGGCAAAGAAAAATTCCGTGTTACAAAAACGGTAAAAAACTCTATTTTTTTGAAGATGAACTTTTGGAATGGATTTCTAAAGGTAAAAAGAAAACCTTACTAGAAATAGAATCCGAAGCTCTGAAATATCATAACCGAAATAGATAAGGTTATGAATGAAGAAAAATTCTTGTATCAATCTGATACACCTTCCAAAACGATTTACGACCGAGCGATGAAATATTTGGACGAAAAATACAACATTCGTTTTAATACCATTGCTTTGGAGTTGGAAATTCAGTTGAAAGAGCAGACTGGAACTTGGACTGTTCTCAACATCAATTCTTTATTGATTGAGTTGGCGCAGTCTGGAATTGAAATTAATATGAATAAGTTGGAAATTTTGGTTAGAAGCCATATGATTCAGCAATACAATCCAATTCGTGAGTATTTTGAAAATTTAGAAACTTGGGATGGTATAGATTACATCAAGAAACTCTCTCAATATCTTAAAACCAATGATGATGAAGCATTTTGTTATCATTTTGAAAAATGGCTAACAAGAGCGGTATTATGTTCATTAAATAGAGGTTATGTCAATAAACAGTCATTGGTTTTAGCATCACATCAAAATTCAGGGAAATCCTCATTTTTACGATTTTTAATTCCTCCAAAATTAGAGAATTATTACACCGAAAATATCTCCATCGACAAAGATGGCATTATTTCCATTTGTAAAAATTTGATTTGTAACCTTGATGAATTGGCGGTTTTATCTAAATCCGATGTTAATACTTTGAAATCTTTCATTTCAAAAAGCAGTGCCAATATTCGGTTGCCTTATGCGCGAAAAGCTGAATTTTTAGAGAGGATTTGCTCATTTGTAGGTTCTACCAATCGTACTGATTTTCTGACCGATGAAACAGGAAGTATTAGATGGTTGATTTTTGAGGTGTATTCTTTTGATTTTGAATATTCCAAAGAAATTGATATGGATAAAGTCTGGGCTCAAGCATACCACAATGCTTTTGAAAGGAAAAATTACAATCCCGAATTAACCGCAACAGATATCACCGAAAACGAAAAAAGAAACGAGAAATATGCACAAGTTTCTATGGAGCAAGAACTCATTTCTGCACATTTTGAAAAATCGGAAAAAATGGAAGAATTTCTCACGGCAACCGATATTATGTTGGCGATGAACAACGCTTTAGGATTGCGATTGAATAATGTAAAAATCGGAAAAGCACTTACCAGTTTAAAATATCAAAGGATAAAACATCCCAAACTTCAAGTGTACGGATATCTCATCAAAAGAAAAACAGAGTAAAACCTACTTACCAAAGTTACCAAGTTACCTTAAAGGATTTTAACAATTATCAATCAATTATTTATTAAGGTAATTAAATTTTAAAAATAGTTACCTAAAGTTACCTTAATTAAAAATTTATGGTAAGTAGGTAAAAACAGGTAATTGAAAAAAAATGCTTTAAGATATTGTTAATCAATGAAAAGGTAATTAGGTAAGAGGAATTAAAAATAATATAGAAAACAAACAAAAAAAATGAACTGCAAACAATTTAATACAATTCCGTTGGAAGAAGTCCTCCAAAATCTCGGACACCTTCCAACAAAACAAAATGAAAAAGAAGCTTGGTTTCTGAGTCCTTTTTCCACAGAAAACCACGCCTCTTTTAAACTCGATAAAAGAAATAATGTTTGGTATCTCCATTCCGAAGGAATTGGCGGAAACAATATTGATTTTATGATGAAATACCTGAAAGCTTCCGTAAAAGAAGTTTTAGAATGGGCGGAAAAACAGAATTTTTCTTCTTTTCAATCGCAAAAAGATTATCATTCAAAAAGTTCTAGCCTAAATTACCACATCACAGAAATTAAAGAACTTCAAAACGAAAATCTTAAAAGCTATCTTCATCAAAGAGGACTTTCAAAAGTAGTATATCCGTTAGTTAAAGAAATTCATTTTACCATTGGAGAAAAGAAACTCTACGCTATAGGTTTTGAAAATTTTTCTGGAGGTTGGGAACTTAGAAATTCATTTTACAAAGGTTCATTACAGAAGAAAGATATATCTGTCGTTAATCTCAATAATAATCTGGAAAAAAATAAAAATGTTGTAGTTTTTGAAGGATTTATAGACGCCTTGTCTTTTGTGGAGATGAAACCATTTTTTAACGGAGATTTGTTAGTGATGAATTCCGTTTCATTGTTGAATAGAACCAATGAATATTTAAAAAATTATTCAGAAATCCATTTATTTTTAGACAATGACAAAGCAGGAGAATTTTGCAAAAATGAAATTCTGAAATTATATCCCGAAGCCAAAAATCATTCTGAAATTTATGCTCTTCATAAAGATTTAAATGAATACTTCGTTTTCAGAAACAATACAAAAATCGAAAAACAACAGCAGGTAGAACTAAACCCCAAACAAGAACAGGAGGAAAGCGAAATCAATCAAGCTCATCAAACTTTCAGAAGAAATCGCTGATTATGCGTGTGCATATTTTTATCAACTATATGCAAAAGTTAGGAGCTCATTCGCAACTTTGAAGGTCGATGCTCTCCCAACAAAGTTTCTTCTTCGCTCTGCGAGGCTTTAACCTGTATAAAATAGTACAAGGTTCAACTTTCTTAACCTATAAAAAATAATGCAAGGTCATTGTACAACCTGTATAAAATAGATACAGGTTTTTAGGTAACCTGAGTAAAAAAGATACAGGTAAAATAATCATTAAATTTAAGAAAAATGAAGACATCAATCAATTTCAAAGTGGCAAAATCTGATTCCGAAATTCATAATTTCAGAAAGAAATCATTTGACTATATTCGTAAGGATTTAACTCATAAAAATGAATATTGGATGGAGCAAAAAATTGCAGACCGACTGTTAAAAATAGAAGCCTACTGCAAAGAAAAATCGGGCAGGAAATTACAAAAAAATGCAATGCCAGTTCGGGAAGCTGTTGTGGTTATTAAAGAAAATACCACGATGCAAGATTTGCACAACCTATCAAAAAGATTGGAGGAAGAATTAAAAGTCCGAGTTTTTCAAATTGCCATTCATAAAGATGAAGGTCATTATGATAAGGATTCAAAAGAATGGAGACCCAACTATCACGCTCATTTGGTTGCAGATTGGCAAGATTTGCAAACAGGAAAAACCTTAAAACACCAATCGTTTCATTATTCTAAAATGCAGGATTTGGCGGCGGAATGTTTGGGAATGGAACGAGGAATTTCAGGTTCATTAACAAGATTGGAAGCGGTAGAATTTAAAATCAAGAAAAAGGAAGAAGATTTGAAAATTTTGGAAGAACGATACAGCCAAATGCAACAAGAGTTGGAATCTAAAAAATCAGAAGAGTTGATTGTAAAAGAAACCGATTTTCTAGGTTTTCAGAAAATAAAAATGGGTAAAACCATTGAGAACTACAAAAAGGCAATCAAAACGAATAACATTCAACTTCTCAAAAATAAAACAGAACTAGAATCCAAAGAGAAACAAATTGCAGAACTGAAAACCAAAATTGAAAGTCTAAAAAAAGAAGTTTTCTTTTTCAAAAGCAAAAACTCTGCTCTCTTAACCAATGAAGCTGTTTTTGCTGTTGAAAAGAAAAAGTATTTGGATTCAGTAGAGAATATACTTAAAAAAGCGATTCTACAAGAAAGTATAAAAATCCCGAATCTGCGAAATCTAAACGATACTGAAAGAAAAGATAAAATACTTCAGATAATAGAAAAAATTTCAAAGGAAAATAACATTCCAGTTTCGGCTTTTGAGGAGGTTTTTGGGGATAAAAAGAAGAAAAATCATTTTTTTAGAATTTTGGAAGGAAGTAATGTATTGGCAGATGATAATCTGAAGTTTATTAAGAAACTTGGAAGATAAAATAAAATCATAAAAACAAAAAATAAAACAAAATGAAATTATTTGAAAATATCTAAAATTTGATTTTGAAATTAATTAAAGAAAATGTTGTATATTTATCAATTAATGTTAATTAAATAACAACTAGTGAAAATCAATAGATTAAAAGTTATTCTTGCTGAAAAAGAAAAAACTAATAAATGGTTAGCTGAGAAACTTGGCAAAAGCGAAGTAACTGTTTCCAGATGGGTAAGGAACGAAAATCAGCCATCTATGGAGACTTTATTAGTTATTTCCAAATTATTAGATATAGATATTAAAGAACTTTTGAATTCGAGTAAATAATATGAGTACTAATTTTTTTACAAATCAAGGTACCAATACTTTATACAATAAATTTGTAGGTGTATTTAGCCATATGCAGAATATTGAATATTTCAAATCTGTTATAGGTTACTTTAGAGCGTCTGGTTATTTTGCTATACGTAAGCATTTCCCAGAAGATATAAAGGTTAAAATTATAGCTGGTATAAATGTAGATCCATTTATTGCATTAGCACAGAAACAAGGTTTGCTTTTAAATGTAAATGCCAAACACGCAAGAGATGCCTTTGTAGAATCTATACAAGAAGATATTGCTAATTCAAAATACGGAAAAGATGTTGAAGAAGGTATTCTTCAATTAATTAATGATATTTCTAGTAAAAAAATTGAGATTAGAGCACATAATTCAAAAAAGCTTCATTCTAAATTTTATATTTTCCTTTCGCCTAATTTTAATGAACACAATCCTAATGGATTAGTCATAATGGGCTCGTCAAATCTTACTGCACAAGGATTAGGATTAGAAGCAGTGGAATATAATTATGAAATGAATGTAGAATTAAGAGATTTTGATAATGTTAATTTTGCAGATGTAGAATTTGAAAAATTATGGAAAGATAGCTCGCCAATTCTACCTGTAGATGCACCAGAACTCATTAAAAAAACTTATTTAGAAATAAATCCTACACCATTTGAATTATATGTAAAGTTCTTAATAGAATTTTTTGGAAAAAATATAGAGTACGATCCTGATAGTATTAGTGATATTCCACTAAAGAAATTTAAGAAATTAAGTTATCAAATTGATGCTGTAAATCAGGGGTATGAATTATTGTTGAAACACAATGGTTTCTTTTTAGCAGATGTGGTAGGAACAGGTAAGACAGTAATGGCGGCATTATTAGCAAAAAAGTTTATCATCAATAATGGTGCAAAGACTAAAATTCTAATAGTATATCCACCAACATTAGAAAAAAACTGGAAGAGTACTTTCAAAGAATTTAGAATTGATGAGAAATGTGATTTTATTACCAACGGTAGTCTAGATAAAATTATCAATGAAGATGATCCTTTAATTTACAAAGAAAAATATGATTTGGTTTTGGTAGATGAAGCGCATAAATTTAGAAATAATGCAAGTCGTCAATTTCAAAATCTACAAATCATTTGCAAATCAGGGAGAGAAAATATTGGTAATATAGAAGGATTTGAAAAAAAGGTGGTCTTAATTTCTGCTACTCCGCTAAATAATAGACCAGAAGATATTTATAATTTATTGCAAACATTTCAAGATGTAAGAAACAGTAATCTTAATGAACCAAATCTTCAGAAATTCTTTTATCCACATATTATAAGATACAAACAACTTATAGGACAAACGCCATTAGATTTAGAAGGCATACAAGAGATATTTAACGACATAAGGGATAAAGTTGTAAAAGATATCACCATTAGAAGAACACGTACAGATTTGTTAAAAAATGAACGTTATGCTAAAGATTTAGCTTCTCAAGGAGTTATATTCCCAAATGTTGTAGATCCATTTGCTAATGAATATGAATTAAATCCAGAATTGGCGGAACTTTTTTTAGACACAGCAAACAGCATTATTGATAAAGATAAAATTGATTTTTACAGATATCAAGCAATTGCCTATTTAACAGATGAAGCCAATGATGGTTTATATCAAAGTGCATTAACTATTTCTCGGTCGTTAGCATATATCATGCAAACACAATTAATAAAACGATTGGAAAGTAGTTTTTATGCTTTTAAAAAATCATTAAATAAAATTACTACTTCTACTTTGCATATGATAGAAATGTATGAGAGAGATAGTGTTTTTATTGCACCAGATTTAGATATTACAGACTTATTAAATAAAGGTTATAGTGACGAAGAAATAGAATTGGAGATTCTAAAAATTGATGATGAAAAACCTAAGAATAAAAAATTCAAACAATCTGATTTTAAACCAGGCTTTATTGAAGGATTAAGAAAAGATTATGAAAATCTATCGGCTTTAAATGAGCGTTGGAAAAATGTTGATGATCAAAATGATCCAAAGTGGAATGTTTTCTTTGAAATGTTAAATTCTGAATATTTTAATAAAGAAAAAAATGAATTGGGCAAACTCGTTATTTTTACTGAATCTGCGGATACTCTTGATTATTTGACTGAAAGATTGAATAATGAAACACTGCATAGAGTTTTAAGCATCACTTCTAACAACCGAAATAAAATGTTTGATGCGATACGAGAAAATTTTGATGCCAATTTCGAAGGTGCTTTCAGAAATGATTATGATATTATTTTAACCACTGATGTTTTAGCAGAAGGTATAAATTTGCATAGAGCCAATGTTATTGTGAATTATGATACGCCGTGGAATCCTACAAAACTTATTCAAAGACTTGGGCGTATTAATCGTATTGGAACCAAAGCACGTTTTATTTATAACTATAATTTTTATCCTTCAGAACATGGGGATAAGAGAATTAATCTACGTCAAAAGTCTTTGGCTAAACTTCAAAGTAGCCACAGTACATTTGGTGAGGATAATAAGATTTATACGATAGAAGAAATCATCGAACAGTTTAAAATGTTTGAAGAAAAAGATGAAGAAAAAGATTTAAGAACTCAATATCTGGAATGGATTAGAAATTTTAGAGAAAAACATCCTGATGATTTTAGTAGAATCAGAAGAATGCCTTTAAAAGTAAGATGCATCAGAAATTCCAAAGAAAATAATTCTTACAGTATTGCTTTTGTGAAGAATGGGGAACATAAAAATATTTATTTGAATAAAGAAAATAAATCATATTCACTTCCATTTGAGCAAGCAGTAAAGATTTTTGAAGCGTCAAAAGATGAAGTTGGGATAAAAGAAATCCCTGAATTTCATTACGAGCAAATTAATAAAATTCTGAATCAATTTGAGAGTGATATTACCACTCCAGAAATGATAGGCGGCGCAGAAGATAAAAAAGATGTAAGAACCAATAAGGCTTTAAATGACTTAATAAACTGGCTTTCTCTTGGCTTTATCAAAACTACAGAAGCAGTAAAAGCAGGTGAAAATTTATTACCATTGATTAAAAATGGCACTTATTCTAATCTTACCAACGAAGTTTATAAATTAAGAAACGAAACAGACCCTATAAAAATAGAAAACGAAATTGTAAGATTGGCCAATAAATATACTTCTAAAATTCAAAGACCAACAAAAAAAGAAGTAGAACCTATAGAACCTAAAATAATTATTTCAGAAACATTTATTAATGAATAATCTCACCAATAATAACACAACTGATTTTCAGAACATTTTACATTTAATTCAAGATGCTAAAAACCGTGTATTTGTAAAAGCAAATACAGAATTGGTTTTGTTGTATTACAAGGTGGGTAAAATTGTTTCAGAGAAAGTAAAACTAGGATTTTGGGGTGATAAAACCGTACAAGAATTAGCCAATTTCATTCAATTAGAAGAGCCTCATCTTACAGGTTTTAGTCGTAGAGGATTGTACAGAATGAAGCAATTTTACGAAGTTTATTCGGGAGAAGAAATCGTGTCATCAGTAATGACACTATTACAAAAGTCAGAAAATGAAGCGGTTAAATTTGTGTCATTACTGATGACACAAATTAGTTGGACACATCACCTTATGTTAATTTCTAAAACAAAAAGAGCAGAGGAAACACTCTTTTATTTACAAAAAACAATAACAGAAAAACTAACCGTAAAACAGTTAGAGCGAGAAATAAATAGCAGTAGTTTTGAAAGAACCATGTTAGGTAACGAAATGATATCTAATTTATCTGCTCCTATAAATATACCTCAAAATTTCTTGAAGGATCCTTATATTTTTGAGTTTTTGGATTTACCAGACGGACACTCCGAAAAAGATTTTGAAAAAGCCATCATACTTAATTTCAAAAATTTTATTCTCGAAATTGGTAAAGGTTTTACCTACATGGGAAATCAATATAAATTGCAAGTGGGCAATAGAGATTTTTATACAGATTTATTGTTTTACCATAGAGACTTGCAATGTTTGGTATTATTTGAATTAAAGATACAAGACTTTGAACCCGAATTTCTAGGCAAATTAAATTTCTATTTAGAAGCTTTGGATAGAGATGTGAAACGCCCACACGAAAAACAAAGCATTGGTATTTTGCTTTGCAAAGGAAAAGATACAGAAGTGGTAGAATATGCATTGGCACGCAATACAAGTCCTGCATTAATAGCCGAATATGAAACCAAACTCATTGATAAAAAAATATTATCTCACAAACTCAATCAACTAGTTACCATTTTAAATAAAGAAGAAGAATAATGACTGTTACAGAAATTAGACAAATTTTAGAAAGTCCTTATGATAGAAGCATCTGGAAAAACTTTCTACAAACACAGTTTACCAATAATAAACTCAATGCAGAAGACCGTAAAATTTCTTTATCTGATAATCCCATTAGCAAAGAATGTGTTAGTTTAGGATTTTACGAAATTGACGATTATACTAAAATTGGAATTTTTGAAATAGAACTTTCCCCAAAAGTAAACCTTGCCAGAAATAGAGTACAATTAAGAAATCTACTAAAAGACATCACCAAGCAGATGGCAGGTGCTATGGTGGTTTTTGTACAAGGTGAACAATGGCGTTTCAGCTACATCAGCAAAAGAAAATTTCACAATAAAGAGACCAATACCATAGAAGACAAAGAAACCGCACCCAAACGTTATACTTATCTTTTTGGTAAAGGTGAAAAAGCTTTAACTGCCGCTCAAAACTTTGACAAACTCATCCAAAAGCAAAAAGGAAACCTTTATGATTTACTTTCTTTGGACGATTTTGAAGATGCTTTCTCTGTAGAAAAATTAGGAAAAGAATTTTTCAAAAACTACAAAGAAATTTATGAAGATTTTGTAGAATATATTACAGGTTACCGCTATGTAAAGAAAGGTAGCAAGTGGACTAAAACCCAAGTTCACGAACCACATTTTGATTTTCACGACATCTTTAAAGGCGATTCTAAAGCCGTAAGAGATTACTTTAAAAGAATGATGGGGCGTATCGTATTTCTATATTTTATCCAAAAGAAAGGTTGGATGGCAGTTCCCAAAAATGAAAATTGGGACAAAGGAAATCCAGATTATCTGTATCAACTTTTTAAAAACGCTCAATACAAAGAACTTTTTTATAGTGATTATTTAGTACCCTTGTTTTTTGATACTTTGAGTAATGAAAAATCAGAAGATGAAAACAACGACCTTCGCTTTCCTTACCTTAATGGAGGATTGTTTGATAAATCACAAGATTTTCTGTATGATAAATTGGCTTTACCTTCTGCTATTTTCGACAAGCTTTTTGATACCTTCAATCGGTACAACTTTACCATTTACGAAGATGCTCCAGATGAACATACTGTAGCGGTAGATCCTGAAATGTTGGGGCATATTTTTGAAAATTTGCTAGAAGATAACAAAGACAAAGGCGCTTTCTACACCCCAAAAGAAATTGTACATTATATGTGCAAAGAAAGTTTGAAAGCGTATCTTTTGGCAAAAGAAGATTTGGATGCCACAGAAAATAGCATTGCACAATCTGCTTTAGAAAATATTATTTTGCAACAAGAATTAAGCAAAGACGAAATAAAGTATGCAGACAAATACGCCTACAAAATTATAGATGCTTTAGACCACGTCAAGATTTGTGACCCTGCCATTGGTTCTGGTGCATTTCCTATGGGATTGCTGCAAGAGATTTTTAATGCACAAGTCTATTTACAAGAACTAAAAGGTTTTACCAAAGCCAAAAGCGATGCCGAAATCAAAAAACACATTATAGAAGAAAGTATTTATGGTGTAGATATAGACGAAGGTGCGGTAGATATTGCCCGTTTGCGTTTTTGGTTAAGCTTGGTGGTAGATGAACCCAAACCACAACCTTTACCCAACCTTTCTTTTAAAATTGTCTGTGCTAATACCTTGATACCATTAGGAAAACCTAAAGGCGATTTAGGATTAACCAACGAAATTGCAGACCAAATAGAAGCCATAAGAGAAGACTATTTTACCGCCAACAAAGATGCCAAAAAACATCTGGAAATGCAGTTTAGAAATCTGCAAAATAAACTGTGGACTACCGCAAAAGAATGGGCAACAGCAGCAGATGTAGAAATTTATAAAAAAATAAGTGAGTTTAATCCCTTTGCAGACAAAAGCTGCTCTTGGTTTGATCCTTGGTGGATGTTTGGTGTAAAAGACGGCTTTGATATTGTGATTGGAAATCCGCCGTATGTTTTTGCTAGAGGAAATAGTTTTACAAAAGAAGAAAAAAAATTCTTTTATGAGAATTATAAATTAGCAAGTTATCAAATTAATATATATCCTATATTTATTGAAAAAGGCGATAAACTTTTAAAAGATAGAGGAGTATTATCTTATATTATACCTAATAATTGGCTTACATTAAACACTAACAAAGATTTAAGAGAATTAATATTATCTAAATCCAATATTAGTATTGTTAATTTTTATGCTAAAGTATTTGAAAATGCAAGTGTTGATAGTTCAATAGTGCTCTATTCTAAAAGTAAAACATCTAATCCAAAAATTAAATTATTTGAGTATGAAAAAGATTTTATTTTAATAAAAGAAGAACAGACTAATTATTTTCTTAATAAGCCTGATTTTATTATCAATATTGAAAGTTTAAAAGACAATACATTTTGGGAAATTTTAGAGCAAATTGAAGATAAATCAAATCAATTGAAGGATTTTGTACTTATTAAAACAGGATTAAAGGCTTATCAAAAAGGAAAAGGAAATCCAAAACAATCTGATTTTGAAAAAGATAATAGAATTTTTCATAGCAAAGAAGCTTTAAATTCTGAATATTTAAAATATTTACAAGGAAAAGATGTAAAAAGATATTCAATTGAATGGAGTGGAGAATATTTGAAATATGGAAAACATTTAGCAGAGCCTAGAAATAATTTTGATTTATTTTCGGCGGAAAGAATTTTGGTAAGGCAAATTCCTTCTAAACCTCCTTATTGTATTAATGCGTGTTTTGTAGAAGAAACTTTATTGAATGATATAAATTCGATGAATATTATCAATTTCAACGCTAACCCAAAATATATTTTATCTATTTTAAATTCTAAATTGATTTCGTTTTGGTTTGTGCATAAGTTTGGTAAAATGCAAAGAGGTATATTCCCTCAATTCAAAATTAATGAGCTAGAAATTTTTCCTATCAAAAATATAGCTCAAAAAAATCAAATAAAATTTTCAATCTTTTCAGATTTTTTAATGTACTTGTATCAACAAAATTCAAATAATATTCTTTCTCACACCGACAACACACGTATTGCTTCGCATATAGAAGATATTCTTAATATGATGGTGTACGAACTGTATTTTGAAGAACATATGAAAGAGGTAGATTTAGATGTATTACAGTTTGTAACTCCCGTACTTGAAAGCTTACAAAATTTACCGATAGAACAGCAGATAAAAGAACTGTATGAGTGGTACCAAAAACCAGAAAATGCAGTTCGCCAAAGGATGATGCTTATAGATACACGCAGTCCTGATATTTTGGCGGTAATTCATAAAAGTGTGTAAAAGTAAGTAAATGAAACATCTCTTATCTTTATTCCTTTATCAAATAAAAAAAAATAATAACTAATAAAATGGCAACACTTTTTAAAGATGTAAAATACAATCTCAATTCACTCATTCAAAACATAGATTTAGGAACCATTGGTCTTCCTGATATTCAGAGACCTTTTGTATGGAAAGACACCAAAGTGCGAGACCTTTTTGATAGTTTATACAAAGGTTATCCTGTTGGTTATTTTCTTTTTTGGGAAAATGCCAATATTGATGGGGTAAAAGGAATTGGTACAGATGTAAAACAAAAATTTGCTAATTTATTAATTGTAGATGGTCAGCAAAGATTAACATCATTGTATGCAGTGCTAAAAGGACAAGAAGTCATTCGAGAAAACTACGAAAAGACGAAAATTATAATTGCTTTCAATCCTTTAGAAAATAAATTTGAAGTTCCAGATGCCGCTATAAAAAGGAATCCTAGATATTATCAAAACATTTCAGATTTATGGCAACCCAACATTAATATTTTTAAAGTGATAATGGATTTTGTTTCAAATCTTAAAAATCATATTGTGGTTTCAGAAGAATTAGAGATGAAAATTCAAGAAGCATTCATGCGACTGAAGAATTTAGAAAATTATCCCTTTTCTGTTTTAGAACTTTCTCAAGAAATAGATGAAGAGCAAGTTGCAGATGTTTTTGTAAGAATCAATTCCGAAGGAAAGACCCTCAACCAAGCAGATTTCATTTTAACCTTAATGAGTGTATTTTGGGACGAAGGAAGAACCAATTTAGAAAACTTCTGTCGTGATGCTAGATTACCTTCTACTACTTACGCAAATCCATTTAATTACCTCATTGTGCCGAAACCAGAACAAATGTTAAGAGCAAGTGTTGGTTTGGCATTTAGAAGAGCGAGATTGCAATACATTTACAGTATCTTGAGAGGAAAAGATTTAGATACAGGTTTGTTTAGCGAAGAAAGAAGAGAGCAACAGTTTGAAAAATTGAAAATAGCTCAAGCTCACACTTTGGATATTCAGAATTGGCATGAGTTCATCAAAGCATTAAAACAAGCAGGTTATAATAACGAAAGTTTCATTTCTTCTAATAACAATATTCTATACTCTTATGTCTTCTTTTTAATAGGCAGAATAGATTATAAAGTAGATTTATATGAATTAAAGAAATTAATTGCCAAATGGTTTTTTATGTGTTCTATTACAGGACGGTACACTGGTTCACCAGAAACCGCTATGGAAATGGATTTAGCAAAATTCCGTTCTGTGGATAATGTGTAATAGCTACGACTTAATCTGACACAAGGCTGTTTTTATTTAAGATTGTGATGGGTTTTGTGAGACATAAATTCTTGGAATGATCTCTTGAAAATTTAGGGGAATATTTTCCCCCAGACCATTCCAGTCAGCCAGGTTATTTCTGACGAGTTGCTCCCCAGCATTGCTCGTTTCCTCTTCGCCTGACATTGGCAAAGATACAACATTTTGATAATGAGTATTGAGCATTTTCTCTTTTGCAAGATGAAGGCTTTCTTTCCATGTTTGTGAAGGGGTTTTACCGTAACAATGCTTGCCTGTATGTGTTCTCTCGTTGTTGTAGTATTCCAACCAAATGTCTAAATCTTTTTGAAGTTCTTCAATGGAAGAGTAGATTTTTTTTCTGAACGCAACGGCATAAAACTCATCTTGCATAGTACGGTGGAAACGTTCGCAGATACCGTTGGTTTGTGGGCTTTTAGCTTTGGTTTTGCTATGCTCAATGTCTTCTATTGCCAAATAAAGTTGGTATTCGTGATGTTCCCTTGCCCCACAATATTCGGTTCCTCTGTCGGTTAAAATTCTCAGTAATGGAATATTATCCAATTCATATAGTGGTAAAACCCTGTCATTGAGCATATCAGCTGCAACTATAGCCAGTTTTCTATCATATAATTTTGCGGTGGCTACTTTGCTGTAAGTGTCTATAAAGGTTTGCTGGTAAATTTTGCCAACCCCTTTGATGTAGCCTACATAATAGGTGTCTTGAGCCCCAAGATAGCCAGGGTGATGGGTTTCTATCTCTCCGTGGGCAGTCTTTTCTTCTTTTGCTTTTTCTAGTGCTACTACCTGATGTTCTGTAAGGATAAATCCCTCTTGTGCAACTTTGGTTTCAAGGGCTTTCAGACGTTTTTGGAAAGTTTCTAGATCATGTCTCAGCCATACACAGCGAACTCCGGCTGGAGATACAAAAATTCCTTCTTTTTTCAATTCATTAGAAGCTCTTGTTTGTCCAAAAGCAGGCTGTTCAATCGCAAAAGAAACCACTCGTTTTTCGATATGCTCTTCAATTCTGTTCTTGATATTGGGCTTTTTCCTACTCAGTTCCCGAAGTCCTTCTTCGCCTCCTGATTCAAAAAGCTCTTTGTAGCGATAAAAGGTGTCTCTACTGTAGCCCATGTATTTGCAGGCTAATGATACATTTCCAAGTTCTTCTGCTAATCCAAGTAATCCTAACTTGTTTTTGATTAATTTTGTTTCTAAATTCATTTTGACAGTAATTTAAAGGTTAAACTTATTTTTGTTTCGCAACACAAATGTATTACGTTTAGCCTTTTACTGTCAGATTAAATCAAAACTTATTCATATAAGCTATTTGGATTAAATCTCTTCTTTCAATGTCTGCTTGCTATTCTTTAGCTTCTCTAAATACTCACTAGGGGTTGATCTTGTATGCTCTTTAAAAATTTTGTTAAAAGTGGATTGTTGCGAAAAACCAGCCTGTGTATATAAATATTGTATTGTATATTTACGTGTGTTATCGCTTTTCATCATATTTACAACATCGTTAATTCTATATTCGTTAATTAGCTGATTAAAGTTTTTATTACCATCAAGATTCATAGCTTTTGAGACGTAAGTAGTATTGGTATCTAATAGTTCAGCTAATTTGCGAATATTAAAATGCGGATCCTACAAATATATTTTGTCCTTTTTAAAAGCTTCGATTATAGCATCGTATCATTTTTGGTATTTATCCTTATTATCATCAGTTGGCTTCAGTTCATAATTGGTTAAAAAAACTCCATTCCTTTTATATTTCATTTCTATTTTTGCCTTTTCCATTTTGCTATAAAAATACATAAATAAAAAAGTAAAATATGCAGAAATTATTATCGAGAGAAATTGTTGAACGGATATTGCTTCACTAGTATAAAAATTTTTTGGTAAACCAATCCCAAAGTAAATTGATAAATCTTCTAAATAATTACAGAAAATAATTATAGCTACAGAGAATAATGCAGTAATTTTAATATTACTAAGTAATAACACCATTGCGGTTATTGGAATATACAAGATAACAATAGTTGGGTTCATAATGTATAAAACCAAGCATATGTAGGTAATAAAGATGAAAAATAAAAAAAGAATAAACCTATATATTTTGAGAAAATCAAAAGTTGATTGATGAAGCAAAAATATTGTGTGTCCCGTAAGTGTAATCCCTATAATTATAAGGTATATAGGTAGCGCAAATAGTCCATTTGAAACATATTTAACATTTATATACAAATATAAGTAGAAAAATAAAACCACTAAAACCGAATAAGAAAACCATTTTCCAAATTTTCGCCATTGAGTATCCAATAAATTTTCTGATTCCATCATTATTAGTTAATTAGTTTTTCTTCTGCTCCTGGAAGTAATTATATTTATTCACAAAAAAGCGTGGAGCAAACACTTTATTACACACGGAGGTTCTGGTAAACCAAGAGGAATAAATAAGTGTCGCCCACGCATATTGTAGGTGAACATTTATTCTATTCCTCTATATTAATGTACCAGATTACCGTGGATAGAATAAGCGTTTCTGCTTTTATATTTAAAATAATATTCTGAACAATGTCAGAAAGTGTGCAAATATAATAATATGTTTTAAAAATTATATTTTATTTATTATCAAATAGTTATGTTGTTTTTATAAACGTTTTAATTGATATACTGAACTGATTTTTGTCTTTCGAATTTTTTTCTGTAAATTTGTATAATCAATTTTATAATAGCCTTCTTTCATATTTCTGATTTTGACAAAAATTTGATTCGAAAACACAAATGTTAAAATATATTGTCTTTGTTAGGTAATTGAAGGTTCTTTTAGTTGATTAATAAAACTATATAATTTGAAGCAAAGTTTAACTTTTAGCTATAAACTGACTTTACAGTTTTACAGAGAATTATTGAAAATCATTTTACTGATTTCTATAGTTTTATGCAGTAATTCTGAAAATTTGCGTGCACAATTATATGTCTCTGATGAACATGTTTATTTAGATGTTTCTCAGGAATCTATTTCTCCCAAATGTGAAGCTATTGTATATATAAAGGGGGGAGCGGTACTTATCGGAAAGATTGAGAACAGTGAAGTAATAGATTTTAGTGAAACTTCCGCACAGAAAAATAAATATCTAACCAACTTTGCAGTTCAGAAAATTCACAGAAAAAAGAAGGCTTTTTTTAAAGAAGTTTATTCTGCAAAAGCACGCATTCCGAAAATCAATAACATATTCCATCTGGTTATAACAGATTATAAAAAACAAAAAATTTCTATTAATGAAAGTGTAGGTCAATATGCACTTCTTTCGGGGAGTTCACAGCTAAAGTTTATCATAGAACAAAATCCAATAATTTCCTTTTCAGAAAAAAATCATTTCTTTCAACTTAGTTTTTTTAGTCGGGATATCTATGTGGATAACATGTGTTATACACATTTTAGCGTAAGGCCTCCTCCCATATTTTTTACATAAATCTTTACGCGATTAACATTGTTTTTTTTCTGTCTTTTCAGACAGAATAGGGATTTTTTCCAAAAATAATTCTTGATTTGGAAAATGTCTATCCCTATTGAAAATATTAATATTTGAATAACAAACATATAATGAAAAAAAATAAAATTTACAAATTATGGTCAGGGGTTCTGCCGTTGATGTTTCTCCTTCTTAGTTTTGGAGCAAACGCACAGTCTTTCTTGATTGATTTTCCAGCTTTTTCTGCTGCTCCAACTCAGAACCCTAGGGAATTGACGGTTGCAGGAGCAGCTTCAGAATTGCAGGTTCAATTAGATGTAGTAGCAGCATCTTCTTCTGGTGCAGATGTAACGATTAAATTACCTACAGGGGTTGAATATGTTACTGGTTCGGTGACAAAAATTAGTGGAACAAGTAGCCTTACCATTACTGAAAATGGAGGAACAGCAAACTCACCCGTATTTAAAATTGGACCAAATAGTCTAGCATTAGGCGATAGAATTATTTTTACTATTAAGAGAGTTGCAAATTGTGATGCCAGAACAGCCGCAATTGGGGGAATGACATTTACCGATAAGGTTACAGGTGCTATTGCTGGTGCAACTACTTCTAGCGCAACGTCTCCCACCTATAGTATGAAATATGCTGTATTCAGCTTTTCGCAACCTTCTCCACAAAGCAATGCAGTTTTGGGCACAAACTACACTCGCACATTTACTATAAGTAATGGGGGGAATGGTTGTGCAACCCAGGCTTATTTTTCTGTAAATTATCCTTCAAATGGTATTACACCTATAAAATTTGAAGTCATTTCTCAAAATGGGACAACGCTTTCTACTCCAATTACTTTAAACCAGACTTCTGCTTCTGGTACAACATATTATTATACAATACCAAGCACAGCTTTACCTGGAGGAGATTTATGCCAAGCGGAAAATATTGTTATTAGAGAAACCTACAAAATTAATATTTGTAATACCACAACTACTTATAACGCAGGATGGGGTACAGCTTCTTCTCCTGCTAATTGGTGCCAAACCGTAACGGGTAGTGCTACGGTTTCTATGGCAACTGGTGTTGCCAACTTAACTGCGGCAACTGGGGCAAGAGTAGGATTTGTAAATTCTTGCACCCCTTGGACGGGCCGATATACCTTTACCAACGGTGGCACAGGCAACGCAAGTGCTGCTGGCATGTATAATGTAAAATTTAGGTGGGGAGGTTCTAACAATGGAACAACTTTAACAGTTAGTGGTATTAATAGAAATTTTTTGCAATTTACAAGTGGAACGATTGGCTCTCAAACTGGATTAACTGTAGTGAATGGTACGGTTAGTAACGCAATAGCATCAATTGATGTAAAAGATTTATTTACAAGTGATCCTGATGGGGTTGGAGTTGGTTTAGATGATTTAGATGGAGATGGCTTTTATGATGATCTTCCAGCAGGTAAAACTGTTAATATTGATATTGCAACCAAAGTGAACTGCAATTCGTTTACTTGTCCGCAAAATTGGAGTAATACATATGATTCAGGTGTAGATATGCAGTATACTTCAATGTGTGATGCAAGCACAATGCTTACTTCATCTATGAAAACAGTAGCAACTAATTACACCCAACAAACAATGGGTTTAGCAGAAAAATCTTATGCTCCTTCTAATATTTTTGGAGGGACACCTTTTAGAGCAAGATTTTCTGTTGGTTATTATGCTTTAGCAAACCCTTTTGATACTACAAATACGAGATATTTATATGAAATTACACTTCCTGCGGGAGTTTCAGTCTCTGGTACAGGAAATATAAAGTGGAGAGCAGGGCAATATCCTGATAATGCATCTTCTGCTGGAACTTCATTAACTTACACACAGAATGGAAATATACTTACAATTACTCCAACTAGTCAAAATATGGGCTGGATTGAAATAGACTTAGTGTACAATTGTGGAGTAAGTGGACCGGTAAACATTCCTTATACATTAAGACGAATAGATGATATTGTTAATAATTGTATATGCAATGATAAAGTATTTTGTGGAAATCTTTCTATTGCTAATGCTATGTGTCCTGCACCTTGTTCTAATGGAGGACCATCTATTATTAATTTTAAAATAGAACGTGCAGATAACTCATTAGGTTGGACGGATAATACTTTAAGTACTAGACAATCTCGTTCAGCAATCTCATCTTACGATCTTTCAAAAGCATTATATTTAGATGAAATTGATGTAACTGCTAGTGCAACTTATGGAAATATTACAGCGACTGATGGTTTATATTTATATTTTGGAATCAATAAATTAGTGGGAACAGATGATAAACTTACACCCAAAAGTATAGATGTGGTAGTAAAAAGAAACGGAACAGTTTATTATACTAAAAATATTACCACCTACCTTACTACGGGAACCACTACCACAAAACAAGTAATTCGTTGGAATCTTTCTGATCTATTAACAAGCGGAATTCAGGAAGGTGATGTAATAGAAACAGTTTCACACTATACAGTAAGTAGCAATAATTTTCCAAATCATGATATCCAAACTGGGGAAAGGCTATATTTTTACAATACAACCTCTGGTACAGAAAATTCTTGTAATAGCCTAGTTCCTGAAATGTATTTGGTAACACCGCAGTGGATAGATGGACAAAATAATCCAACTTTTTCTAGTTGTTCACCTGGAAGTTTTGGCGGTGGGACACATTTTATTGGTTATCGTTTTGATGCTGCAGGTACAAAGTTTTTATATGAAACAAGACCTGGGCTTTTGGCTACTAAATTTACTTTCACAATACCGACTGGATATGATCTTACAAGTGTTACGTGGGTAGGTTATGATGCTGCTTTTGCTAGCACATCATTAACTCCTGTATTAGTGAGTGGGAGTACCTATTCTGTAGATTTACCAGCCAAGACATCTAATATTACAGTTACAAATAATTATGCTTTTACTATTTATGTTAATGTGGTTCCTAATTGTGCAGCGCCAGCAAGTACAACTTATACCGGAACAATTGCATATATTCCTTATTATTATCATTATAAAGAATTGCCTAATCCTCCAACAACTACTGCAACTAAAAATCTTAATGTAAGTTATGCTACAAATACTAAGCCTGCGATTAGTATTACTAATTTATCAGGTAATATTCAGGCAATAAAACCTACGGAAAGTTTTACGGTTCGTTTGGCTTCTACTGGAACTTCAGCTGCACCATATGTATGGTTGGCAATCCCCAATACTACTGGCGTGAATGTTAGTCAGGTTATAGATTTAGCTACTAATACAGTTTTAACACCTATTAGTTATTCAGGCGGACAGTGGTTTAAAATTTCTGCATCAGGATTGGCATCAGGAGCAACAAAAGATTATCGAATAGATTTTACTTATACATCTTGTACTGCAACTACTTTTCCTGTTTGGGCGGGTTGGAATTGTTCAGACTATCCTACAGATCCATCTACTTATACTTGTGGTAAGCAGATTGGTAACCTTACATTTAACCCACAGTTATCAACTATTCAGCTAAGTAAAATTTCTGAGCCCGCTTCACCAGTTTCTGAATTATGTAATCCTTTGGATTATACCTATAGATTCATTTCAGCAGGGGCAGGAAATACAATTCAGGATAAACTGAGTGTAAAACTACCTACAGGTATGAGCTTGGTTTCAAATTCAGTTTCTGTAGAATATCCACTAGCATCTGGGAATTGGTTCCCAGTCTCTACATCGGTTTCTGGAAATGTGGTGTTACTCGATTTAATGACACATCCTCAGTTCCCAACTGATGGTTTGCCTGGTACATTAACAGATGGAGGAAATAGTGATAAAAGAATGATGGATATTAAATTCCAATTAAAAACAGATTGTAATTATGTTTCCGGATCTAATCTTTTGTTAACAATTTATGGTAAAAACACCTGTCAATCAGATTCTACAGGAAATGGCACTACTATTTCATCTTCCACATTGTCACTAGCAGGAGGAAATGCATCTTTTCTTGTAGCAGATTGGGCTATAGTTGCTACAACTGCAGATAATTGTACTTCTACAACAAAAATTTCTGTTACGGAGAAAATAGTAACATCAACCCAAACCAGTGCAAATGGACAAACAAGGATAACATTGCCAATTGGTTTTAATTTTGCTAATACTTTAAATTTAGTTTCTAATCCAAATTATCCTGTTACTTTAATAGGATATGGTACAGATGCAGTAACAGGAGAGAAATATGCTGATTTTACCATTCCAGCAGGAATGACAACAGGCCAACAAATAGATTATAGTTTTGATATTGCTCAGTCAACTGTTTCTTGCGGAAATTATACTATCAATTTATTAGCACGAGAAAAAATGGGTAATTATCCATGTGCTTCTGCCCCAGGAGGAACTTGTACGGATATTTATGCTCAAGTAGGCAACAAGGATTTTACATTCAATGTTGAAAAGCCAACGTATAGTATTGATGTGCTTTCTGGCGGGCTTTCGGGAGGTACTTTTGCAGGTTCTGTTAAAATCAGTAATACTTCTGTGTACAACAGCACCAATCCTATCAGCATTACGTTCTATTGTGCAGATGCAGCAGGAAATCCTACCTCTACAGTATTTGGTACTGCCACCATCGCTACTCCTGTAGCTGCCGGAGCAAATGCTACATACACCTATTCTTTCACACCTGCAGCTACCTGCAACAGCGGTAAAGTGTATGCGGTAATTAAAACAACATCCAATTGTGTGTGTGCAGATTCTAATGGCTATGTTCTTCAGTTATTATGTTATAAACCTGCAGCCACAACAGGCGGAACCGCAATGGATGCCAACCATGGTATCACGGCACTGGGAAGAGCCGGCACTAATAATGACAACTGGCCAATGGCACGAAAAGGAGCCTGGACAGTCCTGGAATCCAAAGAAAAAGGATTTGTAGTCAACAGAGTACCTACTACCGCAGCCCTTGCCAACATTACCAATCCTGTAATCGGAATGACGGTGTATGATATTGAAGCAAAATGTCTGAAGATTTACTCCGTAAAAGAAGGAGATACCAATCCAAACTGGCATTGTTTCAACACGCAGACGTGCCCGGACTAATGCTTTGATGAAGAGTATTTTTAAATAAAATGTTAATAAAAACCTTCAGAGGTTTCCCACTCTGAAGGTTTATAAAAAAACAAGACAGAAATGAAAAACATAAAAAGTATAATTGCCATAGCCTCTTTAGGATTATCTTCCTTTGCGCAGGCTCAAGTGGCTATAGGAAAGAGCGAGCTGTCTAAAATACAGCCTGCCAATACCGTAACCAATCCCAGCATATCGTTGGAGTTTTATGACAACGCAGATAACAAAAAAGGAATAGTACTGCCATGGACTTCTACGGTAAACAACCAGCCTGTAAGCTATAATGCCTCTACAGGAGCGGGATACCGTGGAATGCAGGGAACAATAGAAAACGGAACTATTATTTTTGATCTTTCCGATAAAAACGTAAAATACAGGAAAGACGGATCGTGGTTCAATCTTACCAATGTTACCTACCCCGTGAGCGTAAAAAACCCTGATAATACAACGACAACGTTTACTGCAAACAATGCAGTGGACAGCTCTATACAGGACAATAAAAAAGAAAACGAAAATGCCAAAGCCGCTATCGGAGCCAATGGAAATACCGATACCACCAATGGGATTCTCGTTCTTACGGATACCAACCGTGCGATGGTTTTGCCAAAAGTTTCCAGCCCTCATCTTAATATCATCAATCCCGCTCCGGGTATGATGGTGTTTGATACCAACAAGCAGCAACTGGCGGTTTACAACGGTACAGTATGGAGTTTCTGGAAACCTGAGTAGAGAAAATTAATCTTCTCTATACAAAAAGCAGGATTAATTCTGCTTTCATAGAGTCTCTCATTTTGTAATCAAGTAAATGCATAAAATTAATTGATCAAGAGAGGCTCTATTTTATTTTAAAATATAGGATGAAAATGAATAATCTCGCAAATGCAAAACTATCTTTTTTGTTGATAAATATACTGATGTTTACGCTCATCTTTTTTTTATTTTTAAGTTATGTGACAAATTGGTTAATAATGTGGCAATCTAAATTGATACTGGTTATTATAGCTATAAGTTTATTTTTATTACTGATAAGAGGAACCAATGTTGTAGAATATGACAGTTCAGGAGAGGTATTAATTATTAAAAGTTTCTTTTTTTTTTATAATATTAAAAGTAAGGTAGATTGTTTCGAAATACCTAAAGATTTAATCTATTCATACAAATTAGAAAAAGGATTTTTAAGAAAATTTCTTATGATATATTTTGTAACAAGCTCTGGAAAAAAAATTATGAAATATTTTGATATTACACATTTTTCTAGTGAGGAAATTAATAAAATTGAAAAAGATTATTCATTCTTAGAACAAAAATAATTTTAGATAAATGGACAATTCAGATACTTAAATTCCGACAATAACTGAAATGAATTTTGATAAATCTAAAAGTTGTATTTGTGAGAAATGGGAAGTATCGCTTCTGTTTTCTGTTAATGGTATTTTATTATATTTTAGTTGCAGAAAATTGATTTTTTATGATGAGATTGTATAACGAAATTATTAAAGATGTTAGCATATCCTAGTGTTTTATGGATTCTACTATGAGAGCCGAATGGTAAAAAATATTTTTGGTTTAATATGAGGAGGCTAGCTAAGCCTCCTTTTTTAATTAAATAATAAATGATAAATCGAACTTATACATTACTGAATAATCTTAATGAGCAACTCCATTTTATAGATTTGGAGACTGATAATTTGGTTCATAAAAGCGAAAAAGCTCTTGAGATATGTATAGAATCCATAAATAAACTTAAAAAACTGATTTCTAAATATAATTTCAAATCACAACAGGAAGAAATTCTATTTTTCAAAGAAATAAAACCACAATTCAATTCCAAAAGAATTTACTACAATTCCCTGAGCTTGTCGAAGGGTGAAGCCACTTGCGACTTATCCGTTAAAAACCCAAATAAACCAGAAGAACCTCACTCCACGCTACACCACAGACCTCCACCAAATCATCAAAGTCAAAGCAAAATAACACAATATCAGTTCCCCTCTTCTAGAGAACTGGCATTCCAACTGTTCCAAAAAACGCAATATATAAAGTTCCCTTCTTTTAGAGGGGTAGCATTCCAACTGCTCCAAAAACGCAATACTTAAAGTTCCCCACTTTTAGAGGACTGGCATTCTAACTGTTCCAAAAAACGCAATATAAAAAGTTCCCCTCTTTTAGAGGGGTGGCATTCCGAGAATCGGAATGACGGGGTGTCTACTTCAAAAACTCAATGATTTTCATCAATTTCCATCAAAATTCCGACTTCCCATATTTTTTATTCATTCATTTTGTATAAATTTGTTAAAAGCTAATAAACGGAAAATATAAATTCAAACTCATTCAAATGCTTACAATTTTCTAAAACTAATTTTTAATTAATTATAGAGATTCTACAATTATTTCTCACTATAAAAACTACGTAGAACAAATGAACAGAAAAATAATCTTTACAGAAAAATCAAATAAAAATACAACATTTATCAAAACACATATATAGTTTTACTATATCTACATTTGAACTAACCTCAAAAATTAATGATTTAATGTTAATTGGACTTGTAAAATGGTTTGACGCTGACAAAGGGTTGGGTATTATTGGAAAACCGGGTGGAGAAGAATATTTTCTTCACAAAAATAGTTTTATAACAAAACCAGAAAAAATATTAAAGGGAACGCCTATCGCTTTTTCCCCTAAATCAGACAAAGCGAAAAATAGAAATTCAGCTGACAACAGTCGTTTAGTTGGAATTTCCGAAGATTGGATAGTAATCCTTAGTTATTTAGGAAAGTCCGACAGCGTTAGAATAGAAGTAGAAGTAACAGGACGAGGAAAACGAGGTAATCCATATCGCTAAAAAAGTTTACAAACTTCTACAGGCATACTGTCAATAATGAAAAACTTCTCAAATTCATTAAAACTTTTAGCAATTTTCATACGTAAATCATTGATTGAATTTGCCAATCTACGTTTACGACGATTATAAACACTTCGTTCTATCTTACATTTTATTGTTTTGGGAATTTGCCTAAAAAGATGGTTTTCACTATCAATACCCATAAATTCAGCTGTTAAAGCAAGACTTATTAGCTCCAAATCTTTTAATTTTGGCGTTCGTCTTTGATAAGACAATAAATTTTCATTTGATATTTTTCGTAATACTTCCAAAATTCTTTTGTAATTTGCGTCTAAGTTGTTCATTGTAAATGTTTTGTGGTTAATTCAATTTACTGATTTTCAATCAAATGAACAACTTTTATCTCACTTAATTCATAATGCACAACGGGTGTATTTAATACTAAATTTATATATCTAATTGCATATAATTATTGCAAATTTAATTATTTTATACGTTTTTGCATATAATTTAATATATTTGCATAAAATAATTGCAAAAGCATATAATTATGTACGTTAACTTAGCCAATTTTATAAAGACAAAAAGGAAAGAAGCCAATCTTACCCAACAAGAATTTGCTGAAAGAGCAGGTGTTGCCCTTACAGTGGTACGGAAAATAGAACAGGGAAAAGAAAATCTCAGTTTGTCAAAAGTAAATCAGGTACTTCTGATGTTTGGGAGTAAACTTGTTCCTGCCAATTTAAAAGAAATTGAAAAATGAGACAGGGAAAAGTTTTTTATCAAAATCATTTTGCAGGAGTCGTTACGGAAACCAACGATGGAGATTACACCTTTGAATATGATAATGATTATATTCAAAAATTTCCGTATCAGTTCATTACCTTTTCAATGCCTGTTTCCGAGAAATTATATAGAGAAAATAGGTTGTTCCCTTTTTTTGAAGGATTAATTCCAGAAGGTTGGCTTTTGGAAATTGCCTCCGAAAGTTGGAAAATCAACAAAAACGACAGAATGGGATTGCTTTTGGCGTGTTGCAAAAATTGCATTGGTGCAGTAAGTGTAGAACCTATAATTGTGAAAAGTGATGGGTAAAAAATGTCTATATTGTTATCAAGAAGTAATGGTCGAAGAGGATT
Source organism: Bacteroidota bacterium (assembly GCA_018266955.1). Taxonomy (GTDB): domain Bacteria; phylum Bacteroidota; class Bacteroidia; order Flavobacteriales; family Weeksellaceae; genus Amniculibacterium. Next base: position 81,382 of record JAFDZI010000039.1, read on the forward strand.
TTCATCCGCATTGCAGTCAGAAATTCTTTGGAACAACTAATCCTCCAATTTTAGATTATACGTTGCAGGAAATGGAAATGTTGGCAAAACAAGTCATTGAAACTTCCGTTGCAGTTCCAGGAGTTCAGCCAAAATTATCAATGGGCTTCATTAAAGATGTTCTAAAGGATGCAAACAGAGGTAGATTAACGGTTGTTGGTGCTTTGGGAGGAAACTATATTTTAAAACCGCAAAATTCCACTTTTTCGGAAATGCCCGAAAATGAACATCTGACGATGAAAATGGCTGAAATATGCGGTATTACTACCGTGATGTCCTCACTCATTCGTTTAAAATCTGGCGAATTATCCTACATTACAAAACGAATTGACAGAGACGATAAAGGAAACAAAATTCATATGCTGGATATGTTTCAAATCTTAGAAGCATTTGATAAATATCGTGGTTCAGTAGAGAAGGTTGGAAAAGCGATTAAAGAACATTCTGCAAACACTTTATTAGATTTAATGAGGTTTTATGAAATAGTAATTTTCTGTTACATTACAGGAAATAATGATATGCATCTCAAAAATTTTTCGCTCATATTAAATGGTGAAAATTGGGAAATATCTCCTGCTTACGATTTGCTCAACGTTCAACTTCATTTACCTGAAGATGAAGAAGAATCTGCATTAACTATTGGTGGAAAAAAGAAAAAACTTTCCAAAAGCGATTTTATTAATTTAGGATTAAAATTAGGATTAAACCAAAAACAAGTGGAGAATACCTTTAAACGTTTTCTAAAATCAGAGAAGAAAATATTATCACTCATTCATCAATCCTATTTAAGTAAAGAACATCAAGAAAAATACATCAAACTGCTCCAAAATAGATTGCTAATCTTTCAATAAAAAATTATATTTTTTTTCACCGACAAATTTAATGTATGAAATAATACGCGTTAATCTTTAATTTTGATATTTATGAATTATTTTTCATACATTAATAAATTAATGAAAACGGCAAAAAGAATAAAAAAGAAGACAATGTTCACGGTCTTTTATCTGTACCTTATTTGTACCATAAAATTATAACTATCTGATTTTCATATATCATTATTTTTGAGGAAGTGAAATAATCACTGATTATCTTTAATTAAAAAAAAATCGCTGTAATCGTAATGTTTACAGCGATTTTTTCAGGTTATATGCATTAAGCCAATATTTAGGATTTTAGCAAGGTAATCTAGATTATTTTCGGTTATTTATGGGTATATAAGAATTTAACCTCTTGGTCTTTTGTGTTGAAGGTAAATTGTTTCTCCAGTTTTAGGTTCATCGCCATAGTTCATTCTGTTTTTGGCATACAATTTATCCAAGCGAATAGCAAATTTTTGGGAAATCGTGTACATGTCTTCTCCCGCTTCCGCAGTATAAGTTTCTACTATGCCTTCGGTGTTTTTAGGTTCTAAAAATATGATGCTGTTTTTCTTCACCTCTTGGTTGGAGGTTTCATTCCACTTCATTATTTTACCTTCTGGGATACCAAATTTATTCGCAATAAAACGAATGGTGGTGTTTTCCGGAACAATAACGAATTTTAAACCGCCATTAGGGTGATTTTTAATCAACATATCGTTCAGTGCATCTATTTTGGATTGGAATTTCTCTACAAACTGAGGTTTTTCCGTAGTAGATGCCATAGAACTCGGTAAATTTCTGCTTATTTTTTCTTTGTTTTTATCCAATTTAGCCATGAAAGAGCTGTCTCCATTCAATCCTGGATATAGTTTTAGTACGGTGTACAAAACATCTTTGGTGTTGGAATTGTCAAATTCGTAGAGTTTGTATTTTTCAATCTTGCTCAGGAGGATATAGGCATATCTCGGATTGGTGGCATAGCCGGCTTTTTTTAATCCATGCGCCCAGGCTCTATAATCTTTAGGATCCAATTCAAATAATTTAGCATAGTGCTTTCTTTCAACCAAAAATTTGGAGTGGTCTTCATAAGATTCTCTGGGACTATCATATACACGGAAGCATTCATTGGGTGCATCATCGGTGTGTTTCATGCTTTTGCCAGTCCAAGTTTCTTTACATTTTATCCCAAAATGGTTGTTTCCTTCTTGTGCCAAACGACTTTGTCCGCCACCTGTTTCCAAAAGTCCTTGTGCAAGAGTAATGGATGCAGGAATGTGGTATTTTTCCATTTCTTCAACTGCAAATTGAGCGAAGTTTTGTATGTATTGATCTTCTGTTTTCCAAGTTTGTGCTTGGTGTTTAGATAGTATAAAAAAGCTTGTTATTGCTAAAAGTTTTTTCATGTGTAACTATTTATTATTTATAAGTGCTTATATGTAATCCCCTCACTTTTTGATTTGGGAATTTATCGTTTGTAATTTGTTTTGTCTTTATCGTTTCTTAAGCGTCGATTTATTACTTTTGAAGGTTTGTTGAAAACCAATATTTCTGTATATCGACTGCGTTATTGGTCTTCTAGGATTGGTTTATTTTTCTTTTTTAACATAGTGTTTGCTCCTTCAATTCCTTGGAGTCCACCTGTGTGAAATGCCAATATTTTGGAACCCTCAGGGAAATAATCTTCATCTATGAGTTCGAAGAGCTTTTTCATCATTTTGCCTGTATAAACTGGATCTAATGGAATGTGGTATTGCTCGTAAAACTCATTTATAAAACGAATGAGTTCTTCGTTTATTATACCATATCTTCCGTTATGTGCATCCCAAAGTGAAAAATTATTTCTCCCGGAAAGCAGTCTTATTCGTTCTTGTAATGATGGGTCGTCCACCGCTTTGAAGCCGAGGACTTCTTGGTGTTCTTCACAATATTTTACCAATCCAGCGAGGGTACCTCCTGTGCCAACAGCGCTGCAAAGATAATTAAATTTTTTGGTATCGGAGTTTAGCATGTGTTGTACTCCTCTAACTGCCAGTGGGTTGGTACCGCCTTCTGGGATTACTAATGCATTTGGAAATTCTGTTTGCAACCATTGGGTAAGCTTTTCTTTTTCCCGATATTGCTGTCGGGTTACAAATCGGAAATTCATCCCTTTTTTATGGGCCAGTTGCAGGGTAGGGTTGTGTTGCCATTTATCGATGATTTCCTCTCCACGAATAATACCTAAAGAGGGAATTTTTAATTCGTTGGCTAAAGCTGCTGTGGCCGCAATGTGGTTGGAAAATGCGCCACCAAAGGTGATGAGTAATGGATTGGATGGGTTTGCTTCCCAATACGAATTGATGTTGTAAAAGAGTTTCCAGAATTTATTCCCAGAAATTTCGGTGTGTATAAGGTCTTCTCTTTTGATAAAGAGACTTATATTTTTGCGCTTCACAGGAATTTCTGTGATGGGTATTTTGACCTTAGGAATTTCCATACAAACAAAGTTAGTTTATTTTATTGAATCTGCCAATTCCTTGAAGATGAATAATAAAGCATGGTAATTTTTTCCTAAAAGTAAAGATGAGAATTGTTTTTATACCAATTACATGATGCAGTCGTGTGGCCGCGGTGGAAGAGCATCTAGCTTATGTCCTTTTAATTTTTAGCACAAGTGTGACGCTTGCGCCAATGATGAAGTATTGAAGATGAATAGGTTATCTATTTTCTCTGTTTTTGCGTGAGGGCGAAGGTGAATATCCCGCAGCGAACCATGGGATAAGCATTGGCGCGAGGAATAGAAACCGAAGACCGACCCTAGCGTTGGAAAAAGGAGGGGGTAGGGACACGCCCAAATCAAAATGCATTATATTTCCAGAATTCGAATAATTTTCTGTGTTGTAAATAGTCTAGGTCTTGTTCTTTAGCGAAGGCTTCGCGTTCGAAACTGATGTGTTTATAGGCAAGGAAAGAGTCGTTGAGTCGTAAGTACCAATAAAGGTATTCTGCCAAATACCACAGGTAAAAGAAGATAATCAAAAGTTCTATTTGTTGGCGAAGGTGTATTTTTTCATGATGAATCAGTACTTCGTCTTTTAGAAAATCTTTTTTTTTCAAAAAAATGAAGGGGAAAAGGGTAATGCCGTTAATTTTTGTATTTTTGAGTAGTCTTTGGCACACAATTATCATAAGACAAAGGTAGAAATAATTTGGATAGAATTTAACTCATGGCAAAAAATGACATCATAGAAGGAGAAGATTTTTATTACAACGAACAAGGATATAAGGTATTTACAGAAAAATTCCACTTGAAAAGAGGATATTGTTGCAAAAGTGGCTGTAAGCATTGTCCTTATGGGTATGATAAAAAAACCGATTCTTTTAAAAAAGAACTGAAGAAAAATTAAATAAACGAAAATTTTGTAATCGATAGGTTAAATTATTGTATTGAATACCAAATAATTGAATATGTACGATTGCAATTGACGATTACCAAAAACCATTTAGATATGAAATTACCATTAACAAATCTTTTTGCAAATAAACTCTGATGAAGATTGCCGATTGACTTCGTGGAACTACTTCGTTAAATTTACTTATGACCAATAAAAAACAATAAAATCTACATTATGAAAAAATATTTAATCGCCCTTGTGGCAATGGTAAGTTTGGGACTAACCTCGTGTACGCCGTTTAATGTAAAAACGGATTATGCAAGTACCGCCAATTTTTCACAATACAAATCGTATAAATTAAGAATTAACGATTTGCAATTGAATGATATTGATAAAGACAGAGTACTGAATGAATTGTCCAAGCAATTACAATCCAAAGGATTGGTGGTCGCAGATCATCCAGATTTGATTGTGAATGTAAAGGCCAATCATAAAAAAGTAAAAGATATTAATGTGGACAGACCTTATGGTATGTATGGTTGGGGTGGTCCTTTCGGTTGGGGAGTTGGCATGAGCCGTACCTGGACAAGCAACTATAATGAAGGCGCATTAATTATCGATTTGATTGATGCACAATCGCAAAAGTTGGTTTGGCAAGGTGTGGGAAGCGGGATTTCTGTAGATTCGCCAAAGTCTAAGCAGAAACAAATTCCTGAAATTATTAGCGAGATAATGAAAAATTATCCACCACAAAGAGAGAAATAAGTTAGAAGTTTAATAAATCATCAATGGCCACAGTTGTGTAATGCAATTGTGGTTTTTTTTGGAATGAATTCTAAATATTTTGAATTACTTGATAAGAAAGTAATAAATAAAAGACCATAAAATGATAAAAAATACTCCTGGAAGAATGAAACTTTTTGCTTTGGCAAAGTCTTTTTTTACAAAAACGAGATATAGTTCATACAAAATCAACGAAAGAATGACTAGGAAAGGGGTGAGCAAATATGCCATAGCGTTTATGTTTAGGATGAATTGTTGACGCCAATAAAATTCTACGCATCATAACAACCTTTAATACTTTCGGCACCAAAGTAGAAAATAACCAGCCAAATGAGTCCTTTAATGGTGAAGAACGCCAGTCCCGCCCAACCTACACGCTTAAACCATTTTTTGAATTTTGAATTTTGATCGAGGTTATTGTCCCTATTGTTCATGATAATTGCACGATTTATAAAATTTCAAATTTATTAAAAATATCCCATTATTTCAATAGTTTTATGGAATTGATATGATCAAAATAATTCTATTGTTATTTCCTGAATAATACTTATCTTTATCGACTTATGAATTAAAAATATGATGACAAATACAAGACAAGATTACGGAATTGAAGATGCGTTGAAAAACTTAGGAATTTCTAAGGAAAATTTAGGTGTATCCACAGGAGGTGCATTTTTTGCCAATGGTGATACAATAGAGTCTTTCTCCCCAACCAATGGTGAGATTATAGCTAAAATACAGTGCGGATCGGTGGAAGATTATCGTTTGCTTATTGAAAAAGCAAAAAATGCTTTCCAAGAATTCCGACTGATGCCGGCACCCAAAAGAGGTGAGTTAGTGCGACAATTTGGACAAAAATTGAGATTATATAAAGAAGATTTGGGAAAGTTGGTTTCTTATGAAATGGGCAAATCTTTACAAGAAGGCTATGGGGAGGTGCAAGAAATGATTGATATCTGCGATTTTGCAGTGGGACTTTCTCGTCAGCTTCACGGTTATACCATGCATTCCGAAAGACCGGGACATAGGATGTACGAGCAATACCATCCAATGGGAATTGTCGGGATTATTTCTGCCTTTAATTTTCCGGTAGCCGTTTGGTCGTGGAATACTGCTTTGGCGTGGATTTGTGGTAATGTTACCGTATGGAAACCTTCGGAAAAAGTGGGTTTGTGTGCCATTGCTTGCCAAAACATCATCAACGAGGTGCTGAAAGAAAACAATATGCCCGAAGGAATTTCATCCATGATTGTTGGTGACCATCAGATAGGTGAAATTTTGGTAGAAGATAAAAATATTCCTTTAGTCTCCTTCACCGGATCTACTCGTGTGGGAAGGTTGGTTTCTACAAAAGTGGCAGAACGATTTGGAAAATCTATATTGGAATTGGGGGGGAATAATGCCATCATCATTTCCCAAAATGCCGATTTGGATATGTCCATTATTGGAGCTGTATTCGGAGCCGTAGGAACTGCAGGACAAAGATGTACCACTACCAGAAGATTAATCATTCACGAGTCGGTTTATGATGAAGTGAAAAATAGATTGGTAAAAGCCTATGGACAACTAAAAATTGGTAATCCTTTGGATCAAAATAACCATGTGGGTCCTCTTATCGATCAATTGGCGGTTAATCAATATTTGGAATCCATAGAAAAGTGTAAAGCCGAGGGAGGAAAATTTATTGTAGAAGGAGGCGTACTTTCGGGAGAAGGATATGAGTCGGGATGTTATGTTAAACCTTGTATTGCCGAAGTTGAAAATCATTTCTCTATTGTACAACACGAAACTTTCGCACCTATATTGTATCTCATGAAGTATTCGGATTTGGAACAAGCCATTGCAATGCAAAATGATGTTCCACAAGGGTTAAGTTCTGCAATTATGACGCAAAATCTTCGTGAAGCAGAATTGTTTCTTTCTCATGCGGGATCAGACTGTGGTATAGCCAATGTAAATATAGGAACCTCTGGAGCCGAAATTGGAGGCGCTTTCGGAGGTGAAAAAGAAACTGGAGGTGGTAGAGAATCTGGGTCAGATGTATGGAAGTACTATATGCGCCGACAAACCAATACCATTAATTACACCACAAGTTTACCTTTGGCACAAGGGATTAAATTTGATTTGTAAAATATAAATATGAACATCAATCTTAAAAAAAAATAGATAATATGAATAACGCAATAGCTGAAAAGCCTCAAGCAACCAATCCCGTAAAACAAATTCTTTCCAGGCATATTTTAGCAGATGGTTTTGATTTTGTAATGGATTTTGAAAAATCGCACGGATCATGGATTTATGATAAAATTACCAACAAAGACTATTTGGATATGTTTTCCATGTTTGCCTCTTCCTCCATCGGGTATAACCATCCTTATTTGGTGTCCAAAACCGAATGGTTAGGTAAAATGGCGATTAATAAACCAACGCTTGCCGATGTGTATTCCGATGAATATGCCCATTTTATGGAAGTATTCGAGAGGGTTGCCATACCAAAGGAATTGCAATATGCATTCTTTATATCTGGCGGAACTTTGGCGGTAGAAAATGCCATGAAAGCTTGTTTTGATTGGAAAACCAGAAAAAATTTCGAAAAAGGGCTAAAGCAGGAAGGAGATGTTTGTATTCACTTCAAACAAGCTTTTCATGGTAGAAGTGGTTATACCCTGAGTTTAACCAATACTTCTGACCCAAGAAAACATCAATATTTTCCAAAATTCAATTGGCCTAGAATTCTCAATCCAAAACTTCATTTTCCTATTACCGAAGAAAATTTGGAGGAAACCATGAAACAAGAACGATTGGCATTGTTGCATATAGAAGAAGCCATCGTAACCCATCCAGATAGAGTAGCCTGCATTATTATAGAGCCGATACAAGCCGAAGGTGGAGACAACCATTTCCGTGATGAATTTTTTGTGGAACTAAGAAAAATTTGTGATGACAACGAGGTCTTGCTTATTTTTGATGAAGTACAAACAGGTATTGGAATGACTGGGAAAATGTGGGGTTTCCAGCATTTTTCAGTAATTCCGGATGTTATTTCTTTTGGTAAAAAGACCCAAGTTTGTGGGATTTTGGCCAATAAAGAAAAATTTGACCAAGTGGAACATCATGTTTTCGTGGAAAGTTCCAGAATTAACTCAACCTTTGGTGGTGATTTTATCGATTTTTGTCGTTTTCAACTCATTTTGGAAGTAATAGAAAAGGAAAATCTAGTAGAAAATTCCAAAGTTTTGGGTGACTATTTATTGGAAAAATTAGAACAATTGTGTATTCAATATCCTCAAATATTATCCCAAGCCAGAGGTAGAGGCCTAATGTGTGCCGTGGATTTGCCCAATGGAGAAACAAGAGATAAATTAAGAGATATCTTGTATAACGACGGACTTATTATCCTAAGCTGTGGCGACCAATCCATTCGATTTAGACCTCACCTAAATGTGAAAAAAGAAGAGCTGGATTTGGCTTTAGAGAAAATAGAAAAAGCAATTCAAAACTTGTAATCAAGTTCAATTCCTTTACAACTCTGCATAGAATTTTTCTGGCAGAGTTGTTTTTTTTATCGTCTAAATCCAAATAAAAGTACCATAAAACGATCGTCTGTACACATAATGAATAATCATTAATTCCATTTAAAAAAGGGGATAAACATCAATAGAACCATTCAATAAAAATATAAATCAACAAATGAAAAATGAAAAAGAAATGACTAATAGGGTGTTGAAATTCAATGATTTGCTCACAGATATAAATCAGGAAATGCAAGTTTTGGCTCAATATCAATCATTGCTCATAAAAACACAAAAGAAAGTGAAAGAACTTTCCAATTATTACTATAGCACAGATTGGATGTCGGATTTCCAAGAATTTGAATCGATAGAAAGTTGTGCTGTATTAGGCGAAGATAATGCCTACAACACATTAACCGAGTTTCGAGCTTTAGAAATAAAATTATTGAAAACTTTAGCGAAAAATTTATAAATTCAATTAGATTTTATTGCCACATTTTTTACAGAAAAGAGCATCGGAGTCATTTTCTTCTTGACAAGAATTACATGTTTTTTTGTTCATACTGTTTCTGAATTCCGAAGTCATAATCCCTGTAGGAACAGCAATGATGCTGTAACCTGCCAGCATGATGATGATGGAAAGGAATTTGCCTAATGGGGTAGATGGAGAAACATCGCCATAGCCAACTGTGGTAATGGTTACGGTAGCCCAATAGATGCTTTGTGGGATGCTTTCGAAGCCATTTTTACCTCCTTCTACAATATACATAATGGAACCCATAATGATGATGAATATTACCATAAATAGGATGAATATATATATTTTCCTAGACGAATTTTTAAGAGCGGTTACAATAAACTTTCCATCGTCCATATAATCGGCGAGGTTGAAAATCCTGAAAATCCTGAGCAGTCTAAGCATTCTAATGATGACAAAGAAATGCATGAATGGGAAAAATAAACTTAAATAAAAGGGGATAATCGCCAAAAAGTCAATAATACCAAAGGGTGAAAGTATATACTCCTCTTTGTCTTTGATGGTGAAAATTCTTAAGAAATATTCAATCGTAAAAAGTATGGTGATGATAAATTCAACAACATAAAACCACCAATGATACTTGATGTCTAATGCAGGTACCGTTTCCAACATGACCAAGGCAGAACTAATGATGATGAGTGCCAAAAGACAAATGTCAAAAATCCTTCCTGCTTTGGTATTGGCAAAGTATATGGTACGGTAAATTTTTTTTAATGTTGGGTTTTTTACCGGTCTTAAATCATATTCAGGTTTAATGTGCATAGTACAACGATTAATTTGCTAAAATACTGAATATTATTGGTATTAACGAATGGTGTTTTCTTCCAATATTGCTTTTAGCTCTAGCTTTTCTTTTGGAGTGAGCGTGCGCCATATAAAACCCTCTTTATATTGCTTCCCCTTCAGTTGGGGGATGATGCCAACATCATAATCTTCCTTTAAAAGACTTGGTGAAATCGCAGGAATAGGTGTATCAAAATTAAATGGATAATCCTTGGAAATATGAAAATTCAAATTGCCAATACGATAAGTTCTGTATTTTTTATATTCGTAATTTTCAGGAATTAATAACTGTTTTGTTTGAATTCCGGACATGAAGTAACTCAATTTGAAACTGGGCAAACTTTTTTGTATCAATTTAGGAAAAGACAAAAATATTCCCAAAATAAGGCAAGCTCCATAGTAGATAATTTTCATTCTACCCAAGCTAGACCAAGCTTGTAGTTGGATGTACCCAAAAACGATAAAGACTTCTATAAAAAATCGATATTGAGCAGAAAAGAAAATAACCAAAATAGATTTAACCAAAATAGAAAAAAATAGTAAATAGATAAGTTTGCCTTTTTTACGCCAAGTGTAATATCCAAATAGGATAAGTACAAAGATGAATAAAGTATGGATTATTGATTTTACTCCATCCAAAAAGACCCAATTTTTCATAGCTTCCCATCTGCTGAATTTAATTATTTGGTCATAGGTAAATTGCATATCAAATGTCTTCTCTATGGCAGTTTGAGAAGATAGTTGCATAATTCCTGAGTTGGGTTGCCAAGGTAGATTCAAATTGATGATGGACATTGGGAAAATGGGGAATCCAAAGCAGTACATGTTTTTTAAAACATAAATTAACAAGATGAATAATCCCCAAAACATGGATTTCCATCGCACTTTTAAGATGAAAATGCCATAAAGAAAGCAAAAGAGGGGTAACCAAATAATGGTGGGTTTTATTGCAAAAACCCAAATAGAAATGGTGAAGAGTAAACCAAAATTTTTGTTCCCATTCATGATTTCATTTAACACTATCAACGAAAAAACTATGGCAGGTAAATCCGGACTGGGTGATGGTACAAACAAATATAAAAAAGGAACGAATAAAAGGTGTACCCACGATTTTTTCTCGAATATATACCAACAATACGCGATAATAACAATAAGGTTGATTTTATAAAAAACATCTATTCCGTTGGAGAATCCCGCTTGTACAATATGCCAAAAAGACATTTGTCCTAATAAAATATCCAAATTAGCGATGCCTTGTACCAATCCGTATTGCTGGAGCCATAAAATACTGGGGATGTAATACCCGAAATGATCTAGTATAAATGGTAAAAAGGAGGCAAAGAATACACTAAAACCAATGGTGAAATAAAAAAATGCCGATTGATGTTTAAGAAAATTAAGTGTACTTTGGTAAATTTTATAATAATAAAATAAAAATAAGCCGATAATGAGTGTTGGGATTTCTACCCAAAAGTTGAGTGGGAACAAAAATGCAACCCCTGCGAAAATGGAGGATACCAGCATGAGGCCCACCACTAAGTTGAAACTTACAGATGCTGTGTTTTTGTTGGTGAATCGCATAACCCAACCTCCAAAACCCGAAAGTACTGGAAGCATGAGAATGCTATAAATGAAAAGATAAACCATAAAAAAAAGAATGTTTAAAAATAAACATTCTTTTCTAATTCTTTATAAATGCGGATTTATTTTGTCTTATTCAAAATTTTTTGTGCTTCCTTTACCTCGCTTTTAAGGTCTTCAACTCTAGACTTTTGTTTTTCTATTCGTCTATTTTCTTTTTCAATATCAATGGGACTCAGTTTTCCCTTTTCTATGTTTTTGGTTAGTTTTTCTTGCATTTTTACAAGATTATCCGATTCTTTTTCTAATTTTCTTTTGTATTTTTCGAAATTGCTTTGTGCCTTTTCAACTCTTTTGGCAGCTTTCTCTTTTGCTTTTTGTTGTTTTGCCAATTCTCGTTCTGCTTTCTTCTGGGCTTTCTCAGCTTTTTCAATTTTTCTTTTGGCTTCTTTTTCTGCTTTTTCAGCCATTTTTCTAGCTTCTTCGGCTTTCTTTTCTATTTCCAATTTTTTGGCTTGAATTTCTTGCTCACTGAGTGTTGCCGTTTTCAATGCGGTACTATCTACCAATGTTGGTTTTACTTCTTGTGCCAGAGCAGTGGAGCATGCGACAAATAATAATGTTGTTGCTACAATTTTTTTCATCTTATTTCTATTTTTTTTTATAAATACAAAAAGCATTCCGAAGAATGCTTTTGTTGAGGTACCTAGCGGATTCGAACCGCTGTAGATGGTGTTGCAGACCACTGCCTAGCCGCTCGGCCAAAGTACCCTGTTTGTTTCGGTTGCAAATATAGTAACTTTTCTATGATTTCAAAAAAAATATCGATCAAAAAATTATTTTTTCAAACATTTTTAAAGTTATATGAAATTAAAGTATTGTCTTATTGAGACTTATATTGAGTTGTGCCTCCGTATGAATAAATACAGTGATGTGCTCAGGATTCAATTGAATAAGGTTGGGGGATAATTGATAGACTTTTGCACGGGAAGAAACACCCTTGTATAATTCTTTGTTAAACGAGTTTTCTATGTTTTTTCTTGCAGCCTCTTCTAGGTCGGTCATCGGAATTCCGTATTGTTCCTCAATGGTATTTATAATTTTCCTTTTAAACAATGCAACCCCCATTTTATGTAAAAAATTACTTGTTTTTAGTTTAAATTGAATATCGGTGAGCACAATTTTTCGTTTTTCTGTATTGTATTGTGGGATACCAGAAATAATTACTGTACCATCTATCGCATTTTCTAATGCTGCAGTTATGGTCATTCGCTCTTGGTTGGTTTGTAATAGGATATCTGTGATTTTTACTTTGGATTTTCCTTCTCTAAAATCGAATTCTTTGTTTAGAAATTGTTTTTTGGCGATGGCTTCGGCTTCTTTTACCGGAATTATTGCAGTGGTGGTTAGGTTAAATTTCCCTGGCGTTATATTACCTAGTTCAAAATTTTGTATTGTTTTCTCTAGTTGATTGCTTTGTGGCTTTTCACCTACAAAGGTTTCGGTAATTAATGTGATGCCTATTGTACTCTGTATTTCGTCTTTATAAAATTGTAAAGGTGAAATTTTAATTTTCTGAGGGGTTATTTTTAGCCAAGTAGTATATTCTTGATTGATTAAATAGGGAGCATGAAAGGAATTCCAAATGTCCAAAGCATTTTTTTGAAAATTCATGGATTGGGCAATTTGTTCGTCTATGGTGGTGCATATTTTTTCCTGCTCTTTTTTCAAACTTTTCTCTACCAAAGGGGTGATGGGGATTTTTACCGCTCCAAAATCCAATACGGGCTTTTGTACCCATTTGTACCCATTGGCTAGGGTTTTGGCACTTAATATCCAATTGTTATTCAGGGTTATTTTTGAATTAAAATACATCACTGTTTCAAATGTAGTGTTTTGATAAGTGTACACACCCAAAGAGCCAATGCCTTTTTCAGCCCATATTTTGATAGGGACTTCAACCAAAAAATTTTGTTGTGTACCCGATACCAAACGAATAGGGCGAGTTTTCCAAACTTTTATTTTGAATTGGTCATTGTTGTTGTCACTAAAGGAATTGTCTTCATACAATAATTCGGGTGTAACCTTATTCACCATTGCATTTAGGTCTGCTAGAGGCAAACGAATGGGAATGTTGATGTTGGATTCTACTTTTGGTGTTAAAGCGCTTAATGCAGTGCCTTGTGCTAAAACAAAATTCCCCATCATGATAAAAAATAGACGGATGAACGAATAAATAGTGGTATGCATTGATATTAATTTTAAAAAAAAGTTACCAATTCTGCTCAAATGCTACAGAAACGCCTTTCATTTCGCCCTTCATGGGAGGGTTGGTTTTGGTAATTTTAATTTTTAATGAACTAATACTAGGAAAATGCTGGTGGATTTTTTTGATGATTCTTCCAGCAACATGCTCCAATAATTCCGATGGAATAGTCATTTCTTGGTGTATGATATCATTAATTTCTGCATAATTTATCGTGTCGCTCAATTCATCGGTTTCACTGGCTTTCCACAGGTCTGCTTCGGCTTCTAGTTGAATTAAATAATAGGTTCCCAGTGTTTTTTCTTCCTCCAAAACTCCGTGGTAGGCGAAAATTTTTATGTCTTCCAAAATAATTTTACTACGCATAATTCTGATAATTAAAAAAAGCTGTTTCTAAGGCAAGAACACAGCTTTTATTCGAAATTGATTTTTTATTTTACATTTTTGCTTAAATCCATCATCAATTCTATTGGTTTCAAGGCTTTTAGTCTTAGCTCTTCCTCAATATTTATTTCTGGAAGTTCATATTTTAAACATAAATATAATTTCTCCAAAGTATTCCTTTTCATAAAGAAGCATTCGGAGCAGTTGCAACTTTCGTCGAAAACCAAGGCAGGAATAAGGGTTTTCTGTGGTGCTCTTTTTTGCATTTCGTGTAAGATGCCATCTTCTGTAGCGATAATGAATTTTTGACAATCATCTTTTTCAACATAATTTAATAATGCAGAAGTAGATCCGATGAAATGTGCTAAATCCAATACTGGTGTTTCGCTTTCTGGGTGGGCAATTAGTTTAGCATCTGGATTTTCAGCCATTTGTTGTGCGATTCTTTCCATGGAAAAAGCCTCGTGTACAATGCAGCTTCCGTCCCAAAGGATCATTTCTCTTCCCGTCTTTTTCATTAAATATCGGCCCAAATTTTTATCAGGGGCAAATATTAATGGTCTGTCTGTAGGTAAAGCGTTGATGATGGTTTCGGCATTGGAGCTGGTAACGATAACATCGCTTTCTGCCTTGGTTTCAGCATTACAGTTGATGTAGGTTGCCACTAAAGCATTAGGATGTTGTGCACGCATGGCACGCAAACCTTCACCACTGCAATTGTCGGCCAAGCTACAACCGGCCAATGTATCTGGAAGGACTACTTTCTTGCTTGGGTTGAGGATTTTCGCAGCTTCTGCCATAAAGTGTACGCCACAAAACGCAATCATATCGGCATCAGTTTCCTTAGCTTGTCTTGCCAATTGCAAGGAATCTCCTAAGAAATCGGCAATATCTTGAATTTCTGCTGGCTGGTAAAAGTGGGCAAGAATAACGGCATTTTTCTCCTTTTTAAGGTCTAAAATAGCTTTTTTAAGCTCCTCCCCTTGAGGAATTACTAGATCTTTAATATCCAAAAAGCCTTTTACGGGCATGTTGGATTTGGCTATATTGATGGCTTCTTTCATGATTATTCTCTAAAATTGATTTAGTTAAAGATAAATTTATTTATGATGTTTTCTATTTCTTTTTTTGCTATTTCCAACAGGTCGTTGGTTACAGTTACATCAAATTGCTTTTGATAGCTTAGTTCTTCTTCTGCTTTATTTACTCGAATTTTAATAGTTTCTGCATCATCTGTAGCTCTTAGTCGAAGTCTTTTTTCGAGCTCTTCAATGGAAGGAGGTTGTATAAAAATGGCGCAAGCTTTGTCCCCAAAATACTTTTTTAGTGCTATGCCTCCTTTTACATCAACATCAAAGATAACTGTTTTGTTTTGTTGCCAAATTCTTTCTACTTCGGACTTTAAGGTTCCGTAATATTTATCGGTATATACTTCTTCGTATTCTACAAAAAGATTTTCAGCAATTTTTTCTCGGAATTCTTCCGGACTGATGAAATAATAGTCTTTTCCGTTCACTTCTGTTCCTCTGGATGCTCTGGTGGTACAAGAAATGGAAAATTCCAATTCATTAAATGTTTCCAAGCAATGTTTTACCAAAGTTGTTTTGCCACTTCCGGAGGGGGCAGAAAAGATAATTACTTTACCCATATTTTTAAAAATAAATTGTTGTTGGATGGTTGTTGGTTTTTAGTTTTTAGTTTTTGGTTTTTGGTTGAGAATTATTGTATTATAATTTAAAAATAAAAGATTAATGCTTTTAGTTAGCTTATAAAGTAGCACTCTATTCTCTTTATTCTTTATTCTTTATTCTTTATTCTCTTTATTCTTTATTCTATTCTCTTTATTCTATTCTCTTTTCTCTAAATTCTAAAAATCTAAAGAATATTCAGTGTTTGTTCTTTTATTTTTTCCAAATCGTCTTTCATCATTACTACCATTTTTTGTATTTCGGCATGATTGGCTTTAGATCCCAAAGTATTGATTTCTCTACCTATTTCCTGTGCGATGAAACCTAATTTCTTACCACAAAAATCCTCAGTTTCCATCACTTCGGTGTAGTATTTTAAATGCTGAGCCAGACGAACTTTTTCCTCAGAAATGTCTAATTTTTCTGTGTAATAAGCCAATTCCTGATAAAATCGTGTTTCATCTATATTTTCGAACTCACTCAAAGTTTTTTGGTACCTTTCCTTTACATTGGTTAATCGAATTTCTTCAAAAGGAATAATTCTTTCTAAATTCATACCAATATTTTGAATGTTTTTAGCCAACTCATGATGAAGTGTTTCGCCCTCTGTTTTCCTGAAATCTGAAAAACGATTCAACGCATCTTCAATTTTATTTTTTAAAAAAATCCATTCTTCTTCATGCAACTCATCTGGTTTGGTGGAAAGAGCCTCTGGAAAACGAATCGCCATTTTTAGATATTCAAAATCTGGTCCGTCTGCTGTGATGCTCTTTAGTTCATTCATATAAGAAGTCACCAATTCTTTATTGATTTTAACATCGTTATTATCCTCAATGGTTTCTACATTAATGTAGCAATCTACCTTGCCACGAAGGATTTTGTCGCCTAATATTTTTCTAATATCAAATTCTTTTTCCTTGTACCGTGCAGGAACTCTTAGGTTGAGATCCAAACTTTTACTGTTGAGTGATTTAAGCTCAACTACGATTTTTTTTCCTTCGTATGTATCTTCGCTTCTCCCGAAGCCAGTCATTGATAAGACCATAAATTGTTTACTAAAAATTGATGCAAAGATAAGGAATTGAAAGATAATTTTGTCCTTTTTTATTTTGTTGGATGATGAATGCTTTTGTTAATTGATACAAAATATCCATTAATTTTTTCGAAATTTGCCACATTGGGCAGTGTTAAATTATTGGTTTGTCTTAAACTTATAATTTTAGCTTTAAATAAAAAGATTTAGACCATTAAAAAACAATAAATATCTACTTATGAAAACCCTCATTTCTATTGTTGGTACAACGGGAATTGGGAAAACCCAATTGGCCATCGATTTGGCTAAATTCCTAGAAACCGAAATTATTTCTTGCGACTCCAGACAGTTTTTTCGAGGGATGGAAATTGGCACAGCAGCACCCAATGAAAAGGAGTTACAGGAAGTTCCTCATCATTTTATTGGTCACTTACAAGTCACCGATGAATACTCCATTGGTAAATTTGAAATGGATGCCTTAGAGAAATTGTCCCAACTCTTTACACAACAGGATGTAGTAGTGATGGTGGGTGGAAGTATGATGTACGAAAAAGCGGTACTAGAGGGGTTAAATGATTTGCCGGAAGCCAACGAAGAAAATAGAAACCAATTACTTGCCTTATTGGAAAATGAAGGAATAGGGAAATTGCAAGATTTATTACGAGACATGGATCCGGATTATTACCACAAAGTAGATTTGGAAAATCCCAGAAGATTGGTGCGGGCAATTGATGTAATGTGGCAAACCGGTAAAAAATATTCTGAGTTGATTGATCAACCAAAAGAAGTTCGAAATTTCAATGTGATAAGAATTGGGATAGATGCGCCTAGAGAAATTATTTATAATAGAATTAACCATAGAGTAGAGAAAATGCTAGAAAAAGGACTGGTGGATGAAGTGAAACGGTTAAAAGTATATAGAAATCTAGTCGCTCTGAAAACAGTTGGCTATACAGAATTGTTTCGTTATTTTGATGAAGAATGGAGCTTGGAATTTGCCGTAGAAGAAATTAAAAAGAACTCCAGACGCTTTGCAAAAAGACAACTGACTTGGTACAGAAATGAAAACAATATTCATTGGGTAAATTTTCAAAATTCATTTCAAGAATCCTTATCTTTGCTCAACAATAAACAAATAATTACAAATCAATAGCATCATGGCAAATACTCCTTCTAATATGTTGGCTTTGGGTACCAAAGCACCTTTTTTCGAACTTCCGAATCCTTCACAAATGAGTGAAGTGCAATCGTTGGAAGATTTGAAAGGCGAAAAAGCAACCTTGGTCATTTTTATGTGTAACCATTGTCCTTTTGTACTTCATGTAATAGATAAACTAACGGAATTGTATGAGGATTACAACGAAAGAGGTATAGAATTTATCGCCATTAATGCCAATGATGTTGATAAATATCCAGACGATTCTCCTGAAAAAATGATTGAATTTCAAATTGAGAAAAAATTTGAATTCCCATATTTGTTTGATGAAAGCCAAGCCATAGCCAAAGCTTATGACGCTGCTTGTACTCCGGATTTTTATTTTTTCGATGATAAATTGGATCTTGTCTATCGTGGACAAATGGACGATTCCAGACCAGGAAATAATAAAGAAGTAACTGGAGAAGACTTAATTATCGCCTTCGAAAATCTCCTAAGTGGAGAGCCTCAAGAAGAGTTTCAGAAACCGAGCATGGGCTGCAACATCAAATGGAAATAAAGATATGTGCCAATAAAAAAAGTCATCAATTACAAAAATTGATGACTTTTTTTTGACTTTAAAAATACTTTTTATTTAGACCTGAAAACACTCATGTCCAATTTTAATGAGAAGAAATTTGAAAAATAATTAGAAGCACCTATTCCACTGTTAGAAATGGCATAGTCTAGCTGTAGCCCTTTGTATTTTATCCCAATTCCGGCGCTGGGTTGGAAGGAAATTTTTCTACTAAGATCCTCAATGTCGGTAATGCTTTGGAAACGATTGACCCCCAAACGAACGAAAATCATTTTCTGATAGGCCAACTCGGCCCCTGCATAAGGTGTAATGCTGGCAAAACTCGTGGAAATAAGTGCGGCGGTCTTAGCAAAATCTATATTAATTCCTACTTCTGGTAAAAGTTCCAAATCTCTATTGAGCTCAAAGTTTTTACTGACTCCTGCATTTATTTTGGGCATGGTCAGTTCCATTTTGTCTTTTGGCGCAGGGTTAAATTCTTGCCCATTAACAATGGTGGACAATTCTTTTTGGTTGATGTTCCAAAAATTGACTGTAGTGAGTACATCTTTTGCTGTAATCCCATAGTTCCATTCGTTATCGGTTTGGTATAAGGCTCCAATATCAAAACCAAAACCAAAGCCATTGGCAAATTTTCCTACATTTCTGTAGATTAATTTGGCATTTACCCCAACACTCAAATTTTGATTTCCTCCCGGACTAAAAGCATAAGAGAAAATACCGGCATAGTCGGCCTGAGAAAATTTAGTGATTTTGTCATAGTCTATATTGCCTTCAGGATCAATCATTTGTGTGGTATTCAGGATGTTATCTACTCCCAATCGGATTACTGAAATCCCAATCACTCCATTTCCGTTTTCTAAAGGCTTGGCAAATGCGAGATAGTCGTATTTGGCAATGCTTTCAAAATATTCAGCATGCATCGCTGCTCCTTGCCAGTCTTTTTCGATGAGATTTAACCCTGCTGGGTTCCACATGGGTGCATACACATCGTCTTGGTTAGAAATTACGGCTCCGCCCATGGCAATACCTCTTGCTCCGGCACCTATATTTAAAAATTCGTTAGAATATTTCCTGACAATTTGTGCATTGACAAAAATTTGAGAAAAGACAAAAATTCCGGCGATAATTTTTTTCATATTAGTCTTAAAAATACAAATATAAGAGATTAGCTATTAACTTGTTTTTGTTTTTTTGCTTTTATTACTCCGTTCACTACTATCGCAAGAATCATTACTGCTGAAGCAATGTAAAATATTGGGCTCATCTGTTCGGATTGTCCAAAAATAAAGTACGCTAAGATAATTCCGTAGATAGGCTCTAGATTTACCGTTAGTATCAGTGTAAAGGGCGAAATGTACTTCATAAGCTGCACCGATTCTAACATAGGAAAGGCGGTGAAAACACCAGCTAGAAGAGTGATCAATCCTAAGTCTGTCCAAGAAACTTGATGGAAGTCCAATAACTGACCGGTCAATAAATAATAAATTGAAAGCAATGCCCAACCACTAAAAATCTCGTAGAAAATAATATTACCGGCACTTGTTTTTCCAAATATTTTACCATTAAGAACAGAAAAGACGGTTCCAAAAAAAGCACAAATAATACCGTAGATAATCCCTATTTTGTGCTGAAATTCTGTGTTGAAAATTAGTCCCATGCAAATGACAATTACTACTCCCATAATAACTTCAGAGAGATCTATTTTTCTTTTGAAAATTAAAGGTTCTATGATGGCAGCAAAGAGTGTAGAAAGCGAAAGGCAACTAAGGGCGATAGAAACATTGGATACTTTGATGGAAGTAAAAAAACAATACCAATGCAATGCCATAAATCCTCCAATTAAAGTAAGTTGTAAGAATAATTTTTTGGAGACTTTTAAGCTATCTTTTTTGATGAATCGAATGTATAAAAAAAGAAAAATTGCCGCAATCATCATTCTATAGAAAACCAATGCAGATGCTTCGGCTTGAATGAGCTTTCCTAAAATAGCGGTAAAACCCCAAAGAAATACGATGAAATGCAATCTGAAAAGTGCTGTTTTGAGCATGATTTTTTTGCAAAACTACAAATCTGTTTTTCTAAAGACAATTTATTAGATCAAAATTATTCTTTTGGAATGAAAAGTTACATAAAAACCCCGAAAGTGAATCACTTCCGGGGCCTTCAAATAATAAACTATTAAAAATTAAACTAGGAAATCGAAAAAATAAGATTTATTATTTATCCTAAATCTCCAAGACAAAATTAGGGATTAATTCTCTTATTAAAAAGTTAACAACCGTTAAATAATTTATAAATATGTTTTTGATTTACAGTGATTTATTTTCAATCTATTTTCAAAATAAAAGGTTTTTCAAAAAAATGTATCTTTAAGCGGTAAAAAAACGATAGAATAGACATGGATATAGAATTCAACAAAAGAGAAGATCAAAATAAATTAAAATGGTCTGAAATCAATAGAATATTTAGCGAAATCAAAAAAGGCGGTGGCGAGAAAAGACTCCAGAAGCTAAGGGATGAAGGGAAAATGATCGCTAGAGAAAGAATAGAATATTTATTAGATAAAAATGCGGATTCTATAGAAATAGGAGGTTTTGCTGGCTACGAAATGTATCCTGAACATGGCGGTTGCCCTAGTGGAGGAGTAGTTGTGGTAATGGGATATGTGTCCGGAAAGCAATGTCTTGTGGTGGCCAATGATGCTTCGGTAAAAGCGGGAGCTTGGTACCCCATCACTGGGAAAAAGAATTTAAGAGCCCAAGAAATAGCCATGGAAAACCGTTTGCCTATTATTTATTTGGTGGATTCTGCCGGAGTTTATTTACCAATGCAAGACGAAATTTTCCCAGATAAAGAACACTTTGGAAGAATCTTTAGAAACAATGCTAAAATGAGCTCTATGGGAATTGTTCAAATTTCTGCTGTTATGGGCTCTTGTGTTGCAGGGGGTGCTTATTTACCCATAATGAGCGACGAAGCCATGATTGTGGACAAAACTGGATCCATATTTTTGGCCGGAAGTTATCTTGTAAAAGCTGCAATTGGCGAAAGTATCGATAACGAAACTTTGGGCGGTGCAACAACACATTGTTCCATTTCTGGAGTTACAGATTATAAAGCCAAAGACGATAAAGATGCTTTGGATAGGATAAAAAATATTATGAAATCCATCGGAAGTTACAACAAAGCTGGATTTGACAGGGTAGAACCAGCAATGCCTAAGGTAAAAGTGGATGATATTTTTGGTATTATGCCCGTTTCCCGAGCGGAACAATACGATACCTACGAAATTATAAAATGTCTGGTAGATCATTCTGAATTTGAAGAATATAAAGCCGATTACGGAAAATCAATTATTTGCTGCACTGCTAGAATAGACGGTTGGTCTGTAGGAATTGTGGCCAATCAGAGGAAATTGGTGAAAAGTGGCAAAGGAGAAATGCAATTTGGTGGTGTTATTTATTCGGACTCAGCGGATAAAGCCACACGATTTATTGCCAACTGTAACCAAAGAAAAATTCCATTGATCTTCTTGCAAGATGTTACCGGATTTATGGTGGGCAGCAAATCCGAACACGGAGGAATCATTAAAGACGGTGCAAAAATGGTAAATGCCGTTTCAAACTCTGTGGTGCCTAAATTTACAATTATTACCGGTAATTCTTACGGAGCAGGTAATTATGCCATGTGTGGTAAAGCGTACGATCCTCGACTGATTGTTGCTTGGCCTTGGGCAGATTTGGCCGTGATGGGCGGAGCGCAAGCAGCTAAAGTTTTGGCTCAAATCCAAGAGGCTACACTTAAAAAACAAGGAAAAAACATAACGGAAGAAGAGCATGAAGCCATACTGGAAAATATTACTAAGAAATACCAGAAGCAAACCGAAGCAACTTATGCTGCTGCAAGACTTTGGACAGATGCCATCATTAATCCTGTAGATACCCGAAAATGGATTTCCATGGGAATAGAAGCTGCTGATCATTCACCAATTACAGAAAAATTTAATTTAGGCGTAATACAAGTGTAATTTTTTTGATATTTTAATCCTACTTCTTTGCTTTTCAGGAAAATACCTGCAGTTCGTGTGGATAGATTTTGTTAAATTTGGTTTAATTTAGGTACAACGATATTAAATTGAATTAACCTCTAAAACACAAAGGATATGAAAAATGTAATCGTACTGGTATTGATGTGCATACTTCAAAGTACCCATGCGCAATGTTTTATCACTGGAAATTCTACACTTTTTGTTGGTCAGGAGACCAATTATGTAGTGGATGAAATTGCACAATGTAAAGATTGCTATCA
This sequence comes from Bacteroidota bacterium, assembly GCA_018266955.1. GTDB lineage: Bacteria > Bacteroidota > Bacteroidia > Flavobacteriales > Weeksellaceae > Amniculibacterium. The sequence continues at coordinate 104,267 of JAFDZI010000039.1, forward strand.
ATGGACCATAGGAAATGGAGAAGAAGTTATTTTTACCTCCGTCAAGAATGTGAATAACATTCAACTGAAAGGGTTGAAAGTAGGGAGGGTTAATTTATCACTCTCTATGTTTACCCATCATGGTTTAGTGCAATGCAGTAAAAGTATTGATGTGATTGATAAAAACACTCCATTAGGGACTTCCTCTACTTCAGCACCCATTAATTGTGATGTAGATGTTAGCGACTTTAAAGAATTAAGGTATTCGGATACGCAAATTATTTTCGTGCCGAATCTTTCACAAAAAAAATTCGCTTACCAATGGTTGGCAACCTACCAATCGGGTGCTGAGCAACAGGTAGATGATAAGTCGCCTGTCTTGGAATGTACTTCTGCTGACCCCATTGTGGAAGTGAAACTAAGAATTAATTCTACCGTTTGCACCAGAAAATTCTCCAAAACCTATCCTGAAAGTTTTTGGAAAGCTTTGAAATAGTGCGAAAGACAAAAAAAGCATAATAAATAAATACCCTATATTTTATATATTTGGGTATTTATTTTTTTAATGACAACACAACAATACCTTGCCAATATCAACCAACGCTACCTTTTGGGTAATGCAACCGAACATACTTTTCGTGGTGACTTACAAAATTTGTTAGAAGCATTAATACCTGAAATCAGAGCGACCAACGAACCGAAAAGACAGAGTTGCGGTGCACCCGATTATATCCTAACCAAAAAAGACATTCCCGTTGGATTTATTGAAGCTAAAGACATTGGTGATAAAGATCTTGACGGAGCAAAGAAAACAGGAAACAAAGAACAATTTGACCGTTACAAAGCTTCGTTAAACAATTTGATTTTTACAGATTATTTGAGTTTTCATCTGTATCGAGATGGAGAGTTGATTAGCAAAATTGCAATTGGTGAGGTTACAGAAAAAGGAATTAAACCGTTACCCGAGAATTTTGTAACTTTTGAAAATCTCATCAAAGATTTCTGCACCCACATTGGACAAACCATAAAAAGTTCAAAAAAATTGGCCGAAATGATGGCAGGTAAAGCTCGTTTGTTGTCTGATGTAATTGAAAAAGCGTTGACAAGTGATGAAGTAAACCAAGAAAATTCTACGCTGAAAGAGCAAATGAACGCTTTCAAGGAAATCTTAATTCACGACATCACACCAAAAGCATTTGCCGATGTGTATGCACAAACCATTGCTTACGGTATGTTTGCTGCTCGTTTGCACGACCCTTCGTTGCCTACTTTTAGCAGACAGGAAGCAGCAGAATTGATTCCGAAATCAAACCCGTTTTTACGAAAATTGTTTGGCTACATTGCAGGACCCGATATTGACGACCGCATCAAATGGATTGTCGATAGTTTGGTAGATATTTTCTTAGCTTGTAATGTGGAAGAAATCTTGAAAAACTATGGGAAATCTACCAAAATGGAAGACCCAATCATCCATTTTTACGAAACTTTCCTAAGCGAATACGATCCAAATTTGCGCAAAGCTCGTGGCGTTTGGTACACTCCGCAACCTGTGGTGAATTTCATTGTTCGAGCTGTCGATGAAATTCTTAAAACGGAATTTAATTTACCTCAAGGGTTGGCAGATACCAGTAAAACAAAAATCAAAGTGGATGTTCTAGGTAAAAAAGTGGAACAAGAAGTACACAAAGTGCAAATCCTCGACCCAGCCACCGGAACAGGAACTTTCTTGGCAGAGGTAGTCAAACACATTCATAAAAAATTTCAAGGACAGCAAGGCATTTGGAGCAATTATGTGGAAAATCATTTGATTCCTCGATTGAATGGTTTTGAATTGCTAATGGCAAGTTATGCCATGGCGCACTTGAAATTGGATTTGTTGTTGAAAGAAACCGGCTATGCTTCGACAGGCTCAGCAGCCTCCAATAATCGCTTACGAGTATATCTAACCAACAGTTTAGAAGAACATCACCCAGATACCGGGACCTTATTTGCCAATTGGTTAAGCACCGAAGCCAACGAAGCCAACCATATCAAACGAGATACGCCCGTGATGTGCGTGATTGGAAATCCACCGTATAGCGTAAGTAGCTCTAACAAAGGAGAATGGATAGAAAGTTTAACTTCGGATTACAAAAAGGATTTAAAAGAACGAAACATACAACCACTTTCGGATGATTACATTAAATTTATCCGTTTTGGGCAACATTTTATAGAGAAAAATGGGAGTGGAATTTTAGCCTATATTTCCAACAACAGTTTCATTGATGGATTGATACACCGTAAAATGCGGGAAGAATTGATGAAAACTTTTGACAAAATTTATATTATAGATTTACACGGCAACGCCAAAAAGAAAGAAACCGCACCGGACGGAAGTGCAGACCAAAATGTATTTGACATCATGCAAGGAGTGAGTATCAATCTATTTGTGAAGAAGAAAAACTAAAACAGGGTCGAATTCGACCCCTTTGAAATGAAAAAACTAAAACCATGAACTACCTATTAGAAATAAAGCAAATTCTTGCCCAAGCTCGCCAAAAAGCGTACTCGGCTATCAATTCAGCAATGGTGGAAGCCTACTGGAATATTGGCAAACGAATAGTTGAAGAAGAGCAAAACGGAGCAGACAGAGCAGAATACGGCAAACAAATTATTCAAACCATTTCTGAAGAATTGTCACAGGAGTTTGGAAAAGGATTTGGGCCTAGAACGATTTGGAATATACGCCAGTTTTATTCTTATTTCCCAGAATATGAGATTATGAAAACACTGTTTTCACAATTGTCATGGTCTCATTTTCAACGAGTTTTAAAAGTTTCTAATGAAAAAGCAAGAATGTATTACCTCAAAGAGGCAGCTGAGAATATGTGGTCTGTTAGAACTTTAGATCGCAATATTTCTACACTTTATTATGACCGTTTACTTGCTTCTTCGGATAAAGAAGTGGTACAAAACGAAATGCTGGAAAAGACAGAAAAAACACAGCTAAATCCATTTGATTTTATAAAAAATCCAACGGTATTGGAATTTCTGAATTTGCCAACCAATAAATCTTACACCGAAGCCGAATTGGAAAAAGCGCTGATTGATAATTTACAAGCGTTTATTTTAGAATTAGGAAAAGGATTTGCGTTTGTAGCTCGACAAGAATATATTCGCACAGAAACTTCCGACTTTTACATCGACTTGGTATTTTACAACTACATCTTAAAATGTTTTGTAATTGTGGAATTGAAGACCAATAAATTAACCCACCAAGACATTGGACAATTGGATATGTATGTACGCATGTATGACGATTTGAAACGGCAAGCAGATGACAACCCTACGATTGGTTTGTTGCTGTGTACAGAAACCGATGGTGTGGTTGCAAAATATTCGGTGTTGAATGAAAACAAACAACTTTTTGCAAGCAAATACATGAAATTCCTTCCTACCGAGGAAGAACTCATCCGAGAAATAGAACAACAAAAAATGTTTTTTGAAAACCAACATAAAAGCAACCAACATGGCTAAAAAACCAGCACAAATATTCCACTTTGACCTTTACGGAAAACGAGAAGATAAATACAATTTCTTAGATGAAAACTCGATAACCTCCATTGATTGGATAGAGCTAAAACCCGAAGCTCCAAATTTTTTCTTTGTCAATAAAAATTTTGACGGACAAGAGGAATATGAGAAAGGGTTTAAAGTGGATGAGTTGTTTCCAATTAATACAAGTGGTATAAAAACACATGATGACAATAATTTAGTCTCTTTTAGTCCTTTTTCAGAGAAAAATCAAAAGTATGACTATCGTCCATTTGATAAGAGAAATATATTTTTTGATTTATCGAAGGTGGTTAGGCCAAGAATATCAGTAATGAAACATTTCCTAGAAAAAGAAAATTTAGGTTTAATTACTTGCAGACAACAAAGCGCTTTTGATTTTCAGCATGTTTTTATTACAAAAATTATTTCCGATATGTGTTCTGTCTCATCGCAAACGAAAGAAACAGGATATATCTTCCCCCTCTACCTCTATCCCGACAATTCGTCCACCTTATTAGAAGAAGAAAAAACAGAACGCGTTCCTAATTTTAATATGGAAATTGTAAAGCAAATTGAAGAAAATTTGGATTTACAATTTGTTCCGGAAAAATTCCCCTCCTCCGGAGGGGTGTCCGCTTGTGGCGGACGGGGTGGTTCCTTCCCCTCCTTTGGAGGGGTGGCTGAAAGCCGGGGTGGTTCTTTCCACTCCATTGGAGATATGTCACAGAGCCGAAGTGGTAGAAACACCAGAAACTATATGTCCTTGCCCTACAACCCTGAGCTCAAAGATAGAGCAAAGGCGCTTCGAAAAGCTGGCAATTTGGCTGAGGTCTTATTTTGGAATCAAGTAAAGAATAAACAATTCAAAGGGCTGGATTTTGACAGGCAAAAAATAATAGGAAACTATATTGTGGATTTTTATTGTGCTAATTGCAATGTTGTGGTAGAAATAGATGGAAGCAGTCACGATAATAAACAAGAATATGATGCAGCAAGAGATGCCTTTTTGGAATCGTTAGGACTAACCATCATACACATTCCAGTAACCGATGTGATGAAAAGAATGGGGGCGGTGATGGATATGCTGGAGCAGCATCCGGTATTTTTACCACTCTGCACCACGGGGCAAGAGAATTTACCACCTGGAGTTTTACCACCCCGCCCGCTTGTGGCGGGCACCCCTCCAGAGGAGGGGAATTTACCAGCAGACACTGTTGGTTCTACTGCAAATGAGGGGAATTTTACACCGATAGATGTTTTAGACTACATCTATGCCGTCTTACATTCGCCAACTTATAGAGAAAAATACAAAGAGTTTCTAAAAATAGACTTTCCGAGAGTGCCCTATCCAAAATTGGGAACATTTATGAAATTAGTGGAATTGGGTCGTCAGCTTCGTGAAATTCATTTGTTGGAAAGTCCGGTAGTAGAAAACTACATCACCCAATATCCCGAAGATGGAAATAATGTTGTAACGAAGCCTCGCTTCATAAGTTCCCCTCCTCCGGAGGGGTGTCCGCCACAAGCGGACGGGGTGGTCGGAAATGTGTATATCAACGAAACCCAATATTTTGCAAATGTTCCCGAGGTAGCTTGGAATTTCTACATCGGTGGTTATCAACCTGCCCAAAAATGGCTCAAAGACCGCAAAGACCGAACTTTGGAATTTGAGGACATTTTACATTATCAAAAAATTATTGTGGCTATTTCAGAAACCAATCGGTTGATGAAGGCGATTGATGAAATTCAGTTAATTTAATAAAGAGCATTATGCTGTCCAATGATGTCGGAAAATCTCTATGTAACCAGTTTAGTCCTATAAAAACATTGAAGAAAATAAATAACTACCTATTCCATTGCCATTAACTAATCTTATAGCAAACAATTAATAAACATCGACTCGAATAAAAAAAATAAAAAAATGGAGAAAATGACCAATGAAGATAGGCGATTGACTTCGTCGAACCACTTCGTTAGGTTTCCATTTGACAAATAAAAACAATAAATATCTACAAATGAAACTAAAAGAAATAATTTCTACAATAGAGAAGCGACTTCCAAAGCAACAGGCGGAGGATTTTGATAATGTAGGCCTACTTTGTGGCAATCCTGAACGGGAAATTACGGGAATGTTGGTCTGCCATGATGCGCTGGAAATAGTTGTGGATGAGGCAATCCACCAAAACTTAAATTTAATTGTTTGCTTTCATCCGATTATTTTTTCGGGTTTAAAATCGCTCACAGGGAAAAATTATGTAGAAAAAGCTGTATTAAAAGCAATTGAAAATAAAATTGCCATTTATGCCATTCATACCACTTGGGACAACGATTATTTGGGAGTCAATCATGGGATTTGTCAAGCTTTAGGCTTAAAAAATACCAAAATACTCATGCCCAAAACTTCATTTTTGGAACAAATGATAGTATATGTACCTCAAGAATTTGCCCAAAAAGTTCAGGAATCGGTTTTTGCTGCAGGTGCTGGTAATATTGGTTTTTACGATGAGTGCAGCTTTTCGGTTAGTGGACAAGGAAGTTTCCGACCGATGGAAGGAAGTTCGCCCTTTAGTGGGGTGCACGGCAAGCGAACGGTTGCAGATGAGGTTGCCCTTTCGGTAATCTATGAAAAATTTAAAAGAAATAGAATTTTGCATGCCGCAAAAACTGCCCATCCTTATGAGGAAGTAGCGTACCAGATCTATGCATTAGAAAACGAAAATCAGTATTTAGGACTCGGTAGGTATGGGGAGTTTGTGGAAGCGATGGAAGAGGAGGATTTTTTGAATCTTTTGAAAAATTGTTTTCAACTAAAGGTAATTCGGCATTCCTCTCTTTTAAATAAAAAAATTAAAACCGTAGGTGTTTTGGGCGGTAGCGGAGCCAGTGGAATAAAAACAGCCTTGGCATTGCAGTGTGATGCCTATGTTACGGGTGATGTTAAATACCACGACTTTTTTTCGGCAGAAGAAAAGATGCTTATTTGCGACATTGGCCATTTTGAATCCGAACGATTTGTTGTACAACAATTATTTGAAATTTTATCAGAAAAATTTCCTAACTTTGCAATCTTGAAAACAAAGGAAAATACCAATCCCGTAAATTATTTTTTATAAAATATGGCAAAAAAAACTTTAGAAATTTCTGTCGAAGAAAAATTAAGAGCATTATACGATCTTCAAATTATCGATTCAAGATTGGATGAAATCCGCAATACTAGAGGAGAATTGCCAATAGAAGTAGAGGATTTGGAAATAGAAATCGAAGGTCTTGAAAAAAGAACAGAAAAATTTCTGTCCGAAATAAAGCAACAAGATGATGAAATTAAATCGAAGAATGAAATCATCAACCATGCGAAAGCTTTAATCGAAAAATATAAAGGCCAGCAAGATAATGTTAGAAATAACAAAGAATTTGAAGCTTTAGGAAAAGAAATTGAATACCAAGAACTGGAAATTCAATTGGCTGAAAAAAGAATTAAAGAGTACGGTGCTAAAATAGAGCATAAAAAAGAGGCATTAGATGAACTTAATTCGAAAATTGAAGGTTTAAGAGAGCATTTAAACTTTAAGAAAAACGAATTGGATGGGCTAATTTCTGAAACCCAAAAAGAAGAAGAATTCTTGTTGGAAAAATCTAAAGAATTCAGTGCAAAAATTGACGAAAGATTATTCAATTCTTACACAAGAATCAGAACAAATTCATCCAATGGACTTGCTGTTGTAGGATTAGAAAGAGGAGCTCCAAAAGGGTCTTTCTTTACCTTGCCACCACAAAAACAAATGGAAATTGCCCAAAGAAAAAAAATCATCATAGATGAACATTCTGGGAAAATCCTTGTTGATGATGAATTGGTAGTAGAGGAGGATCAAAAAATGCAAGAAATTATTAAGTTTTAAGTTGTTTTTAAGCCGTATTTAATTTGAACGGCGGATCAAACAATTTTTACAAAACTTAATTTTGATGCTCACTTCTTATTTTTGATTTATACCGTCGTATCTTCAATCAAGAATAGAGAATCACAACTCAAAATAGCAAAATAATTATTTAGCAATAATATTTATTCGAACGCTTAAAAAGAAAATCCGGATTAATTCCGGATTTTTTTACCGTGTTTTTCATGGTTAAAAACAGTTATTTTCCCGTTTATTTTCTTTTTAGCAATTTCTACCTTTGGACTAGAATTTTTTTCAAAAAACGGTAGTGTTCTAAAAAGTGTGTAT
>JAFDZI010000003.1 GCA_018266955.1 Bacteroidota bacterium
TTTTCGGACAGCCTCTTTTTTTATAATTCTTTTCGTAACCTTGCAACTGGAATATTGAGTTGTTCCCGATATTTAGCAATAGTTCTTCGGGCAATATTATAGCCTTTTTCCTTTAATACTGTTACCAAAGCATCGTCGGTTAGTGGTTTTCTTTTATTTTCATTATCAATGGCTTCTTGTAGATATGTCTTGATTTCCTTAGTCGAAACTTCCTCTCCATCGTCATTGGTCAAAGAATCCGAAAACAAATCTTTCAGTAGAATGATTCCATTGGGGGTATCGGCATATTTACTTTTTACCACTCTAGAAATTGTAGAAATATCGAAACCTGTTTCTTCGGCAATATCCTTTAAAATCATCGGTTTCAAAGTTTTCTCATCCCCAGTAACAAAATAGTCTTTTTGTTTTTTAACAATAGCGGTAATGGTTTTCAACAATGTATTTTGCCTTTGGTTGATGGCATCTATATACCATTTTGCTGCATCTAATTTTTGTTTGATAAAAAGGGCCGCTTGCTTGTGTTCTGCGGATTTTTTATCATGAGAATAAGTAGCCAAAATATCTTTATATTCATCAGACACACGAAGGGATGGTGCATTTTTGCTATTCAGCATCGGGATTACTTCGGGCTTTCCATTTTTCCCATCACGGATTTGGATGACAAAATCTGGGATGATCTCTTGATTGATGGTAATGGTTTGGGTATCAAAATTACCACCAATTTTAGGGGATAAATGAGCAATTTCATCCAAAGCATCTTTTAGATCTTCCTCCTCAATATCATATTTTTGGATAATTTTATTGTAATGCTTATTGGTCAGAGCATCAAAATGATTTCTCAGAATATTGGCTGCCAAAATCACCGCTTTATTCGCGCTCACTTTTTTCTCAATTTGCAATAACAAACATTCTTGCAAATTTCTAGCACCCACACCAGGGGGATCCAGCTTCTGTATGTAATTTTCCAACACATCCTTCACCTTTTCCATGGTCGTGTATATCCCTTGGGAGAAGGCCAAATCATCTACAATAGCTTTCAATTCCCGTCTAAGATAGCCATCGTTATCTAGATTCCCAATAATATATTCGGCTATTTTCAAATCATCATCTTCGATATGGATCAGGTGTATTTGCTCCATGAGATAATCATACAAAGTCTGGCCTTCAGTCAGCAAACTTTGGCTATCGAACTCTTCATCATCTGCAGAATAATTACTAGAAGCCGTTTTGTAGGAAGGTTCATCATCATACAAATATTCATCAACATCAAAATCGGTTTCTATGCTTTCACTTCCTTCTTCTTCATACTCTGAGCCTAAGTCTTCAAAATCAGAATCTTTTTGGTCGTCCTCTGTTACTTTTTCCAACGCTGGATTTTCCTCCAATTCTCGCTCCAATTCTTGTTCAAACTCAAGGGTATGAAGCTGTATCAACTTCATTAATTGAATTTGTTGTGGGGCAAGCTTCTGCCCGAGTTTCATTTGGAGATGTTGCTTCAGCATGATTTATTTTTAAGATGAGCTCGAAATTTTGGGATTAAATTATTTAAAATTCTGCAGTTTTTGGAGTTCTAGGGAAAGGTATTACATCCCGAATATTGGTCATACCGGTAACGAAAAGAACCAATCTTTCCAACCCTAAGCCAAAACCTGCATGAGGTACAGAACCGAATTTTCGAGTATCCAAATACCACCAAAGTTCGTGTTCGTCCACATTCATTTTCTTCATTTTTTCTTTAAGGACAGATAGTTTTTCTTCTCTTTGGGAACCCCCAATAATTTCTCCAATGCCTGGGAAAAGGACATCCATGGCACGAACGGTTCTGCCATCTTCATTTAATTTCATATAAAACGCTTTGATTTCTGCCGGGTAATCAAACAAAACCACTGGGCTTTCAAAGTGTTTTTCCACCAAATATCTTTCGTGTTCGCTTTGCAAATCGCACCCCCAAGCTTCTACAGGAAATTGGAATTTACCTTTTTTATTTTCTTTAGAATTCATCAAGATTTCTACGGCTTCAGTATAAGAAACACGCATAAATCTCTTCTTCACTACATTTTCTAGTTTTTCTATTAAGCCTTCTTTGGCTCTATCTTTTTCTGGTTTTTGTTTTTGTTCTTCGGCAAATCTCTTGTCTAAGAATTCTAAATCGTCTTTACAATTTTCCAAAACATAAGTAATCACATATTTTAGGAAATCTTCAGCCAAATCGATATTGTCTTCCAAATCATTAAACGCTACTTCTGGCTCTACCATCCAAAACTCGGCTAAGTGTCTTGTAGTGTTAGAGTTTTCTGCACGGAAAGTAGGTCCGAAAGTATATACCCTACCCAATCCCATCATGGCTGTTTCCACATTAAGCTGGCCAGAAACGGTAAGACTGGTTTTTCTTCCAAAAAAATCCGAATCATAATCGATGTTGCCTTCTTCATTTCTAGGAATATTGTTTAAGTCGAAACCTGTAACATTAAACATTTCTCCAGCACCTTCTGCATCGGCTCCTGTGATAAGTGGTGTATGAATATAAAAGAATTCTCCTTGATTAAAAAACTGATGTATGGCAAAGGATATTGCGTGACGAATTCTGAATACTGCCGAAAACAGATTGGTTCTAAATCTGAGATGCGCTTGTTCTCTAAGTACTTCTAAAGAGTGTTTTTTAGGTTGAAGTACTGTTTTCTCCAAATCTTCTGTGAAATTATCACCCAAAATTTCAATTTTTTTGGCAATAATCTCTATACTCTGTCCAGCACCTTGACTTTCCACCACTTCACCAGTTACTTTCAAAGAAGAGGCGGTTTTAACATTCTTAATGGTTTCTTCGTCAAAATTTTCAAAATCCACCACCACTTGTAAATTATTGATGGTTGAGCCATCATTCAGTGCTATAAAACGATTAGAACGAAATGCCCTAACCCATCCTTGCACGGTGATGTCGTGGTGAAGTACTTTTTTATAATCGGATAATAATGATTTTATGGTTTGTCTTTTCATTTTGAATATTTGAATGAACCGCAAATTTAGTAAATTTTGGTTTAATTTTTGCTATGATAGGAAATTTCCATAAAGCTTTCACATGCTTGTTGGGGGCAGAAAGTAAACCTATTCGTCTTTAATGGCTTTGGTAAGAAAAACATCCAACAATCCTTCTGGCAGTTGCATTTGTATCTTTTTTTCTTCCCGATTTACATTTAAAATCCAATCTTTAATAATAGGAATAATAATTTCTTTACCATTTAGATTTAAAATAAAATAATGCTGTGCCGTTTGGTCATTTACTTCTTTTATTTCTCCACAAGTTGTATTTTTTTCATCTACAATGGTAAATCCTACAACCTCGTGATAGTAAAATTGATTTCCAGTAAGAATAGGCAACGAAGAAAGTGGCAAGAATACATTTTTCCCTATACTTTGTTCTACCATTTGTTCGCTGGCATTTTTAAAGCTAATGATTTTAGTATCTGCTTTAGACCATTGTTGTTTCTCGATAAAGAAGGGCACCAAAAGTCCGTTTACTTCCAAGAAAATCCCTTCTAATTTATTATAAATTTCTGGCTGATCTGTATCCAGTTTCAACATAACATTGCCTTGCAGCCCGTGTCTTCTGGTAATTTTGCCTAGAAAATAACAATCTTTTTTGTTCATATCAATTGGGTTAAAAATAATAGAGACGCGAAAATTCGCGTCTCTGCAAAGATAATTATTTTTATAATTTCTTAAGCTTCAGCTTGCTCTTCTCCTTCAGTTGCTGGAGTTTCTTCAGCTACCACTTCTTCTGTAGCTTCTGCTGCTGCTTTTGCATCAGCTTCTGCTTGTGCAACTGCTGCAATCCTTGCTTCATTTACTTTAGCTTCAGCTTCCAAAGCTGCTTTTTTAGCATCTTCTTTAGATTTTGCCAAACCTTCAACTTTACCTTGAATTTTAGCTTCTTTAGCTTCTACCCAAGCGGCAAATCTCTTTTCAGCTTCAGCTTCGTCAAAAGCACCTTTAGCTACACCACCTTGCAAGTGTTTTTTGTACATTGCACCTTTGTAAGAAAGGATTGCTCTAGCAGTATCCGTTGGTTGTGCACCATTGTTTAACCACTTTACAGCTGCATCAACATTCAAATCGATGGTTGCAGGATTGGTAATTGGATTGTAAGTACCCAATTTCTCGATGAATTTACCATCTCTTCTCGCTCTTGAGTCTGCTACTACGATGTGAAAAAAAGGTTTTCCTTTTTTACCGTGTCTTTGTAATCTAATTTTTACTGACATAATTGATTGTTTTAAGGGAACTCGTCCCAGTTAATATTTAAGTGTGCAAAAATAAACTTTTATTATCAATCTCACAAAATATTTTTTACATTCTATTCCGAAGTAGTTTCTATCGTTCCTATGTAAAATAAGCCCAAACATTCTTGGTTTTCTTCCAATTTCAGAAAACCTCCCAAATGATGAAATATAGGATGCGAACTCCAATAACAACCCAACTGATGGGCGGTACATGTAAGGTACATATTCTGCACTGCCATGGAAACAGCTGCTATCTCTTCCCATTTCGGCACCAAATCACTGTACTGCACAACAATAGGAATAATTGCGGAGGTCTGACTCATCTTCAATGCAAAGTCATCGTATTTTTTTTGCAAAAATAATTTTTCAGGTGTCTGTTGTTGGTACAACGATTGAATTTCTGAACTTAACTTCCCCAAATCTTCGCCTTTTAAGATTTGAAAACGCCATGGCCTTGTCTTTTTATGGTTGGGGGCAAAATTAGCAGAGCGAAGAACAGCCTCCAATACGGTTGAACTTATTTCCTGCTGTGTGTAGGCCTTAGGATAAATACTTCTTCTGTTTTCTATAAGGTGTTGTAAAGTTTCTACTACGGACATATTATTACTTCATTTTAAAACACAAAGGTAGTGGGAAATTATTCACCCCTCTCGTTTTTCTTAAACTTTCAATAATTCATTTTGAACTAAAGCTTAAATTTGCCCTTTATTTTAATAATATGAAAGAATTTCGTAAGCAAGAAATTGCTGTATTAGCATATAGAATTTTTTTGGTCTTTGTTTTTTACCAAGTCATTCGGCTTTTGTTTTGGTGGTACAACAGAAATCTCATCAAAGTAGATGGCATTGAAGACTATCTTAACATCGCCTATCATGGCACCCAGTTCGATACGACCGCAATTCTTTACCTCAATGCACTTTTTATCTTTTTCAGTGTACTTCCTCTCACCATCAATACCCATAAAAAGTATCAGAAATTTTTATTTTTCCTCTATTTTATTCCTAATACTATAGGATTGTTGATGAATTTTGGCGATTTTATTTATTTTAAATTTTCCCAAGCCAGACTTACCACTACAGCAATGACAGTGGCACAACACGAAAATAATCTATTTAAAGTATTTTGGGCTTCCCTCATTCAAAATCCATCTGTCGCTTTGGCTTTCGTCTTCTGCTTGGGATTATGGATTCTTTTATACAAAAAAAATAAGATTCAAGATTTTACGCCCCAAAAAAAACTCATTTATTTCAGTTCCTCACTTTTCACCCTTATCATCGTTACTATTTTGGCAATAGGTGGAATAAGAGGCGACTTCAAACACAGCACCCGACCTGTAAATTTGGTAGATGCCAATCGGTATATTAAAAACCCAGTGCAAGCTAATTTGGTGCTCAATTCGGTTTTTTCTTTTTTTAGAACTATGAATACCAACAATTTTCAAGAAGTTCATTTTGTGGATGAAAAATTCATTGATGAAAACATAAAACCATACAAGATTTACAACCAAAGAACCCCTGAACAAAAACCAAACATTGTTATTTTCATCCTTGAAAGCTTTGGTAAAGAATATTCGGGCGCCTTTAATAAAGACACAAAAATTAAAAATTTTGTATCATACACCCCTTTTGTCGATAGCTTGGCACAACACAGCCTTATCCTAAGCAACGCTTTTGCCAACGGCCGACAATCCATCCATGGGATGAGTTCGGTATTGGCAGGAATCCCTAGTCTGACCGATGCATTCACAAGTTCACCTTTTTCCAACCAAAAAATACAATCCATTGTCTCCGTGGCTAATGATATGGGGTACGACACCTCATTTTTTCATGGTGCTCCAAATGGCAGTATGGGATTTCTGGGTTTTGGGAATATTTTAGGATTCAAACATTATTATGGAAAAACAGAATACAACAACGATACTGACTTCGATGGAATATGGGGAATTTGGGACGAACCTTTCTTTCAATATTTTGCAAGAACCATCAACCAAACCCAACAACCTTTTATGACTACTCTATTTTCTGTATCCTCGCACCATCCATTCAAAGTGCCTGAAAAATACAAAGGAAAATTCAGAAAAGGGCCATTGGAAATCCACGAACCAATAGGATATACAGATTATGCTCTGAAAAAATTCTTCGAAACAGCAAAAAAAATGCCTTGGTACCACAACACCATCTTTGTAATGGTTGCCGACCATACCAACCAAATAGCATATCCGGAATACGAAAAAGCCATGAACCGTTTTGCCATTCCTATCCTTTTTTATTCGCCAAATCCACAATACAAATTACAAGGAGACATACAAGAAACCACCCAGCAAATGGACATTTACCCAACTTTGGTGGACTTGATGGGCTACCATGAAAAAATAAGAAGTTGGGGGCAAAGCGTCGTATCACCCCTTCAATCTACTCCTATTATTGTCAATTCTGATTCGGTGATGGAGAACTTCATTATCAGAAATTACATCTATCGGTTTGATGGAAAAGAAGTAGTTGGTCTTTACAATAAAAGCGATTTGAACATGGAAAACAACATTTTATCGACAACAAAAAATCCTGAAATCACCAAAGGAATCTTACTTTGCAAAGCTTGGTATCAGGACTATATGCATCGAGTAATCAATAGAAAACTACAATAATTTCAACAATTACACAATGGCATTTTTATTGTAAACTATGCATCGGATAACAATATTATCTGTTATATCAAAAATTTATTTAATTTTAACCAAATAAATATTAAAAATTATGAGAAAATTACTTTTAGCATTCGGAGCAATACTTATCAGCACTGTTTCCTTTGCACAAATTGAAGGAAAATGGAAAACTATAGACGACGAAACCGGCAAAGCAAAATCGATAGTTGAAATTTTTAAAAAATCCGATGGTAAATATTACGGAAAAATTAATCAACTTTTATCAAAACCAGAACACGAAACCTGTGTAAATTGTAAAGATGACAGAAAAAACAAACCACTAATAGGATTAGAAATCATCCGTGGACTAAGTAAAGATGGTGACGAATTTTCTGGTGGCACGATAACCGACCCTAAAAACGGGAAAAGCTATAAATGCCTGATAAAGAAAGATGGCAACAAACTTAATGTAAGAGGATATGTAGGTTTCTCATTAATTGGTAGAAGCCAAATATGGCAAAAAGCAGATTAACAACATAGCAAAGGCATCTTTTTTAGATGCCTCTTTTTATTTCTGAAATTATTAATAATAAAATTGAAAACAAAATTGAGCTGTAAACAGATAAGCAGTTCATAGAAATCCCTCATAATATTTAAGCACAAGTACATTTTAGAATACTATATGGGGTAGAAATTCTTTATATATTTAAAAAGATTTTCAAGTTCTGATAAAATCATTATTTTTGCATTTCAATAAATTAAAATACGATTATGGCAGAATATACTTTTCGTGAAGTAATTGCACAAGCAATGAGCGAAGAAATGCGCAAAGACGAATCAATCTATTTGATGGGCGAAGAAGTTGCAGAATACAATGGTGCCTACAAAGCATCCAAAGGTATGTTGGATGAATTTGGCGCTAAAAGAGTAATCGACACTCCTATTGCCGAACTCGGTTTTGCCGGTATTTCTGTAGGTGCTGCCATGAATGGGAATCGTCCTATAGTAGAGTTTATGACTTTCAACTTTTCTTTGGTAGGAATAGACCAAATCATCAACAATGCAGCAAAAATTCGTCAAATGAGTGGCGGACAATGGAATTGTCCTATCGTTTTCCGTGGACCAACCGCCTCTGCAGGACAATTGGGTGCTACCCACTCCCAAGCATTGGAAAGTTGGTACGCCAACTGTCCAGGACTAAAGGTTGTCGTTCCGTCCAACCCGTATGACGCTAAAGGTTTATTAAAAACAGCCATTCAGGACAACGACCCTGTTATCTTCATGGAGTCCGAACAAATGTATGGGGACAAAATGGAAATTCCTGAAGAAGAATACTATATCCCATTAGGAAAAGCCGATATAAAAAGAGAAGGTAAAGATGTAACTTTGGTTTCTTTTGGTAAAATCATGAAATTGGCGCTACAAGCCGCCGAAGATTTAGCAAAAGAAGGAATTTCTGTAGAAGTAATCGACCTTAGAACCGTTAGACCTTTAGACTACGACACTATATTAACATCAGTTAAAAAAACCAATCGTTTGGTGGTATTAGAAGAAGCTTGGCCATTTGCAAGTGTTGCTTCAGAAATCACCTATATGGTACAGCAAAAAGCATTTGATTATCTTGATGCACCTATCAAAAGAATTACGACGCCAGATGCACCTGCACCATATTCAGCTGCATTATTTGCAGAATGGTTCCCGAAATTGGAAAAAGTAAAAGAAGAAATTAAAAAAGCAATGTACATCCGTGCATAAACAGAACACATATTAAAAAAGACGCAAAATATTGCGTCTTTTTGTTTTTATAAAAACAATTGAGCTATTGATTGTAAAAAAAAATTAAATTTGCACCCTATTTTATAACAAATGACAAAAAACACGGACGGAGGTCATCATTTCGACACTTCTAAATTAACCTTTATAGGGGTTTTAGTTTCATTAGGTATTGTTTTTGGTGACATCGGCACCTCACCCTTGTATGTAATGAAAGCCATTGTTAGCGCATTCAAAAGTGGATCTGCAATGCCATTTGACGAGTACATAGAGGGTGCACTCTCTTGTGTTATATGGACACTTACCTTACAAACCACCATTAAATATGTTGTCATTGCGCTTCGTGCAGACAATAAAGGAGAGGGTGGTATTTTGGCATTATTTTCATTGGTGAAAAATCTAAAAAAAGGTTGGCTGTATCTCATAGCAATTGTGGGGGCAGCAGCATTGGTTGCCGATGGTGTAATTACCCCTTCTCTTACGGTTATGTCGGCCATTGAAGGGCTTCAAATTTACAATCCACATACACCGGTTGTTCTGATTACTTGTGTTATTCTACTAATAATTTTCATTATACAACAATTCGGAACTTCTTTTATAGGGAAATACTTTGGACCAATCATGGTGATTTGGTTTTTGGTTTTGGGAGGTATTGGAACCAAACATTTAATTACCAATTTTGAAATATTAAAAGCATTCAACCCATATTATGCTTATAATTTAATTGTTCATTCACCAAGTGCAATTATTATTTTAGGTGCTGTATTCCTTTGTACCACGGGTGCCGAAGCTCTATATTCGGATTTGGGGCATTGTGGTAAGAAGAACATCAGAATAAGTTGGATTTTTGTTAAAGTAATGCTTATTTTAAATTATTTAGGACAAGGTGCTTGGTTACTCAACGAACATAATTCTGGAGTTACCGTTTCCGTGAATCCATTTTTCGGAATTATGCCGGAATGGTTCGTAATCCCAGGAGTAATCCTTGCAACTGCAGCTGCCATCATTGCTAGTCAAGCATTAATATCAGGTTCTTTCACCATTTTCTCCGAAGCGATGTCTCTTAACTTTTGGCCCAATCAAAAAATTGATTACCCATCTGGTGTTAAAGGACAAATGTACATTCCAAGAATAAACTGGGGCTTGTTACTATTTTGCTTAATTGTGGTACTTCATTTCGAAGAATCTGGAAAAATGGAAGCTGCTTACGGACTCTCCATCACTCTCACCATGCTTATGACGACCATATTGCTCATCTATTGGTTGCTGAAAAAAAGAGTAAACAAATTGTTAATTCTAGTATTTACGATTATCTATTTTGCAATAGAAATTGGTTTTTTCTCAGCAAATGTGATTAAGTTTTTTGAGGGCGGATGGATTACCGTTGTCTTAGGAGGCTTTATTGGCGTTTGTATGTATGCATGGTTTAATGGGCGAAGAATTAAAACTAAATTCATTAATTATGTTAAATTAAATAAATATGTCCCTATCATTAAGGACATGAAATTAGACGAATCCATCCCTAAATACGCAACTAATTTGGCCTTTCTCAGCCGTGCCAAAAGAGAAGACGAAATTGAGTCTAAAATTATTTATTCCATCATAAGAAAACAACCTAAGAGAGCAGATCATTATTTCATCCTCAACATCATCAACCAAGAAGATCCCTATACCTTCAAATATTTTGTGGACGAGATTATGCCTGGAACAATTTATAGGATTAATTTTCTTTTAGGATTTAAAGTGGATAGGAGAATTAATGATTATTTTGACCAAGTATTAAAGGACATGATGGACGAAGAAATTATTTCTGCGAGAAGTTCGCATCCATCGTTACGAGATCACAACATCCCGCCAGATTTAAAATATGTCATTATAGACAACACCTACATCAACGAAACTTTACTTACAGTAAAAGAAAAAATCACTCTTAATATTTACAATTTTGTAAAGTACATTGGTAGTGACGACTTTAAAGCTTGGGGGGTTTCTCCACACAATGTGGTGGTAGAATCGGCTTCACTGATGGATCAAGAAGTCTCTACCCGAAAAATTGAACAAATGAAAACCAACCATCGATAAAATATAAAAGCTGCCCAAAGGCAGCTTTTTTTAATACGATCATTCAATGAATTCAACTACTTATGACTATTAACAAGGAATCATTTATTTCGTTTTTAGTTCTCCTCCAGCTTGGCAATATTCCAAAGCAAATCCATTTCTTCAAGACTCAAATTCTCTAATTTATCTTGCTTTTCCGCCACCATAGCTTCCATTTTCATAAATCGCTTGATAAACTTTTGATTGGTTCTTTCCAAAGCTGTATCTGGATTAATGCCGATTATCCGAGCATGATTGATAAGCGAAAAAAGAACATCGCCCAATTCCAATTCCTTCTTTACCGGATCGTCTTCTGCCATAAACTCAGCAAATTCCTCTTCTATTTTCTTCCATGAAGCCGAAGGATTCGGAAAATCGAAACCAATTCCTTTTACTTTATCTTGAATCCTATAAGCTTTAACGAGGCTTGGCAGACTTTTCGGAACACCAGAAAGTATGGATTTATTTCCTTCCTTTAGCTTCAGTTTTTCCCAATTTTGCTTTACTTCTTCCTCATTGGCAACAGTTACATCGCCATATATATGAGGATGTCTGAAGATTAGCTTCTCATTTAGTGAAGTAATAACATCCGCTATATCAAAAACATTCTCTTCGGAGCCCAATTTAGCATAGAAAACCAAATGCAAAAGTACATCGCCCAATTCTTTCTTTATTTCCGATTGATCTTGTGCAAGTATCGCATCCGAAAGTTCATAAACTTCCTCCAGAGTCAGGTGGCGAAGAGATTGCCAATCTTGTTTTTTATCCCATGGACATTTCTCTCGCAAATCATCCATTATATCGAGTAATTGTCCGAAGGCTTCTAATTTTTTCTCTTTAGAATTCATTTCTATTAACAAGTTTACAATGCTTCTTCAACTGTTGCTGTACTTTCATTTTTAAAAAATGAAAAACTTACATTGCCATATTTCCTGGTTTCTTGCAGCATAGGATGTTCCCATTTCATACGGCTTTGATGTTCTAGAATAAAAATACCATTGGGTTTTAAAAACGAATTTTGAAGAACCAAAGAAACCAGTTCCTCATACTTGTTTTCGTCCATATCATACGGTGGATCGGCAAAAATTATATCGAATTGTTTTTTATTTCTCTGCTTTTTAAGCCATTCAAAAACATCGGCTCTTTGCACATTCAAAGCCAAAGAAAAACCTAAATCGGAAGCAGTAGAATTAATAAAAGTTGCATGCTTGGTATTCATCTCCACAGAAGTTATGTCCTCACAATAACGAGATGCAAATTCTAAAGAAATAGAACCAATACCGGCAAACAAATCCAAAACGGAACAAAATTCTACATCATATCTATTCTCCAAAATACTAAAAAGTGCCTCTTTAGCAAAATCGGTGGTGGGTCTTACTTCGAAATGTTTGGGTGCAGCAATTTTCTTTGCTTTCCATTGACCCGATATTATTCTAAACATGTATTGTCTATAAAAAATTAAAGGAAGAATTTATTTTAAAATAAAATTCTTTCCCGGTAGATTATCAAAATTTATTTTAAGATGCTTAACGAATTTTCTTAATTCAGAAATAAAGGTTTCGTTTTCTGTTGTTTCTCCATACACATAGAAATGGGTATCTTGAGTACCAAATCCTATTTTGCTAAGGGTAAACATGATGAAGTATAAAAAATCAACCTCCGAAGTTACATCCAAATTATTGTATAAAACCACTTGTCTTTCGCTTATGGCAAAAAACTCGCATTGGTGGTGGTAGAGATTGATGTGTATTTCCTTTCTGTTTTTGTTGAGAATGCTGTTAAGAAACTTCTCTCCAGAAAAGTTAAAATGAACCATCGCAGATTGGCTTTTCAATTTTTGGTAAAAAGACTTAGGAAAAGCATAGTAAAACTGCACCTGATACTTCTTATTGATGGACAACATTAGTTCTTCTGTTTCTGGTTCTACTTGAGCATTTAGCGCAATAAGATCCATCCCTACACTATGCTCTTGAAAGGAATCTGGCATTAGGGAAAAATGGTTGAGTGCAGAAATAACTTTAATTTCTTTGAAATTTCTTTTTGCCAAAACTTCTTCCAGCTTTTCCAAAACCGAAAATACGGGTTGATCCAATTGAGGAACATACGAATTTTCTTCCAAAACTGTTTTATTTTTAACAATTTCGTACTGTAAACCGTCTTTAGTAAATAATAATTTTAATTTCTCCATGGTTGAAAAGACAAATTTATTAAAATATTCTGGCTTTCAAAACTTAAGCCTAAAATGCTGAGGAAAATCATTGCCTTCCATTGATAAAATATTTTTACCTTTATCCTGTAAAATTTAAAAAAATGAAAAAGTTATTTGGATTATTCCTAATGTTGCTTTCACTAAGCGTATTTGGACAAAAAAAATTAAACAATCAAATTGTAGAAGCTGGTTGTGGCATGTGCATCTACAATATGGAATCCGACAAAGGTTGCGCTATTGCTGTTAAAATTGATGGAAAACCTTACTATGTTGAAGGGGTGAGTAAAAAATCCCTTGGAGATGCTCATGCGGACGATGGCTATTGTAATGTTACGAAAAAAGCAGTTGTAACTGGTGAGTTGAAAAACAACAAATTCTATGCGAAAAGCTTTAAGTTTGTTGCGGATGAACCCAAGAAAAAATAAGCGACATCGTTTTCAAAAAAAACATTCCACCTTCCCTACTGGGTTGGTGGATTTTTCATTTAAAATACACCATTATATTTCCCGATTGCTGTTGCAAAATTTCTAAATGATGAAATTCTAAATCCACTTGATCTTGAAGGGCATTTATCACCATGGTTTGCACTGTTCCTTCGCCTAATCCATGGATGATTTCCATTTTTTTCAAACGATGTTCTCTACAAAACTCCAGTGTATCTAATAATTTTTGTTTTTGAATGAATAGTCTTTCGAAACCGATATAATCAGTGGGGTTGTCCACCAATTTTTCGAAATGTAAATCGAGAATTAAGTGGTTTTTATTGTGCTTTTTAGAAGTTTTAACACGCTCCTTTTCAATTTTTTTTTCGACTTTTAAATTATGATAAAATTGTTCATCACGGGGCAGTAAGTCACTTTTTTTGTAACGATGAGTGAAACCAAATTCATCTTGTACAATCACTTCATCACCATGCACCGACATGATTTCACCCTTCATATCCTCATTAATTACAGAAACCAAATCGCCTTTCTTCATGCTTTTACAAGTTATTTCGCACCCAATTCTATCACTTCTAAATCTCTAATTCCCTTACCATCAACTACAAAACGAAGCATGGTTCTTACTTGATGCCATCCTACCTTCCCACAAGCACCAGGATTAAGGTGTAACAATTGATAATCTTTATCATACATCACTTTAAGGATATGTGAATGTCCAGAAATAAAACAATTGGGTTTATATTTTTGTATAGCTCTTTTGGCCATTGGACTATATTTTCCAGGATAGCCTCCTATATGGAGCATCAAAATACGACAATCTTCGCATTGAAAATGAAGCAGTTCTGGAAAATCTTTTCTAATTTCTGTACCATCAATATTGCCATACACCCCCTTCAGTGGTTTCACTTTATCCAACTGATCGGCTACATGGACACCAAAATCACCAGCATGCCAAATTTCATCAACCCCTTGTGCATAGGCAATAATCCTTTCGTCGCAATACGAATGCGAATCTGATAGTAATAAAATCCGTGTCATAATATTGGTGTAAAGCTATGTCAAAAAACGGTAATTTTCCAAATACCCAAAGAAATAGACACTAACTAAATGGAAGAAACATCTGGGGTGATAGAAAATTTTATAAGCAAATCTCGAAATTCAGATTTAGTAAAAAGTCCCGTTTTTCGCCATACAATTTCACCTTTATGAAAGAGAATATAGGATGGGACAGATTGGATATTGTATAATGAGACAAAAAAATTATGGACTTCCACATCAATGGAAAAAAAGTAAATCAACGGACTGAATTGTTTTTCTAAATCCTCAACCAAGGGAATCATGGTTTGGCAAGAACTACAAGTAGGGGAATGAAAACTGAGAAAAGCCCAATCCTGAATCACTTCTCGTAGTTTCATTCTAATTTTTGAGGTTCGAAAAAGAAAATCATTTTTTTGTGAGCAGCATCAAAATCCGACCATTTTTCACAAGCTATTTCAAAGCCAGCCGTACCACAAGTCGGGAAATGAAATAAATCTTCCGTCATATAATTCGCAAAATTAGAAATCCCATTATTATGAGAAAAAAGAGCTACTGTATTCACACAATCATCCAAATTATAAATGACCGATAGAAAACTATTTTCAGAAGGATTATATAACTGCTGATTGGTTGTACACTCAACATCGAAAACATCATTAAAAATCTCACAAGTTTTCAAAGCTCTTGTGGCAGGACTAGATATCAACTGATCCATTTCTACTCCGTATTCATTTAAAAATTCTGACATTTTTATCGCATCTTGGACTCCCGAATCCGCTAAAGGTCTATCAAAATCTTCAGTGTTTTCTGGCCAATCGCTTTTGGCATGACGAACGAGTATTAATTTTTTCATCTCAATCTATTTTTTTCAAAAAACTAAATTAAATATAATTTTTGAAACATCGTAAAAAATAAAGTATGAAGTGTATAACTTAAATCATGGACTTATAATTTTTTAAAATTTAGTACATTTGCAAATCTATGGGACAAATTTTAGCATTGGATTACGGAAAGGTTCGTTGTGGACTTGCAGCTACTGACGATTTACAAATTATCGCCAGTGGACTAGAAACGGTGCCAACTAAGGAACTGATGTCTTTTTTTAAGAAATATTTCAGCTTAAATTCTGTCGAAACATTGGTCGTAGGGCAACCTGTAGATTTAAAAGGCAATCTATCCGAAGTAGAAAAAGATATTACTGCGTTTATTGCGCAATTTTCTTTGGAATTCCCGACCATCTCCGTAGAAAGAATGGATGAACGATTCACTTCCAAAATGGCATCATTTTTTATTAGCCAAAGTGGAAAGAGCAAAAAATCCAGACAAGAAAAAGGACTTATCGATAAAGTAAGTGCCACAATAATTTTACAAAATTTTTTAGAAGTTAAGCAAAAATGATATTACCTGTAAGAGCTTTTGGCGATCCAGTTTTAAGAAAAGTAGCACGAGATATTGATGCACAATATCCAGAATTGGCAACCTTGATAGAAAACATGTTCGAAACCATGTATGCTGCCAACGGAATTGGTTTGGCTGCACCACAAATTGGACTGGACATTCGCATGTTTTGTGTGGATGTTTCTCCACTTGCAGAGGATGAAGATTATGCAGACATTGCCGATGAACTAAAAACTTTTAAAAAAGTTTTCATCAATGCACAGATCTTAGAAGAAAGTGGAGAAGAATGGAAGTTCAACGAAGGCTGTTTATCCATTCCCGATGTGCGAGAGGATGTAAAGAGAAAAGAAACCATCGTTATAGAATATTTTGACGAAAATTTCGTTAAAAAAACCGAAACTTATTCCGATATTCGTGCCCGAGTAATTCAACACGAGTACGATCATATTGAAGGGGTTTTGTTTACTGATCATCTTTCCCCTTTGAAGAAAAAAATGGTAAAAGGAAAACTCAATAAAATAGCACATGGCGAGATACATGTGGCATACAAAATGAGATTCCCTAAATAAGAAAAAATATAAAAATTACATAAATTACAGCATTATGCAGTTAGAGAAAATTATTTCAATTTCTGGTAAGCCAGGACTTTACAAGCTTGTTTCTCAGGTAAGAAACGGATTCATCATTGAAGACATCAGTACCAGAAAAAAAATTAGCATTGGAAATTCATCACAAGTAAGCTTGTTGGACAATATTGCTATGTTCACTCAAGAAAAAGAAGTTCCTTTGTTCGAAGTATTTGAGAACATTGCAAAGATGAGCGAATACAAAGAAACGATAGCTCACAAATCAGCAGATACAGATTTAAGAGAATTCATGGGTAAGGCACTTCCTAATTATGACAAAGACAGAGTCTATATTTCTGATATTAAAAAATTGGCACAATGGTATAACTTACTTAACAAAGCCGGGTATATTACACCTGAAAGTTTTGTGAAGCCAGAAATTACAGAAACTGAAGAAGTAGTAGCAACCACAGAAGAGCCAGTAAAAAAAGCAGCTCCTAAAAAAGCGGCGGCTCCTAAAGCTGAAAAAGTAGCTACACCCAAAGTTAAAGAAAGCACTAAAGCCGCAAAAGCTGCACCAAAAACAGCCAATAAAAAACAAGGTTAAGAAAGAAAGTTTAACAGCAATCAAAAAAAAAGCCCGTTTCAGATTTCCTGGAACGGATTTTTTATTGTACTACTAAAAAATGTATGTGTATGCTTACAATATCTGAAGCTCCAATTGTATTGCATTACCAAAAATCTTTTTCGAAATTTTCTCGAAATTCTTTGTTAAATCCGATAAATAAAAATGATATTCTGGTTGTTTGTTTTTACTATTCAGTAAATTATTTCTTTCTAAAATTTGCTTTAATTCATTGGCTACTATGTTGGGCGAATCTATTACCCGTACCCTATTGCCATAAAATTGTTTAATTTCATCGATCAATAAGGGATAATGCGTGCAACCCAATATGAGGGTTTCTATATCTTTTAACTTATTATTACTCAAATAATTATAGATAATAGCATGAGTAATAGGATGGTTTTTAAACCCCTCTTCTATTGCCGGCACCAACAAAGGAGTCGCAAGCTCATCTACTTGTATAAATTTATTATGCTTTTTGATTGTTTTTTTGTACAAACCAGTGGCAACCGTTGCTTTGGTAGCTATAACGCCCACATTATTATGCAGTTCAAAAGCTACTTTTTCTGCAACAGGATTTATAACATCTATTACAGGTACAGAACAAGCTACAACATCCAAAACCTCTTTTAGTGCATTGGCAGTGGCCGAATTACATGCAATAACAATAGCCTTACAGTTTTTTTCCAATAAAAACTGGGTAATTTTTGTAACATAGCCCTTTATTGCTTCTTTGGATTTTTCTCCATAAGGTAAATGCTTGGTATCTCCATAGTAGATAAAATTCTCGTTGGGCAATAATCGTTTAATTTCTTTTGCTACCGTTAATCCTCCCACACCTGAATCAAAAATACCGATGGGTTGTTGGGCCTTTAAATGGGAATAATCTGGACTATTCTTTTTCAAAATGAAAATTTTTGTGCAAAATTAAACAATTCCCAATGACAAAGCTTTAAAATGAAGAAAAATTATTCTACAAAAAACAAGTCTGAAGCAATTCCATCGGCCATAAACCAATGTTTTTCCGGAATTTTTAGAAATCCATTTTCAATAATTAAATTACCTGAATCTAATTTTGGAGCAATAACCTTTTGAAAATAAGTTAATATTTTTTCTGAAAATTGATTTTTGAAACCCTCTACACAAACACCAATTTTGGTTCTTAACCCAATCATTAACGCCTCGTTGTAGCGATCACTTTCAGTAAGCATTTCTCTCTCCAATGGCAATTGGTGGTTCAAAATATTTTGCGCATAAATAATGTTATTGGACACATTCCAACTTCTTTCATTATGCCCATTATAAGAATGAGCAGAAGGACCTAATCCAAGATACGGTTCGTAACGCCAATAAGCCGAGTTATGCTTGGATTGAAATCCGGGAAGTGCAAAATTTGAAATTTCGTAATGTTCAAAACCATGTTCCTTTAAAAATTGAGACATCCAGAAAAATTCTTCATTCTGATGGGCTTCATTAGGGGCTACAATTTTACCTGAATTCACCCATTGGTTCAGTGCTGTTTTAGGTTCTATGGTAAGTGCATAGGAAGATAGGTGGGGCACCTGTAGCTCCACCACTTTATTAAGATTTTTTTTCCATAACTCCAAGTTGGATGTTGGGCTTCCATAAATAAGATCGATGCTTATGTTATCCAAACCGCTATCCTGGGCCCTTTTGATGGCAGCATCAGCTTGGGATGCATTATGGGCACGGTTCATCAGTTGCAAATCGGCATCAAAAAAACTTTGCACCCCTATGGACAAACGATTAATTGACGATTGTGATAAATCTTTCACATAAGCACTCGTCAAATCATCTGGATTTGCTTCTAGCGTTATTTCTATATCGTGAGAAAAATCAAAATAAATAAGCAAATGATCCATTATTTTTTTCAATTCATCTACGGACAACATAGAAGGAGTACCACCGCCAAAATATAAAGTCTTGAGGGTTTTATTTTGAAGTTCATCTTTTCTAAGATCAATTTCTTTACACAAAGCCTCTAGAACCTTGTCTTTCGAATGTAAAGAAGTTGAAAAATGAAAATTGCAATAACTGCACTTTTGTTTGCAAAAAGGGATATGGATATAAATCATAAAAAAGCTCCGAATAATTCGGAGCTCAAAAGTAATATTTTTTTTATTAGTATCTAAATCCTCTTCGGTTCAGTACATTTTCGAAATTATAGCCTACACCTAACATAAAGCTGTTTCCTCCGTATTTTTGAATATCGGAAAGTCCGATATTATAAGTAGCACCAAATACGAAACGATTGAATTTAGCTTTAATAACTGGTGACATTTCCAAGGATTGGTTGTCATATCTATTTTGAACATATCTAAAGCTAGCTCCGGCAGAGAAAGAAGTATTATCATTAAAGAAAGTACCCAGCAAACTAGCATCCATTGTTCTGGAAGAGTTTGTGTTCAAATTTACCATTACTTGTGGAGTAACATACATATTGTCTGCAAAATGCCAATCGTATCCTAAGTTCATAAATACTTTAATTGGCGAAGGTTCTACACCATTTACAATAGAAGCATCATTGGACAGTGCGATATCATTAACAGAGACCCCTCCAAATAAGTTTCTATAAGAAGCAGCCAAACCTAAATTAGCATATACCATAAAGATATTACTACCATCGCCTTGCAATAATTGGTCATTTTGGTTCTCTACATTTATTTTGGTATAATCAAAATTCATGTTATAGGCACTCACACTGGTACCGAAAGAGAATTGGTCTTTTCTTTCCCCTTCATCAGAAATTGGAATAAAATATGATAAACCGGCAGTAACCCCTCCAGACGAAATAGGTCCGTTTGCATCTCTAAAAACAGTAATACCAGCACCCAATCTATCATATACATTCGCATGTACCCCTACGGATTGTACATTTGGGGAGTCATCAAACTTTGAAAATTGTTTTTGATAATTAAGGTTAACATGAATGTCATCCGTTTTACCATATTGTGCAGGGTTAAATAAGAAATCACCATCTAAAAGATATTGTTGATAATACGGCAAAGTTTCTTGTGCTTGATACGCCCCCGACAAGAAGGCTAAACATACGATAGCATATAGTTTTTTCATAACAAATCTGAATTTCAATTCAACAAATATAAACAAAAACTTGATATAAATTTAATTTTCTAAATATTTTCTCCATTTTTTTACAGCATTCTCCATATCTTCTGGCATGGGGCTTTCAAAATACATTTCTTTCTTGGTCGTAGGATGTACAAACCCTAGGGTATGTGCATGAAGCCCATGTCTTGGCAATGTACCAAACATATTTTGTATAAATTGCTTATACTTAGGCAAGTTCACACCACGAAGGGGTACATGGCCTTCGTATCGTTCGTCATTAAACAAAGTATGACCGATATGTTTAAAATGAGCTCTTATCTGGTGGGTTCTTCCGGTTTCTAATTTACATTCTACCCAAGTCATGTATCTAAATCGTTCCAATACTTTATAATGAGTGATTGCATGTTTTCCTTGGCTTCCATCTTCGTAAACGGACATTTGCATTCTATTTTTAGGATGTCTGCCGATATGCCCTTGTATGGTACCTTCATCTTCTTTCATATTTCCCCATACAAATGCCCAATACAATCTTTTGGTGGTTCTTTCGAAAAATTGTTTGGCTAAAAAACTCAAAGCATATTCATTTTTGGCTATTACCAAGAGACCCGATGTGTCTTTATCTATCCTATGCACCAATCCTACCCTATCCAAATCGGATTTCTCTCCATTTTTCTCAAAATGAAAAGCAAGGGCGTTCACCAATGTTCCGTCCCAATTTCCAAATCCAGGGTGCACCACCATCCCAGGTTCTTTATCTACAACAACCAAATCGTCGTCTTCATAAACAATATGCATTGGGATATCCTGAGGAATAATAACATTTTCTCTAGGAGGGTGTGTTAAAAGCACCGAAATTTCATCTCCTGGTTTTACTCTATAGTTCTGCTTCACCGCCACCCCATTCACCATTACATTACCGGCTCTACAGGTTTGGGAAATCTTATTTCGAGATGAATTCTGTCGGTAAATCAATAAAAACTTATCAATTCTTTGAGGTTCAGTTTTTTTATCAACTGTTATTTTCAAATGCTCATAAAGTCCGCTATTTTCATCATCCAACGATACATTTTCAATAGAAAAATTTTCTTCTAAAAAATCTTCATTATCTTCCAACATGGCTTATTTTTAAATTAATACGGCTTCAAAATACCCTTGAAGCCGTAGTGTTTACTCTACTATTACTTTTCTTGCTTTAGGCTTTTCTACCTTTGGCTCTTCCGATTTTGGTTTTGTAGTTGTAGGTCCAGTAACATTTTTAGGCGCTTCGGGCTTTACATCTGGTTTAGTTGCAGGTTTTACAGTTTCTGGACTTACAGTTGAACTTGTGGCGGGCACTGGCGCAACCTCTGGACTTGGTGCATCTTGTATTACCTCATCATAGCGTACCGGTGGCAAAGTAGTATCCACCTTCATACGGTATATGGCATTCAATTGTTTAATTTTTGCGTGCATTTCTGCGGGTGTTTTTTTACTTGCCCACAAATCTATTTGCATTCCTTGATCTCTGGTACTCATCGCTCCAGGATCTTGGTAATAAACAATATCGCTCTCATCCTTTCTTCCGTCTTCGTACTCTATTAGTCCTATCTCAAATAAATTTTGTTTGATGATGGCTTTAGCTTCCGCAATTGTTAACCCAACTACATTCGGCACAGGAATATTTCTTTTTGGTCCAGCGCCAATCACCAAATCAATAGAAGCAAATCTTGGCAATAAAGTACCGGGCTTCAAATCTTGTCCATTATACGACATTCGGATTACGGCATCTCTCTGTATGCTAGGCTCAAACAAGGTATCGCCTACTTTTAATCCTACTCTATCCAATTGACGGAATGCCAATCCTTTGTATCGATCCAAAATATCAGGAACCGCAACTGGTGCCCAAGTTTTAGGATTCACTCTTATCTCTATAGATCGACCATCTTTAACATGAGAACCAGGGTAAGGCCAAACTTTGAGCACTTGATATGGTTTAAACTTAGGGTCGTATTGTAAGCTATCCACTTCATATTCTAAACCGGCATCATCTAATATTTTGATGGCTTCGTGTACGGATTTGTTCATCACATTGGGCACTTCTACCTCCTTACCATGATTGGTATGAAACTCTAACCAACGAAAGGTAAGCCAAACCAAACCTAAAAAAATACCCGCTGCTACAATAATATTTAGGAAAACTTTCCAATAGAAAAGCGATTTAAACATAAATTTTTGTCTTTAATACAATAGGCAAATATATAAAAATAATACTTTTTCTCTCTTGCTTTCTTTTGTTTTATTCAAATTTTGAGATTAATAAAATTATTGATCATAAGCAATCGTCTGTCATCATTGGTTTTGATTTTTAGTATCGTTCATCGTGGTGATTTCAGATGAAAATGCAACAAAAAAAATAATTCAAATTATAAAATGTTTACTTTTGCTTTAGAAACGAAAAACAGATTTTTTCATCATGAGCAAAAAGAATATTGCAGTAGTCATGGGAGGTTACTCCGATGAGTATAAAGTGTCATTGAAAAGTGGTCAACTTATTTACGATTCATTAGACCGAAACTTGTATCTAGTATATAAAGTAGTTATCTTAAAAGACGAGTGGTATTATTTAGACGAAAACAACAAGCAATTGCCCATTAGTAAAGGGGACTTTTCGGTTGAATTAGGTGATGGCCAAAAATTAAAATTCGATGTATGTTTTAACATTATCCACGGAAAACCAGGCGAAAATGGCGAGTTACAAGCCTACTGGGACACCATTGGACAGAAATATACCGGTTGTAATTTTTATCAAAGTGCGCTTACATTTAACAAAAAAGACACCTTAGCGGTACTCTCCAAATACGGAATTCCTGCAGCAAAAAGCATTTATGTAAAAAAAGGAGATGCCTTGGATGTTAATAAAATCATCGACGAATTAGGACTACCTCTTTTTGTAAAACCCAACCAAAGTGGCTCCTCATTGGGAATTTCCAAAGTAAAAAAAGCCGAAGAAATGCAAGCTGCTTTGGATTTTGCTTTTGCTGAAGACGATGAAATCCTGATTGAACGATTCCTCAACGGCACCGAAGTATCGGTAGGTGTGGTCGATTTTGGTGGCAAAACCATCGTACTAGGAATTACGGAAATCGTTCCCAAAAACGAGTTTTTCGACTATAAAGCCAAATACGAAGGCGAATCCGAAGAAATTACTCCCGCCAGACTGGATGAGGAAACCCGAAAAAAAGTAGAAGAAATAGCCATAAAAGCATACGAATCTTTGGGCATGAGTGGTTTCTCCAGAAGCGAATACATCATCATGAACGGCACACCTTATATGTTGGAAATGAATACCAACCCAGGGTTTTCACCTGCAAGTATCTTACCTCAACAAGCTAAAATATACGGCATATCCATCAAAGATCTTTGTGGTAACGAAGTGGAAAAAGCCCTTAAAAAATAATTTCAACCGTAACAAAAACTATGAAAATAGCCGTATTCCCTGGTTCTTTTGATCCCATTACTTTGGGGCATTATGACATCATCGAAAGAGCTGCTCCATTGTTCGATAAATTAATCATCGCCATTGGACAAAATTCTCAGAAAAAATACATGTTCCCGCTGGAAAAAAGAATAGAATTTATAAAAAACTCTACCCAACATTTTGGTAATGTGGAAGTTGATTTTTTCGAAGGTTTAACCGTGGACTATTGTTTGCAAAAAAATGCTCAGTTTATCCTAAGAGGACTCCGCAACCCTGCCGATTTCGAATTTGAAAAAGCCATTGCCCATACCAATCGTACCTTGGCACATAAAAAATTAGAGACGGTATTTTTGCTTACCTCCTCCGGGAAATCCTTCATCAGCAGCAGCATCGTTCGGGAAATCATCACCAATGGTGGCGAGTACGAGCTTCTCGTACCCGATGCAGTGCGGGTTTAGATTTTTTAATGAAATAGTAAACTACAACAAGAGTATTGAATCCCACAAATTCTTTACTCTTTTTTTTCCTTTTTTTCATCATGATATAAAAAAAACTACCATTCATGCACGAACAATTCAACCAAATAATAGAAATTTTAGGAACTATTTCCTTTGCCATGTCGGGGAGTTTTGCCGCCATGCAAAAAAGGCTCGATCCTTTTGGGGTGCTCATTATCGCATTTATTACTTCGGTTGGTGGGGGTACTGTTCGGGATTTACTCTTGGATGTCCCAGTTTTTTGGATGCACGACCTATGGATGTGTGTCCTTATTTTTACCACGGCCATTATGGCGATGATTTTTAAATCCATTGAAAAAAAATTCCGAGTTACCTTGTTTATTTTCGATAGTTTTGGCTTGGGATTATTCACCATTATTGGACTTCAAAAAGGACTCAACGCCAATTTGCATCCACTTATTTGTATTACATTGGGTACAATTACGGGTTGCTTTGGAGGGATTATTCGGGATATATTGCTCAACAGAATTCCACTCATTTTCCGAAGAGAAATTTATGCTACTGCCTGTATTTTGGGCGGAAGTATTTATTTGATTTTGGTTAAATTCACACCACTCTCTTATCCATTGATACAAATTGCAACCATATTGCTCATTGTTGCCATTCGTACTTTTGCCGTACGACTTCAGTGGCAAATGCCCAAATTCTACGACAGAGGCGACGACTCGTTTGAAGCTTAAAAAAAATCCTGAGTTAGAAAAGAACTCAGGATTTTTTTTACTATTATAAAAGAGATTGATTTAGAAAAATTTACCTCTTTGTCTCATATTCGGGTTGTGCATGTGTTTTTGCATGGAAGGCATTTTAAGTTGGTCTTTCATCATTTTTATTTGATCGGTCATCATTCCAGCGGAATCCAATTTCTTGGCTTCATCCAATAATTTTTGTCCTTCTTGTTTTCTACCTGCCGCAATGGCTGTTGCAGCCAAATTGAGGGTTGCCATGGCACGATCTTGTTTCATATTCAATCCATACTCCAAAGCTTTTCTCATTAGCGGTTCTACTTTTTTTGGATGTTCTTGTGCTAAAGTAAGTCCTTGCAAATAATGAAAATATCCATACTGGGAGCTGTGCAATTGGGCTTTATAATTTTTAATTCCCGTTAACCACTGTGATGCTTTTTCCATATTTTGTTTTCTTAATTGCCAAAATGCCAACAAGATGTATTCATTTTTATAAAAAAGTGCCACTGGAATTGCGGTGAGTAAAGTAACCACAATGCCCCAACCCAAACTTCTGGTAAAAAACATCATGTAAATTCCTAAAGCAAGGATTAATCCGGCAACTACAAGTTTTATGTATTTATTCATTCTTTAATTTTTAAACGGTGCAAATATAATGCTTTCGAGCTGAAAATAAAAGCTGATTTTCTATGCCTTAAATGTGCAAAATTAGCTTAAGATTATATTTTGTTATAATCATTTTCACCTCTATTTTGGATTTATTATTCAAAATTCAGTAATGAAACTTTTCAATATTAATTTGAAAATAGCAAAATATCAGTTCAGATTAAAGTTTTTCTAATCAATTTTAATTCTTTCATAGGTTTTAAATGCAAAAGAATAAGGATTTTTTTCATCTGTAGTTTGTACCTCATCTTTAACCAAAGTCCATATTTTATCATCTATTTTGGGAAAAAATGTATCGGCTTCAAATGCTTCATCCACTAAGGTCACTTCCAATTTATCCGCTAATGCTATGGTTTGTTTAAAAATTTCTGCCCCACCAATCACCATTACTTCAGTATCTATTTTCTGAGCAAACTTCAGTGCTTCTTTCAAACTTCCAACGATTAAGATCCCCTCTTCAAACCAATTTTCCTTTCTGGAAACTACAATATTGGTTCGGTTAGGCAAAGGTTTTCCAATGCTTTCATAAGTTTTTCTTCCCATCACAACAGGATGTCCGGAAGTAATGTCTTTAAAATGTTTCAAGTCTTTGGGCATGTGCCACAACAACTGATTATCTTTACCTATTTCACCATTTTTGCCCATCGCCACCACAAGTGTAATCATTTTTTAATATTTTTTGCAATTTTACAAATTTAGGCAGATAATTTGTATATTTGATTTCAAAACATTCAATAAAAATTCAAATTATGAACAACAAAGGCTGTCTAAGTGCAGGAACTCTGGGCATTGCACTATTAGTTATTGTAGGTATTATTTTCTTTTGGGGAAAAAGTGGTTACAATTCATTTGTAGAAAAAGAGCAAGATGTGAACACCAAATGGTCCAATGTGGAAACGGTGTACCAAAAAAGAGCCAATCTTATCCCTAACCTCGAAAGAACGGTAAAATCGTATGCTACTTTTGAAAAAACAACCCTGACCGATGTAATAGCAGCAAGGTCCAAAGCTACATCGGTTAACATAGATCCTACCAATATGACCGAAGCAGATTTGGCAAAATTTCAAGCGGCGCAAGGTCAGTTATCTGGTGCATTGAGCCGATTGATGGCTGTGGTAGAAAGCTATCCTAACTTGAAAGCCGACCAACAGTACATTAACTTCCAAAGAGAATATGTAGCTATTGAAAATAGCATTCGAGCAGAAACGGTGAATTATAACGAGTCCGTTAAAAATTATAACACCAGCATTAAACAATTTCCAAGTAATATCTTGGCCAACTTTACTAATTTTAAAGAAAAACCTCTCTTTAAAGCAGAAGCTGGAGCCGAAAAAGCACCTGAAGTATTTAGCGAATAATGAAAAGAATTTTTACAGACCAACAATTGGCAACGCTTACCGAAGCCATTCGTATGGCTGAGCACCAATCAACCGGTGAAATTCGTGTGCATATAGACCAAACAACGACTAACCAAACTGAAAATGCCACAGATAATGCATCTGTGGCTTTTGATGTATTCAAATCTTTATGTATGGGCAAAACCAAAGAAAAAAATGCGGTTTTGTTCCATATTAATTTTCATCAAAAATACCTCACCATTATTGGAGATACGGGAATTCACGAGAAAGTAAAACAAGATTTTTGGGATCAATTACATGACAAAACAACTGCTGAATTTGCCAACGGAAACTATTTAAAAGGTCTCGAAAAAGCTATATTAGAAACAGGAACCGAACTAAAAAAACATTTCCCTATTGAGGGAGAAAACCCAAACGAACTACCCGATGAGATTACCTTCTCTTAAAATAATTCTTTTTACTTTTTTTGTTTTTTGCATTCAATGTATCCATGCACAATTTAAAGTTCCGACTAAGCCCGATGTTTTATATCCGGTGTACGATGTTACAGGAACATTAAGTGAAAGCCAAAAAGAATCGCTCAATCAAAAACTCATCAAGTTTAACGATTCTACTTCTGTGCAAATAGAAGTTGTTATCCTGCCAACAACCCATGACGAAGATGTTAATTTTGCCGCTTGGCAAATTGGGGAACAATGGGGCATTAGAAATAAAGACCAAAAAAATGGAATTGTTTTTCTCATTGCAAAAGACGACAGAAAAATGTCCATACAGCAAGGCCGAGATGCCGAGCAATACATAACGGCATCCACTGCCGGACAAATCTTGGACTACATGGTTACACCTTACTTTAAGCAAGGAGATTTCTATAGTGGTATAGACCATGGTACCTCGGCAATTATGGATGCGGTGCGTGGAAAATTCAAACCGATAAAAAATGAAAAATCCAACGATGATTCCATGGACGGTTTCACATTATTTATTGTCGTATTTGTCATCATCTTGTTTCTCATTATTATTTCTAAAAATAATCGTGGCGGTGGTGGCTACTACAACGACGACGAAGATGTCATCATCAGCCGTAGAGGAAGAAGATCCTATCCTGGAGGGTTTTTCCCATTTCCAGGCAGCTTTGGCGGAGGCGGATTTGGTGGTGGTTCTGGAGGCGGATTCGGTGGTTTTGGTGGCGGCGGCTCTGGCGGTTTTGGCGGTGGCGGTGCATCTGGAGGTTGGTAATTTTCGTAAAAAAACAATCCTCAACTTAATTAAAAATCAACTTCAAAAAAAAGTTGTTTTCCATTTCACGAGAATAGCTTGACACTATAATTTAATTCAACTAAATGATATAAAGACAATGAAAAATACGGCAACTCTATTTTATTTGGCAACATTGGCATACACCACTACCGGATGCATTGCCA
The DNA here is from genome assembly GCA_018266955.1 of Bacteroidota bacterium. Taxonomy (GTDB): domain Bacteria; phylum Bacteroidota; class Bacteroidia; order Flavobacteriales; family Weeksellaceae; genus Amniculibacterium. The sequence continues at coordinate 28,264 of JAFDZI010000003.1, forward strand.
TTACCCATAACACGAATAATTATTACGATTCTAAAAGAAACGATATGGAAAAGACACAAGCGGCACAGAATAATAATCCATTGCTCAGAAAAAGCACACTGCAATACCAAGCACCTGAATTTGATAAAATTAAAGACGAACATTTTAAACCCGCCTTTGAAATTGGACTGAAAGAACAGTTGCAGGAAATAGAAAGCATTGTTAAAAACAATCAAAAACCCAATTTTGAAAATACCATTTTGGCATTGGAAAACTCTGGGCAGAATTTACGAAGAGCCACAACGGTTTTCTCCAACCTCAACTCTGCCAACACCAATGATTATTTACAAAAACTAGACGAAGAATTCGCTCCCATTTTTGCGGCACATTCCGATAAAATATACCTGAATGACGCCTTATACCAAAGGGTAAAAGCCGTATATAACGAAAGACAGAAACTAAATTTGGATCCCGAAAGCCTAAGATTGGTTGAGTATTATGAACAGCAATTCGAAATTGCAGGAGCCAATCTACAAGCCGACAAAAAAGCTGAACTTAAACAAATCAACGAGCAGCTTGCCTCTTTGCAATCTCAGTTCACCAACAAATTATTGGCCGCCCGAAAAGCAGGTGGTTTACTCATCAGCGATGTAAAAGAATTGGACGGACTTTCTGCTGACGAAATTGCCGCCGCTGCGGAAGATGCCAAACTAGCAGGAAAATCGGGTCAATATCTATTGGCTTTGCAAAACACCACACAACAACCTTTGTTACAGAATCTTAAGAACAGAAATACTCGAGAAAAACTATTCAAAGCCTCGTGGACAAGAGCCGAGAAAGGTGATGCCAATGATACACGGGAAACCTTGCACCAATTGGCTGCTTTGCGTTTGAAAAAAGCACAACTGATGGGTAAGAAAAACTTTGCCGAATGGAAATTGCAAGATCAAATGGCGAAAACACCAGAAAAAGCCATGAATCTCTTAGCGCAATTGGCTGCACCTGCTACCCAAAGAGTACACCAAGAAGCAAAAGAAATACAACAATTAATCGATGAGCAAAAAGGAAATTTCCAGTTAGAACCTTGGGATTGGAATTTTTATGCAGAACAAGTGAGAAAAGCCAAATACGACTTAGACGAATCCGAAATAAAACCTTATTTCGAAGTAACCACCGTGTTAGAAAAAGGCGTTTTCTTTGCTGCTGAAAAACTCTATGGATTAAATTTCAAGAAAAGACCTGATCTTCCTGTTTACCATCCAGATGTGGTGGCGTATGAAGTCTTTGACCATGATGGTAAATCTTTAGCGATTTATTATTTGGATTTCTATACCCGAAGCAACAAAAATGGAGGCGCATGGATGAGTAATTTTGTAGAGCAAAGTCATTCGCTTGGTCAAAAACCTGTTATTGTGAATGTCTATAACTACCAAAAACCCGCTGCTGGAAAACCATCACTCATTTCTTTTGATGATGTTACCACGCTATTCCACGAGTTTGGACACTCTATCCATGGGATGTTTGCCAACCAAAAATACACCTCACTATCTGGAACCAATACACCTAGAGATTTTGTTGAATTCCCATCACAAATCAACGAATATTGGGCATTGGAACCTAGTGTGCTAAAAAATTATGCCATCCATTACCAAACCGGAAAAAACATTCCTAATGCATTGTTAGAAAAAATTAAAAAATCCAAAACTTTCAATGAAGGTTATAATGTAACGGAACTAGTGGCAGCCGCTACTTTGGATATGTCTTGGCATACTGTAACCGATGAAAAACAATTGCTCCCCGCCAATGAATTTGAAAATAATGCACTGAAAAAATACGGATTATTGGTAAAAGAAGCCCCTACCCGATACCATTCACCCTACTTTGCTCACATTTGGGGAGGAGGATATTCGGCAGGATATTATGCTTATATGTGGAGCGAAATGTTGGATTTTTCGGCATTGGATTGGTTTGAAAAAAATGGTGGTATGACACGAGAAAATGGAGATCGCTTCCGCAAATACATTCTTTCGGTAGGAAATTCTTTGGATCTGAACCAAGCGTTTAGAAATTTTACCGGTAAGGATCCACAGATACAACCCTTGCTTAAAGGAAGAGGTTTAGTGGAATAATTACCAAGCAATCTTCAAAGATTTCAATCCTTCAAGGTTTTAAAAACCTTGAAGGTTTAATGATTAATTGACCTCCGCTGGTGACAGCGCCTCGCTGGTATCAAAAAAATTAATCATCAGAAAAAATGTATTACAATTAAAATAATAAATTAACACTAATGAAAACAAAGTATTTTTTCCTATTCCTCGGATTATTGTTGTGGAACATAAGTTTTTCACAAGACAACATACAAATATCAGTACAGTACAAATTGCAATTCAAAACAGACTCATTGGCTACCGACTACGAGACGGAAAACTTCATTTTGCTAGCCAATAAAGAAAAAGGACACTTCCAATCGACCGTTACCTATGTAAAAGATTCGCTATTGGCAAATCCTAAAAATGATATTTCTAACATCATGGAAACTTACAACACCGATAATGGTTACTATATAGAAATGACCCCTTCGAAAAATACGGTAATCCATTATCAACCCACCAATTCTTCCAAAATATTTTATGAAAACAATTCTAAAATAAATTGGAAAATTCAAAACGAATACAAGACTCTACTTGGCTTTAAGTGTAAGAAAGCAACAACCTCACATTTAGGTAGAAATTGGGAAGCATGGTTTACTGAAGAATATCCATTTGCGTTGGGTCCATATAAATTCTATGGTTTACCTGGGTTGATTTTACAGTTGAATGACACCAAAAATGACTATAATTTTGAAGCTTTTAGAATAAAAAAATACAAAAACAAAGTTTATACATTCAATTCTCAACCTTATTTAAAAGTAGATAAGAATAAATTTTGGGAAATATACAACCAAGATAAGTATCGTTTGAACCCGCTTTTTGATGGCTTAAGCTTTGAAAATGAAAAAGTGATTCCTACCATGCAAAGAAACCTTCAACTACAACAAAAAAAAGAAAACAATCCGTTAGAAAGAAAACACTAATCATTTAGTACTTTCTTGCGTGAAGGATTGCAGTGGAAATCCTTGGGTGAGGCACGAGCCCAAGATTGCAACGGAAAGCCTGGTGCCTAATATGGGAAAAGCCTAGGCAAGGCACACGCCATAAAAAATTATAAAAAAATGAAAGAAATAAAATTGAAACCTCCAATCTGGAAGCCTCTTCTTGCGCTTCTATTGAATTTAAGTTTTGTCATTCTCGGACTTTATCTGCTGTGGGTAAAAGGAGTCAACTTTGCTTGGTTTACCATTGCATTGTTTGGTACTGGAACGGTCTTGAGCATCGTACAACTCATTCCCAATTCCTCTTACCTCATTATTGGGAGCAAAGGAATTACAATAAAAACGCTATTGCAGACTACAAAATTAGAATGGAAAGACATCCAAGGATTTTATACTAAGAAAATATTGTTCAGCAATTTGGTTATGATTCAGTTTTCGGATAGTTTCCATGGGAAATATCTTTCTGTAAAGGTGGACAGCATGCTTACATCTCGCGAAAACACCTTGCCTGGAAATTATGGTAAAAGTGCCGATGAACTTTGCGAAATACTGATGAAATATAAAAATTATTTTCAATAAAAAATTTCAAGTGATAGAAAAAGATTTACTTTTGCACGGAAAATAGAAAATTATGAAAAAAACATTATTCGCACTGCTAACCATAGGTTTGGTTGCAACTTCATGTAGTAAAGACAACACGGAAGAAACTGTACAAGAAAAAGCACAAATATTGGGCACTTGGAAATATTCCAAATTTGTTACCTATTCCGGTAAAGATGGTTCGGTATTGAGTTCAGAAACCGTTTCTGGCTGTCAATTACAAGACAATATAGAATTTAAAGCAGACAATACTTTTACCGAAAAATATTACAATTCTAATGTAGGTGGTCCATGTACCTTAGGAGGAACAGACAATGGCAGTTATACCTATAATGAAACCACCAAGGAAATTAGCACCACTTTAGGTTCTGCTACACATGTTGTAAAAGTACAAAAACTCACTTCTACCACTTTAGAAACCTACAACACTTCATCCGATGAAAATGGTGATGGCTTTCTGGACAAAGAAATTGTTTATCTGTATAAATAATAATAGATTATTACTCGCAAATCCTATCCCTCCACTGCAAAGTGAGAGGGATTTTTGATGCTGTTTTTGCAATTTTAATGTACATTTGCTCTTTAAAATTATTGATACTCTAAAAATGAAATTGCCATGGTCTAATCTTCTTTGTACACCAGCACCCATGAAGATAGGCGATTGACTTCGTCGAGCCACTTCGTTAGGTTTGTATTTGACCATTAAAAAAAATAACTATCTACAAATGAAAAAACTAAACTTAAGCATTCTTGCATTGGGCGGAATCTTGTCATTTACCGCGTGTAGCACACAGAAAAACACAACCTATACACCACCCACGATGGAAAAAAAACCTACAGAAGAAATAAAGAAAACCGAAACCCCAGACTTGGGATTGGACAAAGCATCGATGGATCTTTCGGTAAAACCTCAAGACGATTTCTACAATTTCGTAAATGGAACTTGGATGAAAACAGCCAAAATACCGGCTGACAAATCAACTTGGGGAAGTTTCAACAAATTGGCTGAAGATACCGATAACAACTCGATGACCATCCTCAACTCTTTGTTGAAAGAACAATTTACTCCAGGCAGCGAAGGTAAAAAAATTCAGGATCTGTATGCTACCTATATGGACATGAACAAGAGAAATGCAGATGGAATCAATCCCATTAAAGGAGATCTCGCCAAAATAGATGCGATAAAAAATATGAGCGATTTGCAAAAATATTTAATAAGCGCAACCAAAGATGGCGACAATACGCTCTACGCTTGGGGTATAGATGCCGATATGAAGGACAGTAAAATGAATGCCGTATATCTTGGAAACCCAGAATTGGGATTGGGTAGGGACTATTACCAAAAAACAAACACGAAAAATACCGAAACCCTCGCAAAATACACTCAATATGTAGGTGAAATGTTGCAAGTATTGGGATATAAAAATGCAGAAGATACGGCAAAAAAAATAGTAGAATTTGAAAAGAAAATTGCCAATACCTACCTGACCAACGAACAAATCCGGGATGCTACCTTACAGTACAACCCCGCCACCATGAGTGATTTGAAGAAAATGGTAAAAACGGTAAACTTACCGGATTATTTAACTAAAGCTGGTGTTACAACCGATAAAGTAATTTTGGGAGAAAAGAAATTTTACCAAAATTTTGATCAACTCATCAACGAGAAAAATTTAGCTGTCATCAAAGATTATCTAAAATTCCATCTTCTTTCTGGAGCTTCTGGCTACCTTACCCAAGATTTGGACAATAAAAAATTTGAATTTTATGGCAAATACCTCAACGGACAACAAGAGCAAAGAGCCTTAAACAAAAGAGCCTATCAGTTAATTAACGGTAGCTTGGGTGAAGCATTTGGTAAATTGTATGTTGAAAAATATTTCTCAGCTTCGGACAAACAAAAAATGGTAGAGCTGATAGACTATCTAAAGAAAAGTTTTGGTCAGCATATAGAAAACCTTAGTTGGATGTCGGACACTACCAAGAAAAAAGCTTTGGAAAAACTGAATAAATTTACGGTAAAAGTTGCCTATCCCGACAAATGGAAAGACTATTCCAAACTAAATATTGAAGCAGAAAGCCAAGGAGGTTCCATCTACAAAAACCTACAAAACATCAGCGAATGGCAATACCAAAAAGATTTGGACAAAATAGGAAAACCTGTGGACAAAACAGAATGGGGCATGACACCACAAACGGTAAACGCCTACTACAACCCTTTGAACAACGAAATCGTTTTTCCAGCGGCCATTTTGCAACCTCCATTCTTTAACCCTAAAGCCGATGCAGCCATTAATTTTGGCGGAATTGGAGCGGTAATCGGACACGAAATCACCCATGGTTTTGATGACTCTGGTGCCCAGTTTGATGCCGATGGCAACCTTGTCGATTGGTGGACATCGGAAGATAAAGCCAACTTCGAAAAAGCAACCAAAGCTTTAGCTGCTCAATACGACCATTACGAACCAGTAAAAGGTACAAAAGTAAACGGAACCTTTACCAATGGAGAAAACATTGCCGATTTAGGAGGAGTAAACATCGCTTATGATGCTTTGCAATTATATCTAAAAGACCACGGAAACCCTGGTAATATTGGCGGTTATACCCAAGATCAACGATTTTTCTTAAGCTGGGCAACGGTATGGAGAACACTTTCATCTGAAAAATACATGATGAACCAAGTGAAAACAGACCCACACTCTCCGGGGTACTTCAGAAGCTTTGGTCCGTTGGTGAATACGGATGCTTGGTACAAAGCATTCAATGTGCAACCAGGAGATAAGCACTATAAAGCACCAGAAGAAAGAGTAAAAATCTGGTAAGTACATAATGCACACAATCGTCAGCCAAAAGGTTGACGATTTTTTTAGCGTTTGAAAAAATAAACAACACCATCGGTTGTATCGCTTATATTATCTTCAAAACACTATCTTTGCCTTATGGAATTACAATATCTGGTTAGAGAACCCCAAAACATTACCCCTCAAACTCCCATTTTATTTATGCTCCACGGCTATGGCAGCAATGAGGAAGATTTATTTTCTTTTGTTCCTACACTACCCAAAGATTGGATAGTGGTCAGCTTCAGAGCACCAAAAACTACTCCATTTCAAGGATTTTCTTGGTATGACATCGACCTGAATGATCCAGAAAAATTTATTGATGTTCCCCAAGCCAACGAAGCATTGAATATTTTGATAAAAGATATGCTAAAAATATCCAACCACTATGGCTTAGCTAATAATCCTACCCATTTATGTGGATTTTCACAAGGAGGTGTTTTAAGTTACGCTTTGGCTTTGAGTTGCCCTGATATGTTTAGTAAAGTGGCTATTCTAAGTGCCTATCCTGAGGAGAAAATACTAAACAACATAATGAAGAATAGAAAAAAATTAGAAAAATTGCGATTTTTTGTTTCTCATGGCAGTGATGATGCGATTATTCCATTTGACTGGGGAAGAAAAGGGGCCGATTTATTGTACGATATGAGTTGCTTTTTCACCTTCAGAGAGTACATGAATGGACATGGCATCAACCAAAAAAACTATATGGATCTGATGAATTTCTTCGAAAAATAAGCCTGTACTTTAAGTTTTATTATTTCAATAGATGAATCCCATTATGGGAATTAAATAATTGTAACTAAAATCACGGATAGGTTCTTTTAATTTTCACTAAATTTGCACCGCTTTTTACTTGTTCTTTAGAAATTGTAAAAAGTGGTGTTTAATTTTTTAATAATTTTTACAATTCAAAATAAATTCATGATAACAACTGATTTATTGATCATTGGAGCAGGTCCCACTGGATTATTTTCGGTATTCGAAGCCGGTTTGCTTAAAATAAAATGTCATATCATCGATGCCTTGCCACAACCGGGTGGACAGTTGGCGGAACTCTATCCTAAAAAACCTATTTTCGATATTCCGGGGTATCCGTCGGTGAATGCTGGTGAATTGGTGGACAATTTAATGGAACAAATCAAGCAATTTCAACCCGGATTTACCTTGGGCGAAACTGCGGAAACACTTAATAAAATAGATGATGTATGGTTTGAAGTCATTACCAACAAAGGGACAGTTCATCGTGCCAAAGCCATTGCTATTGCTGGCGGATTGGGCACTTTTGAACCTAGAAAACCAGAAATTGAAAACATCAGTGACTTTGAAGAAAAAGGAGTAGAATATTTTGTGAAAGACCCTGAACATTTCAGAGACAAAAAAATTGTAATTGCCGGAGGTGGCGACTCGGCATTGGACTGGTCTATTTTCCTATCCAACATTGCCAGCGAAGTTACCTTAATCCACCGAAGAAATGAATTTCGTGGTGCATTGGATTCAGTAGAAAAAGTACAAGATTTAAAAAACCAAGGAAAAATAAACTTGATTACACCTGCCGAGGTTACTGCCATTAACGGAAATGGTACTTTAAATGGTATTACCGTGGAAAAAAACGGTGAAAAATTCGATATAGAAACCGACTATTTCATTCCACTTTTTGGGCTTACGCCTAAGTTGGGAGCTATAGGAAATTGGGGACTAGAAATTGAGAAAAACGCCATTAAGGTAAACAATGCTTTGGACTACCAAACCAATATAGACGGGGTATATGCCATTGGCGACATCAACACCTATCCTGGTAAATTAAAATTAATTCTCTGTGGTTTCCATGAAGGAACGATGATGTGTCAATCGGTTTACAAACGATTGAATCCGGGCAAAAATTTCGTTTTGAAATACACGACGGTAAGCGGAGTTGATGGTTTTGATGGAAGCCGTAAAGAAGCTGAAAAAGCAGTGGTTAAGAAAATTGATTAATCTAAAATCCTGAAAAATGTCTGATATCAACATAAAAATAACCGACAGAAATGGCGTTACCCACGATTTGGTAGCTCCTACCGATATGTCGATGAACCTGATGGAAGTAATGCGCTCCTACGAATTAGCAGAAGAAGGTAGCATTGGCGTTTGTGGTGGCATGTGTATGTGTGCTTCATGCCAAGTTTATGTAGTCAATGGTGAAGAAAAACTTCAGACCATGGGCGATGAAGAGGACGCCATGTTGGGAGAAGCCTTTCATGTGAAAGACAACTCTCGCTTGGGATGTCAGATTTTCATCACCGAAGAACTGGAAGGACTCGAAGTTCAAATGGCGGCTTATCCTTAGATTAAGATTAAGATTAAGATTAAGGTTGAGGTTGAGGTTGAGGCTGAGACACTTAGATAAAGAAATAGGCTGTTCATTTTTTTTGAACAGCCTATTTTTGTATTATTTAGCAGGAATGTTGGCTAAAATTTCTTGTAGGTATTTCCAGAATTTTTGCACCGATGCCACATTGGCTCTTTCGTCGGGAGAGTGAGCCCCACGAATGGTCGGTCCGAAACTCACCATTTCCATTGCCGGGTAATTGGCTCCGATGATACCACATTCCAAACCAGCGTGACAAGCCACCACCATTGGTTTTTCCGAGAATTGTTTTTCATAAATCTCCACCATGGTTTTTATGATTTCTGCCTCTGGTTTGGGCTTCCAACCGGGATAAGAACCAGAGAAAACCACATTCATATCCGCCAATTCAAATACCGATTTTAGCTGTTCGGCAACTGCCATTTTGGTAGATTCTACAGACGAACGGGAAAGATTTAGGATTTTCAAACTTCCATTTTTCAATTCAACTCTTGCCACATTATTCGAGGACTCTACCAAGCCTTCCACATCGGGCGACATACGATAAACCCCATTATGAGCAGCTTTCAAAGCCAAAATAATTCTTTTGGAATCCGAAATTGAAATTCCTTGTTCGCCAGAATCGTCCGATTTTTCGATTAGGATTTGAATATCTTTTTCTACGGTAGCAAATTCTTCCAAAATTTCGGATTGTAAAGCACTAAGATTTTGAATGAAATCTTCTGCATTTCTAACCGAAACAATTGCTGTAGCCTCTCTAGGAATGGCATTTCTCAGTCCACCCCCATCTATGGAAACCAATTGCAAATCATGAGCATCAACCCCAACAAAAAGCAATCGACCCAAAATAATATTGGCATTACCAAAACCTTTATGAATGTCCATTCCCGAGTGTCCTCCTTGCAAACCTTTAACTGTAATAATTACATTTTCTCCTTTCGCACCGATAACATCATAGTTTTGAGAAGCAGTAACATCAATTCCACCGGCACAACCGATATCGATTTCGTCATCTTCTTCGGTATCTAGGTTCAAAAGAATTTCGCCTTGCAATTCACCAGGTTTTAAGCCAATCGCTCCTGTCATTCCTGTTTCCTCATCAATGGTAAACAAGGCTTCTAAAGCAGGATGTGGTAAGTCTTTACTTTCCAAAATAGTCATAATGGTTGCCACACCCAAGCCGTTATCGGCACCCAATGTTATTCCTTTGGCTTTCACCCATTCGCCATCGGTTTCCATAAGAATCCCTTGGGTATCGAAATCAAAATCGACATCATTATTTTTTTGGCAAACCATATCCAAATGCGATTGCAGAACGATGGTTTTTCTGTTCTCCATTCCCAGAGTAGCGGGTTTTTGAATGATGACATTGCCCACTTCATCTACTTTGGTTGGCAATCCCAAAGATTCTCCAAAATTTTTGATAAAAGCAATTACTTTTTCTTCTTTTTTTGACGGACGGGGTACGGAATTAAGGGCTGAAAAGTTTTTCCAAATTTCTTTGGGTTCTAAGTGTAGTATTTCCATTTTGTTATTTTAAAATTTCTCAAATTTACGAACAAAATTTCAAATTCATAGGCTACAAATACGCGTTTTAACTTTAAAAATTAACAAGCACAAGCTCCATAAATAGGCGTTGTATAGGATTTCCCATCTGGAGTGGTTAGCGTCATTACACCTTTAAAAATCATAATCTCTGGATCAGAATTCACTTTTTCAGCGTTCATTTTCAAGATAAAGCCTTTATTTTTCAATACTCTTTCGAAGTGTGAAGGATCAAAATCACCTTCATCCATAGGGAAATTCAAAAACTGACCTTGGTATTTAATTGTCGCTTGTGCACCATAATCATCCACAAAGACAAAATTTCCTTTTTCAAAATTGGTTTTATCTGTAGCAAACGAACAAGCGCAGCCTTGCATATCAGGAAAAGGAAAGGTTTCAAACCCCTCATTCGAACGATAAATCACAGACGAGTCCGAATTTATCCCTGCAATAGAGTCTATACTATCCATAGGACTGTTCTCCAATTTTTCTTCTTTTTTACAAGCCAAAAGCAAAAAAGTCAAGAATACAATGACCCATTTTATTTTCATATGTAGTTATTTATTTTTTTTAACACCAACTTTACAAGTGTTTATCTTCATTTTTAATGTTTCCCTTAGATTCAAAGTTGATTCATTGTTTGCAAAAATATATTTCTATATCCAACAAAGTCCAACCATTAAATAAAAAGTAAATGTACTAAAGAATATTTATTTATCCGACCCTTCAACTGGTGTCAGAGGAATAATATTTTGATAATTTCAATAGAAATCGGAGAATTACAAGGCAAATTTTATTTTAAAAAATCAAATATTCACTTATCAAGAACAACAAAGGCAAGGGGAAAACTTTTTTTCTTGGGTTGAAAAAAATTATCTTTGCACCATGGATTATCCAAGTAGAGTTTTGGCCAAAGCAGTTGAAGAAATTTCCGGCTTACCGGGAATTGGTAGAAAGTCGGCCCTAAGATTGGCATTGCATTTACTAAAGCAACCCAGCAGCCAGGCATTGGCCTTGAGCGATGCGCTTAAACATTTGGTTGTGGACATTAAATATTGTAAAGAATGTAGAAATTTTTCGGATTTCGAAATTTGTGAAATATGCGACAATCCGAAAAGGAATCCCGAAATACTGTGCATTGTAGAAGATGTACGCGATGTAATGGCCATAGAAAACACTGGTAAATACACTGGTAAATATTTGGTTTTGGGAGGCAAAATCTCACCAATGGAAGGCATTGGCCCTAACCAACTAAACATAAGTGGCATTGAAAGTAAAATCCAAAAAGGCGAAGTGAGGGAAATTATTTTTGCTCTTTCTGCCACCATGGAAGGCGATACCACTGCCTATTACATTTACAAAAAATTTAAAAACCAACCCATTTCCTTTTCTAGTATCGCCAGAGGTATTTCTGTAGGTGACGAGTTGGAGTATGCCGATGAAATATCTTTAGGCAGATCCATCATACACCGATTGCCTTACAACGAGAGGTCTTAATAGTATAGTAAAAGAAAAACAAAATTCAATATAACAATCGAGCATGTTCATCAATCTCAATCAAAATAAAAATTTAAAACTTTTTAAAATTATTTCTGAAGTAGCCCAGCAAGAAAACCAAACCGTATATGTGGTAGGTGGTTTTGTAAGGGACTTATTGATGGGCAGAACATCCGCCACCGACATCGATTTTGTGACCGAGCAAAGTGGCATTCACTTGGCACAAAAAGTAGCTGAAAAAATTAATCCCAAACTGAAAGTAGCTGTTTTCAAAAATTATGGAACCGCAGCCTTCAAGCATCAAGATTTGGAATTGGAATTTGTGGGCGCCAGAAAAGAAAGCTATAGCGAAGAATCGCGAAACCCAGAGGTGGAAGCAGGCACATTGGAAGACGACCAAAAAAGAAGAGATTTCACCATTAACGCCATGGCTATATCCTTGAATCAGGAAAACTTTGGCGAACTGATGGATCCCTTTAATGGTATGGAAGATTTAGGAAATAAAATTCTGAGAACACCGCTAGAGCCTGTACAAACCTATTCCGATGATCCATTGAGAATGATGCGTGCCATTCGTTTTGCATCTACCCTAAATTTCATGATTGAGGAAGCGTCATTACAAGCCATATCCCAAGAAGCAGCAAGGATAAAAATAGTTTCAGTTGAAAGAATTATGGTGGAATTTAACAAAATCATGCTTTCCGAAAAGCCATCCAAAGGTTTGACACTCATGGAAAAGACGGGTCTTATGGAAATCGTAATCCCAGAGCTTACCGCCCTGAAAGGAATTGAAGAAATAGAAGGACAAAAACATAAAGATAATTTTTACCACACGCTGGAAGTAGTGGACAACATCTCCAAAAACACCGACAAACTATGGCTTCGTTGGGCTGCCTTGCTCCACGACATAGGCAAAGCACCTACCAAAAAATTTATTGAAGGAACAGGCTGGACCTTCCGTGGTCATGAGTTTTTGGGAGGCAAAATGGTTAAAAAACTTTTTCAAAGACTTAAATTACCTTTGGGTAATGACATGAAGTATGTGCAAAAAATGGTAACTCTTTCGTCCAGACCAATCGCCTTGGTCACCGATGATGCATCGGACTCCGCGCTTAGGCGAATGCTTTTTGATGCAGGAGAAGATTTAGAGGATTTGTTTACGCTTTGCAAAGCGGACATCACGACGAAAAATGAAGCCAAGCAGAAGAGATTTACAACGAATTTTGTATATGTTGCGCAAAAAATAAAAGAGGTAGAGGAAAAAGATCAGGTTCGTAATTTTCAGCCGCCTATTTCGGGGGAAGAAATCATGGACTTATTCTGTATAAAACCAGGGCGTGAAATAGGTATCTTGAAAGAAAAAGTAAAGGAAGCGATACTAGAAGGCATCATTGAAAACAAGCCAGAACAAGCCAAAACTTTTGTGATTGCAGAAGCCGAAAAACTTGGTTTGAAAGTGATGGAATAAGCGTTGTAAGGATGGTGTTTTTTTTTTTAAAAACACCATTTTTTTTATCCCCCAAAACCTCCACTATTCCGTCATTGCTTCACCATCTTTTCGGTAGATGAAACTTCCGTAAATATGCCTTCTGGCAAATCTACTTGGCGAATCTGCGTTCACCATTTTAATATAAGTATTTCTAGGTACACCAATATATTCGTACATTTTACCATTCAAATGCTGAATTTTTAAAATTGATTTTTCATAAAAAAAGTCCTGAATATTCGATTTAGAAATCGTCTCCGTGTATTCTTCCTTGTACTTTTCCTGCGTTTCTGGGTTGATGCTCACCAAGAAATGATAGGCTTCTATCACAGCTTTGCTTTTTTCCTCAGCTTCCAATTTACCCGCTTCATCATTCACAAATTTATCCGGATGCGCATCCTTCATCGTGTTTCTGTAAATAGTTTTTAGGTCTTTCAAAGTTACCGTTTTATCAACTCCCAAAAGTTTTCTGTGTTCACCGATTCGTTTCATAACTCTATCTTTTTTTGCGGGTGCAAAATTAGTCTTTTAATTTTTAATGTAAACTGATTAATTTCTAATTATTTGGGCGCCAATTTCCGCCCTCCATTCCCGCTTTTTTGTTCGTCGTACCTCCTCACAAAAAGAGCTCCATTCAGGTCGGGGCGCAGATTTGAAAAAAAATCAAAAGGATTACTTCTAAGCACCGTTATCGGATAAAAACTAAAATTTAATCAAAAGCTTGCATCTGCGGAGCTTCAAATGTAATAACAATAATGGTCTTTTAAGTTTGCTCCTAATAGAACTGTTTCCAACTCCATCGATGCATTCTGTTTATCAAAAAAAAATAGAACAACACTCAAAAAAACATCAAACAGAAGATTAAAACTTAACAAACAAAAACTTCGCTTAATTTTTTTTTACATTTGTGCCATGCTAGAAATTCTTATTTTACTATTGGGTGCTATTGCAGCAGGACTTATAGGATCGCTAACTGGTTTGGGAGGTGGCGTCATCATTATTCCTTTACTTACTTTGGTTTTTGGAGTTCCCATGCATTTTGCCATAGCTGCTTCTTTGGTATCGGTCATTGGCACCTCATCGGGTTCGGCAGTGGCTTATGTTAAAGAAGGTTTTACCAACATCAGAATTGGGATGTTCTTAGAAATAGCCACCACAGGCGGAGCCATCATTGGGGCTTTAATTTCAGGATTGTTGGATGCCAATACCATTGGGATTATTTTTGCCAGCATCCTCATCCTCACCGTTATCCTTAACCTGAGAGGGAAACCAGATCATCAAGAACCTATTATAGATGGTAGTTTGGAGCATAAACTGAAATTATACGGAACATTTCCGGACAACGGAGCCCTAAAAAAATATTCTGCTAAGAATACTATTCCCGGTTTTCTCATGATGATTTTTGCTGGTGCCATGTCCGGGCTTTTGGGTATAGGATCGGGAGCATTGAAAGTTTTGGCGATGGACAATATGATGCGTTTGCCTTTTAAAGTATCCACCACCACTTCCAATTTCATGATTGGCGTTACGGCTGTTGCCAGTTCTTTAATCTACTTTCAAAGAGGCGAGATAATTCCTGTAATCGTAGCACCTGTACTGATTGGAGTAATCGTGGGAAGTTGGATAGGCTCAAAAACACTGATGGTTTCGCAAACGAAAAAACTGAAAATAATTTTCGCCATAGTCGTTGGCATTCTCTCCGTATATATGATGTATAACGGGATTAATAAAAATTTCAAATGAGAAAAAAATTCAATGATTTGGATCTGAATCGATCGGTGGGCAACTTGCTCCGATTAGGTGTTATACTATCTTTAGCCATGACTGCCTTAGGATTGATTATGTTATTTGCCGAAGGATTTTCCATGCCCAATAACTACAGTGATCTCAATAAAAATACCGATCGTATTTTACAAGATTTTTGGAATGGGTTAATCGACCTCCACGCAACTTCTATTATTTTATTGGGAATTTTAATTTTAATATTCACACCACTCATGCGAATAATTTTTGCTTTGGTGGGATACATCAAAGAAAAAGACCATACCTACACCATTATTTCTCTGATTGTTTTGTTTATCATGTTGATTAGTTTTATGATGGGTTTCACTCATTAAATCTTAATTTAAAAATGAAAAAACTATTTTGGCTTTTGGCTTTATTTTTTATGCTCTTGGTTAATTCTCAAGTTCCCAAAGATACGGCGCAAATCATAACTTCTACCTTCAACAACTCCGAAATGACGGAACAAAAACCCTATGTTATCCTCATTTCTTCCGATGGTTTTCGGTATGATTACATGGAAAAATTTCAAACCAAAAATCTATTAAAATTAGCGAAAAATGGCGTTTGGGCTACAAATGGAATGTACCCGTCTTACCCGTCGATTACCTTTCCCAACCATTATTCGTTGGTAACTGGACTTTATCCTGCACACCATGGTTTGGTGGACAATATTTTTTATGATCCTCAAAGAAATGAAACCTACAAAATAGGGAGCAAAACCGTTACCGATGGCTCTTGGTACAAAGGAACACCCCTTTGGACCTTGGCAGAAAACCAAGGCATGAAAGCAGCCAGCTTGTTTTGGGTAGGTTCCGAAAGTAATGCTGGTGGCAAAAGACCAAGTTACTACTATCCTTATCACGAAAAATTTTCGGGAAGCGACAAAGTTAAAATCATTAAAAATTGGCTTACACTACCTAAAGAACAAAGACCACATTTAATAACCCTTTACTTCCCAGAGGTGGACCATGCAGGACACCGCTATGGACCAGATGCCCAACAAACCAAAGACGCTGCTTTGCTTGTTGACAAAGCAATTCAAGAACTAACTAATGAATTGGCAGACCTCCACTTACCCATCAATTATATTTTTGTTTCCGACCATGGAATGATAAAAATTGATGAAAAGGATTATATAAAAATGCCAAAAATAGACAAAGAGAAATTTGTGGTGGTCAATAGTACCAGCTTTGCAAGGATAACCGCAAAAAACACCAGCGACATTATCGGTCTTTACCAAGAATTGAAACAGCAACCACATTCAGATTATAAAATTTATTTGACTAAAAAAATCCCTAAAAGACTACATTATAGCAGCAGAGAGGATAGCACCCGAAGAATAGGTGACATCATCTTGGTACCCAAAAGAAGTAAAGGATTAATTGACGAAGGAAGGAAAATTTCACTTGGAAAACACGGCTTTGATTCGCACAGAATCCCTGAAATGAAAGCTATTTTTTTCGCATGGGGACCTGCCTTCAAAGAAAACAAAAAAGTGAGCTCCTTTGAAAACATCCATATTTACCCTTTGGTCGCTTCAATATTAGGACTGGAAATCTCAGAACCCATCGATGGAAAAACAAAAAAAATAAAACGATTTTTAAAATAGAAAAAACCGGTTTCAGCACTATGAAACCGGTTTTTTTTATTAGGAATAAAATTAATTTGCTGTAGTATCCGGAGTAAATACTCGCTGTGCCAACTCCTGATCGAACAAATATAAAGCGGATGGATTATCGCTTACCATTTTTATTTTCGTTACCAATTGTGATGCACTTGCCTCTTCTTCTACCTGCTCATTCACAAACCACTGTAAAAAAGAAACCGTTGCATAATCACCCTCTTCATTGGCCAATTTCATGATGTTGAAGATGCTTTTGGTTACCAATTTTTCATGCTCCAAAGCTCTTTCAAAAATTTCAATGGCATTTTTAAAATCGTGTGGTGGTTTTTCCACCGATTCCAAAATAATATCGGCACTCACATTGTTCAGATAATCAAACATTTTGTCGGAGTGCATTAATTCTTCTTTGCATTGCACACGGAAATAATTGGCAATTCCGTCCAAATCATTTTTATAAAACCAAGCCGACATAGACAGGTAATATTGTGCAGCAAATTGTTCTTTTGCTATTTGCTCATTAATTGCTTTTGCTATTTTTTCGCTAACCATAATAATTCTTTTATTCAAAATTACGAATAATAAGGTTGCCTTGCAAAAATGTAAGCTTTTAAAATTAAAACCCAATCATGCACCATGGAAGGTTTTCTTAAATTTAGCTTAAAAAAAGAATTAAAAATAATCTGTATTAAAAAAACTAGTAAATTCGTATTTAAAACCAATGTTGTATGGCAAAAGAATGCTGCACTAAAGACCATGTCCATCATCAATCCGAGCATGAGTCCCATGAAGAACACCAACACCAACACCAACACGGAAATTCGCCTTTGAGTTTATTTGTACCGGCTAGTATTTCCGCTTTAATTTTAGGAATAGCTTTGGTTTTAGATTTTCACCTAAAACCCTTATGGTGGACGGGTTGGGTTCGGTTATTGGCTTACATTCTAGCCTATTTACCCGTTGGTTTCCCGGTAATGAAGGAGGCATTAAAAAATATGCTAAAAGGCGAAATTTTTTCCGAATTTTTCTTAATGTCCATCGCTACAATCGGTGCTTTTGTCATTGGAGAATTTCCGGAAGGAGTTGCGGTGATGTTATTTTATTCCGTAGGCGAAGCATTTCAGGAAATGGCAGTGGCCAAAGCGAAATTCAACATCAAAACACTTCTTGACCAAAGACCCGATGTCGTAAACATTCGAGTGGACAACCTAACGAAAACGGTAGCTGCAGCTGATGTAAAAATTGGACAAATCATACAACTAAAACCTGGAGAAAAACTAGCTTTGGATGGGGAATTACTCACAGACACAGGCAGTTTTAACACCGCAGCACTTACTGGTGAAAGTAAACCTGACACCAAAAAAAAGGGAGACATTGTTTTGGCTGGTATGATTAATATGTCAGCCGTAACCGAAGTTTTGGTCACCACCGAGTTTAGGGATTCCAAATTATCAAAAATCTTGGAATTGGTACAAAATGCGACTGCCGAAAAAGCACCTACCGAACTCTTCATTCGAAAATTCGCCAAAATTTATACGCCAATCGTTGTAGCGTTAGCCATTGCCATTACCTTTCTACCCTATTTTTTTGTTGGTGATTATCAACTGAAAACTTGGCTGTATCGGGCATTAATATTTCTGGTTATCTCTTGTCCATGTGCCTTGGTTATTTCCATTCCACTGGGCTATTTTGGAGGTATTGGAGCCGGAAGCCGACACGGAATTCTCTTTAAAGGAAGCCATTATTTGGATGTTATTGCTCAAATTCAGAATGTAGTCGTGGACAAAACCGGTACCATGACCGAAGGTATTTTTAAAGTAAAAGAAGTAGCGATAAAAAACGACAACAAAAAATTTATTCTCAATTTACTCAACACCATCGAAAGCAAATCTACACACCCCATTGCCACTGCCATACACGAATATGTTGGAGAAATTTCGCCCGATATTCAGTTTGATAGCATTAAAGAAATCCCTGGTT
Source organism: Bacteroidota bacterium (assembly GCA_018266955.1). Classification (GTDB taxonomy): domain Bacteria; phylum Bacteroidota; class Bacteroidia; order Flavobacteriales; family Weeksellaceae; genus Amniculibacterium. The sequence continues at coordinate 47,035 of JAFDZI010000003.1, forward strand.
ATGGTTTGGTAGGAAAGATTTATAATGCTACTTTATTGGTAGGAAATTTTGGACTTTTGGACCAATATGGAATCGCTTACAACCCCTACGAAAAACCCGATACTGTAGTCGCAATTGCCTATAATGACCAATACCAAGGTTATGTGAGTATTTCGGATCAAATAAAAACCCAAGCCCAACCTACGGTGGAGGTATTGAATAACATGAACATCACTACCACCATGCTGAGTGGCGACAAAAGAGCGGTGGTAAAGGAAGTAGCACAACAAATAGGCATCAAAAATTATTTTGGCGATTTACTTCCCGAAGACAAGGTAAACCAAGTAAAACGCATAAAAGCAAGAAACGAGTCGGTAGCCTTTGTTGGCGATGGAGTAAACGATGCTCCTGTTTTGGCCATGAGTGATGTAGGAATTGCCATGGGAGGATTGGGAAGCGATGCCGCCATTGAAACTGCTAATATCGTGATACAAGACGACAATCCTTACAAAATACCAATGGCAATAAAAATAGGGAGAGCCACAAAAAAAATTGTCACTCAGAATATTATTTTGGCTTTTGGGGTAAAAGCCATTGTCCTTTTTTTGGGCGCTGGAGGAATTGCTACTATGTGGGAAGCAGTATTTGCCGACGTAGGCGTGGCATTATTGGCCATTTTGAATGCGATAAGAATACAGAAAATGAATTTTTCATAAAAATTTTAATTCGCACTAAATATCAACTCCGTAGGAGCGACATCATATAAAAAACATTTTTTTTTAATCTCCAAAAAGCTCCGTAGGAGCGACCTATTAATAGAAACATAATTTTTACAAGTTCATAAAACAGCTCCGTAGGAGCGACCTATTAATAGAAACATAATTTTCACGAACGCAAAAAAAACTCCATAGGAGCGACATCATAATAACGCTCCCAATGTAGTTTTGCGTGAGGGATTGCAGTGGAAATCCTTTTTTCTGAGGCACGAAGAAAAAAGATTGCAACGAAAAGCCCGACCCGAGCTAAGGGAAAAGCCATGGCGAGGGACACGCCCAAATAAGCATTCCTAGAACTGTATTAACTGTGTTTTTATTATCCCATTGAAAATGCTTATTTTTAGCCAAAATTTTAAAATTCATGATTAGAAATAGTATCAAGGTTGCTGTTTTATTTTTTGCAACTACCCTTACTTGGGCGCAACAATACGGTGGAATGTGGATTCCCACGGAGATAAACGAAAAGGAAATGAAGGATTTGGGCATGAAAATATCTGCCAAGCAAATTTTTGATGCAAGCAAACCGAGCATAAAAGATGCCGTCGTACAGTTTAATGGAGGTTGTACTGCTGAAATTATTTCGCCAAAAGGTTTGTTACTGACCAATCACCATTGTGGTTATGGGCAAATTCAGGCGCATTCTACGGTGGAAAAAGATTATTTGAGCCAAGGTTTTTGGGCTAAAAACATGGGAGAAGAATTGCCTAATCCTGGAGTAACGGTTGATTTTATTGTGGACATAAAGGAGGTAACAAAGGAGATACTGAACGGAACGGCAGGATTGACTGATGCGCAAAGCAAAGACCTCATCAAAAAAAATACAGCGTTGGTACAAAAGTCTTTTCCATTGGAATCGTACCAAAAAGTTGTCATCAAGCCAATGTATTATGGCAATAAATATTATGCCTACATCATAGAAACCTACAAAGACATCCGACTGGTAGGAGCTCCGCCACAAAGTATAGGGAAATTTGGTTCGGATACCGACAACTGGGTTTGGCCAAGACATACGGGAGATTTCTCGATGTTCAGAATTTATGCCGATAAAAACAACAAGCCTGCGGAGTACAGCAAGGACAATGTACCGTATGTACCTAAGCATTATTTACCCGTTTCCATAAAAGATAAAAAAGAAAATGACTTCACTTTCGTTTATGGTTTTCCAGGGAGAACAACAGAATATTTGCCCTCGATAGCGATTGATAAAATAATGACGGAAATAGATCCGGCAAGAATTGAGGTAAGAGAAATAGCCCTAAAAACACTAGATGAAAAAATGCGTACCGATGATGCTACTCGAATAAAATATTCGTCGAAATACGCATCGGTGGCCAACTATTGGAAAAAATGGATAGGCGAAGTGGAAGGTTTGAAAAAATCCAAAGCGGTGGAAAAAAAACGAGCCTACGAACAATCGTTGTCCACCAAAAATCCAGAAATAAAACAAACCATCTCCAAGATGTACGATTTGTACAACCAACAAGCGCCGTATGCATTAAATAATGCTTACTATGGCGAATTGGTAAGAAATGCGGAAACCTTGAGTCTTGCCAATCGTTTCCTAAATTATATGAATGCTGCTGAACAAGGAAAATTGGATGATAAATCCTTGGCTGATTTTAAAAAAGGACTTACCGCCTTCTACAAGGATTATAGCGGTGAGTTGGATGCCCAAGTAACGGCAAAACTATTGGCCTTATATGCCAAAAAAACACCAGAACAATATCTACCTGATGGCTTTAAACAAGGATTTGGCGACGAAAAAAGAAATCTAATCACCATTGAAGATTGGTCAAAAAAATCATTCCTAACGGGTAGAACGGCACTCAACCAAGCGATGATTACCGAAAACATCAATCAAGTATTTGAAAATAAAAACTTACTGTTAGAAACCCTTGCCAAAGACCCATTCATTATGCTAATGGCTGGGCTTAGAAATTCGTACATGACCAAGGTGGATGGCCAATTTTCGTCCATGCAACAGGAAATTGATGCTTTGCAAAAAAAATACATGGCACAATTGATGGAAACCGACAAGGATAGAAAATTTTTCCCGGATGCCAATTCGACTCTTAGGGTAACTTATGGGCAAGTAAAAGGCTCTAGTCCTAGAGATGCTGTGAGCTACAACTACCAAACGCATGTTGCTGGAATTATGGAAAAATACATTCCTGGCGATTATGAGTTTGATGTTCCTCAAAAACTCATCAACCTATACAATGCCAAAGATTTTGGAATATACCAAGACAAAACAGGCGATGTTCCTGTGGCTTTTACGGCTACCAACCATACGACTGGTGGAAATTCTGGTAGTCCCGCTTTGGATGCCTATGGTAATTTGGTGGGATTAAATTTTGACCGTCAATGGGAAGGTACGATGAGTGACATAAATTATGACCCGAAATTGTGTAGAAACATCATGGTGGACACCAAATACATTTTGTTTATTGTGGATAAATTTGCCGATTCTAAATGGCTGATCGATGAAATGAAAATCGTGAAGTAACGAGGAGAAGAAAGAAGAATGAGGAAGGAAAAAGGAGGAAGGAAAAAGGAAAAAGTTGAAAGGATAATGAAAAAGAAATCTTCTTAGTTTTTTTCACGATATAAAAGCAATACAAAAAGTCATCTTTCGGGATGGCTTTTTTGATTGATGATTTGTGTAGCGATCGACTTATTAATTTAACAATAAAGCTCATTATAATTTATACTTTTTTCTCAAGCTAACTTATTATTTTTCATCAAACAATTCATTTCAATAAATTATAAAATAATGAGGTAGTAAATCCTTGAATACTCATATAAATCATAAAAAACAACTTTAACCATGAAAATAATCAAAAAAAATTGTCGTATCTCATGATAAATCTTATTTTTGGCACTTTACAAATAAAATAGGATGAAATCGCCATGCACAAATTTGCTTTTACGCAATTAACAATCATCGACTCCAATTTAAAATAAAAAAAATGGACACTGATGAAGATTGGCGATTGACTTCGTCGAACCACTTCGTTAGGTTTCCATTTGACAAATAAAAAACAATAAATATCTACCTATGAAATCTAAACACCCTAAAGGTTTACCTTATTTATTTTTAACCGAAATGTGGGAACGATTTGGTTATTACCTCATGCTGGGAATTTTTGTTCTCTATATGATTGACCCCAAAGACACTGGAGGCTTGGCTTTTCCAGATAAAAGTGCTGATGATATTTTCGGAACCTTTATCGCACTCACCTACCTCACTCCTTTTTTGGGTGGGTTTTTAGCCGATCGATTATTGGGATATGTTAAGTCCATCTACATCGGAGGTGCATTGATGGGAGCCGGATATATTGGACTGGGGGCTTTTCAAGAAGAATCAATGTTTTTCTTATCCATGGCACTCATTATTATAGGGAATGGATTTTTTAAACCAAGTATTTCCACTTTATTAGGCAATTTATATACAGAAGAACCTTACAAAGAGAATAAAGATTTCGGGTACAATATCTTCTACATGGGTATTAATATTGGCGCTTTTATCTGTAACATCATCGCTGCCTTTATGCGAAATAAATTTGGATGGGGCGAAGCATTTATTACCGCAGGTGTGGGAATGTATGTAGGACTTATCGTGTTTAGTTTAGGATTAAAACATGTTCGACAAGCCAATGTATTAAAACCTAAACAGGAAGGCGATGTAGGAATTGGCGGGATATTGGCAAAGGTATTTTTACCAGCAATTATTGTAGGAGCCCTAGGTTGGATTATCCCTGGGAATATCTTTGGAAGCGACTCTACCGATGCTTTTATTTTCGCTTGTCTTCCGGTGGTTGCGTTTTATCTCTCTCTTTATATTCGTGCCAATAGCGAAGATAAAAAACCAATTGGTGCTTTGCTAGCCATTTTTGCTGTAGGAATTATGTTTTGGGCTGTATTCAAACAAAACGGAACCGCACTTACCCGTTGGGCCAATTATTACACCGACAGATCTGTTCCAAAAGTGCTTGAAAAACCTTTAGAAAGCATTTTCTTGGTCGAAACCAAAGAATATAAAGACCAAAATGTAACGGTGTACGACAATCAGTTCCGTGCACAAAAAAACGAAGCTGGAGAAAGTAAAAAAGAAATGGGCAAAGATGTTTATTTTAAAAACATGAGTGCCGAACAAAAAGCAAGTTTGGAAAGTCAAGAAGCGCCTAAGGTTTATTTGTATAATACTGAGCTCTTCCAATCCATAAATCCATTTTGGGTAATTGCCTTAACACCAGTTGTGGTAGGATTTTTCATGATGATGAGAAGAAAAGGCAAAGAACCTACTACTGCCAGCAAAATTATTATCGGAATTTTTATCTCGGCATTATCCTGTTTGGTTATGGTTGCAGCTGTCCATTTGGGAGACAATGGAGCCACCAAAGTTTCGGCTTTATGGCTGGTAGGGACTTATGGCGTCATCACCATAGGGGAATTGTGTCTTTCGCCAATGGGATTGTCTTTGGTATCCAAACTTTCGCCACCAAGACTAACTGCTCTGATGATGGGAGGTAATTTCTTGGCCATTTCAATAGGAAATAAACTTTCGGGTATCTTGGCCAGTATGTGGTACGATTACGAAGACAAAGCCAATTTTTTCTGGGTAAATTTAGGACTTTTACTACTGGCATTTGTCATAGGACTTTCTATTTTAAAAAACCTCAACAAAATACTGAGAGACAAAGGAGTAAGTTAGGCAACTTTACCATTCATTAAACTTAAAATGATAAAAGCTGGATCAATAATTTTTGATTCGGCTTTTTTTATTAACCATTGTGTCGTGTGGGACATTAGCCTAAATACATCAACAAATAAAGAGAAAAATAACTTTCGAAAGCATAATGCAAATACGGCAAATAAGTCGGAATGAAAACATAAATTCATTAACAATTTAAACTTTCAAAACAAATACTATTGCAGCCAATGTAAAAAAAACTATATTTGCGAGTCTTAACAAAAAATTAACAATCTAATTTATATGGATACAGTACAGCAAAAAGGACATCCTAAAGGACTCTACTTATTGTTCTTTACCGAGATGTGGGAAAGATTTTCTTATTACGGAATGAGGGCCATCCTTATCCTTTATCTTACCAAAAAATTAATGGAAGGAGGATTGGGAATGGACGAATCAAAAGCAATGCTTTTGTATGGTTACTTTACCGGACTCGTTTATTTCACTCCACTTATCGGGGGTTGGCTTGCTGATAAATTTTTAGGCAAAAGACTATCCATCACCATTGGAGGGATTACCATGATGATTGGTCAGTTTGTACTTTTTTCCATGACCAATATGACGGGATTATACATCGGTTTAATTTTATTAATCATCGGTAATGGATTCTTTAAACCCAATATTTCTACCCTTGTAGGTGGATTGTATAAAGACGGTGACAGCCGAAGAGATTCTGCCTTTTCTATCTTTTATATGGGGATAAATTTGGGAGCACTTTTGGCACCTTTTGTCATCGGTTATTTTACCGACAATTTATTTAAAACCGTAAATGCGGATGGCACTATTGCATACGGATACCGCTATGGTTTCTTGGCTTCAGGGGTAGGAATGCTTTTGGGACAGTTGATATTCAATACTTTTGCTCAAAAATATTTGGGCGATTTAGGGAAAAAGCCCGTGGCTCATATCGACCACAGCAGCGAACATGCAGAATCCATGAAATCTGTAAATCCTGTTACCGGTGAGGTTTTAAATTCGGCTCAGGAAAAACAAAGAATCTCGGTTATCTTTATTTTATTCTTATTTGCGGTATTCTTCTGGGCAGGTTTTGAACAGGCAGGTTCGTCCTTATCACTTTATACGGATAAATTTATTAACAGAAATGTATTCGGTTTCGAAATTCCGACTTCGTGGTTTCAATCGGTTAATCCTATTTTCATTGTAACTTTAGCACCATTATTTGCTATGTTTTGGAGTTCTAAATTAGGAAGCAAACTCTCTACTCCTATCAAAATGGGGGTAGGAATGGTGATTTTAGGTGTAGGATTTTGGTTTATGTTAGGTGCGGTTGCCGAAAGAAATGCCAATGGAAACATTGAAGACATTGCCAACAAAGCTGGAATTATGTGGCTTATTATGACTTACTTACTTCACACCATAGGCGAATTATGCCTTTCCCCGGTTGGATTATCGGTTGTTACCAAATTATCTCCACCTAAATTAGCTTCTATCTTAATGGCGGTTTGGATGTTGTCTTCATCAGTAGCCAACTTCATCGGTGGTTTTGTAGCTTCGGTGGTAGAAAGCTTAGGAGCTGGGCAAGTATTCACTTTCATTTCTGCATTTGTTATTGTATGTGGATTATTACTCATTTTACTCAACAAATTCATCGGAAAAATGATGCATGGTATAAAATAAACTTCAAAATTATACCTCAAAAACCTCCGATTGTTCGGAGGTTTTTTTTATTTTCGTTAATAATTTTTATAAATATGAACCTCACCCTAGACCAAATACAAGACTTCAAAGGGAAATACCCAAAACAAATTTGGAGCTTATTTTTCTCCGAAATGTGGGAACGATTTTGCTTCTACGGAATGCGTGGAATGCTGGTTTTCTTTATGATTTCTCAGCTCAATTTTGGGGAAAAAGAAGCCAACCTGCAATATGGCGCAACCCAAGCCTTTGTGTATGCCTTTACCTTCATTGGTGGTTTGTTTGCCGATAAAATATTAGGTTTTAGAAAATCCCTATTTTGGGGTGGACTACTGATGATCACTGGAAGTTTAATCTTAGCCACAGATCCGCACCAGTTCTTTTTCCTAGGAATTGCCTTTACCGTGGTAGGTACTGGCTTTTTTAAACCCAATATTTCCTCCATGGTGGGACAATTGTACAAACCCAACGATTCCCGTGCCGATGCTGGATTTTCCTTATTTTATGCAGGGATTAATTTGGGTGCTTTACTGGGAGGTTATGTCTGTATTGCCATAGGAAAAGGGCAACTTTTTAGCCAAGTTATTCCAGAAAACAGCCGTTGGAATATCGCCTTCGGATTGGCAGCAGTGGTCATGGTGATTAGTTTAATTAATTTCGTGATTACGCAAAAATCATTAGGAACCATCGGATTACAACCGGGACATCCTTTTTTGGAAGACAATAAAAAAAGAATTCCCAAAAGAAAAGAATATGCGGTATATGGCTTGTCTTTGGTATTTGTTCCCATCATCCAAATTATGGTGGCCAAAACCGAATTTACGGATTATTTTATGTACACCATTGGTCCACTCACGCTGATTTATCTTTTTTACGAAATGACCAAAGTAACCTCTGCTGAACGAAAAAAACTGTGGGCTGCCTTGGTTTTCATCTTATTTTCTATCTTATTTTGGGGAATATACGAACAAAGTGGAGGCTCTTTAAGCATTTTTGCGGCCAAAAATCTGAACAACGACTTGTTGGGGTTGGATCCGAATGGCGTTAATAATTCGGGTGGTGCTTTCTTCATCATCTTTCTTGCTCCACTCATTGGATTGCTTTGGATATGGCTCGGTAAAAGAAAAGCAGAACCCAACACCATCATCAAATTTGGCTTGGGATTCTTATTTTTAGGCTTAGGCTATTATGTATTATTTGCTACTAAGTTTTTTGCCAATGCAGCAGGAATTACCTCGCTCAACTTTTTCACTATCGCTTTGTTGGTCATCACTTTAGGTGAATTGTGCCTCTCACCCATCGGACTTTCCATTATGACAAAACTATCCACCAAAAACCTACAAGGAATGATGATGGGGATGTGGTTTCTGGCTTCCGCTTACGGACAATATGTTGCGGGAATCATTGGAGCCAATATGGCGAGTGCCAAAGAAGGTGCTACCAACTTACAAAGCTTGATAACCTATGCCGAAGGGTACAAACAATTGGGAATGTACGCCATGGTAGCTGGGATTATTCTTATTGTACTTTCGCCCTTGATAAAAAAACTGATGCAGGAAGTGAAGTAATTGGGTTTATTTGAATAGAGAAAAGAGAAAAGAGAAAAGAGGAAAGACTTACAAACTGGATTATTGAATTGCAAATAATAAATTTGTTATTATAATGACATCAAATCAAGGTTTACGAATAAGCAGATTGAGAAAATCATAAAAATTTAAAAAAATCTATTATAACAATATACTTCCCATGATTTTTCCCACCATAGAAACCGAAAGATTAAACCTCAACCAACCACATGAAAATGATGCTGAACAGGTAGCCAAAAGTTTGAATCATAAAGAATTTTCGGACAATACCCTCACCATTCCTTTTCCATATACGATGGAGAATGCTCAATTTTGGATTTCGCTTTCCCAACAAGGTTTTGAGAGCGAAACCAATTACATTTTTGCCATTCGCCAAAAGGACAATCCTAGACTCATTGGTGCCATTGGTTTGCATTTAGATAAAAACCACAACAAGGCAGAGCTTGGATATTGGCTGGATAAGGAATACTGGAACAAAGGCTATGCAACCGAAGCGGTGAAAGCCATCATTGAGTTTGGCTTTTCAAACTTGGGTTTGAGAAGAATTTTCGCCACTTTTTTTGATTTTAATCTCGCTTCTGGAAGGGTATTAAGAAAAGCTGGAATGGTACAGGAAGGAAAACTCCACAGTTATACCAAAAAAGGAAATACCTACCAAGACCACATTATGTATGCCATAGTGCACAATGCTTAACCCAAATATCGCCCTACTCCTCTATTGTTTGCTTACAGAACAATCTAAATGATGAATAATTTTTTAACATTCATACACCAAAGAAAATATGAAGTATTGCTTTTTGCATTAGTTCAGCATCTTTTTATCGGAATTTTTGTTCAGGATTTACCATTGTACACACAGGTAATTTGGCCCATAAACATGCTGATTTTGGGACTAGCTAGCATTGGAGTATTCATAGAAAAAGGTCAATGGAAAAATATAATTCAGAAAATTTTATTTTTTATTGTTTTACTCCTTCCTATTGGGCTCACTTTTGTGGGGAAAAACCATTGGTATTTTATTTTTCTCAATATTGCTTATGTTGTTTTCTACCTATATATACTTTTGGAAGTTTTAAAATTTTTAATAAAACCCAGCTACATCAATGCCGACATCATTTCGGCATCGGCGTGTGGGTATTTTTTGTTGATAGAAATCAGTACTTTTTTGTTTCAATTTTTTGTGTACCAAAACCCACTTTCATTCAAAGGTATTGACACTTCTAGTCCAGCACAAACTTATATGGATTTGGTTTACTTCAGTTCCATAACCCTAACCAGTATTGGCTATGGAGATATTACACCCAATGTTTACCAAACCAAGCTTATCACTTCCCTATTTGGTATTGTCGGTCAGTTTTATTTGGTTATTTTGGTGGGGATCATCATTAGTAAATTTACTTCAAAGTCGGATAAGTAAATCTGAGAAAATAGGAAATAGAAAAAAAGTTAAAAAGTATAAAAGAATATAAATCATTGATTTTTAAAGAATAAAATATATTAGTTTGAAAAACTTTGGTAAATACTAGCGTAAACTGAAATAATACACCAAAAATCCGTATAGTTTGTAATTTAGATAACTTGTACATATATTTGTACAAATAAAAATACAAAATTATGCTAATTACAAGTGTTTCTGATTTTAGAAAAGACATAAAATCATATTTAGATAGGGTTGCAAAAAATTTTGAAACTTTAATTATCAATCGTGGAAAAGATTCGGGTATTGTTGTAATGTCTTTAGAAGAATATAATTCTTTGATGGCTACTAATTACGAATTAACATCTAGAAAAAATGAAAATCGATTGGATTCAGCAATTGAAAAATTGAAAAGTGGAAAATCATTTTCAAAGGATTTAATTGAAGAATAATATGAAATATACTTTTGTTGACGAATCTTGGGAAGACTATTTGTATTGGCAGAAATTTGATAAAAAGAAATTAAAACGAATTAATGAGCTTCTAAAAGATATTTCAAGGAATCCATTTGAAGGAATTGGAAAACCAGAACCTTTAAAACATAAATATTCTGGATTTTGGTCTCGTCGAATTGATGATGAACACAGATTAATTTATAAATATCAAGAAAACGAAATCTTAATTGCAAAATGTAGGTTTCATTACGATTAGAAAAAAGTCTTACTACAGCCAACCGCCAGATTAACACAAACACAATTGAGCTTCCCAGTTTAAAATTTTGGTATATTTGAGGTATCAACTTCGCTTCAAGTGTTGGGATAAAAAGTTCAGACTGTGGCAAAGCTGAGAAAATACTAGTGGAAATTAGGACAACCATTCAACATAAAATATGATATCGAAAACTGTACTCTTTAAATTCATTTTGGAATGGAAGTCAACATCAATGATATTGTGGACACTTACTTTTATATTTATAATTCTCAGCATAAAGAGCTCTAATGAACCAGTCATCTCTCTATTTGAAGAAACTGTAATAGAAAAATATTTATTACAATTTTCAAATGCAAACAACTTTATTTGGGACATTTCTATTGGGTTCCTATTAAGCGAAATTTTTTACATCATTGTAGTTTACTTCCCTGAAAAACAGAAGAAAAAAGACATTTCTCCTTTTATAAATAGTAAATGTGAGTCGATAATCTTTTCATCTTATTCATTAATACAAGAAATAATAAGGTTATCAAATCTTACTTATAATTACAAAAATCTTACTTCAGAGCAATTAAATGAAGCTTGCAAAATAGTAAATCCAAAGGAACACATTTTTAAATTTGCAAGTAATATTGCTGACATTACTGAAGGTCATTTTGGTTTTAAAATTTATAATAGTTGGGCTAGAATCATAAACGAAATTGATGAAACAACAAGATATCCTTATATAGATTCGGGTTTACTAAAAAGACTTTATAAACTCTTTAATAATTTTTTGAGATACACAGCAAAAGATTTGGCTGTAATTGATAGATTAAATAATGATTCATTGGAATCTTGGTCATCAACATTTTATGATTTTTATTTAGAAACAAAAGATCTAAGAGATTATTATATATTGTATTCTGGAAAAGAATTCAAAAATGATCCTTGGAAATAAAAAAACTACGCCCAACAACCAGAGTTTCGTTGGGGTTCAAGAACCAAAAATGATCCACCGCGGCGGAGAACGAAACCAATTAGTTGTCACATACATTGATGTTTTCGTGAAGTGGATATTTAATAAACATTGGTAACTAGAAATTCAATATTAAAAAATAAAAACCTATTGTTTCAGGTTAATATAAAACGAAAGAGGATAGCGCAAATGGATGATGAAATTCAATTAAAGGAGATTATATTAAATTATTACAACAATAAAGACTTTGTTGGAATGATTAATTATTGTAATTCAAAAATAGAATTAGAAGATTCAAATTATTTACTTTTCGGAGCAAGAGGAATGGGATATATTGAAATGGATAATTTTGAACATGCAATTATTGATATTTCACGAGCGTTAGAATTGAATCCTGAATATGCGAGCGGACTAAGAAATAGAGGTATTTGTTACTATTTAACAGATAAATATGATTTAGCAATTCAAGACTTAGAAAGTGCAAAACTATTAAATAGTGAATTGGAAAATATCGATTATTATTTAGGTGCTTGTAATTATTTTACTGAAAACTATGAAAAATCGATAGATTTTTTTTCAAAACATTTATTAAACATTGAGGATGAAGTTGCTTTAAAGTGGAGAGCAGAAATATATAATTTGACTGAACAATTTGATAAAGCAAAAATTGATATTAACAAATTACTATTAAATGAAGTTAAAAACATTGAACGCTTTCGAAAAATTAATAAAATTGAAAAAATAAAAACTGAAATTCAAAAAGACATTAATAAATTAAATTTAATCAGTACAAATGGATTCAAAAATCTAAAAGATGAAAAACATAGTGGTATTTACATACTTGAATTCAGTAATAATGAATATTATATAGGACAAGCTAAAAAAATTCAGGTAAGAATAAAACAACATTTTAAAAAGTTCAATGATATTATTGCAGTATTTTTTAAACCTACATCTGAAGACTTATTACTTTTAGAAGAAAATGCAACAATTGCTATTTTTGAAACCAATGAATTAAGAATTCGTAACTTAAAACAAATTGAATTCTTAAATGTTTTCAATGAAAAACATCAAGAAAAATGGAAAAATGATTGGACTTACAACGCATTAACAGGTAGTAAATTTAATAATGATATCGTAAGAGATAAGTTTGCAGAAAGGTATCTAAAACTTAAAGCAAAAATATATTTTGAAGAAATTATTCAGCTATTGAGAAAGTACATCCAATCTACTATTCCGAATTACCTTGCTAGTGAATTCAATTATTGGAATATCACTTGTTTACCGAATTATATGAAAAAATCAAATTGCATTACAAGAATAAACATCAATTCAGTACCCGTATTATCTGTATTTGAAGAGACTGATAACTCTTTAACTTTTATGCTCTATGTTTCTAAACTACCCTTTTTGGAAGACCTTAAACATAACAATAACTTATTTTTGACAAATTTTAAAACTATACCATCACTTAGGTTTGATTTAAGGGACGCTTTTTTAGAGAAAACTGAGGGAGATGAGATTACAGTTTTTATTAACCAAAAAGATTTCCAAAAAGCACTTGAAAATCGATTACTAATTTCCTCAATCCGTCTTTTCAATCTTCGAATGATGAATAAAACAGGAAAGGAGGATAAATATAGACGAGCAATAAGTCATTGTTTAGATCTTTCTGACAAGATTTTAGATATACCACAAACTTTAGAATAATGAAGAACATTAAAAAATAAAATAGTCATCAACACACTACTTGGAGATTTAACTAACAAATCTTACTGAAAAAATTGCATTCTTACCAATTTTTGGTAACTTTGAGAAAAGTTTAAACAATGAAAAATACATCAATATCACTAGGTAATTATTTTGACCAATTCGTAAGTAGTCAAGTTTCGGTGGGACGTTACAAAAATGTGAGCGAAGTTATTCGTGCTGGCCTTCGACTTTTGGAAGACGAAGAAAATAAAGCCATTGCTTTAAGAAGTGCCATTCAAGAAGGAATAGATAGTGGAATTGCCCACGATTTTGACCCGAAAAAAAATCTGGAAAATTTGAAAGCAAAACGAACCGCAAATGGCAGCGTATAAACTAACCAACAAAGCGGTTGATGACTTGAACCAAATTTGGGAATACACCATATACAAATGGTCTGAAAAACAAGCGGATTACTACTACTACTTACTGCTTGAAAGTTGCCAAAACATAGCTGACAATCCGAGTTTGGGGAAAAATTATGACGGAATAAGATGTGAATTATTCGGGCTTAAAACAAATCGCCATATAATCTTCTACCGAAAAACATCAGACGAATATGTTGAAATAACAAGGATTTTACACGAACGAATGGATTTAAAAAACAGATTAAACGAATAAAAACTGCCTCCAAAAACTAAGCTTTCGTTGGGCTTGAAAAGCCAACAATGAAACTCCAGTTGAACGGAACCGGTTTCTGTCCATCCAGTATGGGTTTTTAGTGAAGTGAATTTAGGGATTTATTCAGTCTCTCCCGATATTTTCGGGAGTGTTCAGCAATACACCATATTTTCTCGTAATTTTTTTTTACAGCTTTTGGATTGCGTCCAACGAAATTTCGCCATAAATGTTAAAAGATACTTGTACCCTAGTATTTCTCACTTAGTTTGGTATATTTGTAAGCGAAATTACCAGAAATAGAATCATTGGATGTCCTAGTAATAGCCAATTGGTTCAGTTTTAATTAAAACCGAAAAAAATGTCAAACCCTAAAAAATCTTTTTTTGAAACCGTACAATCATTAAACAAAACCTTTTGGACAGCCAGTTTTATGGAACTCATGGAACGATGGGCTTGGTACGGAATTTATACCCTTTTCGGATTGTACTTGGTGGGCTCTACCGATACGGGTGGACTGGGTTTCAACCACATACAAAAAGGGAGTATTATGGGAAATATTGTTGCCATACTCTATCTTTTGCCCTTATTTTTTGGTGAAATTGCCGACCGAATTGGTTACAAAAAATCTTTAATCATTGCCTATCTCATCATGATATTGGGCTATTTTTTCTTGGGCGAAGCCAAAACTTATTCCAGCGTCTATCTCCTATTTTTGTTGGTTGCCGTAGGTGCAGCACTCTTCAAACCCGTTGCCTCTGCTATAGTCGCAAGAAATACCGACGAAACTACAGGCACCATTGGCTTTGGAGTATTTTACATGATGGTCAATATCGGGGGTTTCATAGGTCCTTCCATGTCATCGGTTTTGCGAACTTCTTACGGTTGGAAAATTATTTTCCTGCAAGCCGCAGCGGTTATCACCATCAATTTATTGGTCGTTCTTTTCTTTTTTAAAGAACCAAAAATTGAGAAACCCAAAGAAAATTTACTCACCGCACTAAAACTGTCCGTCACCAATATTTTCCAAGCGCTAAAAGATACTCGATTAAGCATTTTATTATTGCTGATGATTGGCTTCTGGACCATGTTCAATCAGTTATTCAACACTCTGCCTAATTTTATCGAAGATTGGGTTAATTCATCATCTATTAGTCATTGGCTGAATACTAACCTGCCTTTTATTGGCTCTGGACTTACCCAAGACGGATTGGTAAAACCCGAATGGTTTACCAACATCGACTCGTTGATGATTATTTTTTTACAAATTTTCATCTCTTTTTATGTGACGAAAATGCGGCATATTTCTGCTGTAATTCGTGGTGCTGTAATTGCCACTTTGGGTGTTGGACTTACTTTTTACACCCATAATGTATGGTTTACCATCATAGGAACCATGATATTTTCTTTGGGCGAAATGATGTCCAGTCCTACTGTTTCTTCCTTTATTGCACTGATTACTCCGAAAGGAAAAGAAGGATTGTACCAAGGAACTTATTTTTTACCCGTTGCAGCCAGCTATTCTGTCACCAGCTATATCTCTGGAGATTTGTACCAATCTTGGTCGGACAAATTGAGTCTTTTGCAAAAAGAAATGGGAAAGAGAAATCTAGCCATGCCCGAAGTGGTAAGCAAAGAACAGTTTATAGAAGCCGGTTCCAAAGCTTTAAAAATGCCCATGACCCAATTTGAAAATCAATTTCATCTAAAGGAAGAAAACATCAACTGGACATCTGTTGGTAAAAGCTTCAACGAAATGGCTGCGAAACAAAACATTGATGTAAGCCAAGTTCATTTACCTTTTTCTAAAAACGAATACTATACTTTGGCCGAACAAAAATTGGGAATGAGCCATTGGGAAATGACCCAGATGCTTTGGGACAATTACCAACCAAATAAAATATGGTGGGTAATCGTTGGTATTGGGATGTTTTCCATCATCAGTTTATCTTTGTACGACAGGCTCATCATTAGACCTAGAGAAAGAAAAATGCAACCAATGCAGTAATGGTATTGATTTTGATTGAAGAGAGTTTCTAAATTTCCCTTAAAGAATTCGTCCGCTACAAACCAGTTTTACAAGCAATATGAAATAAGGGCGATTTAATAAGACCATTAAAAAGAAAATTAAAAAAACTTCAAATGAAAAAGTTAATTACATCCCTACTTTTGTTCTGTTTCTCCTTTGGATTCTCCCAAGTACAATGGCGAACAATGGACGAAGCCCTGAAATTACAAAAGCAAAATCATAAAAAAATACTCATCGATTTTTATGCAACTTGGTGTGGTCCTTGTAAAATAATGGAGAAAAAAACCTATGGACATCCCATTATTTCGCAATACATCAACGACAATTTTTTGGCGGTAAAATTTGATACCGAAGGGAAAGAATCGGTTACTTATTTGGGACATTCGTTTAAAAACACGAAATACAAAGAAAATAAATCGAGAAATTCTTTGCACGAATTTGCGGAATACATGAACATCAACTCGGTGCCCAGTTTGGTTTTCCTGGATGAAAAGTCCAATCCCATCACGATACTCAACGGATTACTCACGGCTTCTGAGCTAGAACCGTACCTTAATTTAATCAATACTAATGAGTTTAAAAAAATTAAAACTCGTGAGGAATGGGATAATTACCAGAAAAAATTCAAATCGAAATTAAAAGAGTAATAAATATCCAGCCAATTAAAGCTCCTTTTTTCAAATGTAGATATTTATTGTTTTTTAATGGTCTTTTGTAATCGCCAAATCTTCATTCGTGTTTATCTCCATCTTTTTTATTTTTTAATGGAGTCGATGATTATTAATTGTTTGCAAATTTATTAATGGCGATTTCATATAAAACTGTATTTTTGGAAATGATTGATTTCATTTCCATTTTTTATGCTTCCTATTTTTTTTAAATACAAAACACTTCTTTTAGTTAGTGCGTTCATTCTGTTCATCAAGATTGGAATTACCTTATGCTACCCTATCCGCTTTGAAGGTTTTGAAGACTGGAGCATTGCCAAGAAACTGGTAGATTATGGAATATATGCAGAAATTTTAAGCTCCGGACCCTCTACCATTAAGTTGCCGGTTTATCCTTTATTTTTATCGGTATTTTATTATCTTTTTGGGCAAAATGCTTTTATTACTATTGCCATTGTACAACATATTTTGTATTTCTTTATTCCTTTAGGCATCTACTCTGTTCTTAAGAATTGTCAACAAGAAAAGGCCGGATTTATAGCCGCTTATCTCTTCCTTTTCTCCCCCGCTTATCTCTATTATTCCTTTGCTATAGAAGCCACCAATGTATTTATCCCACTCTGTATTTTGTGGACTTGGATGGCATTTAAAATATACCTAAAACAATGGCAAAACAACACTGCTTATCTGGTATTAGGCGTCATCACAGCTGTATTATTCCTAACACAAGTGGTGGTGGTTCCTATTGTTATTGCATTACTTTTGTTTGGAATAATACTACAAAAAATCCATTGGAAAAAAACCATCTTGCTGGCGTTTGTTACCCTACTTTTTTATTCACCTTGGGTTGTTAGAAATTACATTTCGTTTCATCAGTTTATCCCAAGTAAAAGTCCATTTTACCACAATCTGTATGTGAGTTTTGATGAAAGCAACAATCTTTTTTCTTCGCTTAAAAAATTTAATGCACAAGAAACCGACAGCTTGTACCATTACAGAGCCAAAGTAAGCGAATTAGAAATGGAACAAGTATTCCGAAAAGAATTGGAAAAAAAAATAAAACCCAAAGATTATGGGTTAAAAGCGCTACAGAATGCATTTTTGTTATGGTATGTTCCCAATAAATACATAGAAAACAGACAGTGGACTTTTTTTGTAGCCAGAAAACTTTTCGTTATTCTTCTTAATATTTTTACACTGTTTGCATTTTTTTATTGGTGGAAAAAAAACAAAGCCATCGTGTATTTTTTCCTTTTTCTTTTTGTGGGATTTACCTTTCCTTATATGATTGGACATGCGAGTAACATCCGTTTCAAGTTAGATTTTGAATGGATACAGTTTATTTTTATCGCCCTCTATTTTTCTACTTTAATTTCAAGTAATTCAAAGAAGAGTATGAACTAAATATTCCAAACTTCCAGACTTGGCAATCGTCGTATAAAATCGTATTTTAGCAAGATAAAATTTTTGAAAATGAAAAAAGCAATTTTCACCCTCGGAATGCTAACCTTGGGACTATTGGCACAAGCACAGCAAAATCAAAAAATAGATTCTACTTACCTGAAAAACTGGATGCACAGCGATTTTGAAGCCACTGGAGTCTATGGTGTTAATACCCTGAAAGCCAAACAATTCTTAGCAGAAAAACATAGAAAAGCCACTCCTTTGGTGGTGGGTGTTTTGGACAGCGGTGTGGAATACAACCACGAAGACTTAAAAAACAACATGTGGGTTAATCCAAAAGAAAAAGCCGGAAATGGGAAAGATGACGATAAAAATGGTTTTATCGACGACATCCACGGTTGGAATTTTCTCACGGATAAAAACGGAAAGAACTACGCTCCCGACAGCTATGAACTTACCCGACAATACAAAAAATTACAAGATTATTTTAATTCCGGTGCTACTGCCTCTTCTGCTCCTGAACTTTACAAAAAATATTTGACCCTAAAGAAAGATTACTTTACCACCATCTACAAATACGAGTTAAACTCTAGTCTTTCCAAAGCAAGAATAAGTTTCGTATCTCCAAGATTGGAAGCCCTCAACAAAGCTTTTGGACAGCAAAAACTCAACAAATCTTTGGTGGATAACTTCACCTCCGAAGATCCGTTGGCACTTGAAGGTTTGTTTATTTTTAAAGAAATGAAACCTGCAGAATGGGAAAACAAAACCATCACCGAAGTTACCGATGCTTATAAGAAAAAAATGGAAGCTGCTATGAATAGCTCCGAAAATAGTTTAAAATATGCCTATAACCTCAACTACAACCCACAAGAAGGCATTGGAAAAATCTATGGAAACAACGATGTAAAAGGTCTTTCCGATGACCATGGAACGCATGTTGCCGGAATTATCGCTGCCGAATGGGACAACCAAAAAGGTATGATGGGTACTGGTGGTGGCAACAACATCAAAATTATGGGGGTACGAGTAGTTCCGGATGGTGACGAAAGAGACCAAGATATTGCCAACGGAATCCGTTATGCGGTGGATAATGGAGCTAAAATCCTGAATATGTCTTTTGGAAAATCCTACGACGACAATCACAAAATAGTGGTGGATGCTTTTAAATATGCCGAATCTAAAAATGTACTCATCGTAAAAGCAGCAGGAAACGACAATATGGATGTGGATGTACATACCAAATATCCTCTTACTTTAATTAATGACAAACAATACAGTCCAACCACCATAACGGTAGGTGCCAATACTCGTTTTGCCGAAAACCTGAGAGCAAGATTCTCCAATTGGGGCAAAAAATCGGTGGATGTTTTTGGTCCAGGAACCGAAATCTACGCAACTTTCCCAGACGGAAAATATAAATTTTTGCAAGGCACTTCCATGGCTTCCCCTGCGGTAGCTGGAGTTGCTGCTTTGGTTTGGTCACATTACCCTAAATTAACTGCCAAAGACATCAAAAATATTCTGATGGAAACAGTAAATAAAAATGATCAATTAAAAGACATCTCTGTTTCTGGCGGTGTGGTAGATTCATACAAAGCCGTACAAAAAGCCGAAGAATTATACAAAGCTAGAAAGCTAAAATAATTCTTAGAAAGAGAATAAATGCATAAAACGCAACACTATTTTTCTTTTTAGGATGATAAAAAACCGCTGCAATCGAAAGAATAGCAGCGGTTTTTTATTTGATGTAATTTTTAGTATAGCCATAATATTTGGTACGCTTAGTAGGACTTTTTTAAAAAAAACTGTGGATAGATTCTCTGCCTGAAGTCCTAGCCCAGATGGGAGCGGCATCCTTTTGCCTTGGCCAAGGCGATGGCGATGGCGGCAAAAGATAGAGCGGACAGCTGGTGGACTACTGAACTGAAGACGAAGGGATGAAGCTCCTAAAAAAAAATATTAATCTATGTTGTATTCGTTCAGTTTTCTATAGAGTGTGGTGAGGGCAATGCCGAGTAGTTCGGCTGATTTTGTTTTGTTTCCATTGGTTATTTGCATGACTTTTTGAATGTGTTTTTTTTCGGCTACTGCCAGCTCCAGGGTTGTTGAATAACTATTGTCCAGTGGGTTGGAATGAGGATTTTGCATATCAAAAGGCAATGAACTTGCCGACAAAACAGGGCCATTATTAAGGATAATACTTCTTTCGATTACATTTCTTAGCTCACGAATATTCCCTTTCCATGGGTGCTGTTGTAGTGTAGTGATATACTCTGGGGCAATGGTTTCAATTTTTTTATTGAATTTTGCTGTCATTTTTTTCAAGAAGAAATATGACAAATCTTCTAAATCCATCAGCCGATCTCGTAGGGGTGGTAGGTGGATTTCGAAGACAGCAATTCTGTAATAAAGGTCTTCTCGGAAGTTTCCTTTTTCCATTTCGTTTACAAGATTTCTGTGGGTAGCGGCAAGGATTCTGACATTGACTTTTGTTGGTTTGTTATCGCCCACTTTGAGGTACTCGCCAGTTTCGAGCACTCGTAATAGTTTGGCCTGTAAATCCAATGGTAGTTCTCCTAGTTCGTCTAGAAAAACGGTTCCGTTGTGGGCTTCTTCAAAAATACCTTTGCTGTCTTTTATGGCACCGGTGTAGGCACCTGCTTTGTGTCCGAACAATTCGTTTTCTAATAGTTCTTTACTGAAGGCGGCACAGTTGATGGCAACAAAATTATAGTTTTGTCGGGTGCTTGACTGATGGATGGCTTGTGCAAAGACCTCTTTTCCTGTGCCTGTTTCGCCAGTTATAAGTACTGTTGCATCGGTAGTAGCTACTTGTTTGGCTGCTTCTATGGCTTTTTTCAAAGTTTGGGATTTTCCTATAATATTATCAAAGGAATATTTACTTCCAAGTTGTTTTTCTAGGTGTTGCAGCCTACGATTGAGGTTTACTTTTTCTGTGGCTTTGTACAGCAGAGGTATGATTTTATTGTTGTCATCTCCTTTGGTAATATAATCAAAAGCTCCATTTTTTATGGCAGTAACTCCGTCGGGTATATTTCCAAAAGCAGTAAGAAGGATAACTTCGGTTTGTGGGTATTTTTCTTTGATGATTTTGGTGGCATCTACCCCATTGCCATCGGGTAATTTCACATCGCATAAGACAACATCCACAACGGTGGATTCCAATCTTTTCAGTCCATTCTTTATATCGCTAGCTTGTAGGACTTCAAAACCTTCGAGACTGATTATTTTGGCCAAGAGCGCTCTTAATTTTTCTTCGTCATCGATGATTAATATCTTATCCATAATTTAGTCTTTTCGAATACAATGTTTGGGTGTGAAATTAAGTTAAATAAAGGAAAATAATCCTATCCTACCTCTATTATTTTTTAAATGAGTGGGACAAAATTTTTCATTTACTTAGGACTGAGAAGCTTGGTTAAATTGAATGGTAAAAACACTTCCACTTCCTAGTTGGCTTTGAACGGTGATGGCTCCGCCTTGGGCTTCGATAAATTCTTTACAAATATTGAGTCCCAGTCCGGTTCCTTCCTTTTTGGTTCCTGGAATTCTAAAATATTTATCAAATATTTTAGGCAAATATTGATCTTCTATTCCTCTTCCAAAATCTTGAACTGAAAAAAGAATCTTATCCTGTGATTGTACCACTCGAATAATTATTGAGGATTTTTCTAATGAATATCGAATGGCATTAGACAATAAATTATTGAGTACCCATGCTGTTTTTTCGCCATCAGCATACACCCACAAATCATCTTGCTCGGATTGTATTTTGAGTTCAATATTTTTTTGCATCGCAGAAGCCTGATTGGCTTGTACTGCATAAGAAATGATGGTGTTTACCAAAGTAGGTTTAGGATTAATTTGTAATGCACCACTTTCCACTTGCGTTATGTTGAGCAATTCTGATGTAATATTGAGTAAACGAGAAGCGTCTTCTTTAATACTGGCAACTAATTTTTGTTGTTCGGAATTTAAACTTCCTATTTTATCATTCTCCAATAACTGTAATCCCAGTTGTATTGATGAGATTGGAGTTTTGAACTCATGGGAAACGGTACCCAAAAAGTGTGTTTTTGCTATATCTAATTCTTTGAAAGGAGTTATATTTTTGAGTAAAATCACTTGTCCTATAAATATTTTTTGATCTTCGGCAGTTGGTTTGATATGGATGTCTATCATTTCTTTTTCGAAATAACTTTCTTTTCCGTTGGCAAATATTTTCAATGTTTTATTGTGGTTATCCGCATGGGTATTGGGCATCCAATTTTTGATAATATCGCGCATTAAATCATTGTTCAATGCAATATCTTGTATCTGCTGTCCGACGGCATTTTCTCGTTTGAGTCCCATAATTTGCAAAGCAATATCGTTGATAAATAGTATTTTTTTGTCTTCATCTATCCCAATAACCGCATCATTCAATGCATCTACGAGCGCTTCTATCCGTTTCTTTCCTTTGATAATTTTTTCCAATTTACTTTCGGAATAAAACTGAATTTTTTCTGCCATAACATTAAAAGATCTGGCCAACTCACCATATTCACTATGACTTTCGAAGTGTACTCTTTCTTTGTAATTCTGATTGGCAATTTGTTTGATGCTTTCGGTGAGATGTACAATGGGATTGGCGATACTGGACGGAAGGTTGACCAAAAGTATAAAAGCCAGCAAAAAGCAAAGGGTTCCGGCCACTGAAATGGCAACGATGGCATTTTGTGCTGTTTTGTTGGCCACATCGCTTTTGTGTTCAATGGCTTGCATATTCAGTTGCATTAGTTCGGTAATATCTTTCCGGATAAGGCCATAGGTAGCTGCATCTTGGGTATTTTTTTGCAAAGCATTGAAATGAAGAATCAGGTTTTCTGTGGCTTCTTTTTCTCCTACTTCAGTAATGTTTTTTTTCTGTTTTTCCATGTGTTTTTCAAAAGAATGTACAGCCAATGGATCTTTGGGGATATCCTCCAGAGACAAAAGCATATTGCGGGAATACTCCAAGGTATTGTAATTGGCGGTCAGGATGTTGTTGGTGTCTTGTTTTAACTGATTGATGTACCACGAACTAAGTACGGACAACAATAAAATCATCAGAAATAGCAAGCCTACACCTATGCTGAGTTTGGTTTTAATCTTCATGGGTCCTTTGTTTTTGTTAGCTTAAAATTACTAAGTCCATTTGGCTGGTTTCCATTTTCTTCAATAAACGATTGAAGATTCCGGTGGAGAGAATAATATGAAACAAACTTACATAAGGTTTCCCAATGCACAAAGTGGTAATTCCTCTTTCTTCGGATTGTTCCATAATCGTTTGCACTACTTGGTTGCTTTCCACTTTTATTATTTCGGCACCCAGTTCTGTGGCGAGTTTAAAATTATTTATCAAATGTCGTTGTTTGTCCAAGGCAATTCTTTCTGCACTTTCTTTGGATGTCTGAACATAGAGGACAAACCATTTACTGTTGTAATAATTGGCCAAACGAGCGGTTTTTCGAATGACAACTTTAGCCGTTTTCTCGTTTGAAGAAATACAGGCCATAAATTTTTCTTTCCTAACATTTTTAGTGATGAGCACTTCAGATTCTACCTTTCTTTGTACTTGGGAAGCTACTTCTTTCAAAGCCAATTCCCGAAGTTGTAAGATGTGTTCATTTTGAAAAAAATTCTTTAATGCCGATGCTATCTTGGTTGAGTCATAAATTTTCCCTTCCTTAAGTCTGTGGATTAGCTCATCGGTCGTAAGGTCAATATTGACTACTTCATCGGCTTGTGCCAAAACGGTATCGGGTATTCTTTCCTTTACTTCTACTCCCGTTATGGATTTTACTTCATCATTTAAACTTTCGATGTGCTGGATGTTTACCGCCGAAATTACATTGATGCCGGCATCCAAAATATCCCAAACATCTTG
This sequence comes from Bacteroidota bacterium, assembly GCA_018266955.1. GTDB lineage: Bacteria > Bacteroidota > Bacteroidia > Flavobacteriales > Weeksellaceae > Amniculibacterium. The sequence goes on from JAFDZI010000003.1 coordinate 71,271, forward strand.
CCAGCGTTTTTCGTTTTTACTGCCTTCAATATTGGTATGAGCCAATTCATCTACAATTACTACTTCGGGACGAAGATTGATGATAGCTTCCAAATCCATTTCTTCCAATTCTTTTCCTTTGTAAAAAAGATTCCGCCTAGGAATAATGGGCAAGCCATCTAAAAGAGCGTGGGTTTCAGCACGGTTATGCGTTTCTACATAACCAATTTTTACATCAATTCCGTTTCTTAAAAGCGAATGTGCTTCTTGCAACATACGGTAAGTTTTACCTACACCGGCACTCATGCCGATGTAGATTTTAAACTTTCCTCGCCTTGATTTTTTGATTAAATTCAAAAATTCAGCAGCCGATTTTTTGATGTCTTCCATAACCTATATTTTTTTTAGGATGTTTTGTTTGAATGGACTAATTAACAGAGGGTACATTTCTGTGATGATGACATTGTGGTCAATTTCGTATGCTTCAGACTTTTTCACATTCAATTTCTTTAAATTGTAATAAGTTGTGAGAATAAAATTTTTCCAATAGGGCAAATTATTCTCATAAGATAGAAAACTTTCCAGAATAATAAATTTAAAATCGCCTGTATTATTTTCCTGATATTTCTTTTCGTGGCTGGCTGTATAAATTACCTCCTTAGCCTCAATGAGTTCATTAACTATCTGCTTGAAATAATAACCTACTCTCGGTTCTTCCTTAAATCCTAAATTTATTTCAATATAATACAAATCGTTTTTGAGTATGGTTTTGGCTTTATAGGTTTGATGAAATGGTTCGTCTAAAATATTGATATGTATCACCCAATAAGTATCGGCTCTTTTGGGTATGCCATTATTAAAAATAGAATGGATAATTTGTGCTTCTACTTTATCTTGAACGGGGGAGGAGGTTAAATATACCAAATTGGTGGCGTATTTATCAATGGCTTCATCATTGCTGAGTTGTTGAAGTTTGGGTAGAATACTTTCCAGTTTAATAAATTGAGTAAAAGCAAATTTTATTTTCTTGCCCGAATGCCAAATATACATCAGTAAAAACAAGGCTGCGCCTATCACTAAAATAACCCAACCGCCTTCTTTTATTTTTTGAAGATTCGCTATTAAAAAGGAGCTTTCAATCAGTAAAAAAGGGATGGTAACCAATGCAATAATTCCCAATGAAACTCGCTTGGTGATTAAATAAAAAAACAACAAGCAAGTACTTACCAGCATGGTTAGGTTTACGCTTAACCCAAATGCTGCTTCCATTTTGGTACTTTCTTTAAAATACAAAACCATACCAATACAGCTTGCTGCCAGTAACCAATTGATGGTAGGAATGTACAACTGTCCTTTTAAAATGCTTGGATATTGCACCCTGTGCTTGGGCCATATATTTAATTGCATTGCTTCGTTAATAAGCGTGAACACCCCAGTAATCAGTGCTTGAGAAGCTATAACCGTTGCTAAGGTTGCTAAGCCAATGGCTAACCAAAAAATACTATCGGGTATGATATGAAAGAAAGGACTCAGTTGCCCGATCGTTTCTCCCTGATGATTGAGTAACCATGCGGTTTGCCCGGCGTAGCATAATACCAACATCACTTTAATATACATCCAACTCACTCTAATATTATTTCTACCCACATGCCCCATATCGCTATACAAGGCTTCGGCACCGGTAGCACAAAGAAATATACCGCCTAAAAACCAAAATCCCCCCGGAACATTAACCAACATATTGTAGGCATAATAGGGATTAACTGCTTTAAAGACTGTCCAGTTTTGACCGATTGCTATTAAGCCAACAATACCAATGAATGTAAACCAAACCACCATAACGGGGCCGAATATTTTACCAATTTTATCGGTGCCAAATTGTTGCAGTAAAAAAAGTAAAATCAAAATAATGATGACAATAGGTACGGTATTGAGCGTTGGAGAAACCGCCCTTAAACCTTCTACTGCGGATGAAACAGAAATTGGGGGAGTGATAATTCCATCTGCTATCATAAAAGCTCCCCCTATCATTGCAATGATGACAAGGTTTTTATGAAAGAATTTTCTGATTAAAGAGTAGAGTGAAAAGATACCACCTTCCCCTTTGTTGTCTGCACGAAGTGTGAGGATGATATATTTGATGGTGGTGAGTAAAGTAAGTGTCCAAAAAATGGCACTCAAACTTCCCAAAGCAACGGCTTCAGTAATTATCTTGCCGTGGAAAACCGCATTCAAAGTATAGAGTGGCGAAGTACCCAAATCGCCAAACACAATTCCGGTTGCGATAAGGCTTCCTACCCAAGTAATTTTGCTATGAAAGCTGCTATGATTGTTTGAGTGCATCATGGTTAGTTTATTTTAAAAAAGTTTTTAAAAACTAAATGCCAGAGAAGTGGTAGTGAAAAAATTCTGCTGGGCAGGCAAAGAATTTTTCATGAATAATTCATCTTTCGCATTCAGGCTTCTGGCTTCTAAACGCCACAAAAGATTTTGAGCAATTTGATAATCATAATTTACAGAAAAACCCCAAGTTTGGAAACCATTGGGTGTTCCGGTTGCAATAATTACCCCATGCTGATCGTTGTAATATTCGGCTCTTACTGTAAAGCTACTTTTTTCGGTGGCTTGGTATTTTGCAATTAATACAGGGGAGTACCAAAGACTATACTGCTCACTCCCTTTATATTTTTGTTCTGCGCCCACATCTAAACCTGCCGTTACCGCCCATTGGGAATTTAACTGAAATGTTCCGTATAAATTGTGAAAATAACGCATCTGGCGTAAGCTATCAACTTTGTCATTTCCTACGAAAGAGCTAGAGTTGAGTGTGATTTTCTCATTGGGTTTATAGGTAAGTTGATGTCCAAAAGCCAAACTATTGTTTCCGTCTGGTCTTTGGATTCTTTGCCAACCGTTGAGTACCAATGCACTTAAAAACCACTTTCCGGAATCCGTAGTGTACGAAATTTTGGCTCCTGTTTCAAAATAAGGAGAATTTTCTGCCGCCAAGCTTCTCGTCAAAGTCCAATTGTCTTTGCCAATAGCCGATTCCCAACCAATATGCGAAGGCATTACACCTGCGTCAATCCAAAGATTTTTTGTTTTGGAGATTTTCACGCCCACATTGGCTTCGTAAATATTTTTCATCACACCGGTTTCAGCAGCGTAATTGGCATTCATGTATGTCCCGGCAGCTATTGCCAAATTGGCTCTTACATTATCGGTTTGATAAGAAGCCTTCAATAATCCTAAATTCAAATTAACTTCGTTGTGCCGATGATGGGAATAAATAAACCCAGGTCGGTTGTGGTTGTCGGGTTGATTAAAATCGTAAGAATAATAGGGTTCTGCATAAGCGCTAAAGCTTAACTTAGGCGTTACACTTTCGGATTGTGCTTGTACTGTTTGCAGTGATAAGCCGGCAACTAAAACTGCTGCCATAATTGAGTTTAATTTATTTTTCATTTTTTTTAATTGTATATGTTTGTAAGGGGTGAGTGGTGAGTGGTAAGTGGTAAGTGGTGAGGGGTGAGGGGTGAGGGGTGAGGGGTAAGTGGTAAGTGGTGAGTGGTAAGGGGTAAGTGGTGAGTGGTAAGGGGTAAGTGGTTTTCGCTATTCACTATTTACTATTGACCATTTAAGACCATTGCACAATTAAACT
>JAFDZI010000040.1 GCA_018266955.1 Bacteroidota bacterium
TGCTAAACTTGAATTATCTGGACTGGCTTCAGGATTGTATATGGTGGTCCTTCAAATGAATGATGGTACACAACAAACCATTAAAGCAATGAAAAAGTAAATAAGTTTTCTTTATTATATTTTTTTTCACCACCATGTTATTGCATGGTGGTGTTTTATTAGTAAGGTATTTTTTTTAAAAAAAACTACCTTCAAAATGAAAGTAGTTTGTGTTGATTGATTGAAAGATCAAATTATTTATCGATACTCCCCAAAACTTTTTGAGAAAAAGCATTAAGAGCATCTCTGTCACTCATACCGTTTTTAACATTTTGGTGAACTTCTAAGGCACCACAAATGTTGGTGATTAATTCGCCTGCTACATTCAGGTCTTCGTCGGTAGTACCTCTAAATTCACAAAAAGCCTCCAAAACTTCTAAAGTTTTTTCTAAATTCTCTTCGCTTTGGTTTTGGTACAATTGTCTTATAATAGGGATTTTCATTTTTTGTTACTTTTTAATTCAACGAAATTGCTTTGATTATTTTTGATGATAATAATCAATTAGGAAATTATTATTTCAAAAGATTGTCTTTGGGGTAAATATGTAAATTAAAACTCGTTGAAAAGTTGGATTAAACCATCTTGTTGGTTGGTTTGTACCTGTCCTTTCAATTGACCGTTATTGAAAATTGCAAAGGTAGGGAGATTGTCCACTGTGGCAAGTTTTCTACTTTCAGGATATTTCTCAGCATCTACATAATAAAATGGGATGTCTTCGTTTTCTGAAGCTAATTTTTTGAATTTAGGCTTCATTATTCTACAATTACCACACCATGTAGCGCCATATTGTACGACTACTTTTGGGTTTTCGGCTACTAATTGTTGCAAATTGTCTTCTGTTAATTCTATATACATGTGTTTGGATTTTTTATGTGTGAAAAAAAGTTGATAATTTCAAATTTAATTAAAATTGAAATATTCAGTGGGGAATGAAAATAATATACTTTGTATGAGAGTGTTATCAAACAGAATTGTTCGATGGTAGAGGATAATGAGGCAATGCAATTATTGCCTCATTATTATTTTAAGTGAATTTAGTGCTTGGATAGGTAATCAGCAGTAGAATTTCTGTCGGCTTTCATTGCGTCTTTTCCTTCTTCCCAGTTGGCAGGGCAAACTTCACCATGTTTTTGAACATGTGTGTAAGCATCGATAAGTCTTAAAAATTCTTTTACATTTCTACCTAATGGCATATCATTTACTGCTTCATGGAAAATTTTTCCTGTTTCATCGATTAAGTAAGTAGCTCTGTAGGTAACATTAGAACCGCTAAAAGATTCATTTCCTTCTTCATCATATTCAAAATCTTGATCTACAATTCCTAATGCATTGGCTAATTGTCTGTGGGTATCAGCCAATAATGGATAGGTAACTCCTTCAATTCCTCCGTTGTCTTTTGCAGTGTTCAACCATGCGAAGTGTACCTCGTTGGTATCACATGATGCACCAATAACTTTGGTATTTCTTTTCTCAAATTCTCCTAGTGCTTCTTGAAAAGCGTGCAACTCAGTTGGACATACAAATGTGAAATCTTTAGGATACCAGAATAACAAAATTTTTTGTTGATTGTTGGTTGCTTCTTCCAATACATTGATTCTTAAATTATCCCCCATTTCAGAAATAGCATCTACTGTAATGCTTGGGAATTTTCTTCCTACTAATGACATAATGTTTTATTTTTTATGGTTAAATTTTAATACCGCAAAGATATAAAGATTTATCTATTGAAACACTTTTAATTAATAAATAAAATCTATTGATGTTATTTTTTTGTTCCTTTTTAATATACTGAACTTAGGTATTCTTTAATTCTTCGCATGGCTTCAATTAAATCTTTTTCTGATGTTGCATAAGAAAATCGAATACAATTAGCATTACCGAAAGAAACCCCACCCACAGTTCCTACATGGGCTTTATCCAAAAGGAGCATGGCAAAGTCATCTGCATTTTCTATCGTTTTGCCATCCATCGTTTTTCCGAAGTAATAAGAAACATCTGGAAAGAAATAGAAAGCAGATTTTGGGTAATTAACTTTAAATCCGGGTACTTCCTTCAATAAATTAAAAACCAAATCTCTTCTTTTCTTAAATTCATCTATCATGTAAGCAAATTCCTTGGGGTCGGTTTTGAGTGCCGTAATCGAGGCTCTTTGTGCCATGGTATTGGCTCCGGAGGTCATTTGTCCTTGGATTTTTTCGCATGCTTTGGCTAGCCATTCTGGACATGCCGAGTAGCCAATACGCCATCCTGTCATGGCAAATGCTTTAGACATCCCGTTGATGACTGCAGTTTGCTCATACACCTCAGGGAATTCTGCCATGGAACAATGCTCGCCATCATAGTTGGTGAATTCATATATCTCATCAGAAATTACTGTAATATTCGGATGTTGTACAATTACATTGGCCAATGATTGCAATTCTGCTCGGGTGTAATAACTCCCAGACGGGTTGCAAGGCGAACTGTAAAGTAATGCTTTGGTTTTGTGGTTTATGGCTTTCTCCAATTGCTCGGCAGTGATTTTAAAATCGGTATCAATGGAAGTTTCCACATAAACAGGAACTCCGCCCAGCATTTTCACCATTTCGTCATAACTAACCCAATAAGGCGCAGGTAAAATTACCTCGTCGCCCTCGTTGATGATGGAGCATAATACATTCAGAATAGATTGTTTGGCGCCATTAGAAACACAAATTTGTGTAGGTTGGTAACTTAAATTATTATCTCTTTTTAGTTTATAAGCGACGGCTTCTCTCAATTCCAAAAAACCAGGAACAGGAGAATAATGACTATAATTTTCAATAATGGCATCAAAAGCTGCTTTTTTGATCATGTCTGGAACATCAAAATCGGGTTCACCTAAAGTTAAACTGATAACATCGATGCCTTTGGCTTTCATTTCCCTAACTTTATTACTCATAACAAAAGTTTGGGAAAACCCCATTCTATTCACTCTAGAAGAAAATCGATTCATAAAAAATGTTTTTTCAAAGATAGTGTTTTCAATAAAAAAAATGTAGTTTTCATTTGTGAAACTTATCCTCAAAAGAGTGGATTCATTTTACTAAATTTGCCCTTCTAATCATTACATTTGAAACCAACATCAATGGATAAAAAGTGATTACAAAACCCCAAAAATAGTTATAAATGAAAATTGAAATAATTCAAAAATATTTTCCTGAGCTTACTGAACATCAAATCGAACAATTCTCGAAATTGGAAAATCTATATGGTGAGTGGAACGAAAAAATAAATGTGATTTCCAGAAAAGATATGGATTCTTTATACGAAAAGCATATATTACATTCCCTAGGAATTGCAAAAATAATGAGCTTTGTTCCCGGCACAAAAGTGTTAGACATCGGTACTGGGGGCGGATTTCCGGGTATTCCCTTGGCGATTTTGTTTCCAGAAGCTCAATTTACACTAGTAGATTCTATTGGTAAAAAAATTACCGTAGTACAAGCGGTTGCTGATGGGGTTGGTTTAAATAATTTAACTGCCATACACGGGAGAGCAGAGAAAGTGAAAGAGAAATTTCATTTCGTAGTCAGTAGAGCAGTTACTCAAATGCCAGAATTTTTAAGATGGTTAAAAGGAAAATTTGAAAAAGAACAATTGAATGCCAAACACAATGGTGTTTTGTACTTAAAAGGAGGCGATTTGGCCGAAGAATTAGCTGGCTTGCGTTGCGAAATTTTTCAGTTGAAAAATTATTTTGAAGAAGAGTTTTTCGAAACTAAAAAAGTAGTATATTTATCCAAAGGAAATTTTAATTCTTAATTTTTTGAACAATGAAAAAGATACATTACATCCAAGTTTTGAGCTTTTTATTGCTCATTTTTATGATTGCCAGTTGCGATTCTCACCGTGATAGAGACGAAAGAAAAATTATTGCCATCAACGATTTGAAATTGGATTCTGTGAAAATAAACTCGGATACAATGATGGTTAATTCCGTGCAAAGTATTCGAACTTATTTTACTTTGCATTCCAACTGCGAGGGTTTTTATACCTATCAATATGCCAAAGACGGAATGGAAAGAAAAGTAAAAACTTTGTCATATAAAACCGATGGGGTGTGCAATTCCGAAACCAAGGCTTATTATACTCAGTTTGAGTTCATGCCCGAATCTACCGGAACTTATCAGTTTAAATTTTGGCAAGGTAAAGACAATGCAGGTAATGATATTTGGCTTAACAAACAAATTGTTGTTAATTGATACAAGTGTACATTAATAATTATTTCCGTCTTTTATAGGCGGATTTTTTTTGGCTTTTTCCTTTCCATCCCAAAGGTTTTTTTGTATTTTTCAACTTTATTTTTAGTATTAAATTTCCCAAATTTTCTTTATGAAATCGCCATTAATAAATTTACAAATAATTAATAATCATCGACTCCATTAAAAAATAAAAAAGATGGAGATAAACACGAATGAAGATTGGCGATTGACTTCATCGAACCACTTCGTTAGGTTTACATATGACCATTAAAAAACAATAAATATCTACCTATGAAATTCCTTAAAAAAGTTATGGGTCCTCTGTTGGCGCAATACCCACAGTTGCTTCATGTAAATATTGTGTTACCTGGAAAAAGACCAGTGGTTTTTATCAAGAAAATATTAAAAGAAGAGCAATATTCTGGCTTTTTGCCACAGTTTTTTACCATAGAAGATCTTATGAAGCAGTTGGCGGGTAAAAATGAGCTCAAAGGAATTGGAATGTGGCTTTTTGCCCACCATGTTTATAGGGAATTATATCCTGATGAAGATTTGAATTCTTTCCTGAAATGGTTTCCTACCTTATTGAAAGATTGGGATGATATGATGAAGTTTAACTCCAACGATCAGGCTGTTTTGGGCTATATGTTGGATGAAGAACGCATCAAAAATTGGGCTGAAAATTTAAACGATCTTTCGGATACCCCTCGCAATAAATACTTGGATTTTTGGCAAAAAATGAACCATTTTTTACCGATTCTCAAACAAAAAATGCAATCAAATCATTGGGCGACTCCAGGAATGATTTATGCTGAAGCAAGAAATAAAATAGATGATTTCGCAAAAAATACACAACAAAAATGGATATTTATTGGTTTTAATGCCTTATCCCCAGTTGAAGAACATCTTGTGAAAAGCCTTTTGCAATGGGATCATGGGCAATGTTTTTTTCAGGCTGATGAGTATTATTTAAAAGATGAAAGACAAGAGGCTGGAAAATTCTTAAGAAAACACCTTGATTGGAAAGAATTTAATGAGAGCAGACCTTTCAATTGGGTAGAAAATGATTTTGTTCAGAACAAAAACATCCAAGTATATGAGGTGTCTGGTAATGTAACCCAAACCAAAATATTAACCGATATCTTTAAAGATATTCCAAAACAAGAAATCTCCGATACAGCAGTAATTTTGCTGGACGAAAATTTATTACCAGCAACACTAGATACTCTATCAATGCAGGAAGCCATAAATATTACCATGGGATTTCCACTCAAAAATTTATCCTTTTCCAACGCTGTAAAACAGATTTTTTACTTACAAAAACAATTGGCTAAAAAGGATGCTTCGTACTATTATTTAGATATTGTCAATATTATCGACTCGTTGCCATTAAGTTTATCGGAAGCTGAAACGGTACAGGTTTTCAAAAACTTTTTAGAAGAAAGAAATGTAGTGTATGTTTCCAAAAAAATTGTACAAGAATATTTATCCTCTCTTTCTTGTTTTCCAGTATTGCTAAAAGCGGATTCGTCTGAACAATTAATTCATCTCATGATCGGGTATTGTGTCCAGTTGAAAAGCAGAGAATTGGATGATGTGCTCTACGAAAATGTCAATCATTTCGAATTGGCTTTTAAACAACTCAACAATCATTTGGAATTACACGCAACTTCGATTTCTATGGAAGCTTTAGAAGTTTTGGTGCAACAGTTGGTTCAGCAAGAAACCATCGACTTTCAGGGAGAACCGTTACAAGGATTACAAGTGATGGGGCTGCTGGAAACTCGTTTGCTCAATTTCAAAAATATAATTTTACTTTCCGTAAACGAGGGTAAACTTCCTCTTGGAAATTCACAAAATACTTTTGTACCTCATGATGTTCGTGTGCATTTTGGCTTGCAGACTTTTATGGAAAACGACAGTATTTATGCCTATCATTTTTACAGGCTCCTACAAAATTCGCAAAATGTTCATCTCCTGTACAATGCCTTATCTTCTGGGGTAAATACCGGTGAAAAAAGCCGATTTATCACCCAACTGGAAATTGAATCGCCACACAAAATGAATCATGTTGTGATTGATAATAGTTCCGAACCTGTTAAGGATGAACCTTTAACGATTCATAAATCCGATTTTGTTTTGGATAAATTAGAAACCTGGAAATCCAGAGTCTCTGTTTCTCACTTCAATACATATAACCACAATCCCATTGATTTTTACTTTAATACCTTAATGAAAACCAAAGAATCTAAGGAAATAGAGGAGGAGTTATCTTCGCGCGACTATGGGAATTTGGTTCATTCAGCTTTGGAATATTTATACCAACCTGCGATTGGTCAATTGGTTACCCCCTCGTTTTTGAATGAAGCAATAGACCGAATAGATGAAGCGGTTAATTTTGCCATCAATGAATTAAAACACCAACCAGAGTTTTACGATAAAGGAATGAATTATCTCCATAAAACCATGGCTGAAAAAGTAATTCAACAGATTTTATCCTATGATTTGGATTTGATAAACAAAGGAAATCAACTGGAAATAATAGACTTAGAATATCATTTTGAAGGAATCGAATTTTGGGTGGACGAAAATACTACTGTATATTTAAACGGTTATATCGATAGAATAGACAAAGTGAATGGAACTCTTCGATTGCTCGATTATAAAACCGCCAAAACCAAAAATCTAACAATAAGCATAGAAGATAAAAATAGAGATCAGTATTTTTTTAATGATGATAAAAAGCAAGCCATGCAATTGTGCGTTTATCAATATGTTGTCGAAAAATTACCTCAATTTAAAGCTTTAGATTGCATAGAAACTGGCATTTGGAGTTTTGCCGAAGTTAAAAAAGGACCTGTTCCTATGGAATATAAAAAAGGGAATGATCAAGATGCTTTGGTTTCTATCCGAAACATTATTCTGGAAATTTTAAATCCTGAACTTCCTTTTGTTTTTAAAGATAAAAAATATTTCAAAGCCTAAGAGTCTGTTTAAATTTTAGTGCTAAAAATTTTTATAGCTATTTTGAAATGGATTTTTTGCTTCGTCTTTACAGATTTAGCGGGATAAATCAAAAAAAGGAAGTGAAAAATAGGCTCAAAAGAGCATCAAAAGGTAGCAAAGATTATATTCAACTTCTTTAAAATTAATTTCTGTAAAATTTTAAACATTCTCTAAGTAAAGCATAAGATATAATAAAGATTAAAAATCCCCTCGAATACCATTCAAGGGGATTTTGTTATTTTTTGAATTCGCTTTGGAATTTTTTTCTCTTCCTCTGAAAACCAATAATATTCGACAAAAGATTAACCACCAACATCAATGCAAGTAAAATTGCATAAAAATAGATGGCATGTGGCTTCTCATCTCGAAAAACAAATTGATCGAATAGGAACATCACAGTTGTGAAAATTAAAGATTGTATCACCGATTTTTTCAAAACAGAAATCCATATTTTTTTTTCGAGGTTGAGCATTCTTTTAAGTTTTTACATGAAATTAAAAAGCATTAAATCCTGTAATGTCCAAGCCAGTAATCAGCAAGTGTACATCATGTGTTCCCTCGTAGGTAATCACCGATTCTAGGTTGGCAGCATGTCTCATCATAGGAAATTCGCCCATGATGCCCATTCCGCCAAGTATTTGTCGGCTTTCTCTCGCAATGTCTATCGCTATTTTTACATTATTTCTCTTCGCCATCGATATTTGAGCCGGAGTTGCAATATGTGCATTTTTCAGATGTCCCAATTGTAAACAAAGTAATTGTGCTTTAGTGATTTCAGTTAAAAATTCAGCCAATTTTTTTTGTTGCAGCTGATAAGAACCTATCGGTTTTCCAAACTGCTTTCGCTCTTTACTGTATTGTACCGCCGTGCAATAGCAATCGATGGCGGCACCAATAACACCCCAAGAAATCCCGTATCTAGCCGAGTTCAGACAAGATAAAGGCCCTTTTAGACCGCTTACTTTAGGCAGGAGATTTTCTTTAGGAACCTTCACATTATCAAAAACCAACTCTCCTGTTTTAGAAGCTCTCAAGCTCCATTTGTTGTGGGTTTCTGGTGTGGTAAATCCTTCCATTCCTCGCTCCACAATCAAACCATGTACTTTTCCTTCTTCGTTTTTTGCCCAAACCACAGCAATGTCGCATAGTGGCGCATTGGTAATCCACATTTTGGCACCATTGAGCAAATAATGGTCACCTTTATCTACAAAATGAGTTTCCATAGAACCAGGATCCGAACCGTGGTTAGGCTCCGTTAGACCAAAGCTTCCGATCATTTCACCTGAAGCTAATAGCGGTAAATATTTTTTCTTTTGTTCTTCAGAACCAAATTCATTAATGGGGAACATCACAAGAGAACTTTGTACCGAAGCAGCAGAACGAACGGCCGAGTCACCTCTTTCCAACTCTTGCATAATGATGCCATAGGAGATTTGGTCCAGTCCGGCACCTCCATATTCCTCCGGAATGTAAGGACCCAATGCTCCAATTTTTCCCAATTCCTTCATCAAATTGGGCAAGTCGCTATGGTTGTGGGCTGCCTGATCTATTTGTGGCATCACAAAACTTTCCACCCAATCTCTTACCGATTGGCGAATTAACTTGTGTTCATCGCTTAGCAAAGCGTCCATTCCGTAATAATCCGGAATACTATTTAAAGGGTAATAAGACATATTGATAAAATTTGCCCGAATATAAGATATTTTGTCAGGATAGGGAAATTTATTTTAACTCATAGAAGTAATTTTCTATTTCTCGTGCATATTTCGTAATTATTAATTGCATTGGTAATTTGGGCGTGTCCCTCGCCAAGGCTTTTCCCAAGGCTCGGGTCAGGCTTTTCGTTCCAATCTTGGGCTCGCTACGCTCGCCCAAGGATTTCCACTGCAATCCTTCACGCAAGTTCGAGATAGATACAAAAGATTGTGAAAAGTAATGAAATGAAGTCTATTGAAGATAAGCTTTATTAAAACAAAACCAGAGTTTCTATATTACTGAAACTCTGATTTGTTGTATGTTTTATATCGTTCTGAATTTTTTATACAATCACATGTGCTTGTCTCTGTTGATGAGGTAGAGAATGCAGGCTAAAGGGGCAAATGTAAAGAGGGAAATATACCACATCCATTTATTGTGGATGGGATTTCGGATGATGTCCACCATTACTATTAGCCAAACCACAAACTGGAGTAATGCTCCAATTCCCAATATAAAATCAATGCTTGATAAATCGGACTGGCTTGTATTGAATTTAAGATAAAATGAAAATGCAAAACTCAATAGTCCAAGAGTAGCCATGACTAAAGCAGTTTTTTTGTTCAGGTACAAAGGTTGTTCTTTCATAAGTAGATATTTATTGTTTTTTTAAAGGTCAAATGTAAACCTAACGAAGTGGTTCGACGAAGTCAATTGCCAATCTTCATTCGTGTTTATCTCCATTTATTATTTTTTTATTGGCCTCGATGGTGATTAATTATTTACAATTTTTTTTATGGCAATTTCATGTTTTTATTGTATGATACAAATCTAAAAAATTATTGGAAATTTCAAATAAATATTAAAAAAAAATCCGCCAAAAGGCGGATTGTGTTATGATAATGTCAATTATTTTTTACTCGATGATAATGTCGTATTTTTTTGCGACTTTCATAGAGACTCCAGTGTTGCTAAAGCCACCATCGTGGAAAAGATTTTGCATGGTCACCTTTTTCGTAAGATCGGAGAAAAGTGTTACACAATAGTCTGCGCATTCCAAAGCAGAGGCGTTGCCTAGTGGTGACATATCTTCTGCGAAAGCCAAGAAACCTCCAAAACCTTTCACACCACTACCTGCGGTAGTTTGAGTTGGCGATTGGGAAATAGTGTTTACCCTAACTTTTCTTTCGCCCCAGTAGTAGCCGAAAGTTCTGGCAATACTCTCCAGATAGGCTTTGTTGTCGGACATGTCATTGTAGTCCGGGAATGTTCTTTGTGCAGCGATGTAGGTAAGTCCCAAGATAGAGCCCCATTCGTTCATACAATCTTTTTCCCAAGCGGTTTTCATAACTTTGTGAAAAGAAACTGCAGAAACATCCCAGCCTTTTTCTAACCATTCATAATTTAGGTCGGTGTATCTTTTTCCCTTTCGTACATTCACAGACATCCCAATGGAGTGAAGAATGAAGTCTAATTTTCCAAATTTGGCTATGGCAGCATCGAAAAGCTTTTCTAAATCTTCCATAGAAGTCGCATCTGCACCTATAATTTCCGAACCTGTTTTTTCTGCTAGTTCATCCAATTCACCCAATCTCATCGCTATGGGAGCGTTGGATAGAATAAATTCTGCACCTTCTTCATGGCATCGTTCTGCAACTTTCCATGCAATGGATTGGTTGTTCAAAGCACCAAAGATGATTCCTTTTTTACCTTTTAGTAATCTGTAAGACATATTCTGTATTTAATTTAATAACAAAAATAAAGAAAATATTGGGTACACAAAATAAAAAAGAGAAAAGCCTTTGGCAATTCTCTTTATTTTTTTTGAAAGCTAGGGTTTCTCCTTGTCCATTCCAAAGAAAGAATCGAACATTTTATTGGCAACTTCCCAGGTGTCTGTAAAAGTTTCCATCATTTCGTCCCAACCACCGACAACATCGTTTTTAAGTATCTCGAACCAGCCTTCTTTGGTGGGTTCTTCATTGTTTTGTTTTGCTGTTTCAATGTAATTTTTAGCATGTTCTACCCATTTTTCATGGTCTTCGGAATTGTTTTCTATTGTACTCATTGTGTGAAGATTTAGTGTTATTCAAATATACTTATTTTTAAAACACAAAATATTTTTTTTAATGTAGATTTTTACTGTTTTATATTCAACAGTCGTTATTTTAAAAAATAAAATACTACTGAAATATGTTTAATTTTGAAAAAAAAGAAAATATGCAAAATGCAACACGATGTTCTTGGAGTGAAAAGGACGATTTGTACCGGGCTTATCATGATGAGGAATGGGGGAAACCGGTGTATGATGATTCTCAATTTTTTGAATTCATAATTTTGGAGTCTTTCCAAGCAGGACTTAGTTGGCATACTATTCTCAAGAAAAGAGAAGGATTCAGAGTGGCGTTTGATGGATTTGATGTGCAAAAAATTGCGGGATATTCTTTACAAAAAATCGAAGAATTAAAGCGGAATTCCAGTATTATTCGCAATCGATTAAAGATTGAGGCGGCAATTAGTAATGCTCAATCTTTTATAAAAATTCAAGATGAGTTTGGTTCGTTTTCAAATTATATATGGAATTTTGTGGATGGCAAACCGGTGGTCAATAGGGTGAAGTCTTTGTCTGAGATACCAGCAATAACATCATTATCCGATACAATAGCCAAAGATTTAAAAAAGCGTGGGTTCAAATTTATGGGTTCCACCGTGGTATATGCTTTTTTGCAAGCAACTGGGTTGGTGGACGATCATTTGTCCTCATGTTTTTGTGCAAAATAAAAAAAATAATCCTCTGAAAGTATATTTCAGAGGATTCCCTTAGGTACCCAGGACCGGGATCGAACCGGTACTCCTAAGAACTGGTGTTTGAGACCAGCGCGTCTACCAATTCCGCCACCTGGGCTTGTTTTACGGGTGCAAATATAGGGAAGTTTTTAATAAAAAAAAGAAAAATTTATATTTTTTTTAAAATTTAAAATTCAAATTCTAAGCCGTCATAAGCAAGTTGAACATTTTCAGGAAGTTGGTGTTTGTCTTCGTGTAACCCAAAATGATGACTTAGATGGGTGAGGAAAAGCATTTTGGGTTGTAACTCTTTATTAAGCTTCAAAATATCTTCTAAAATAAAGTGGGCAGGGTGAGGATCTGTTTTTCGAATGCAGTTAAGAATTAGATAATCTAAATTTTTAAGTTTTAATTTTTCCTCATCAGAAATAAAAGATGCATCGGTAATATAAGCGGTATTTTTTATTTTGAAACCTAAGATGGGTAAATGATAATGTAGGATATCAATGGGGATAATCTCAGTGTCGAAGATAGAGGTGGGACCATCGATTTCATGAATGTCAAAGCTTGGTGCACCAGGATATTTTTCATTTGCAAAAGCATAAGGAAATCGGTTTTTAATTTCTTTGCCAACTCTTTTATTGCAATAAATGGGCATTGCCTTATGGCTTCGGAAAAGAATGGGGCGTACATCGTCTAATCCTATCACATGGTCGTTGTGCTCGTGGGTTAGGAAAATAGCATCTATGTTTTTTTCATTCTGGCGAAGCATCTGTAGTCTGAAATCCGGACCACAATCAAATAGGATTTTATAACCTTCGTTGGTGGTGATAAGTGCTGAAGTTCTTAATCTTTGATCTTTAGGATTTTGAGAGGTGCAAACCTTGCATTGGCAACCGATAACGGGTACACCTTGAGAGGTTCCAGTGCCTAAAAATTTTAACTTCATATTTTCTTGATTGGTTTAATTTTGGTAAATTTACAAAAATTTCAAAAATGTCGTTATTAGAACATAAACTTACTCCCAAACAAAAAGCACTGACCATTAATTTAGACTCCTCCGTGTACGGAACTTTTGCCGAAATTGGAGCGGGACAAGAAACGGTAAGACAGTTCTTTAGAGCAGGTGGAGCCTCTAATACTATTGCCAAAGCCATGTCGGCTTACGACAAAGATTTTTCGGATGCCATTTATGGGAAGGAACCGAAAAACCGATATGTTACCCAAAATAGACTGAGAAAAATGCTTCGCTATGAAGTCTCTCTCATTGAAGAAAGATTGGATAGAACTCACTTTCCTGATCGCCGATTTTTCTCTTATGCCAATACTGTTACCACCATTAATTTTGATAAAACCAATCAAGGACATGGTTGGGTAGGAATTCGCTTTCAATCCAAATGTGATGAAGGCTATAATGAAATTGTTCTTCATGTAAAGTTTCATGATAAAGATGCTACCTTGCAGCAAGAAACATTAGGTTTTCTTGGGGTGAATTTAATTTATGGAGCCTTTTACTATTCAGATAATCCTAGACGATTAATAGAATCTTTGTACGAAGACATCTCTAAAGATAAATTAGAAATCGATATGATTGATTTCTCGGGTCCTAGTTTCGAATATGTGGACAATCGATTAATGAGTCTTCAATTGGTAAAGAGAGGCATGACAGATGCGGTGATTTTTAGCCCAGAGGGAAATAATATGCTGCCCGCCGATTTATTGTACAAAAAAAATATTTTTGCCGTTCGTGGCAGCTTCCGACCAGTAACCAGAGTAAATATCGATATGTTCGATAATGGTTTGGAAATGTTTATGAAGGATACCACTTGCCAAAATGAAAATTTGGAAGTTTTATTTGAAATTACCATTGCCAATCTCCGTGCATCTGGACATATCGACGAAAGAGATTTCCTGGATAGAGTAGATGTGTTGGGTAAATTGGGATACAATGTTATCATTTCTAATTTTTCCGAATATTATAAATTGGTGGATTATTTTGCAGATTATACCAACCAAAAAATTGGCGTGGCAATGGGGGTGAACAATCTGCTGATGGTTTTTGATGAAAAATATTATGCCAACCTTTCTGGAGGTATTTTGGAAGCTTTTGGAAAAATTTTCAAAACCAATGTGCGTGTTTACCTTTATCCTTATCATGATACCAAAACAGGAGAATTACTCAATTCGGATAATTTGAAAGTAGAAGAGAATTTAAAAGAACTCTATAAGTATTTTAAACATAATAAAAGAATTGTCGATATTCAAAATTATAATCTGAAATTCCTAGAAATCTATTCCAGAGATATTTTAGATAAAATTATTCATAAAGAATTGGGCTGGGAGGAACAATTGCCCGATGGTGTAGCCGAAATGATAAAAGAAAGAGGAATGTTTGGCTACAAAAACGAATTGTCTTTGGACGAAATCCACGATTAATAAAAATGAGAAAAGAACTGAAAAGTAGGCTGTCGGTTATTATACACAGTCCTAATCATAATACAGATGATAAGTTGTTGAAAATATGTCAGTTGCTGGATCAGGAAATCGACTATTTTAATTGGACGGGCTTTTATTTCAGAAATGGTGATAAAGAAGAACTTGTTTTGGGGCCTTATGTAGGTGCTGCTACTGACCATGCCGTTATCCCATTTGGAAAAGGAATCTGTGGGCAAGTGGCTGTTTCGGGAGCAACTTTTTTGGTTCCGGATGTGCAAAAGCAAGATAATTACTTGAGTTGTTCCATGGATACAAAATCGGAAATTGTAGTGCCTATTTTGAAAGAAGGCAAAAATATTGGACAAATTGATATAGACTCGCATGAGATTGATCCTTTTACTCCGGAAGATCAAGAACTTTTGGAATGGATTTGCGATGAGTTGGCTAAAGTCTTAGTCTGAAATTTCCTTTATCATTTGTTCAAAATACGACTGGCATTTGGCTATATGAGTGCCATACCAGGAAAAGGCTTCACCATCTACGATGGTGATTTTTTTATTTGGAAAAACTGCTTGAAGCTCATCAACATGTCTTTGCTTAAAAGGAAAAGGTTCGGTGGAAAGAAAGATACAGTCAGAACTCTTCATGTCTTCAACTTCAATAATAGGGTATCTTTTTAGGTTTTCGTGATGATTTTTGAGCCCTAATTTCTCTAAAACATGGTGGATGAAAGTGTCGCTACCTATCGTCATATACGGTTTTTTCCATATTAGATATGTATAGGTCAATGGCTGTTGTGTTTTTGAACGCAGAGCTCTGTCAATAGATTGTTTCCAAGAAAGTGCTAATTTCGGTTGTTGGAGTCTTTGGCCTAATTCATCAATAAATTGGTTATTGTCTTCAAGTGTGTCTATTTCAGTTACCCAAACCGTACAAAACTTCATTAGTTCTTCTACCTGATCTTTTACATTTTCCTCTTTATTGGCAATCACTAAATCGGGTTGAAGTAATTTTATTGCTTCAATTTGTATATTTTTGGTCCCTCCAATGGTTGGGATGTTTTTAACTTTATCATTTGGGTGGATGCAAAACTTGGTTCTACCAACAATTTCTTTATCGGTAAGTCCAAAATCGAACAAAGCTTCGGTAATGGAAGGGACAAGTGAGATTATTCTCATTTTGATTGGTTTAGAGTAGTTTTCCTGAAAGGAATAAGCCAGCAACAGTAAAATAAATAATTAAACCTGTAACATCAACCAAGGTTGCCACGAATGGGGCAGAAGAAGTGGCGGGGTCTAATTTGAATTTTTTTAGTACAAAAGGGATCATAGAGCCACTCAAGGTTCCCCAAAGTACGATGGCTACAAGAGATAATGAGACGCTGAGTCCAACAAAAATCCAGTATTCACCATAATCATACAAGCCGGTTTCTTGCCAAATCATGATTCTTAAAAATCCAATGGCTCCCAAAATTCCACCTAAAAATAAACCTGAAGTGATTTCTTTTTTTAGTACATACCACCAGTCTTTCAGGGTGATTTCTTGTAAAGCCATAGCACGAATAATTAGTGTGGCTGCTTGTGAACCAGAATTGCCTCCAGAGGAGATAATCAAGGGCACGAAAAGGGCGAGTACAACAGCTTTTTCAATTTCGTGATCAAAGAAGCCCATAGCAGATGCCGTTAGCATTTCCGAAACAAATAGAATAATAAGCCAAGTGGCTCTTTTTCGAATCATTTCCATCCACGAAGTTTGGGTGTAGGGCAAGTCTAAAGCTTCAAGCCCCCCGAATTTTTGGATGTCTTCGGTATTTTGTTGCTCAATTTGGTCTAAGATGTCGTCTATGGTAACAATTCCAACCAAAACTCCAGATTCCGTAATAATAGGAAGTGCAGTTCTGTCGTATTTTTCAAAATAAGAAACCGCATCTTCTTTTGAAGTTGTAGTGCTAATGGCCACGAAATGATTGTCGGTGATATCAGAAACCAAATCATCCTCTTCAGCCAAAAGCAAGGTGCCAATGGTTAAGTCATCTACCAAGCGATTTTTTTCGTCCACCACATAAAGGTGGTTCATGGTTTCCACTTTTTTGCCCACTTTTTTTATTTGCTGAAGACATTTTTTTACCGTCCATTCCTTGCGGATTTGGATGTAGTAAGGGGTCATAAGTCGAGCAATAGAGTTGGGTTTGTAGCCTAAGAGCTTTAGAGCAATTCTCCTTTCTTGTGGATTTAGGTGGTTGATGGAATATTTAATAAGTTCATCCGGGAAATCTTCAAAAAGTGCCGTTCTATCATCCGGAGTCATGGCATTTAAGATTTCGGAAACCTCTTCACTCCCTATGCTTCGTATGGTTTCCTCTTGAAAATCCGGATCCAAGTGTGCAAAGACTTCGGCTTTATATTCTTTGGGAACTCTAAGGAAAGCCAAAAGTCTTTCGTCTGCGTGTAGTTCACTCAGGTTTTCGGCAATATCTGCGGGGTTAAAAATCAATTCCTTAGTATCCATTTTAATCTAAATTTATTGATCGGTTATTAAATTAAAAAAGCGGTGAATTCCGTGAAGATGTGATTGATCAAAATTCAAAGCCGTGCAAAAGTACCGCAAAAAAAATAAAATATTCTATTTTCCTTTTGTTTTTTTGTGTTAAACTCAGATTAGCCTATTCTGAAGGTTTTTATATTTTTTAAAATCTCTTTTAGTGCACCTTCTGTACCCAGTTTAACAAAATTTTCTGCTGATCCTAAAAGCTTTCTATTTTTTTTGTAGGTGTCATATTGTACTTCTGAAATTAACTTACCTTCGGCGCTGTACAGCTTCATGCTGATGATAACTTGGCTAGAAAAAACAAATTTACCAAGCCCTACTTTAAAATATTTAACTTTGGGGACTACCGCAAAATCAGCTTGGTTATTGGTACAATATTCACGGATTATTTCAGGATCTGTTTGGTCGAATGAAAGCGTTTGATCCACAATTAATAATGAATTGTTTTTGGAGCTGCTCAATTTATTGGTAACCGTAGAGAAAAAAGCTAGATAAGTGGGTTGTTTAATTTCTTCTATTTCTGGTTGTATATCTGGATTGAAGTATAAAATTTTTCTGATTTTATTTTGTTGCATCTCGTCTGAAGAAATTTCGTTCTTGGCATAACTTTGCGCTTTTATTAGAGCAAAACCTCCCAAAAGTATAGCTGCAGCTGTAAAAGTGATAATTTTGTTTCTCCTCATGGTTCTGTGTACAAAAATAGGTTTAATTTTGCCGAATTCCAATTTGTAATCCTTTAGACTGTCTGTTTTTTTCTATTCAATAGTATTGATGTTATAAATGATGTTCATTATACAGGTTAATCACTTTTCTTGTAAGAAAAATAGTTTTTTTTAAGATAGTTTGTCAGTTCAAAAAATAGTCTTACTTTTGCAACTCGTTACATAATAATCATTAAACAATATTGGAATGTACTTAACATCTGAAAAGAAAGCAGAAATCTTCGCAAAACACGGAAAATCTGCACAAGACACAGGGAGCGCAGAAGGACAAGTAGCTCTATTTACTTACCGTATCAATCACTTGACGGGTCACTTAAAAGCAAATCATAAAGATTTTAACACAGAAAGATCTTTGGTGAAATTAGTAGGTAAAAGAAAAGCTCTTTTGGATTACCTAAAGAAAAAAGATATCGCAAGATACAGAGCAATTATTGCTGAATTAGGATTAAGAAAGTAATTTTTCTTTATACAAGTAACAGAAGCAACTCATCATTTGAGTTGCTTTTGTTATTAAATAACCAATGAGTTAAAAATTTATTGGAATGATTAGTTGCTGAACAAAAATCAGTACCTTTGCCAACGAAAATTTAAAGAGTTTAAATATTAACCGTACTCAATACGGAGTACACAGAAGATTATTTTATGAGTGCACCTCAAGCAATCACAGAAACTATCGTGATGAGAGATGGTAGAGAAATTACCATCGAAACCGGAAAATTGGCAAAACAAGCCGACGGTTCGGTAGTTGTAAAATGTGGCGGAACCATGCTTTTAGCAACAGTTGTAGCCAATAAAGAAGCCAACCCAGGGGTTGACTTCCTACCTTTGACGGTAGATTATAGAGAGAAATTTTATGCAGGTGGAAAAATTCCTGGAAATTTCTTTAGAAGAGAAACCAAACCTTCAGATGATGAAGTACTCACCATGAGATTGGTGGATAGAGTGCTTCGTCCCCTTTTCCCGGAAGATTTCCATGCAGAAGTGCAGGTGATGATCTCTCTTATCTCTTATGACAAAGAAGTAATGCCAGAAGCATTGGCGGGTCTTGCAGCCTCTTCAGCAATTGCTATTACCGATATTCCTTTCAACGGACCGATGTCCGAAGTACGAGTAGTAAGAATTGATGGCGAACTTTCGGTAAACCCTAGCTACGAAAATTTACAAAAAGCAGATATCGACATTATGGTGGGAGCAACCAAAAGCTCTATTGTAATGGTAGAAGGGGAAATGAAAGAAATTTCCGAACAAGAAATGCTAGAAGCTATTTCTTTTGCTCACGAGGAAATTAAAATCCAAATTGAAGCTCAGGAAAAGTTGGCGGCTAAGGTTGGAAAATCATTCCCTAAAAGAGAATATTGCCACGAAACTCACGATGAAGAAATCCGTGAGAAAGTATGGAAAGAATGCTATGATAAAGTATATGAAGTAGCCAAAACTCCTTCTGCAAAAGAAGAAAGAGGTGAAAAATTCAAAGCAGTTTTAGCAGATTTCCTAGCGCAATATACAGATGAGGAAGAACTAGTAAGAGTAACTCCTTTTGCAAAAGTATATTACCACGATGTGGAAAAAGAAGCGATGCGCCAAATGATTTTGAACGAAAAAGTTCGTTTGGATGGTCGTGATCCTCAAACCATCAGACCAATATGGTCTGAAGTAGATTATCTTCCAGGAGCACACGGTTCTGCGGTTTTCACTAGAGGAGAAACTCAATCCCTTACCGCTGTTACTTTAGGTTCTGTTAAAGATGCCAATATGGTAGATTCTGTAGCCATTAACTACGACGAAAGATTCTTCCTACATTACAACTTCCCTCCTTTCTCTACCGGAGAAGCAAGACCTTTAAGAGGAACTTCAAGAAGAGAAGTAGGGCACGGAAACTTAGCGCAAAGAGCTTTGGCTAATATGATTCCTGCAGAAAATCCTTATACCATCCGTGTGGTTTCTGATATTTTAGAATCCAACGGTTCTTCTTCTATGGCAACAGTATGTGCTGGGACATTAGCATTAATGGATGCTGGGGTACAAATTTCTAAACCAGTTTCTGGAATTGCCATGGGATTGATTACCGATGAAAAATCAGGAAAATTTACTGTACTTTCTGACATTTTAGGAGATGAAGACCACTTAGGAGATATGGACTTTAAAGTAACCGGTACTGCCGATGGGATTACCGCTTGCCAAATGGACATCAAAATCCAAGGGTTAACCATGGATATTATGGAAACAGCCCTTAACCAAGCAAGAGAAGGTCGTTTGCATATTCTTGGTGAAATATTAAAAACCATAGATGCCCCAAGAGAAGATGTGAAACCTCACGCTCCGAAAATGGAAATTTTGGAAATCTCAAAAGATTTTATTGGAGCTGTTATCGGACCTGGTGGGAAAATTATTCAACAATTACAAAAAGATACAGATACGGTTATTTCTATTGAAGAAATTGGAGAAATCGGTAGAATTGAAATTGCTGGAGTAAGCAGAGAAAAAATTAACGCAGCCATCGCAGCGATTAACCAGATTACCTTTGTGCCAGTTGTGGGTGAGGTATATAATGGGAAAGTGGTGAAGGTAATGGACTTTGGAGCGTTTGTTGCCATAGCTAAAAATACAGAAGGCTTGTTGCATATTTCTGAAATAGAGTGGAAACGATTGGATAAAGTGCCGTATGCTGAAGGCGATGAAGTGGAAGTGAAATTTATGGGGTATGATGATCGTAAGAAAATGAAACTTTCTAGAAAAGTTCTTCTGCCTAGACCTCCAAAACCGGAAGCAAAACCAAAAACAGAAAACAAACCAGAAGCTTAATTTTTAAGTTTCGTTCCTATAAAGCCACTTTTTAATAAGGTGGCTTTTTTAATATTTTTCAATAGGTTCTTTTGAAGTTGTTGTACCTTTAACCTTATTTTAAAGAGTTTTGATGTTTAAATAAAATTTAATGAAAATGAAAAATTTATTGTATCAAAGATTTGATTATTATAAAAAATTAGGCGATGCTTTATTAGAACGGCTCTCGCAAGAGCAAATATTTTGGGAATACAATGAAGAAAGTAATAGTGTAGCTGTTTTGGTAAAACACATTGCTGGAAATGCACTCTCCAGATTTACTAATTTTTTAACTGAAGATGGAGAAAAATCTTGGCGACATCGTGATGCTGAATTTATAAACGATTTTACCACCAAACAAGATGTAATTGAGTGTTGGCAAAAAGGCTGGGATTGTCTTTATACGGCACTACAATCGTTACAAGAAGATGATTGGGCTAAATCCATCTACATTAGAGGGGAAAAACATACCGTGTTGGATGCTTTTCTAAGGCAATTAGCGCATTATTCATACCACATTGGTCAGATGATTTATTTAGGAAAAATGCAGAAAAATACCGAATGGAAATCATTGTCTATTCCGAGAAACCAATCGCAACAATACAATAACGAAATGGCCCAAAAAAACGAAGAACTTTCACAAGAAAATTCTTCGCCTGTTTGTTTTGTTAAAAGTCCAGAAATTAGGGATGAGTATAAAATCTAAGGAATCATAGCGTTTATGTAATTCCATAATTCGGCATCAAATCCGGATAAAGCAAAGGTAGGATTTTGAGGATTGGAAGCTTCTCCCATACGGATAATAACCATTTTTTTGCTTGGAATGACATAGATTCTTTGGTCTTTTGCTCCCATAGCTGCATACAAATCCGAGGGTGCATTCGGGATTAAAGCCCCGTTGTACATCGTTTGCGACCCAGGTAGCATGTATTTAGTTTTACCATTGAGCCACCAAAAATACCCATAAGAAGGATTGATAATTTGCGAACTTTGAATGCTGGTATTAAAATAGGAAGGGTTTATGATAACTTCATTTTTCCACTGTCCTTTGTTGAGTGCCAACAACCCAAATCGAGCCATGCTTCGGGCTGTACTGTGGTAAATCGAAAATATCATACCAAAGTTCCAATAACCATCCATGCCGATTTTATTTTTTAATGTGGCATTAAAATAATTTTCAAAATTCCCAGCATTTGAACTAGAAACCACATCGATAAGTTTTTGAAAAACATTGCTGTAAGACCAACGGGTTCCCGCATCTGCTATATAAGTAAGATTGCTTTGGGTGATGAGTTGGCTTTGGTCGTTCAGTCCAGAAGTCATCGTTAAAAGATGCTTGTTTAGGATGAGGTTTTCTTTGTTAATAGGTTCGCTGGTCCAGTTGATTCCCAAATAATCGGATACTTTTTTATTTTGATCGACAAAACCTTCTTGTTCTGCGATGCCAAAAGTACTTCCCACTAAGGTTTTTCCAGCAGAATTCCATTCCCAATCTGTCGTAGCATTATGTCCGTTAAAATACTCTTCCATGGCTATTCTCCCATTGATCAAAATAATAAATGCTTTGGTGTTTTTATTGGCTAAATAATCTTTCAACGGTTGAACTGCATTGGTGTTCCAACCCAAATTCTGCATGGGTACAGTTTCCCAAGCTGTTGTGTTGTTTTCTGGGAAATATAATGAGCTAGGAATGGGATCTGGATTTGGATTATCTGGTGGGTTATCGGCTCTTGAACAATTAAATAATAAGAAAGTCAAGAGAAAGAGGTAAGTTGTTTTCATAAGTAATCATTTTTATGTGTTTAAATATGGATATGCTTTGTGTTATTTTTATAGTTGATAAAGAACCAATTGTTAACGGCAATTTCACACAATGGGTTATTAAATGTTGTTTGATTTTTCTTTTTAGAGTTGAAATAAGGTAAATTGTTAAATCATTTTTTATTTTTTTTTTTAACCCTAAATGTTCTGGACTAGTATAATTTGAGTTATGAGATGCATTTGTCCGACTTACAGATAAAATTTGTACCTTTGCAGTCGATTTTTTATACACGATTATGTCATTGAAAAAAGCAGCATATCATACTTTAGGATGCAAATTAAATTTTGCAGAAACCTCCACCATAGCTCGTCAATTGACGGCGAATGGCTACGAAAAAGTGAGTTTTGATGAACCTGCCGATGTCTATGTTATCAATACTTGTTCGGTAACCGAAACGGCAGATAAGGAATGCAAACTCCATGTAAAGCGAGCGTTGAAATCCAATCCCGATGGTTTGGTTGTTATTATCGGTTGTTATGCCCAATTGAAACCTGAAGAAATTTCCAAAATTGAAGGGGTGGATTTGGTGTTAGGAGCGAAGGAAAAATTTAATATTCCAAGATATTTAAACGAACTGAAAAAAGCCGAAAACCAAGGGGAAGTACATTCTTGTGAGGTGGAAGAAGCCGATTTTTTCATCGGTAGTTATTCTTTTGGCGACAGAACAAGAGCTTTTCTAAAGGTGCAAGACGGGTGCGATTATAAATGTACTTATTGCACCATACCCATGGCAAGAGGGATTTCCAGATCGGATACCATAGAAAATGTGGTGCAAAATGCAAAAGACATTGCAGCCAAAGGAATTAAAGAAATTGTTTTAACCGGAGTTAATATTGGAGATTACGGAAAAGGTGAATTCGGAAATAAAAAGCATGAGCATACTTTTTTAGATTTAATTCAAGAATTGAATAAGGTAGAGGGAATAGAAAGAATTCGAATTTCATCTATTGAGCCCAATTTGCTGAAAGATGAAAGTATAGAATTGGTGGCTAATTCCCAACGCTTTGTGCCTCACTTCCATATTCCTTTACAAAGCGGAAGTGATGAATTGTTAAAGAAAATGAAACGCCGTTATCTGACTCAGCTTTATACGGATAGAATTAATAAAATTCGCGAAATAATGCCGGATTGTGCAGTGGGCGTTGATGTTATTGTTGGTTTTCCTGGTGAAACGGATGAAGAGTTTTTTAAAACCTATAATTATTTGAACCAATTACCTATTTCCTACTTGCATGTCTTTACTTATTCCGAAAGAGAAAACACCGAAGCCGCAGCAATGGAAGGAGTTGTTCCTGTGGCTGAGCGAAAGAAAAGAAATAAAATGCTACGAATTCTTTCCGAGAAAAAGAAAGTTGCTTTTTATCAAACACAATTAGGGAAATCTCATCCAGTACTTTGGGAGCATGAAAACAAAGAGGGAATGATGTATGGTTTTACCGAAAATTATGTAAGGGTACACAAGCCATTTGATGAAAACGCCATCAATACCATTGAGGTAGTACAACTAAAAGCAATTGAAGCCGATGGTACGGTTTCCGTTGAATAATGGTTACTTAGAATAAAACAAAACGGTCATTTTCTTGGAGAAATGACCGTTTTTTATGGAGAATGAAAAGTTTGCGTTATTGAGGCGTATTCATTAAGCTGGTAATGCTATAAAAGGCACCCCACGCCAGAATACTAAGGATTAAAACCCAAACCCATACAGGAATAGTTCTTGGGTTTTCGCTTCCTTTGATGATGAAACTCTGATTGTTTCCAGTTTCGTAAGAATTTAGCATAAGAGGAATAATTCCGTTGATGGTGTCGTGGTCCGATAATCCGTCAACATGAATGTGAGGACCATTCTGTACTTTGAATGGAATGATTTTTATTCCCTCTTTATTTTCAAATTTACTAATGATTTTCAGTGTATGTTCACCATCGACTAATTTGGTAGTGTCCAATTCAAAAACAACAGGTGGTTCTAACTTGGCTATTGGATGGGGCTGGTCATCAATGTAAATATAGGTTGTGGTCTTAGTCGTATCCATAAGTTATTGATTTAAAAATGAAGAATACTGTTTTTTATGTGATTGGATTTTTTAGACTCAGGTTTTAGGGTGTATTTAATAAAGTATATAACCGTAAGTGCGGAAATAAGAACGATAATTCCAACAGCAACCCAATCCCAAAAACTTTGTGGTCCCGCTCCATGGGTTAGCCCTCTGGTTATTTTAGGTTGTTTCAAATCGCAAGCTTCACAAGCTTTATAATAGGATTGTGTAATCAAGAGTAAAACGAGTATGGCTATTTTTGTTTTCATTTGTAGGTATTTATTGTTTTTTAATGGATAAGCTCAATCGCCTATTTTCATTAATGTTAATTTATCAAACGAGGTTGTTAAAGGCAATTTTATATTATTTAATTTTATCCATAATGGTTTTTACTTCTTCTGCGGTAGTGGTTTTGCCATTATTACCCCAGCTGGTTCTTTCATGATTGATGATGGCGGCAACTTCTTCTGGTTTTAGATTGGCGGTTGTTCCCACTGGTGGCATCACACCATAGGCAGGAGCTAATCCGTTGTATCCTTTCATAATAATGGTAATGTAAAGTTCCAAATCTTCACCGGTTACTACCTTGTCGCCTTTCAAAGGAGGGAATGCACCAGGAACGCCTTCGCCACTACTTTGGTGACAGGTTGCACAATGGGTATTGAAAAGGTTTTCTCCATCGGGAAGTCCATTGGCGCTGGCAGTACTTGCTTTTTTCTCGGATTTGTACAAAAATTCTTTTGGAGGAATGGATTTTGGAAGCTCGGTTTGTTTTAATGATAATAAATACGCTACTAAATCTTTGGCATCTTGTGAGGCTACAATTTTACCATCAATTCCTATCCTAAATTTATCTGGAACTTTTACTTCTACATCGTGTATGCCTAATTCGGGTTTTACCAAGAAAAGCCATTTATACGAAGGCATTACAGACTCCGGAACTACGGCTCTTGGGTTGTAAAGATGGGTGTACTGCCAATCGGTGCTGGGTTGTCTGCTTCCTACATTGGTAAGGTCTGGTCCCGTTCTCTCGGAGCCTAAAAGATTGGCGGTATTTTGCCAAATATTTTCTCTTTTATTTCTGGCATAATCTGCTGCGATGCTGGGTCTGTTTCCGAATACTTGATCCATATCCACATTTCTAACTTGTTGGGTATGACATGCGATACAACCTTCGGCAATAAAAATTTCTTTTCCTCTTTGTTCTTGTTCAGTCAAAGGTTTGCTATTCGGTAAAGGTTGATAATCGCTCATGCTTTGCAAGGCAGGGAATATACAAATGATGAGTGCTAATCCTAGGAATAAAACCAAGGCAGTACTAAATAATTTCTTTTGATTGTTAAAAAAATCCATGTCTTTATTCTTATTTAGCATTTACAATAGTTAAAATTTCTTCTGGGGTTTCAGGAAGGGTTATTTCTTTTCTTGGAACAACCATTCTGTAGAAATTATACGCAAAAACAAAGTGGGAAAGCCACATCAGTGTACCACCAACGGCTCTGAATACCCAATAAGGAACCGATTGTACCACTCCTTTGATGAAGGGTTCTTTGTCCATCCACATGAGTCCTTTTTCGGTAGAACCTATCATTAATGAGAAAATATAAATCATGAGACCTACCAAAGCCAGCCAGAAATGTAGTCCTACTGTTAGACTTGGTGGTTCGAGTGAAGTAATTCTTGGGACCAATGTATAGGTAAAAGAGAATAGCATAAAGGTGATGATTCCGTACATCGTCATGTGAGAATGAGCAACGGTAAAGTCGGTAAAGTGCCATACGAGATTTGCCCAACGAAAAGCTTCGGCAGTTCCTTGTAACGAGCCAGAAAAATAAAAAATAACCGATACCACATAAAATGGCATGATGTAGCTCCATCTTAATTTATGCCAAGAGCCCTTCATGGTCATCATAAAGTTGAAACTACCTGCTACTACAGGTACTACCATATCTACACTGGCAATAATGGCTACGGTTTGCAACCACCATGGAATGGGGCTGAAGATAAAATGATGGGTTCCGATAAGGGTGTAAAATAATATTTGTGTCCAGAAAGCCAAAACACTTAGGCTGTAGGAATATACGGGAGTATCTAATTCTTGAGGCAGAAAATAGTACATTAATCCTAGATTTAAAAACATAAACCACATTCCCACCGCTTGGTGCATATAGAAACCTTGCACAATGGTTTCGCCTAAACCGTCTTGCCAAAAAGGGAGATAGCCAATAAGGACGATAACAGCAATAAACATCATGGCGGCTACAATGTACCAGTTGGAAACATATATTTCTTTGGTGGTTCTGGTATTAATGGTTTTAATGAAATTGTATAAACTAATTCCAATTCCAAGGGCAAAAAGTCCCATTACCGGCCAGATATATTCTCTGTACTCTCCACCACTATTGTTGATGCCTGCCATGAGGCAGATGCTTCCAATCCCAACGGCACTGGCCATTAAAATTAAACTGTAGTAGCCTAATTTTATACTGAAGATTTTTGTGTTTCCCACTCTTGGGACAACAAAATACGAAAGCCCAACCATGGCAGTTGAAGCCCAGCCCCAAAAGACCATATTGGTATGTACGGGTCTTAGTCTTCCAAAACTTAGCCAACTCACATGATCGGCGTCGGGAGCAACGAATTTAATTCCGAGATATTCCCCAACAGAAGTCCCGATCAGTAGCCATAAGATGCTTATACCAAGGTAGCTTAAGATAAGTTTTTTTTCTTGATTGGGAATTTCCAGAATGGCAAGTCTTTTTCTTTTGGATGCCAAAAACCGTATATCTTCAACTTCATTTGACTTTCGGATAAGTCCTTTTGAATCGTCAATAGTAGCAGTGTTGGGCATAAGTTCATCGCCACTTAATTGGAATTCTAGTTCTTTTTTTCTTTTTTCTAAACTCGCAATCTCATCAGCAGGTAAGGAAAGGATTTTCTGATTGATTTTTTTTAACTCAATTTTTTTTAATGTTTGATTGATCATTCTGTTTACTCGAATAATCAGCAATATCAACATGAAAATAACTGGGATTAGTAATAAGAAGAGTGTAATTTGAACACTACTTTCGCTTAAATTATTTTCCATAGTATATAGATTAAAACTATCGTATTTTATATTGCAAAAGTATTTTCAAAAAAAAGTGATTGTTAATGACTGAAGTCAGTAGGGAATTCAAAATAAATGTGTATTTTATATTGTAAAACTAATATAATCGAATAT
Organism: Bacteroidota bacterium; assembly: GCA_018266955.1. Taxonomy (GTDB): domain Bacteria; phylum Bacteroidota; class Bacteroidia; order Flavobacteriales; family Weeksellaceae; genus Amniculibacterium. The sequence continues at coordinate 27,358 of JAFDZI010000040.1, forward strand.
TTGTTATGGATGATGGAATGTGATGTAAAAATTTAATCTTCATAATTTATAAAATTAATAATCCGAATGAGATTGTTGAATTTTAAATTAGTGATTTGTTAAAATATTTTCATATTTTTGCAAAATTAATAAAATGCATTATGTTGGATCATTTCTCATTAAAAGAAACCTTAACGGCAACCATGATTTTATTTGCTGTTATCGATATTTTAGGTTCCATACCTATCATTGTAAGTCTAAAACAAAAGTTTGGCAAGATTGATGCTGAAAGAGCTACAGTAGTAGCCGGACTATTAATGATTTGTTTTTTGTATGTTGGAAAACAGATGCTTAATTTTATTGGAGTAGATGTAAATTCCTTTGCCATCGCAGGGGCTTTTGTTATTTTCATCATTGCGATTGAAATGATTTTGGGTATAGAAATTAATAAAAGTACCGAGGCAAAATCAGCTTCTATTGTACCGATTGCTTTTCCATTAATTTCTGGAGCGGGTACTCTTACCACAACGCTTTCACTAAAATCCCAGTACCATGATATTAATATTATTTTGGCCATTATCATCAATACGGTTTTTGTATATTTCATATTAAAATCGGCCAATTGGATTGAAGAAAAAATGGGGGATGCCACATTGCAAATTTTGCAAAAGGTATTTGGGGTAATCTTATTGGCTATTTCCATTAAATTATTTACCACCAATTTAGCTGAACTTGTTGCAACTTATGTTAGGTTTTAATCCAAAGTCTTAGTACTTTTGTAGCCTTAAAAAATGCTCTTTCTATTGTCAATTGAGCTTAGAGAGCAACTGTAAAACTTTGAAAAATCGTTGTTTAGCCAAGGTTGGTAAAGAATTAACTATGGAAATAAAACGATTGATTAGATTAATAAAAGAAATAAATATCTACAAATGAAAACTATTTACAAAGTATTTTTGGTATTATTCATCGTTTTTTTAGGAGTTAATCTCTATGTAATCGATTGGGAATTAGGTTTTATGAATGAAGAAAACAGTTCGGTACATGTCTCCTTGGTTGCTTCTGTTATAGGTTTGCTTTTTGTGTGGGTAATGCATACTTGGAGTAAATTGGCAGAAAATAAATGAAAATAAAAAAGCTTATCCAACCAGGGTAAGCTTTTATTTTAGTATTATTTCATCGGTCAATGCACAAGATTTTAATTCTGTCTCTTGCCATTCTTTTTCTGGATAACTATCTTTGGTAATTCCACCTCCTACGAATAATTCTGCATGATTTTTATAGAATTTACCGCATCGTAAATTGACAAAAGCGTATAAATGTTCGTCGGTTTCTATACGGCTGTAGCCTGCGTATAACTCTCGATCGAATTGTTCCAGGTTTTTAATCCAATTTTTGCAATCCTCCTTTGGAAAGCCACATACCGCAGGGGTAGGGTGTAATTCTTGTATTATGGCATCTATTTTATCATAGTCTGTACGGATGGAAAAGTCGGTTCGTAAATGTTTTATTTTCCCGGAAATATGATCGTAAGTTTCGGATTGTTGTACTTGATCTGCATATTTAGATAGAATTTCATGAATAAAATCGCTCACTGGCTTTTGTTCTTCTATCTCTTTTTTTGTCCATGCTTCATTAACAGGTAGTGTACCCGCCAAACTCATGGTAGAAAATATTTTAGTTTTTTTATTAAAACACCCCAAAACTTCAGAAAAAGCCCCCATCCATGCACGGTTGTTTTCAGAAAAAGCATATACAAAAGCAGTAGGATATTTGTTGCAAAGATTTAGGAAGGAGTCCGCCAATTTAATTTCATTGTATGGTATGATTTTTTTCCTTGCAATCACTAATTTAGGGATTGCTTCTTTTTGAATTAATTTTATAGAATTGTTAATTTTTTCTAAATATTTTGATTTTTCTTCAATTTGAAATTGATGATGAGCTATGGGCAAATCAAAATTTATATGTTGAATTTCTTCTTTGGTTATTGCGATAATTTCACCATGAAAATTCAAAGAGTTCTCCCCATCAAAAGGATGGAAAGAAAGATGGTTGCCAACTGAATTGTTTTGGATGGTAAAAAATTGATTTTGATGGGGTAGTTTAAAAATGATCATCAAAAAAATCTAATATGAAACAATTTATTTTAATTAAGTTTTGCATTAAAAGTACAAAACAGAAAAAGTATTGCCTTTTCTAAAAATTATACTTTACCAATCGGTATTATATTATTGGTCATGGTGGTATGGTTAATGAGATTTCCTTTTTCATCTCGAACTTCAATTTGCGATACATGTAATGTACTGCCTTTTCGGATAAAAGAAGCAATTCCTGTAACGATACCATCTTTTTTTGCCCTTAAGTGGTTGGAGTTGATGTTGGTCCCTACAGGAACTACTTTGGAGGTATCCACATGCAAATAGGAGAGACAGGATCCTAAAGTTTCTGCCAAAACACAACTCGCTCCACCATGCAAGATGCCATAAGGTTGGTGGGTTTTGTCTTGAACTGGCATTGTGGCTGTAAGTGTATCCTCGGTAACATCGGTGAAAATAATATCCAAATGATGCGCCATGGTTTTTCCATTTCGCCATTCGTTCAGTTGCTTTAGTATCTCTTCTTTTTTTGTGAAATCCATGATGTATTTTAAATAATATTAATTTTTTTTTAGTCTTTCCTCTTTCCTCTTTTCTCTTTCCTCTCCCTAATAAATTTTAGGATTCCAGTTTTCTTTAATTTTGGGTTGAATATCATGTTTGATATAATAGTCCTGAATTTCCTGCATGATGGTTTCGTAAGATTCGGTTTCCAATCGTTCCAAAGGAATTTTGTACCCCATAAAGAGTGTTTTTCTTTTAAAATCTCCAGAGGCCAACACCAACGGAACTTTTGCTGCCAGTGCCATGTGGTAAAATCCTTTTCTCCATTTTTCCACTCTACTTCTGGTACCTTCTGGGGTGATAACCAAAGAAAAATCTTCCTTTTTAAATTGATCGGCAACAAATTGTACCAAATTATTTTTCTGACTACGGTCGATGCCTATGCCGCCCAATCCTCTCACTATTGCGCCATACCAAGCTTTGGTATGCGCATCTTTGATGATGATTTTTAAGTTTTTTCCCAAAGCCCAATAGGCCAAATTGCCCAAAATATATTCAGAATTATGGGTATGTGGAGCAACCACCAAGATGCAGCGATTGAAGTTGTTGGTGTCACCATGCAAAACGATTTTCCAACCTAGTATTTTCAAGATTAGTTTTCCGAGTAATTTTTTCATTTTTCTAGGATTAATAACGATAAAAAAGAGCATAACAAAAATTGTTATGCTCCACAAAGATATTGATAATTATTCTTTTTAAAATAAATTGGTAATTAAATCGATGAATTTTAAAGCAAATTCAAAAACGAGTTGTATCATTTTGTGTTGTTTTTTAAAGGTTATGATTTGATGGTTACGAAATTACACTTTCTATTTTTACTAATGCAATTATTTTTGTTAAAAAAAATATAAATCTTTCTCAACAGAGAAGTTACTTAGTTTCGATAGATACATTGTCATCTTTAATCTGTATATTGATGTCCTTCATTTTTTTTAAATCCTTTAATTCTTTCGGGAATTTATCTTTAAGGATTTTTTCAGCTTCTTTTTCGTGGTATTTTTTTCCATTGATGGTGATGGAGTCAGAATCTTCGTTGGTGCTAATTTCTAGATTGTTGTTCTTTATTTTAACCCCATTGTTATTGATACTTAGATTAACCGACTCATTTTTGTTTTCTTCACTCAAATCATGATCGTCCAAGTCCACATTAACATAATCGCTGTTGTTGATGATGGTTTTGTTTTTTGGAACAACCAATTCATATTGTACATCATAATCCCTATGTCTGTGGATGTATGGGTATTTATAATAGTTTGGCAATAACAAAGTGTTGTTGATGATTTCAACGGGAACTTCCATTTTTAAGGGTTGGTTGTAGCCATCTGCATTTTTTTTCACCAACAAATAAGGTGTGAAATTGCCTTCTTTTTTGGTCACTTCTACATACGGGTGATCTTCTTTGTATATGGATTTAAGATCTGAGTATATTTCGTCGCCATAAGATTTAAAGTTTTCTGGGATCATTACTTTTTTATAATCGATGTACAAGGTATCCGAAGTTGTATTAATGCTTATATTGTCTTCCTCTTCGTTGTGACCAGTGTATTGATTGCTGTATTTAAGTGCTTTAAAACCAAATAAAGCCAAGAAAATAATCCATAGAAAAGATAGCCCGGCGAGTACATATCCTGTGTAGTTCAGTTTGGTTTTGGGTGCAATGAGTTTAACGGAAAGAAACATACAAATAAGAGCCGGAATAAAAATGGTAAGAAATGCGAACACAATACCAAAATACCGTAAGTAAGAATCTTCCAGATAGAATTGAAATTCGCCAGGTAGCGTAATGAAATCCATGTTGATGCTGGCTCCTAATATAGTAAATGAGCTAAACAATAATGAAATTCCTATGAGTCCAAATAAACCCCCAATGAAAAAACGAATGGCTTTCCAGATACCGCTTCCTGTTCTGTTGATTAAGGGTTTGTTTTCATTGTATATTTCACCAATTTTTTGGGAGGATTCGTTGGCAAAATCAACCAATTTAGAGGATTCTTGTTTGATGTTGTCAAAATTCACAGGCTTTCCTTTCATTTTCAGCATATCCGATGTGGTTTTTGCCACTGGAAGTACAATCCAAAGCAGTACATAAATGGAGATGATAAGTAAAGTCGATATCCCGGCAGAAACTAATCCTGCTAAAACAAAACCACCCCAAATTACGCGCATCCAAGTAATTTCCATCCCTACATAATGAGCAAGTCCTGCGCATACACCGCCAATCTGGGTGTTTTCTGGATCACGAAATAATTGCTTCTCAATATGGGTATTATTTATTTTTTTATCTTTTGCAAAGTAGGCTTCTTCTTGTTCTTCAATGATTTCTGGACTTCCTATTTGAGCAATAATTTTCTCTACATCCGCATCATTTATTACTTCTCTTTTGTCCAATGATTCTTTGAAGAGTTCCACCATTCTTATTTCGATATCGTGTATTACTTCTTCAGCTTCAGAGGCGTCCAAAGAGTTTCTGAGTGCAGTAAGATAATCACTCAGTTTTAAGTAGGCATGTTCTTCTATCATAAAAGAAAAACCGGCAAGTCCTATAGATAGTGTTTTGTTCATCTTATTTTGTTTTTAGTGTTGGGTGGTTATTTGTTGTACAGATTCGGTGAGTTCGTTCCATGTATTTTGCAATTCATCCAAAAAAAGCTTTCCTTTTTCTGTTATTTGATAGTACTTTCTGGGAGGTCCACCGGTAGATTCTTCCCAACGATAGGAGAGAAATTCACCATTTTTCAGTCGGGTAAGCAAAGGATAAAGGGTACCTTCCACCACATCGAGTTTTCCTTTTTTAAGTTCTTCCATGAGATCAGAAACATACATCTCTTTTTTATGGATCAAACTTAAAATACAAAACTCTAAAATACCTTTGCGCATCTGTGCTTTTGTGTTTTCAGTATTCATGTATTTTTTGTGTATTTATTTTTAACTATTCTAAACGATTTAGAATTTAACATGACAAAGATATATATAAAGTTTGGTATTATGCAATACAAAGTAGTGAAATATTTTAAATTAATCGCATAAAGTATTGATTTATAGTGAGAAAAATTATTTTAAGGATAAAATGAATATAAAACCGAAAATCAGAATTAAGGCCAATAAGAAAAGAATCCATCCGAAATGAACCAATACCAAGCCGGTAGAACTCCCCAAAATACTAGCACCAAGGTAATAACTTAATAAATATACAGCAATAGTCACCGATTTTTTACTATGATAAAATTCGCCAACTTGCTTACTACAAACGGTATGGGCCACGAAAAATGAATAGGTGAAAAGTGCAACTCCAAGGAGAACCCAAAGGGTAGAGCTTAGATAAATGAATGATAAACCTATGATGCCCAAAAAGCTCATCATCTTAAGAATTTTTTTGGAACTTGATAATTTTTTTTGCCAAAACGAAACACTAGACGAACCTCCAATGCCAGCTATATAAAGTAAATAGATATAAGGAATCCAGTCTTCTGAAATATTGAAAGGCAATTGAACTAAAAAAAAGGCCATATAATTATATAAACTAACAAATACACCCAATAATAAAAATCCTGTAAGGTAATACGGGAAAAGTCTTTTGTTAAAAATGAGCATTAAATTGGGCTTAATAAGTGTTTTGAAGGATTGTTTCTTGGGTCGGAAATTTCGAGATTTTGGTGCAATGGCAAAGAAAATTAAAGCAAGGCTGATGCAAATTCCTCCGATGATTTCTGATGCGCTTTGCCAAGAATATTCGTGCGTTAAATGTGCCGAAAGTACTCTTCCCAACATGCCACCCACGGCATTTCCTGAAATATAAAATCCGGTGATTTTTAGCTTTTTGGAAGTGGATACTTCCTCAGAAATATAGGCCAAACAAACGGATGTTGCTCCGGCCAAAAAATATCCTTTCAAAAAGTTAAAGAAAGTAAGTACCCAAAAATGAGCTGAGAATGAAGAAATAAATGCAAAAAAAGCAGCAAAAATTAGTGAATATCCGATCACTCTTTTCCTACTGTATCTATCGGCAACAAACATGGCGGTAACCAAACCTAGTGCCATACCAAATGTAGAAGAAGAAACCGCCAAACTGCTCTCTGCTTTATCAATTTTAAAATAAATTGCTAAATCGGGTAGTAACGCTTGGTAATAATAGAGTAGCCCAAAACAAGACAATCCGGAAATAAATACCGAAATGGCAATTTGAAAATCTCTGCTTTTAGCACTAGAAGTTGTTTGGGAACTCACGATTTATGCTCTACTCTTTACTTTTTACTTTTTACTTTTTACTCTTTATTCTTTACTCTTTATTCTTTATTCTTTATTCTTTATTCTTTATTCTTTATTCTTTATTCTTTATTCTTTATTCTTTATTCTTTCCTCTATATTCTCAAAGTCTTTCATAAAACCTAAATTCTTTCCAGTTCGTCAGCAGAAATTTGCGTAGTGAAAGTTCCGTAATTCACTATAATTTTTCCATTTTTCAGGATTTCATCTATTGTACCCACCGCTGTACTTCCAGAGATTCTTACTCTTTGGCCTTTTTTTAACCAAAGTTTTCTTTCTTCTTTCTTTTGTTCTACTAATTTCTCTTGGGTTTCTGCAATTTTTTCTATTACCTCTACTTTTTTCAGTTGCTGGGTAATTTTTCTTTTGATGACTTGTAGCTTCTTGCTTTCGTCCTTGTCGGTATCCAGTTTTTTGTATTTTTCCTGCTCCAAGATTTTTACGAAATCTTTAACCAATTCTTTTCTTGCGGTACCGTTGATGTAAGCCTGTATAAAACCATCTATTTTATTCCCGAATTGTAATTTTCGGTGCTCATCTTCATATAGTTTTTGAAAATTATAGAGCCTTTGTTGGAGTTGTTCGTTTAGTTTTTGTAAGTTTTCCTTCTTGTCTTCCACCGACTCTTTTTGGCTGGATAAATTGGATTTAAGTTTCTCAACCTCGTATTTTTCTTGTTGAAGTTTCACGATGGTTTTATCCAAATTCACTACATCTTTTTCTACTTTTTCTCTTGCTTTTTTAATGATGAATCTAGGGATTTTATTTTTCTCGGCAACTTCAAAGGTAAAAGAACTCCCGGCTTGTCCTACTTCTAATTTATAGAGTGGTTCCAGTGAAAATTCATCAAACAACATGGCTGCATTGGTGGCGGCAGGAAGCTGTTCTACCACCAGTTTTATGTTGGTATAGTGGGTCGTAATAATGGCAAAGGATTTTTTATCATAAAAAAATTCTAAGAAACTTTCTGCCAATGCACCACCCAATTCTGGGTCGGAACCAGTACCAAATTCATCAATTAATAATAGTGTTTTATCATTGGATTCCCGAATAATTCCCGACATTTTTTTGAGTCTGGAAGAGTAGGTGGACAAGTGGTTTTCAATGGATTGGTTGTCGCCAATATCCGTCATGATTTTATCGAAAAAAAACATTTCCGATTTGGGGTGGGCAGGAATTAAAATTCCACTTTGCAACATCAGTTGTAATAAACCCACCGTCTTCAAGGTGATGGATTTGCCACCAGCATTGGGTCCGGAGATACAAATAATTCGATTATGTTCTGTAAGACTAAGGGTTTGTGGGAAAATCTCCTTGTTTTCGGCCTTGTTTCTTAGGTAAAGAAGTGGATGGTAGGCTTGGTGCAAACGCAGTGTTTGATGCGTATTTATTTTAGGTAAAATTCCATTGGTTTTTTCGGCAAATTTAGCTTTGGCACGGGTAAGATCTAAATCAAAAATATAGTCTTGATAAGTGATGAGTTCGGGTTGGAAAATGGAAATTTCAGCCGTAAGTTGTCGTACAATCCTGTCGATTTCTTTTTTCTCTTCTTCCTCGGATTCTCTTAGTTTGAACTGATGTTTGACTACAGAATCCGGTTGTATGTATGTAATAGAGCCTGTTTTGGATAACCCCAAAATTCTTCCAGGAACTCTTTTTTTGAATACCGATTTTACGGCCAAAACCCTTTGGTCATCAATAATGCTTTCCTTAATGTCGTCCAGAAAATCACCAGAAGACAGAGCTGAAAGAACCCGATTAAAGTTTTCTTGGATGTGCTTTTTGGCTAATTGAATGTCGGTTCTAATGATTTTTAAACCAGGGGAAGCATCGTTTTTTACCTCTCCAAATCGATTAAAAACACGGTCTATTTTATAAATGATTTCTTTTTTGAAATCCAATGCCGAAACTTCTTCCAACAAAATAGGAAATGTAGCCGCCAGCGTGGGGAAAAATTTCTGCAATTTTCCTATTTGTTCTGTTATTGCTTTTATTTTGATGAAAGCCGAATTTTCTAGTCTAAAGTTTTCGATGGGCAATACTTTTAGTTCAGCCAAAATATCTTCAAATTCATGAAACGGAATGGCATTATCGCTCTCGAAACTACTAAGGAATTCTGCAGTTTTCTGGAGTGCTCTTTCTGCCCGTATTCTTTCTGTAGGTCTTAGTTGCAGTATTTTTTCTTGGGTTTTTGCCGAGAAAGCAAAAGGCGCAATTTCCGAAAGGAGTGTCGGAAATTCTAATTCGTTGAGGTCGGTTTCTTCTATATTCACCTTGCAAATTTAATAAATAGATTAGCAGAAAGAAAATGTGATGAGGAATAGAGATAAAAATCTTTTCTATTTTTGCTAATCAAATAATTAAAATGACTTGGGATAAAGTTTTGAACAGAATTAAAGCCAATGATGCTTATTCTGTTTTGTGGGAAAAAGTAGAAAAAGAATATCAAAATTTTGATTGTTTTCCTCCGAAAGATCAAATTTTCAGAGCATTGGATTTGTGTGATTTCACCCAAATAAAAGTCGTGATTTTGGGACAAGACCCTTATCACGATACACACCAAGCCAATGGATTGGCATTTTCGGTGAGCAATCTGGTGAAAACGCCACCCTCACTCAGAAATATTTTTAAAGAATTATATTCGGATTTGGGAATATTTCGCCAAAATAACGAGCTAGAAGATTGGGCAAGACAAGGAGTACTATTATTGAATGCGACTTTAACCGTTCGGGCTCATGAAGCCAATTCTCATAAAAATTTGGGTTGGGAATTTTTTACAGATGCTATTATTTCCGAGATTTCGGAGAAAAATGAGAATGTAGTTTTTGTTCTCTGGGGAAGTTTTGCCCAAAAGAAAAACTCTTTCATTGATGCACAGAAACACGATATAATCACTTCTGCACATCCTTCGCCTCTGTCTGCCCATCGTGGTTTTTTTGGTTCTAAACCATTTTCAAAAATCAATGATTATTTAGTTTCCAAAAATAAGCGCCCTATTGCTTGGGAGGAACATCAAAAATCGGTTTTATTTTAGAGAAATTAATTTCTTTTTCTCACCACAAATTCTATTTTGTATTTCCCTTTCAAATCTGCATTAGTTTGGTTTTTTGTTGGTTCCGGACTCAGCGATTTTAGTTCTAGGGTAATGTTATTAAAATCTATCGTATTGGTATAACCTTTTGTAGGGATATTTTGGGTAGATAAATTAAAGGTTTGTGGACGGGTATAAATGCCCATCAGTTCTATTTCCGCTACACCTACACCTTCCCAGATGCATTGTACTCCCTTTGGACATCGGCTGTCTTCTTTTACCGATTTGAAGGTAATATTGGTTTCCCATTCTGGAAAAAATTTGTTTTCACCTTCCTTCAGATCGTATGTTTTCTCCATTGGGATTTCAGCTTTTTTTTGTTGAACAGTAGAAGTAGTTTGTTTTTTAGATTTTCTTTTCTGTGCTTCACATGAATGAAACAGAAATAAGGTTAAAAGAAGAATGCCAATATTTTTCATTTGTAGATATTTATTGTTTTTATTTGACATATGGAAACCTAACGAAATGGTTCGACGAAGTCAATCGCCTATCTTCATTGGTGTTAGTGTAGAAAAAACTTGTTAATGGCGATTTCATAAGACTCCTATTTTTAAAAAAATGTATAAAAGCTGCACACCAAAATCATGGCCAAAGCTACAGTGAAACTAAACCCGGTACTGATAAAAAAACCGATAACAGTACCTTTCACCGAATTGAATGCCTTTTTTTTATCATTAAAATCATGGAGCAACTCAGCTACCAGAACGCCCAAAAGCATTCCTATTAAAAAACCAAACGGGATAGGGATCCAAAAAAATCCGATAAGGGTTCCAAAAAATGAACCGATAGAACCCCATTGGGTACCACCATATTTACGGTTGGTTTTTGCAGGTATTACATATTCTAAAATTCCCGAAATAAGGGTGAGGAAACCGAAAATCCAGAGGTATAGCGTTGGGATTTCTATGTTTGTCCCAAATTTTAATAGCAAAAGTCCAGTGAAACTCAAGATAAGTCCAGGTAAAATGGGAAGAAAGGTGCCCAGTAATCCAAGTGCTAAGAGAATAAAACTAAAAAGTGTAAGAAGTGTTTCAGACATTGTTTTAATAAAATTTAAAATTAATAAAAAAAATAGTACTCCTAACAAATTTCCTTATTTTTGCTCTTATGAAAGATGATTTCCGAGAAACAAAAGGTTTGTTAAGATCCATAAGCGATTATATCCATTATCTAGTTAGGGATAATGTATCGGATAATTTAGTGCTAATAAGTCAGATTTTTCTAAAGTTTATTTTATTACTCTTTATATTAATTATTGTAAATTTTATTATCAAAATCACCCTCAAGGGAATACATTTTTTATTTGCTAAAAAGTTTGAAAAAGAACCGGTTATATTGGCGCTTTATCAAAGTAAAGTATTGAATTCTGTTGCTAATTTCTTGGCCTTACTTTTGACAAATCAGTTAATTGTATATGTGTTTTACAGGCATCCCAAGAGTCATGTGTTCTTGGAAAGATTGTTTTATGTATTAATGATAATTGCTGGGTGGATTCTCTATAAAAGAGTTTTGAATGCCATAGAAAAGTACTTTATTTTAAAGCAAGATTTTTACAAAATTACTGGACATAAAGCCATTACTCAATCACTGAAAATCATAGAGGTTATCATATTTATCTTTCTTATCGTAACCACTATTTTCGGGATTAGTGCCAGTACCATTTTGGGGAGTTTAACCGCCATGACAGCAATTATTGTCTTGGTTTTTCGGGATACTATTTTGGGTATTGTCACCGGAATTCATGTTTCAACTTCCAAAAATCTAAAAGTGGGCGATTGGATTGGGATTCCGAAGTATAATATCGAAGGCAATGTGCAGGATATAAGCTTATTAACAACAAAGATTCAGAATTTTGACAAAACCATATCCACCATTCCTACTTATGATTTGTTGAGTACCGAAATCCGAAACCACCAAATTATGTACGAAGGAAGCATCCGACGCATTAAAAGGTCTATCTTCTTCAATATCAATTCTTTTAAATTTGTGGATGATGAGTTTTATAATAAAGTTAAAGACATCAACCTGATTTCCGAATATTTAGAGAAAAAATTAAAAGAAATAGCATTATCCAAAAAGGATATTCAAAATGCCAATCGACTTATTAATGGTCAGCAACTCACCAATATTGGCTTGTTCAGAAATTATGTGTATAATTTCCTGAAGAATAACCACAAAGTAGATCCGGATGAAATTATCTTGGTGCGACAATTGGAGATTACCCCCCAAGGATTGCCTTTGGAGATTTATTGTTTTGCCAACAAAGCCGAATTGGTAGATTACGAACGCATTCAAGCAGATATATTCGATCATATCCTCGTTGCAGCCAAAGAATTTGAATTGGAAATTATGCAAACGAAAGTATAGTGAGGTAATAAGATGGACAATGTATAAAGTATAAAGTACGATGTACAATGTGAAAATAATTTAAATAGTAACATCAAACCAACAATCAACAACCAACAACCATCAACCAAATAATGACAAAACTATCCATCAATATCAATAAAATTGCTACCCTTAGAAATGCCAGAGGTGGCGATGTGCCAAGTGTAACCCAAGTAGCTATAGATGCGCAAAGATTTGGGGCAGAAGGAATTACCATTCATCCCAGGCCCGACGAAAGACACATTACCCGAAAAGATGTCTATGACCTAAAACCTTTGGTAACTACCGAATTTAATATAGAAGGAAATCCGCACCGACCATTTATCGATATGGTGTTGGAGGTACAACCCGAACAAGTAACCTTAGTTCCCGATGCTGATGACGCTCTAACTTCTAATGCGGGTTGGGATTGTGAGAAACATTTGGATTTTTTGAAATCAGTAATTGCGGAATTTAAAAATGCAGGAATCCGAACTTCAATATTCTTGGATCCCAATCCGGAAATGGTAAAATTTGCAGCCGAAACGGGTACCGATAGGATTGAATTATATACCGAAGCCTATGCCAAAAATTATACACTCCATAAAGTTGAAGCCATAAAACCTTATATAGAAACAGCATTGGAAGCCGAAAAATTTGGTTTAGGCGTGAATGCCGGACACGATTTGAGCTTAGAGAATTTACAATATTTTGCAGAAAAGATTCCGAATCTTTTAGAGGTTTCCATTGGGCATGCACTTATTTCGGAGGCACTTTATTTAGGATTAGAAAACACCATACAAGCGTACAGAAAACGATTGGCAAAGTGGTAATTTGATAATCAATCAATATAAAAATTCAAAAATGAAAATATTACATTCAAAAATATACGGACAAGAATTTTCTGGAACTCCACTCTTGGTATTTCACGGTCTTTTCGGGATGCTCGATAATTGGGGCAGCTTTGGAAAAGAATTTGGTGAAATGTTCCCAACGCACATCATTGACCTTAGAAACCACGGAAAAAGCTTTCATTCCGATGAAATGAATTTGGATGCAATGGCGGAAGATATTTTGAATTATATGAAATTTCATCAGTTGGAAAAAGTGAATTTACTGGGCCATTCCTTAGGTGGAAAAACAGTGATGTCATTTGCTATTTTATATCCTGAAAAAGTGGACAAACTCATCGTGGTCGATATGGCACCCAAAGCTTATCCTCCGCACCATCAGGGAATAATAAAAGCCTTGCAATCCGTTGATTTTTCGGTGGTGCAATCCAGACAAGAGGTGGAAGAGATTCTCAAACAATACATTCAGGAAAAATCCGTCATTCAATTTTTGGCCAAAAACCTCTATTGGGACGAAAACAAACAATTGGCATGGCGATTTAATTTAAAAACATTGGCAGAAAAATACAACGATTTTGTTGCTTCGCCAATAAAATTCGGAACTTTTGAGGGCGAAACGCTATTCATTGGAGGAGCGAAATCCAATTATATTTTGCCTCAAGACGAATATCTCATTAAGCAACAGTTTCCGCATTCCCACATTATTCATATTGCCAATGCAGGACATTGGGTGCAAGCAGAAAATCCAAAAGATTTTAACCAAGCGGTGAAAGAGTTTTTGAGTTAATGATTTGTTATCAGAATGTTATTGTTTTTTGTTATTCATAAAAAATGAAATGTGAACCATTTGTGAATGATGAATTCTCTATGAAAAGTATTTAAATTACTTATTTTTTTCAATCAATTGCTGAATATCTTTTGCTGCATTATTGGTTGGGAACGCATCGAAAAAATAATTATACATCACCAAAATCGTTATTTTCTTTTCTGGGTCTCTCACCAATGTGGTATTGTATCCCGGGATTCCTCCATTGTGTCCCCAATATGAACAGATATTAAAGATACCTAAGCCATATTTCATTCCAGGAGCAGGTTCTATATCAGCATGAAATCGTTGTTGATGTAAAGATGGACTAAGCAAAGTACCATCCACTAATGCAGTTGCCCATTTGCGCAAATCGCCTGCTGTGGAAACCATATTTCCGGCAGCACTTGCCCAAGAAACATCGTATTTGGTGGTAACATTTGTTAGCGAAAAACTAGCCAGATCAACATCATACCCTTGTACTCCATAATCTGGGAAATCGTTTTTTTTAGCAAAATAAGTATTGGTCAAGTGTAATGGAATGAGAATATCTTGTGTAATACTTTCTTCCCAAGTTTTGCCAGTTATTTTTTCTATGATGGATGCTAAAATAAGAGTGTTGGTATTGGAATAATAAACATTAGTCCCTGGCGTAAAATGCAAAGGTTGTGAGGTGCCCAAATCAATCAGTTCTTGTTTTTCCCATATTCGTAAGGGATTATTCTCGAAAGCATCTTGAAAATAATTGGTTGCCGAATAATTTTCAATTCCAGAAGTCATGTTGCATAGCATTTTTACGGTAATACTATTTCCATTTGGAAGGGTTGGTAAATAAAATCCTATGTTATTGTTGATGTCTATCAATCCTTTATCAGCCAATTGCAAAATATTGGTCACCACAAATGTTTTGGTGATACTTCCTATTCGAAAAGGCTGAACGGTAGGCATGGATTTATTTTTTTCAACATCAGAAAGTCCAAAACCTTTAAGATACGCTTCGTTTGTTTTATCATTCCAAACGCCAATGATCAAGCCAGGAAGATGGCGGGCAACTAGAATAGAATCTGCATACCGATCCAAGGCATTGTGTAAATTAGTTTGCTTAATTTCTTCAGATCTACACTGTGATAAGGTAAATAAGCTGAATGAAATTAATAGGGTATAAATAAATGATTTCTTCATTTTTCTATTTTAATGTTTGTTCTCTTTTTTGATAGGTCGTGAAAATGAATTGATATATCCAGCTACATCATACGCTTGTTCATCGGTAAGAACCGGCTTGTTGAAGGTGGTTCCAAAAGGCATATTCCCTTTGATAAATCTTGCAGCCGTAACTACTTGTGCCATTCCTGCACCATTATTGTAAGTGTCATTTCCCCATAAAGGGGGATAGGTATACTGATTATTAGTATCTTTAGTTCCTTGTCCATTCATACCATGACAGGCACTACATTGATTATTGTATATTATTTTTCCATGTTGAGGATCTGCTTTTCGATCCGGAATCTGAATTTCGACCAATCCTTGTCCTTTTATGCGACCTTCTTTTTTAACATTATGGCTCAACTTCGAGATATAGGCTACAATAGCTTTCATTTCTAGACTATTTTTATCTATGGCCTCAGCATTCATGCTTCTCTCAAAACAATCATTAATTCGATCTTCTAAAGATTCCATTCTATTCAATCGTTCACTAAACAAAGGATACACCTTAATAAGACCGATGAAAGGAGCCGCAAATGGCTTTGTTCCAGCATCAATATGACAATTTTCACAATTGAGATGATTCCCAATTTTTTCGTTGTTCTTATAAAAATAGTTGGAGGTATATTTCACTATTTGTTCACCATATTCAGACAATTCATCATGAATCATCGATTTTTTTTTAAATTGACCTACATCTGTAATTTCAATATTTTTGCTCTTTTGCTGCTCCTTTACCGAGATTTCCTTTTGGTTGGTGAATTCAATGATATACCAAATAATAGTTGCACCAAAAACCAAACATACCAATCCGGTTAAAATATACACCTCAAATAGGGCTTTATTACCTTTCATACGATTTATTGAAGCTGTTGGAGAGATACAATAAAACAAAACTAAAAACAGGCATAAGGATACCAGACCATAGCATAATTCCAGCATTCCCACTGGCATAATTTTGCTTTTCTATGATTTCCTGAATATGGACACCGGCAGCACCCCACAAAAATGGAGTAGAACAAATAAGCAACGCCAAGCGTAAGCTGAAATTCTTCTTGATACAAAGAAGTCCTAAAAGTCCCATTCCTAAACTTGCAAAACCCACTTCCAGCTGGAAAGGACTGTCATCCCAACCGATAAAGCTGGCTGCGGATTCATGGAAAAAAATATGCATGATGGCATTGTAAGTCCAACTAACCCCATATCCCCAGAAAAAATAGTATTTTAAAATAGCTTCAATGACAAAATCTTTTGTTAGTTTATTTCTATAAATAGAAATTAAAGAAAAAACAAGTCCTATTACCACAAAGGTGAGTGTAAAATTACTTAGGATAAAACGAATAATATGTTCCATAAAAACAAATTGTATTATTTATATAATTTTAGTCTTTGATGCATCTTATACTCATTCCGTATAATCTAGTTGTGTTTGCTGCATTTACATAGCTTAAAATCCCAATAACAGGACCGTTGTCTGTATTAGCAAATAATAAATGATAGGCCATATAATGATAATTAGTATAGTAGGCAAAATCTTTATGAGGTGTACTAGACCAATAATTTCCGATTCCAAGATCCTGTCCTGTTTGCCCTTGAGGCGAAACTATACTTGAAATAGGTAAAAATAACTTATCTCCATACATTGCACCCTTTGTTATTCCATTTACTTTTACGGGAGCAGCGGTGTTATTATTAATCACCCCTTCCCATTCATCTTTGGTGGGAACTCTCCATCCGTCACCAAGTTCAGCCTTGCAAGGATTGGAGGTTGTCCATGAGTTATCAGGCTTGGTGTTTTCATTAAGGGTATTCGTGTATTTTTCCCAACCCGGAACATAAGAACCCAATGGTATCGCTTGATAGGCATCCTGACTAATATAACGCCCGGACTCATCTTTAAAAGCACCCCATTGGTATTTTGCCCCATGATTTTCCGCAATGGGTTCAAAAGGATTTTTCCCCGGTGTTGCCCCAAGATTTTGACAGGCAAATTCTTTCCATTTTCCGGGGGCCACAAAAGCTCCACATTTGTTTGCTCCCATAAGTGGTGGCATGTGTGAAGGTGCCTCAGTTTCTCCTAAATTATCACCCATCGCTCTACATGAAAATAGGGTTAAAAAAGATAAACCAGTACCAAAAGCAATTATTGTTTTGTAATTGATAGATCCTAAAATGCTAGTTGATTTTTTCCTTAAAAATGTTAATGTTTTCATATGTAATTATTTATTGTTTTTTTTTAAGGTTATATGCAATCGCCTATCTTCAAGAGTGTTTATCTCCATTTTTTTATCTTTTTTAATGGAGTCGATGTTTATTAATTGTATGGAAAGCAAATTTGTACAAGGCGATTTCATGTAAATAAAAATTTTGGAGTTTATATAATTTTAGTCTTTGATGCATCTTATACTCATTCCGTATAATCTAGACATATTAGAAGAATTGACTACACTCCATATTCCATCAAATGGACCATCATGTATATCACTAACTTTTAAATAATAAGCCATATTATGATAACTGGTATAGGAAGCATAATCCTCCCGTGGTGTACTAGACCAATAATTGCCAGGACCATTTAGGCTTCCCGTATGTCCTTGGGGTGATACTGCACTTGAAAAAGGTAAAAACAATTTTTCACCATACATGGCACCTACAGCATTTCCATTAACATGTATATCGGTAGATTTATTGTTTTTAATCACTCCCTCCCATTCATCTTTGGTAGGCACTCTCCAGCCCTCCCCAAGCTCGACCTTACAGGGGTTGGTGGGAATCCAAGAATCTTTGGGTTTTGTATTTTCAGATAGACTTTGGGTATATGTAATCCAACCCGGAACATTAGAACCCAATGGTATCGCTTGATAGGCATCCTGACTAATATAACGCCCGGCCTCATCTTTAAAAGCACCCCATTGGTATTTTGCCCCAAGATTTTCCGCAATGGGTTCAAAAGGATTTTTCCCCGGTGTTGCCCCAAGATTTTGACAGGCAAATTCTTTCCATTTTCCGGGGGCCACAAAAGCTCCACATTTGTTTGCTCCCATAAGTGGTGGCATGTGTGAAGGTACCTCAGTTTCTCCTAAATTATCTCCCATCGCTCTACATGAAAATAGGGTTAAAAAAGATAAACCAGTACCAAAAGCTATTATTGCTTTGTAATTGATAGATCCTAAAATGCTAGTTGATTTTTTACCTAATTGCTTTAAATTTTTCATATTTCAAATATTTATTACTTTACTTATTTGCTTGGATACAAATGTATTTTTTGTTAAGAATAAATATCAAAAAATAGGTGTTACAAAAACATTACAATTGAATTTTAATTTATACAATTGGTTGATAAATAGATGATTATGTATTAAGACCATTGCACAATTAAA
>JAFDZI010000041.1 GCA_018266955.1 Bacteroidota bacterium
CGAAAAAGTGTGAGTTTGCCCTGGCAAATATCCCAGTAAAGTTGGATAAACGGTTTTCCCAACGGTTTTGTCCTCTATAGGTGAGGAATAATCCGCCGAGTATACATAAGGAGCCTGTAAAAATGATATGTCCAAAACTATAATAATAATGACTGATGCTTACTTTGAATACCTGAGCATCGTGTAAGAAAAATGTTGTGAGCACCAATAAAAATGTTAAAAAAAATCCTAACAATCCGATAAACATTCGGAGTTGCTGGTAGGAAATAATGGTGTCCTTATCGGTCCATGGTTGTTGGTTAGTTGTTTTCATCGTGTTTTATATTAATGGTTTCTATGAGTTCTATATTATTGCTTGCATTGTCAAAGTATTTGGTTAAAAATTCATCGTCTCCATTTTCATCAAAGGAAGTTGGAACAGACATTTCCTTTTGGAGTTTGGTGGGGCTAAATTTTTTTATTGCCTTTAACCAATTGTATTTTTCCTTTATTCCCAAAACATAAATGGTGATTTCATCTTTGGTGATTTTAAATTTTAAAAAATTCTTTCTGCCTTCTTGAATTTTTCCAGACGAAATTTCGGTAACATGCAAACCGAACACTCGATAAGCAATAAAAAAATAAATTCCCATCCCCATAGCTTGTAACAATGACGGAACCACCCATTGTATGATGAATAAAGTATGCGGATGAGACTCTTGGAGCTTTGTGATAAATGAAAAATACTGGGTATTGAAAATTATTGAAATACCTAATGTAACGAAGAATAAGGAAAAATAAAGAATGCGGTTGTGCAAGGTTTCGGCTTTGGAGGGCTCGGGATTGGCCACCTGAACCACGGTTGCTGTTAATATACTTGGTACCAAAGCAATTAAAAGAAACTCAAATAATGGATGACTGGTAAGCGAAAGCAGAAATGTGCTGAAAAGCGAGAGCATGAGGATGAGTGAAGTGAATTTATAATTCCGAATAAAAAACAAAAAATTAGTACCTATAAATTGGTTGGAATCTTCTTTGGAAGGATATTTTTTTTGTAGTTTGTATGAATCGAATTTCACGCTGGAAAACCCTAATTTGGGTAAAGTTAAATTGTCTTTTAGGTAGCCGGTAGCATGCCCAAATGCACCTCCACCACCTGAAGTTATGTAGTGCTTTACCTTTTCTTTTTTATCGTTTGAGTTTAATGTATAATGCGAATAATGGTGCATATCGCCGGTTAAAACTACATCAAAATGAAGGTGGGTAGGATGTATAAAGTTTTTCTCAATTGCTTTTTTTCTAATCATTTTTACGAAGTAGTCCAAACTATCCATTCTTTGTCTTCTTTTTTTAAAGTCCTCGTTTTCAAAAGAATACCAATAGGGTTCGGCGACTAGAATAATGAAGTACACATGACTGCCGGGGCGACAAATTTTCTCGACATAGCGACTGAAATAATCTACTTGAGGTAAATCCAAATCCCCCTTTAGTTGGTTATCCAAGCCTAGAATATGATGGTTGAAGCCCAAATGATACGCAAAATAGCTTCGGTTTTGTGTGGTTTTGAAATTGCCAATCGTATCTTTTTGAGCCATCATTCTATAAAAGGAAGTCAATCCGTCGTACCAATCATGATTTCCTGGAACGGCCAATAAATAGGGTTGATGAACTTCTTGGTTCGATGGAAATACAAACCGAATGGGTCCTTTGAAGCGATCGGCATAGTTTTTATCCGAACCATCTGGATAAACCAAATCGCCTCCAATAATCAAAGCATCTCCTTGTTCTAAATCAATCCCTAGTTTGTTGCTAAAGTTTTTTCTTGTTAAATGATAAAAAACCGTGGTAGTAGCATCGAAGCCATCACCCGTATCTGCAATAAAATCCAGCCAAAATACATCTTTATTTTTGCGGTTATTAAAAAGTTCCTCTTTTTTATCCTGACCAAAATTGGCCTGTACTTCTCTTTTGTCGATGATGGATAATATGTCGCTGGAAAGCGATACCCTTCTGAAAGTATTGATGAGCCCTTGAAAATCAAACCAATGCACAGGAAGTTGCGGAGTGAAATAATAGGGGAAATTTTGATTTCGGTCTCTGAAAATTTTAATTTGCTTTCTGCTTTTAACTCCGATTATTTCAAAAATATGAGGGAGGAGAAATCCCAAAGCAATACCGATTAGAATGATAAAAATATATTCCATGGCTTTAGTTTTAGTTGAATGAATGGTTATTGTTATCAAATTTAGTAAAAATCCGTAAGTAAACCCATTGTTTAGTGAAAAATATACTGTGTAAATATTGAAATGTAGTAAAATTTACAACTGAGAAGATTCGTGTAAATTGATTATTTTTGGGCATTAATTGAGCCATCATTTTTATATGAAATCGTCATCTTCAAACGAATTTATCCATGAATATACGGGAGACAAGCGATTTCAGAACTCTTTTTTTTAAAATAATTGCTAGTCAAATGAAAAATATTTTACTCTCTTGTATTTTTGTTTCTGCTTCAATGTTTGGACAGAAATACACTCAATATGTCAATCCTTTTATAGGTACAGGAGGTCATGGTCATACTTTTCCGGGTGCAACAATGCCTTTTGGCATGGTGCAACTCTCTCCAGACACCCGTATAGATGGAAGCTGGGATGGTTGTAGTGGTTATCATTTTCGGATAAGATAATTTATGGTTTTTCTCACACCCACCTCAATGGTACTGGTGTTTCCGACTATGGCGATATTATGCTGATGCCTACCATGGGAAAACCTGGTTTGAAACCCAATGAATATTCTTCCTCCTTTTCTCATCAAAATGAAAAAGCCTCGGCTGGTTTTTATTCCGTAAAATTGGACAAACACAATATTGATGTTCGCCTCACAACAACGACACGAGTTGGGTATCACGAATATACCTTTAACCAAAGTGGACAAGGAAATATCATCTTGGATCTTAACCATCGGGACGAATCGCTGCAAGGCGAAGTGAGAATTCTGGATTCCAAAACTCTGGAAGTATTTCGCAGGAGTAAATCTTGGGCAGAAAATCAATATTTATACGCCAGAATAGAGCTTTCCAAGCCGATGCAAGTGTCTGAAATCAAAAGCAATGGCGAGAAAACAGAAGGAAGTGCAACTTTGACCAACCCAAAAACGCTTACCATTAGCGGTACACAATTGGCATTAGCCTTATCGGCACCGATGAAACAAGGCGAAAAATTAGGAATAAAAGTAGCCATTTCTCCAGTTTCTTATGAAGGAGCTCAGAAAAATCTTTTGGCAGAAGCACAAAGCAGCTCCTTTGATGAGGTAAAGAAAAATGCAGAACAGGCTTGGGATAAAGAACTTTCAAAAATAGAGATTACCACAAATGATTCTGATAAGAAAACGATTTTTTATACCGCATTGTATCATGTTTTTACCCAACCCAATACCTATATGGATGTGGACAGAAGATACCGTGGTAGAGATAATGCCATCCATACGGCCAAAGATTATGACCAATATACGGTGTTTTCTTTGTGGGATACCTTTCGTGGCGCACATCCTTTAATGACGCTTGTCGACCAAAAAAGAACCACCGATTTCATCAATACATTTATCCATCAATACCAAGAAGGAGGCAGGCTTCCGGTTTGGGAATTGGCGGCCAACGAAACAGAATGTATGATTGGCTACCACTCGGTTTCCGTGATTGCCGATGCCATGATGAAAGGGATAAAAGGCTTTGATTATGAAAAGGCCTATGAAGCGTCCAAAAACTCGGCGATGCTGAATATTTTTGGATTGGATGCCTACAAAAAAAATGGGTACATCTCGGTAGATGACGAGCACGAATCGGTTTCCAAAACCGTGGAGTATGCCTATGACGATTGGTGTATTGCCCATATGGCTCAGTTGCTGAATAAACCGGAAGACTATGCCTATTTTATGAAAAGAGCCCAGTCTTGGAAGAATTTGTACAACCCTAAAACAGGATTTTTACAAGCCAGAAAAAATGGTTCTTGGCTAGAACCCTTTGATCCAAGGGAAGTGAACAATAATTTTACTGAAGGAAATTCTTGGCATTACTCGTATTTTGTACCTCAGGATATTGATGGATTAATAAAAATACATGGCGGAAAACCTCAGTTTGAAAAATTTATCGATGCTATTTTCTCAGCTCCAGAAAAAACCACAGGTAGAGAACAAGTGGATATTACTGGACTTATCGGTCAGTATGCCCAAGGAAATGAGCCAAGCCACCATATTGCTTATCTGTATAATCTTGTTGGAAAACCCGAAAAAACAGATGCTAAAATAAAATACATTTTGGATCATTTTTATAAAAATTCTCCAGACGGATTAATTGGTAATGAGGATTGTGGACAGATGAGTGCTTGGTATATTTTGAGCAGTATGGGAATTTACAGCGTTACACCAGGAAAGCCAGAATGGGAAACAACAACGCCTTATTTTGATGAGATAAAATTACATTTGGAAGATGGCACCACCAGAATTATTACGCCGCAAACGCCCAAATCAACTCTTAAAAAATTAGGTTTCGAAAATGTGAAAACACAATCGCCTTTGCCTTTTCCTACCATAGTTCCTACTCCAGTGATACAATCAAAAAGGGTTTTCGATTTTACGGCTGAGGTTACTATCGTTCCACTACAAAAGACAGATAAGTTGTATTACCAAACCGAAATTGAGGGTAAGAAATCGGATTTTAAACCGTATAAAAAATCATTTAAAATAGATAAAACCACCAAGGTTTTTGCCTATGCCGAACAAAATGGAGTAAAAAGTAGTACGGACGAAGCGATATTTTACAAAAGACCCAACCATTGGGATATACAGGTGTTTTCCACCTTTGTTCCTCAATACCACAACGGAGGTATTTCTTCATTAATTGATGGAATTCATGGTACGGAAAACTGGAGAATAGGAGAGTGGCAAGGCTATCAGGGGCAGGATTTTGAAGCGGTTATCGATATGAAAACCCAAAAAGAATTTACCGAGATTGCTTCTTCTTATTTGCAAGACAGTCGCTCTTGGATTTTGATGCCTAGAAAAGTAGAGTACTATGCGTCTTCGGACAATAAGGATTTCTTTTTAATTGCCACGGTAAATAATGACAATGTTGGTCCTGAATACAGCGATAGCAAAATAAAAAATTACGATGCCAAAATCCTGCCTACTACGGCAAGATACATTAAGGTAAAAGCCTATAACTATGGTATTTTGCCCGAATGGCATGTAGGTGCCGGAAATCAGTCCTATATCTTTATTGATGAAATAACAATCCGATAAACAATGGATATAAAATTGATTTTCTGGTCAAAATTAAATCGCTCTTCCAACTTGGGTGGGCGATTTTTAAATTCTGTAAACGAAATATTGAGTTGCCTTTTTTTATTTTTAAAAATAAACTTTCAAACCTCCTAAAATATAACCTCTCAATGCGGTAATGGACGATTCTTCTGTACCCAACTGATTGGTTTGCGAACTTATGTATTGAAAGGAATTCAAATTTAATAGGTTGTTCCACAAAAGGTTGTATTCCAACGGTGTATTTTCTTTTCTATAAGAAATCCTACCTCCTAATAAAAAGTTCTTCAGTCTGTGTTGTTGTGTCTTTTGAATAAGATATTCCCCTAAAATATTGCCGATCCATTCTTTTTTAATTTGGGTACGCAAACCTAAAGAAATTTTTAAGTTTTCTTGACTGGATGAGGTGTCGAAATAGCTTTGGTCATAATAAGATTTTGTAAATACATAGCCAAAGTCAAATTGGAAAGGAAAGGATTCAAACTTAGAAGATATTTTTTGGTCTATTTCAAAATTTTTCATGATCGATTCATTCGATTGATGGTTAATGAAATTATTGGAACGACTGTGTAGAACAGATACCTTTGATTTTAAAAATAAAATAGAACCTATTTTTCTAGTTTCGTTTACCATTAAAAACCATCGGTCGTTAAAATGGCCCAATACATTTAATGATTGTGCAAAAAGCCCTAAATTGGTCATGTCTTGAGTGAAATTTGAATTGGCTTTTTCATATAATACAATGGCGTAAATATTTCTCCCTTGCGCTAAATTGTAACTAATGAAATTAAATTTAAACCCATCTGTATTGACTAAAGTTTCGGGGAGTATAGAAAGATTTTGACTGTAAGAAAAACTACGACTATAGTTTTTATTGTTTAATAGTAATAAAAAATCAGGGGTTTTGTACTTGTTGAGATATTCTAATCCAAAAATCATACTGGCTTTGTTACGAAGTTTGTATTGTAATGACATTTTTTTATCCATATAATTTTTACTGATGGAGTTTAAATTAAGAAAATGGGAATTCACAGAAGCTGAAATGTCAAAATTTCCTATAGCTTTCTGTACAAAAATTTCGCTTGTAAAATCTTGGGTTTTCAACGATTTTTCTTCGTATTCCGAGGTGAATAATTCAGATAGCTTGGCCTTCTCATTTTTTATAAGAATAGCCGGTTTTGAAATTGACAGTTGCGAAATCAAAATTATTTTTTAATTGGATATTAACATCGTATCTTTCATTTTTCGTGTCCAAATTTTGTTGCAATTTAGACAAAGAATTTAGGAATAATGGTTTGTTAGAATCTATTATTAAATCGGTATTGTTGCTGTTTGTTTGTTGGGCAAATGAAACGATGATTTTAGAAATAGTATATTTTTTAGTCCACGATAGGAAATGGTTATAAGAGTTGTTTCTTATTCTATTGTCTGTATCATATAGTGTTTGGGTAGCATTAGATATTCTACTTAAATTTTGATTAAATTGATCTTCGGATGGGTTGTAGCCAAAGTTGTAATAAAGAAAACTATGGTCTCCAAAAATTTTCTTCATTTTTATTTGCGTTGCACCAAAGATTCCTTTGTTGGCTTCCGAACGATTCTCATTGAAGTTGTATGTGGTAGGTTGTCCGTCGAATGCTGTTCTATTGAGGGTTGAAAATTTATCAGTTTGTATGGCATTAATCATGGAAAATGCTGTAATAGAAAATTTTTTATTTGATTTTGCATATTGCAGTGCGCCAAACTGGTTGTTTTTCTTTTCTACTTTGCCGTCATTGTTTAAAAAACTAGGGATGGCCATTCTGGATTCATTGGCATTGTCGGTGTCATCTTGTCTGGTCATTTCAATAAAATCCATGGTGCTTATGGGATCCTTCGCTATGGAATTGAAATCTGTAATTAATGCTAAATTGCCCGATTTATTAAATTTAAAAATATTGCTGTGGGTTAGATATTGATTTTTGCTTCCGTAGTTGCCATCTGTATTCCCCGTGATTTTTCCTTTGTATTCCTCTTTCAATTTTAAATTGAGTGCAGTTGATTGGTTGCCACTCATGGTGGTGTATTTTTGCCAAAGATCAATACCGTCAATCATTTCTGCGGTAATGTTTTGGGTGGCCATTTTGTGGTTTTTCCCAAAAAATTCGTTTCCATCCACCAAAACCTGTCCCAGTATATTGCCATTGTGTGTTATTTTTCCGTTTTCGACAATGTCCAAACCGGGTAATTTTCTTACCAAATCTTCCACAGTTCTTTCTGTGCCGTCTTTTATGGCCTTCACATTGTAGGAAATGGTATCTTGTTTGGCAAAGGCAATTTTGGGTCTGGCTTTTATTTTAACCTCTTGTATCTCTGTTATTTGCTTTTCCAGAGTAATTTCATAATCCGATTTTTCTAGGGTGTTTATTTCTACTAATTTTGTTTTTATGGATAATGAAGTAAATTTTAGCGTGTAATTGCCTTTATTAGAAATGCTAAAACTACAAATGCCATTTTCGTTTGTAGTTTTAAAGTCTATTGTTTTGTTGTTTTTTAGGATTTGAACATTAATGTTGCTCAGGCTTTTTTTCTCAATGTCTAGTGTTTTTATAGACACTTCTTGAGCCAACAGAAAATGGGTAAAAAAAACAAAAAAGATGGTGGTAAGGTGTTTCATCTGTACAAAAAAACAATGCCAAGCTTATCTATTCTTAATTTCATTCATCATTTGTTCTGCTTCTTTTCTCTTGTTTCCTAGCATTTTTTCTTTTCCTTCTATTTGTTTTTGTTTTAATTCTTCACCTTCATAAATTTTTAAATTGGAATCCATTTTTTTTAGATCTTTTTTATCAAATTCTTTGGAAATAGAAGTTGCATAACATGTAAGTTTAGAATTTTCTACTTTTAATATTAATCCAGGTACTTTGTAATAATTATAAGGACCTGCGGATATTGGTATGTCTTCCGTGTACCAAACTTTGCTTATTGTTTCTCCATTATTGTAAAGTGCAAGTTTACAGGTGTAATTTTCTATGGTTTGTGTTTCGTTGGTGTATTCAGTAGTTACATTGTCCATAGGATAATAGCCGTAAAATTCTTCTATAATATAATCACAAAGCCAATATAGACCATCTTTGTTTTTCAATCGAAAAAATTCTGTTTTTTGTTCTTGTTTGGATAAATTTATTTTTGAATTGGATGTAAAAAAACTATTACCATCATTATAATATAACACAAATTTTTTGGGTTGTTTGTTCCTTTCTGCAATTTGTTTTTCAATTTCTATCTTTTGGTTTTCAGGAACTTGAAAACCATTATAGTTCAATTTATTGGGTTGATAAATTGTTTCGTAATTTACCTTAAAAGTATTTTGTGCGAATGTTAATGAAAACAATATAATAAGAAATAAAATGGATGTTTTTTTCATAAATAATTTATTAAAAAGCATGAGATTTATAATAAAATCCCATGCTCACGATTAAGTTATTGTATTACAAACAAATAATATAGGCTCTAACACCGCCATTTATACATGGGTAGGTTGTTTCACAACTTGATATCACTTCTTCTGAGTAACTTCCATCAGGCTGTTCTATCATTGCAGTTGCATAGGTAATATCCGTACACCACTCGCCTAATATCAATTTCGAAACATTGATGGTATTTGAATTGATGTTTTGGGTTGTTGTTTCAAGTTCTAGGCTATGATGATTGCCTCTTGTTATTTGATTTTTTGCAAATCCCAATGTTGTTCCTGCTATAAGCATAGCTCCTAATAACACTTTTTTCATCTTATTCTTTTTTTATTGGTTAATGAAGCTAAATTAAAATTAAAATTAAAATTAAAATTATGCAAACTATTAACTAAATTTATAATCATTCTAAACAAAAAGAGGTGCTTTTATTGAATTTATCCTGTTTATTCCTTTATTTCGATATTGTGGTCTCGTTTGAAAATTAGTAAGTATTTAACCGTATTACTCATTACCATTTTTTTATACTCTTCACCCAAGATTTACCAATAAATGCATCAACAGGATAATAGGATATAGAATCTCGGTTTAATACAATTTTATCAATCCCAGTTAATTGTTTATGAGTTTGTTCTATAACATACTTATTGCTTATTTTGTTGATAATGTAATAAACTAGTTCAGAACAATAAAAGTTATCATCATTTTCAGTGGTGAATTTTTTGTCAAATTTTAATGTTCTTTGCTCTAAATCATTAACCATTTTTTTGAAAGTGAAATAATCATTTTTAGAAATTCCCTTTATAATGAATATTTCACCAGCTGTAACTTTTTCATTTTTTGGATTGTAAAACTCACTGATTGTTTCTTTAATTAAATCAGACTTATTTAGCTTATTTACCTTGTTTCTTCCAACTAAAATGTGAAAAACATAAATTTGATTTCCTATGTTTGTGCCAATACCCACATGCGAATATTTAGAATGATGGATGTTATAGGATTTTGAAATTACCCCCGCTTTAGATTTCGTTTCACGGAAAAATAAATATACTTTTTGCTTTTCAAAATCAATACCATTGTAAGAAATATGACCTTTTCTACATTGTGTAAAAAAGGTCAGAATTATTATTGTAATGACTGATTTATAGATTTTTAACCTATTTTTCATTCTTTTTATATAAACTAAAACCTAAAAAAAGATTTATCCCATTTGGCTTTTTAGTCTTTACATTGTCATATCCAGCAGTTGCAATATCTCCAGAATAATTTAACCCAATTGTACAATCTAAATTTTCTGCCGCTTTTGTTTTGTAGCCTATTTCTATTAAACCTCCAAGATGATAGGCGTTTTCTCCTTTGGAATTTGTATTTAAAGCAATATTTTCTAGGTTTTCATATACTTTAAATTTATTTTCAATACCAAAACTGCAAAAAAATGCTGCATTATCTTTAGGTAAAAAATAATGACGATACAATACAGGAATACTCAGAAAATGAGAAGAAATATACATGTCGGAAAAATTACCATTTAGCTCCTCAATTTTTAATCCAGCAAGTAGGCTATTTTTGGTATTTATTTGTATTTCTTTTCCTAAGAAAGCATAATAGTTACTGCTATTTATTTTAAAAACTCCTTTTTTTTCATATTTTGAAAATCCTAGACCAGCATTTGCAAACCAATTATTGTGCATTTGGTTTTGAGCCGAACATAAAACTGTAAATACAGTACTTGAGAGGATGATTAATATTTTTTTCATAAATATTATTTTAAAAATTTATACAAAAAAAAAAAAAAAAACTATTCGACGCAAATTATTTGTTAAATTTATAACCATTCTGAACAAATCATCAATTATTCTTAATGTTCGATGGTTTATCCCTTTACTTCAATATTGGGGTTTCTTTGTAAAAGTTCTTGTTTAAAATAATCAAAATCTTTGGGCGAAATGACAATGGAGTTGTAAGCTGGCCAATAAATTTCTACCCTACCCATCACACTGGGAGCAGGAGAGGAAATAAGATTCCATGTTTTTTCTATTTTATAAATTCTTTTAATTTCCACCTTTTTGTACAAAAAAAAGAATGAATAGATGTATAGAAATTCCTCATCCATCGTATAGCGAATGCTAAAAACAGTAACGAACACAAACATAAATAGCCCAATACCCAAGGCGATGGCTCCCCAATCCGAATGCCAAATACCCATAAAAATAGGGATAAGCATCAAAAGAAGGAATAGGTAAGTATCCCAACCTTTTTTACTTTCTATAGAAATCATTTTTTTTAGCGTTGTATTTCTGTACAATTTAAGTGTTTGAGTTTTCCTCAAAATATAAATTCTACATTGTATTAACGATGCATGTACACCACTTCTTTGTCCAAAACTCCATCGTTGTTGTGGTCAGTCATTTCAGTTGAATAGGTTTGCAATTCTAGTTCGGTAAGTTTTTGCACAATAGATTCATCAACCTCTGTGTCGCCGGTGAATTTGATGTATAATTTATTGATGCTCGTGGAGTTTACATAATCATAGCTGCCGTCTTCGGTGCTGCTGCTCTCACAATTGCCTCCTCCATAATAAGTGAATACGAATGTATTGTCGTTTTTAAATTCAAAGGTGTTGTTCAAGTCGCATCCCTCTACAGTTGTCGAACTGAGGACATGCCCATCTTTACCAGAGATAACTGCTATTTTGGACATTTTCCATTTACCAGCAATAAGTGGCGTGTATTCTTCTGTTATTTCTTCTTTACTGCAAGAGTTAAGTCCTATCCCGGCAATGGCTAAAAGAATAAAAAGTTTTTTCATGTGTAGATATTTATTGTTTTTAATAGTCTAAAATCGTTTTTTTTTATCTTCTTTGTTAGAATAAATGAAACACGATTTTATAAATTTTATGGCAACAAAAGTAAAGTTTTATTGCTAATCTGCCAATTGATTTATGGGATTGGTGAGATTTTGTTTCTGTACTTTTGCAATCGCCATTTTTTTACAACAAATACAATTTCCTTGTAGTGGTCTTTTTCATACAATATGCCAATTTTTTTTGAATTTATTTTAACCAAATCGCAGTAGGCAGTGTAGTCTATATTTTCATTAGAAGGGTTCTTGTCGATGAGATAGCTTTTAGTCCAAGTTCTCCCTTCGTCTTCACTAATTCTTAAGGTGAGATTGTCTCTTTTTTCTTTGTTGGCAGCATTGCAAAAAGCCAATATATTTTTCCCATGAAGGGTGCCAAGATTCAGCAAGCTTCCTTGGTTTACGGGATCTGGGAGTTGGTGGTCTTCATAAGTTTTGTCCCAAGTTTGTCCTCCGTCTTTAGAAATGGAAATTATTCTTGTTTTGGGATTTCCGTTTTGGTTTCTGCTGTTCAGCATTAGTCCACCATTGCTCAGCTCGGCAGCGGTAGATTCATTGCTTCCTAGGTAAGGTACAGTGCTGCTCAGGTGGAAAGATTTCCCATGATCGTCTGTATAAAAGCCGTGTGCTTGGTAGTCTTTAAAATCGTTTTGTGCATTACCAGAAGAGTGGTTGGCAGCAATGTAAATTCTTCCTTTGTACTTCCCGTTTTCTATCTGCAACGCATGTCCAGGAGTATTGGCATAAGCACGCCAATCTTCTTGAAAATGATATTTTGGATTGTTGTTTGGCTGGTTGGGACGATGGACCGCTAGGGTAATGTTTACTGGGGCCGACCAAGTTTTTCCCATGTCGGTAGAACTGATGTACCAAATTTCCCTTATGCCTTTTCCCATGCGCATCTCATATTCGTGATTGTTGCCGGTATTGTAGAATAAGAAAATTCTACCTTTTGGATATTTGGGGTCTGTACCATCTACCACAGGGGCTAGGTTTCCGGCTTGCAAAAGATCATAATCGATTATTTTTTCCAATGCCGACCATGTTTTACCTTGGTCGGAGCTTCTTTTCATTACAATGTCGATATCGCCAAAATCTCCTGCGCCATGTTTTCTGCCTTCACAAAAAGCGAGTAAATCTCCATTTTTCAGTGCAATAATTGCTGGGATTCTGTACGATTTGTACCCTTCTTGTCCGGAACTAAAGACAGGGATGGTTTTTTCTTGGCTCCAAATTACTTGGTGTAAAAATGCGAATATTAAGAGAATTGTTTTTTTCATTGTATTAAAATAAAAAAACCTCTCATTAAAAAATGAAGAGGTTTTAAGTTTATAATTCACCACCGTGGTTGTCCAATTGACCTTCCCATTTAGAGACGGCGGAAGTTGCTAATGCATTTCCTAGTACATTGGTCATACTTCTGCCCATATCGCAAAAATGGTCGATAGGAAGTATTAATGCAATTCCTTCTGGCGGTATTCCAAACATAGCACAGGTAGCAACAATAATTACTAAGCTGGCTCTAGGCACTCCTGCGATTCCTTTGGAGGTGAGCATAAGCACCAAAAGCATGATGATTTGTTGTCCCAAAGACATGTCGATACCATAGATTTGTGCAATAAATATGGAAGCGAATGTCATGTACATCATGCTACCATCCAGGTTAAACGAGTACCCTAATGGTAAAATGAAAGAAACAATTCTGTTGTTGCAACCAAATCTTTCGAGTTCTTCTACCAATTTCGGGAAAACCGCTTCTGAACTGGTGGTGGAAAATGCAATAAGGAGTGGTTCTTTAATCCTTTTTAATAATTCGAATAAACGATTGCCTAAAATTAAATAACCCACAAGGCAAAGTACCAGCCAAAGAACGGCCAATGCAAAAAAGAAATCTCGTAGATATATGGCGTACACCGTAAATATAGAAAATCCTTTAGTGGCAACAATGGCGGCAATAGATCCAAAAACACCCAAAGGTGCAACCCACATAATGTAGCCCACCATTTTCAGAATGGCATGGGCAGCAATGTCAAATGCTTTGATGATGGGTTTGGTGTAAGTTTCGCCCATATTGGCTAGTGCCACGCCAAACATAACAGAGAAGACTACAATTTGCAATACTTCGTTGGTGGCAAAGGCTTCGAATAAACTTTTAGGAATTACATGGTTTACAAAATCGGCCAAAGAAAATTCTTTGGTTTTGTCCATGATTTCGGAGGCTGAAGAAGTGTCGGACAAATCGAGGTTGGTTACCTTCCCCGGTTCCATCCAATTGACCAAGACCAAACCAATAAGCAGGGATACCAAAGAAGCGGTAATGAACCACAACATGGCTTTGGAGCCCACTCTGCCTATCATTTTCATGTCGCTCATTTTAGCAATTCCCACCACCAAAGTGGTAAAAACCAATGGTGCTATAATCATTTGAACCAAACGAATGAAAACTGTCCCAAGTAGTTTGATGTTTTTAGAAAAGCCATCGGCAGATTCAGGGTATTGTAAATGAACAATGGCTCCCGCTCCAACGCCCAGAATTAGGGAGATGATAATGGCGATAAATAGTTTGTTTTGTCCTTTCATACGCTTTTATTGTATGTGTACAAATATAGGGTTTTCCAAAGTTTTTTGAAATTATTATTGCAAGGCTCTATTTTTTACCACCAAATTGATTGAGTTTTAAGGTTAAAGAAAACATGATGTATCGTTTTAGGATAAGATCTTCCCGGTCTTCCACAAATGAGGAGTTTATGGTACGAACAACAGACTGATTTTGATTCAAAATATCATAAACCTTTACTTTTGCTGTCAGTTGTTTGTCCCAAAAAGCATAGCCAACACTGGTGTTCCAAAAATAAAAATCTCTTTTATAACCAGGTTCTATGATGGAATTGGTGTTGTATTCAAAATCATTACCGATCACCAATCGGGTGTTCAGGAAATAATTGGTTAGTTCCAGTTTAAGTTTATTGGCTGAGGAATTGGCTTTGTCCAAAATATAGTTGTCGTATTTCGAAGCATAATAATTTAATGAATAAGAAGGTTTAATGGAGAATAAATCCTTCACCTCATAATTCAAATACAAACCGGGCGATAGCGAGTATATTTTGCTGCTGAAAATTTCACCATTGCTGTACCCTTTGCTAAAGCTATAATTTTGAGAAACCCTAGGACCAATGGTTATTTTCGATTTGTTGTCGTCCCATTTGTAAGTTTTTGAATAGCCCAAAGAAAGCCTGAAACTTTTGTTACCATTAATGTTGGCATAGGTAATGGCTTGTTTTCCGTTGGTGTCATAAGTGCTGTAATTGGTAATGGAATTGTCGCTGAAATTAAATCCGGCATTTACAAAATAGTTTACCCCATTTTGGATGTTGGTATTGGAAAAATTCAAATTAAAATAATTGCTTAAAGAATTTTTTAGATCTGGATTTCCTGTGAAGGTCACCAACGGATTGCTATAATCGGTAAAAGTGGAAAGTTGCGCTGCCGTAGGTGTATTGAACCACATGTTGTTATTGAAATTCAGGTTGCTGGTCTCACTTATCTTGTAGTTCATGCCCAAATAGTAATTCGGAATAATACTGTTTCTGTCCATAGAAAAAAGATGTCCTTGCGACTCGCTTTCTATTTTTTGTTGCGAAATATTCATGTACAATCCCGCCCAAATACTCAGTTTTTTCTTATCCAATTCAAAACCAATATTCGGAGAAATGGTATGCTCATTATTTCTCATGGTGTAAGAAAGTAAACCGTTGTGTTGGTTGTACGAACCTGTTGTAGGATTATAATCATTTAGGTTTACTTGATTGTTGAAGGAGTTTATTTGGTAATCAATTCCAACAGAAACCGTTGCAGAATCGGAAATGGGCTCGGAATAGCTCAACTCATAATTATGATCCATCGTCGAATTTTTCCCTTTTGAATATTGATTTCTCTTGTCGTCTGAACCCCCAGATTGGTAAAAATTGGTTTCCGAGATGCTCTGTTTATTGCTGTTGTTTTGGCTGAAATTATTATAAACACTGGCACTGATGCTCCTTCCTTTTTTACCGAATTTTCTATTGATGTATAACGATGGGTTGAAGCTGTTGTTTATACCATCGGTGATGTTTATTGTTTTATAATCATACAATTTAACCCCATTTTTATTGGTTTCCGAGAAAGAAGATTGCCGTCCATTGGTCCAGTTGGAGGTAAAACCAGGCTTGAACTGAATGCTGGTGAGGGTATCGGGTTTGATAACAATTTGTTGGTCAAAAGACAGGTTTTTACTATCGTTTTCGCTCTCGTTTTCCGATAGGGTTTGTAGGCTATAATCGGGTAGTAGAGTCGTTCGGTTGGATTTGGATTTGTTCTTTTGTTGGTTGTTCAGAAACATCAAACTCATGGTTTCCAAGTCGGCCACTTTTCCCAATTTGTCCGAATAATTTATCCCCAAGGTTTCCGATTTCAAAATTCCTTTTTCCGCATTGTCATTCATTCTGAAATAGGTACTGCCACCAGAATAACTTACCGAGCCTCCTTTTAGCAACCACGAGTTTCTCCCATTTCCCATACTGTCGAAGACCTCGTCATTGGAAAACCCTTGCGAGTTGATGTTGTTGGAAGACGCCAATAGGCTTACCTTGGTATCTTTTTTAAAATAACTGGCCAAAAGACTGGTTTCGTATCGCTTGTCCGAGCCATAACCTGCGGTGAGCCTTCCCAAGAAACCTTTGTTTTTTTTATCATCAATAGTGAAGTTAATGGCTGCATTGTTGGATTTGGCTATCTTACCCGACAGTTCTTCTTCTTTGGTTTTGGAGGTGGTAAATTGTATGTTTTTAATAAGATCGGCGGGTAGGTTTTTTAAGGCTATTTTCCCATCTTTATCAAAAAAAGGCTTGCCATTGACCAAGATTTTGTCCACTTCTTTTCCGTTGATGGTTATCTTTCCATCGTTGTCTATTTCTACCCCAGGAATTTGCTTCAGCATTTCTTCAATCTTAGCATCGGGTCTAACTTTAATGGCCGAAGCATTAAACTCTATGGTGTCTTTTTTTATTTTTATAGGAGTAGATTTGATGACGACTTCATCTATAGCCGACTCTAATTTTCTTTCCAAAATTAAATTTCCAAAATCGACATCTGAAGCTATTTTATCCAACTTTTGAATATGAGAATGGTATTTTTCGATGTCTATTTTTAAAAATGATGCTTCTTCCGTTTTGTTGATTTTTAATTTAAAACCTCCTTCTTTTCCAGAACTGGTATAACCGATGATGGAAGAGTCTTTTACTTTTAAAAGATAAACCGTGGCATTTTCCAATGCTTGGTGTTGGAGATTTGTTATTTTTCCTTGCAAATTAATAGTCTGGGTAAAAAATTGCGAAATACTCAATAAAAAGAACAGGAAACTAAAGCGAAAATTCATATTTGGTTTTTATTATTTATTAATCGAATGTCCTCCTTAATTGTTGAGTTTTTATTGTTAACAATTGTTTTTTGACAAAAGAGGATAGATTTTAATTGGAAAAGCGAATATATAAAAAAAGCTCGATTAATCGAGCGTTTATTTTATTTTTTAAAATCGAGCGTTTATTTCCGAACAAATACGATCAGATTTCCACTGTCGTGTTGTATTTTCACTTCGGGTACTATGGCCAAATTTCGTATGCCCATGTTCTGGGTAATCTCCATGTCTTGTCCGTTGAGTTCCCATTGCAGGCCTTGGGTTCTAATGTTTTTTGCCAATGGAAAAGGGAATAACGAAATTATTTTTCCTTGAACTTGTGGAAGGATTAGTTTTTTGGGTGCAAAGAAATAGTGGGCAAATGCATCATAAAAATGAATTTCTACTAAATGAACGAATTTGGAAGCAACATGTAAATTTCCCAAATAATGATCCATCTCGCCGCCACTACCACCATAGACATCTACCAAGGTGCATTTCTTTTGTAGCAAGAGTTCCAAAGCTTTTTCGAAATCGGTTTTATCCTGATCCGGAGTTAAGATAAATTCTAATTCAAGTTCTGAATTAACAAAACCTTGGTGTGAATCGAAATCACCGGAAATAAAATCGAGTTTTTCCAAAGGAAATCCTTGGGCTTCCAAATAATGGAAAGCCCCATCCGTACAAGCGATAAGGTCGTAACCTTCAGGGCTGGGTAACTGCTCTGGAGCTTGTCCGTTGATGAATAATAATGCTTTTTTTTGCAAAGGAATTATCTTTCGTTAGGATTCCAAAATTCTTCGGCTTCGTTTTGGTCTTTGGAAACAAATCTTCCCAAAACAAAAAGATAATCGGATAATCGGTTGAGGTATTTTACCAACTCGGTTCTCATTTCTTCGGTTTCATTCAAAAAAACCAAAGCTCTTTCGGCCCTTCTACAAACTGTTCTTGCAACATGCAATGCAGTGGCAGCTTTTCCACCCCCCGGAAGGATGAAATATTGCAATGGCTCTAGCTGGGTTTCCATCGCATCCATCCATACTTCTAGTTCTTCAATTTCTTTTTCACTTATAACCAAAGGCAATCGAGGCTTGCCATTGGCCAACATAAGTTTGTCTATTGGTGTGGCCGATTCTGATCCTACGGTAAACAAATCGAATTGTATTTTTTTGAGTTGAGCGATAACGCTAGGGTTTTCTATCTGGCTTTTGGCAACTCCGATAAAAGCATTGAGCTCATCAATGGTGCCATAGGCTTCCACTCTTGCTGAAGCTTTGGAAATGCGTGTGCCTCCGTATAAAGAAGTTTGTCCTTTGTCGCCGGTTTTGGTATATATTTTCATTTTAGATATTTATTGTTATTTAAAGGTACCACGCCATCGGGTATGTTTATAAAATATCAGATGGATGGTGATTACAAATAATATTTTGTTCAATTTTTATCCTTCAAAAGAATAAGTGGTTAAAAA
This sequence comes from Bacteroidota bacterium, assembly GCA_018266955.1. GTDB lineage: Bacteria > Bacteroidota > Bacteroidia > Flavobacteriales > Weeksellaceae > Amniculibacterium. The sequence continues at coordinate 18,503 of JAFDZI010000041.1, forward strand.
GCGCAAATGATTATTATTGATGTTTTGAGCCTCCACTTGTGCTTGTTCTTTGGTGAATTGGCTGTTGATTTCCCTTTTTTGAAGTACAAAGGAGGTGTATTCATTCTTATCAATCACTTCGTTGAATAGTTTTTCGATTTCAGAATTTCCTAAAGAGGCAAATCCTATTTCGTCAAATCCATGCAATAGTCGCAACTGATCCTGAGAATCGAATAAGTTGTGTGCTAGTTGTTGTAAATCTTGCTTGGAATCGAAATTTCCAGCCCAAATCTGATAGATAAAATGTCTTTTTTTAGGTTTGTTCAGTATGTCTTGGTACACAAAGTTTTCTCCCAGATAGGCTTCCCTAACCTGTGGGTCGTTGGCTAAATCCCTAGGTTTTCCTTCTTTTAAAATTCTACCTTCGAACATAATGTAGGTTTTGTGCGTAATGGCAAGTGTTTGTTGTACATTGTGGTCGGTAATCAGGATGCCGATGTTTTTGTCGGTCAAACTTCGAACAATTTTCTGAATATCTTCCACGGCAATGGGATCTACTCCGGCAAATGGTTCGTCCAATAAAATAAAAGAAGGGTCTGTAGCCAAACATCTGGCAATTTCTGTTCTTCTTCTTTCGCCTCCGGATAACAGATCGCCTCGGTTTTTGCGCACATGTTGAAGGGAGAATTCTTCAATTAGTTCATCGCATTTTATCTGTTGTTCTCTTTTGGATAATTTGGTTAATTGCAATACGCCCATAATATTTTCTTCCACACTAAGTTTTCTGAAAACAGAAGCCTCTTGGGCTAGGTAGCCAATACCTTTTTGAGCTCTTCGGTACATGGCATCTTGGGTTATTTCTTTATTGTCCAAAAAAATCTTGCCCGATGTAGGCTTTACCAATCCTACAATCATATAGAAGGAAGTTGTTTTACCGGCACCATTGGGTCCTAATAATCCTACTATTTCGCCTTGTGAAACTTCAACCGAAACTCCTTTTACTACCTTTTTGGGGCCGTATTCTTTAATTAAATTTTCTCCTCTTAAAATCATAAAGGCAAAGATAAATAATTAGTTTGGCTTGAAAGTAAGTTTCAATATGAAGAAAAAAAGATTTATGCTATTTGAAAATTAAGATTGCGTAAAAAGAGCTTTTAATTTTAAAACTTTGTACATGTTTTCAGTAAAAAAAATTACTTTTGTTTTCATTATAACCTTTTTATTATGCTAAAGAAAATTGGATTTGCCGCACTCATGTTGGTTTCCATGTCGGGAATTGCTCAAAAGAATCAAACAAACAATCAACCCAAATTGGTGGTGGGTTTGGTGGTGGACCAAATGCGTTGGGACTATCTCTATCGTTTCTACAATAAGTACGAAAACGGAGGATTCAAAAGATTGTTGAATGATGGATATTCTTTGAACAATGTACACATTAATTATGTTCCTACGGTAACGGCTATTGGTCATACTTCTATTTACACTGGTTCTGTACCATCGATCCATGGTATTGCGGGAAATGATTGGATGGATAAACCGAGTGGTAAAAATGTTTATTGCACAGCCGATGAAACGGTAACTCCTATTGGGACAACCAATGAAAAGGTGGGGAAACATTCGCCAAGAAATCTGTGGAGTACCACCATCACCGATCAGCTGCGATTGGCAACTAATTTTCAAGCGAAAGTAGTAGGTGTTTCACTCAAAGATAGGGCTTCTATTTTGCCTGCAGGCCATAATCCTACTGGAGCTTTTTGGTACGATGATAGTACTGGGAATTTTGTTACCAGTTCTTATTACATGAGCGATTTGCCCAATTGGATTAAAGATTTTAATGCAAAAAAAATCCCCAACCAATTAGTGTCTAAAGGTTGGAATACGCTTTTGCCAATCCAACAATATACCGAAAGTTCCCCAGACAACTCTGCTTGGGAAGGGCTTTTGGGTTCTGCTAAAACTCCTACTTTTCCGTATGAAAATTTAGCTGCAGATTTTGAAAAAAAGAAAGGCGAAATTCGTTATACGCCTTTTGGCAATACCCTAACACTACAATTGGCTGAAGCTTCAATTTTGGGAGAAGGCTTAGGGCAAGATGTAGTAACCGATTTTTTGGCCATCAACTTAGCTTCAACCGATTATGCAGGACATAAATTTGGCCCAAATTCTATAGAAGTGGAAGATGTTTATCTACGATTGGATAGGGATTTAGCTGCTTTTTTTAATTATTTGGATAACAAAGTGGGGAAAGACCAGTACACGGTTTTTCTTTCTGCAGACCATGGTGGGGCTCATTCAGTGGGATTTTTAGAAGAACATAAAATTCCTACCGGTTTTTTTGAAGAAAATATGAAAAAACAATTGAATGGAATTTTGAAAGAAAAATTTGGTGTAGATAATATAGTCAATTCCTCACAAAATTACCAAGTCTATTTTGATAGAAAAGTTCTGGCTGAGCATAATTTAGATTTGGAAACCATAAAGAAATTCGCCATAGAATCTCTAAAGAAAAATCAGGATTTCTTATATGTAGTAGATGCAGAAAAAGTACAAGAGACTACCGTACCTTCGCTCATTAAAGAAAGAATCATCAATGGGCTGAATCGTACCCGAAGTGGAGATATTCAGGTGGTAACTAGAGACAATATGCTGCCTACTTACTCCAAAACAGGAACCACCCATAGTGTTTGGAATTCTTATGATGCACATATTCCGCTCATCTTTATGGGATGGGGTGTGCAAAAAGGAGAGAGTAACCATGCGTACTATATGACGGACATTGCACCTACCTTGAGTGCTTTGCTGAAAATACAATTTCCAAGTGGAAATATTGGCAATCCAATAGTGGAAGTGATAGGGAAGTAATCGTTGGGTATCTAATAAAAAAGCACCGTTTTCATTAATGTAAAACGGTGCTTTTTTTAGTCTTCATATTAAGACCATTGCACAATTAAA
>JAFDZI010000042.1:0-1293 GCA_018266955.1 Bacteroidota bacterium
ATAGGAAATACAACAGGATTCATAATAAGGTTACTGATATTTGGCTTACCCGGTTCAGGTGGCCAAATTCATTGTGATAATGTAAATCAACTTTTTACTTCAAAATTTTGTTCTAACCTGCAAATAAATAAAGTAGCACTTTAGCATGCCACAATTTTCTGATACAGGAAGGAACTCTCCGGGAGGGATTTCAAAGACCCTAACTTACTTTATGGCAGCAGCCTGTGGCATTATGGTGGCCAATTTATATTACTGCCAACCCCTTCTCGGAGATTTAACAGATGTGTTTCAAGTTTCTGAAAATGGGGCTGCCTGGATCAATATATGTTCCCAGTTAGGTTATGGTCTTGGCCTCTTTTTTATTGTTCCTGCTGGCGATATGGTACAACGCCGTAACCTCCTTACCTGGTTGCATATATTGGCTGCCATTTCGGTTGCCGGAGTAGCTGTTTCTCAAAATATAGGCAGCCTGTATTTTTTTAGCATTTGTATTGGATTAACGGCTACTGCCTGCCAGGTATTTGTACCCCTGGGAGCCAATATGTCGTTGGATGATGAAAGAGGAAAAGTAATTGGAATAATAATGGGCGGATTGCTTTCGGGTATTCTTTTATCCAGAACATTAAGCGGAGCAGCCGCTGAACTTTGGGGATGGCGCACCGTGTATTGGATTGCCTGTGGATTAATGGTAACCATGGCCCTGCTGGTTTATAAAATGATACCCCCTGAAAGACCAGGATTTAAGGGAAACTATTTTGTATTAATGTCATCTTTAATAAAACTTTTTCGTTCGCAAAAATTAGTTCGGAAAAGTGCATGGATTGGAGGATGCACATTCGGCGCCTTATCAGCATTCTGGAGCACCATGGCTTTTTTATTGGAAAAACCTCCCTTTAATTATTCTCTTTCAATAATCGGATTGTTTGGTGTTGTGGGACTCGCCGGGGCCTTGGTTTCCCCGCTTATTGGCGCTATCAATGACAAAAAGGGAGCAAAACTTCCTATGCAGGTTGGGATTATCATCATGATATTGGGGTATGGTATTCTCTTTTACGGGAAACTTTCAATAGTCATCATCATTGCCGGGATTATCCTAATTGACGTGGGTATGCAGAGTGCACATATACCAAATCTTACAAGGGTTACATCTATTTTGCCCAGCGCCCGTACCCGGTTAAATACTATTTACATGACTTCCTTCTTTTTGGGAGGCACCATTGGCTCCATTGTAGGAAGTTATGCCTGGGACCAGGCAGGATGGAAAGGGGTTTGCACTACAGGAATTATTTTTGT
>JAFDZI010000042.1:1418-6568 GCA_018266955.1 Bacteroidota bacterium
AGCACCGACTGTTCCTCGGTGGTAAATTTAATTTCACCTTCTAAAACCTGAACACTAATTACCGATCGGGTGGTATGGGTTTTAAGTTCGGCATTTGCATGCAATCCAACCAAAACAATCCGCATGGTTTCCGACTTGAAGAGGGTAATGGAATTCCGGTCACTATCCGCCCAGGAAGCCTCCCCTTTTACCTGGCTAATAAATTTATTCAAATCAATTTCAACCAGAGGCGCATTCAAAAGTCTATCGCCCTCAGGCCTTAACGGAGTTGACTCATTTGATTTATTTTCCATAAACCGGATTTACAGATAACAAGAGAAGGTAATAACGATTATTTGCGGAAAGGTACAGATAATTGAACCGTAAACCATATTTTGAAATTCCCAGGATCTAAGGATTGCGATTGAAAATTAAGAATAGGATTAATTCAATGCACGCATTTTTAGTCCATTAGGTAAGCAATCCCCTGCGAAACCGGCCCCCTAAGGTCTCTTACTTTTTTGACCCGGAAAATTTTTTCAATCATTTCCCGAACCACCTTATATTCATCATGTATGGGGCAGGGGTGATTCTCTGAACATTTACTCAACCCAAGACCACATTCTTTAAAGACTCCCTTACCCTCCATTGTTTCCACAATATTGGAAATTGGTTGCTCCTGTTGTTCCTCATTAATAAAGAATCCACCGGATGGGCCTTTCACGCTGTTGATCAGTCCTTGCCTGGCAAGGGATTGAAGAATCTTCCCTACGGTGTGTTCACTGGCATTAATGTGTTCAGCCACATCTTTAATACCTGCTTTCTCCCCTTCTGCACTTTTACCAGAAAGGTAAATAACAGCCTTTATTGCGGTTTTACATGTATAACTAAACATAATTTATCTGCCTAAGAATTCTTGTCCTTCGGGTGAAATTTTTGAATAATCCCATGGTGGTTCAAATGTAAGATTTACATGAACTTCCCATTCCGGGAAATTATTGGTGAGTGATTTCGTTACGTTTCCGGTAATGCTTTCACCCATGGGGCAAAACTGGGTAGTGAGCGTCATTTCCGCATCTATCCGTTTAGCTTCCTCATCAAAATCGATTTGGTAAATCAATCCGAGGTCAACTACATTCAATCCGATTTCCGGATCATATACATTGTACAAATCCGATAAAGCCTGACTGCATTTTATACTATCGTTCGAAATTACATTCATAATTCTTTAGGTTGATGAAATAAGGTAATGCCGGCGTTATACACATACAAAATAGCCGCAACCAGCAGGCAGGCTGCGCCAAGTTTTAAAAGGATACCGTTCAGCAGTACGATACCCAATGCAAAAATCAGGAACCCTGCAATATAAAAAATCGACATTCCATTAAATACCTTTTCACTAAACAGTTCTTTAGGAACAGGTGTTTTACCCTTATTAGCCCTATCGCGGTAAACTTTATTCCAAACTATAAAAGGCAGGGTTTTAAAGGTCATGCCAAATATGATAGCCGTAATCCACCCGAAGAAAATGCAAAAGCCATAAAGCAATGCCAGTTGCGGGTATTGGTCGGCTGGCAGGAAGGCAAGTACAATAAGGAGCGTAGCCAACGGCAATACCATCTGGGCAACTGAAAGCAGCGACATTTTCATTTGTTCATCCACTGCTTTGCGAATTCGAACTTTATAAGCGCTTCGGCAATGATATCCAAAGAGAATAACAGCCAGCACGATAAGGAAAAGGGGAATGTAAAAATAAAAAGCAGGTGCCACTATAAGTTTCAATAAAATAAAACTTAGCAAACTAAAATTAATACACAGGAAAATCCACCAAAGATTTTTATCGTTTGTGTATTTTGAAATCAGGAACATTGGAATTAAGCGGGAAGAGACGCCAATAATCAGCATCAGGAACCATCCGATTAAACCGAGATGGGCATGAATAGACAAATAGGAAATGGAATTTTGCGGAAGGATATTATAGGTAAAATTGAATACGAGAAGCAGACCGAAAAAAGTAGTGGAGAATAGCCAGAAGGATGCAGCAGCCATATACCAGGCATGTACATCATGTTTTTTGCTTTCATAAATACTGCTTATTACATTGGTAAGATAACATATTACGCCGAGGTTGATTAAAACAGCCCCTGTTTGCATCGGCCAGCCGGTATTAAATACATAAAAACCAAAAGCGAGAAAAGGAATCCCGGAGGCGGTAAAGGCAAAGGTTAAATAGGCCAATAAATTACTATCCAGTTTTCCTTCAATCAACACCGGAAGCAATTGATGGGATGCTCCAAGAATGATCATAGTACCCCACCCTAACGCCATGATGTGGGTAATGGCAAGCGTATAGGGCTGGAAATAATGCTGATGAATTATATCTGAATGAATCAACAACAAACTAGTTGCCACTAAAAATGAAAATGCAGCAAATATATAAAAAGGCAGTACCACTTTATAACTTGTAGTTTGCTGTAACCCATTATTTGACTGAAGGGCAAACATGCGGTTAATAGGCTTTAAAAATCAGCAGGTAAACCTCCCCTTCCTGTACTTCCTTAATACGATAATCAAATTTCCGGTCTTTCAATTCTGTAAGAAGAAATACCGGTATGCGTTTATGGTGCACATATAAAGCTTTTGCTGCAGGGAGCGTTTCCAATGTTTCGAGGATAGTCATCATGGGCATCGGCATTTCAAGATGGCGAACATCAATCGGCTGTAGACGGCCTTCAAAATGTTTCATTACCTCCTCCCAGTCGCCGGATGAGGAAGCCTCAGCTTCCAGTTTAGGCGCCTTTCCTGCTGTGGTTTTATAGAAGAAGGTTTCTACCAGATTTTCATTGATCGTATTAACATAAGTCTGGAAGCCCTGTTTTCCCAGCAAACTAATCAGGGGCACAGGTTCAAATGAATTGATGATCTTAAGTGCTTCCCCTTGCCTGAGGGAATTAACTTTCTGTTGAATTTGCCGTAATGGATCATTTCCTCCTGATAGAATTTCGCGAACATCAAAAGAGACCAATTGTTCAGCAGGGAGTTCTTTTAAAAATTGGGGCATTTCATTTTTAGATGGCAGTTTTTCCATAGGAAGCGGTGAATTTCTATCCACCTCAAATCCCAAAGGGGCCAATGCCTTAAAAAAATCTTCGGGCTTAACGCCTCCTACCTTTGCCGCCATTGATATGCTTGTTCGTGCCGCCATTAGTTTCCGAAGCAGGGGATTACGGAGCTTTTTAAAATCGGGGCTGAGGGAAACGATGGTTTCCAACGCATCCGGATGATGTTTCAAAAGAGCAGCAATCTTAGTTTGTTCGTTAATCAACATCAGTTAAAAAATTGGTTAAACTTCTTTACATTACTAAAGAAAGAATTTACAGCAATTTCGGCTTCATTGGTATTATCGCTGTTCTTCAGGTTTTTAACATCCGCAAGAACTGGTTCCAACCATAGATGAAGTGCATCATGATCGGGGCCTTTCATGGTGCAGCCATTAATGAGCTCTTGTAATTCATTTTGTGCTTTATCTGCAAATGCATGATACGTATCCAGTCCATTTTTGGAAGCCTTTTCAAATTCTTCGGACAGCTTGTTTAATGCTTGTGCATGAGTGCGTGTACTGGCATCGGTCTGCCATTTAGCCCCATTATTTAATGCCAGTTCGGATGAGTCGGATCTCACCTGATGTTCATTATCGCTCACAGTATGATGAACTACTTCCCTGCCATCGTTGGGGTTGGAAGAATTGTTACAAGAAGAAAATACCAGAAAAATACCAGCCAGGAGAAAGAGTTTTAGATGCATAAAATAATTTAGAATAAAGTTGAAAAATAGAAAGTTTATACAAAATCGATCTTTGCCTCTGGTTCGAGGATGATGGATGAACTAAAATCTTCGAGGATATCCATTTTGTGGGGCTCATTCGCCTTTATGAGAATAGTTTCTCCTTCCGTCAGCAATACTTCTTTATCAGAAAAACGGATTCTCCCCTTCCCTTTTCGGTTGATAACAAATGCATCAGAAGATGCCTTATGAAGGGGCATCGACTCCCCTGCCTTCAATGATACATTCAATACCTTAAACCGTTCATTTTTATAAGCTTCTTTCATTTCCATAGTAAACCATTTTTAAAGTTACCAATGAATTTACCGGGAAGGCCCTGCTTTATTCAGCAAGGCCAACCGGGCAAATTTATTAAGAAAGGGTTTTCTCCAGTTCCACCGCCTTGGGGAATAGGATATTGTTTTCGAGATGGATATGTACGTGCAGGTCGTTTTCAAATTCTTCCAGCATTTTATAAAATAAAGAATAGCTGGCGCATGCATCCGACGGAATGGCAAAATGGTTGCTATACTTATGAATTTCCTGGTAAAGGTTATCTACATTCCGGTGTTCATTCTCCATATCCCGGGTCAGGTTTTCGAGTGTAAGCCCGCCTTCGGTAGTATAAGCGGTGCCGTTAGTTTTTGCAAGAACGATTTTTTTAACCAGTGGGAACAACACTTTCTCTTCTGTGGCGATATGATCCGAGAGTTCTTCATTTATATCTTCCACCAGTTGGTTGATAGAAATGAGTTCGGGGTGATGAGCACCATGCACCCGGGCTACCTTGGTAGCATAGCCCCGAAGTTCGGGTAGATATTTCCGGATATAGTTGTGGTGGGTATTAATAATATAATCGGCAAGGAAATCAAGGTTCCATTCGTTGAAGTTATTATTTGCACCTGTTATGCCACTTGTGGTGGTTTGCAATTCCTTTTCTACGGTTGCATAATCAATCCCTTTTTCGTTGCAAACTTCTTTCACGGTTTTCTTTCCACCGCAGCAAAAATCGATTCCATACTTTTTAAAAACTTCTGCCTTACGCAGATCCTTAGCCGCAATCTGTCCTACCGTTTCTGCATCTTCCTCTTTTCTTTTTGTAACGCGGATATCCCACCAAATGGGGCCTTGTTCTACATAATGCCAGGTAAAAATATCGCCCCTTTCGCCCAACAATTGGTAATACACCGGTTTGGGGTCATGGTCGTTATGGATAATCATGCTTTCCCCAGGGTTCAATTCATCGAATACCCTGAAAATAGTTGGATGTTTCAACCGGGGTTCAAGAGAGGGAACATTCACGATGGTTTCATTTTGAGGCGATTTTGTAACTGCATCTTCAGCCAAAA
>JAFDZI010000042.1:6651-7174 GCA_018266955.1 Bacteroidota bacterium
ATTTGTTGCAATTGAAAATACACCGGCCGGGGATCGTGGTTATTGTGGATGATGAAACTCTCGCCGGGTTTTATGCTGTCGAAAGTTTGAAAAATGGTAAGATGTTTTAACCGGGGCTCGATTTCGGGAACATTGATTATCGTTTCCTGCGCTGTTTCCATTTGTTATTTTTTAATGAGTAAATCAAAAATGAGCCACAAAATTAAAGAGAAAAGTTTAAATAAAAGTATTAAAGTACTTTTTTACTGTTTAATTTTCCTGATTTTATTTCTCCTTTTGTATAAAATTGAATATCAATAAATTAAAAACTTTCTCACTAAAGAATTTGAATGATTCTTCAACCCTTCTTCACCATAAAATAAAGGATCATCGTGTTTGCCTACGAAAAAAAGGAAAAGGGCTCTATCCCAGAAATAGCCAGTCGAAAAAGACAAACTTTTTCTAAGAAAGAACCCTTTAGGTAAAAAGCGTTGTTTACTTTAACTTATACCGGAATCCCGCATAAAACATCCGGCCAGTAACA
>JAFDZI010000043.1:0-288 GCA_018266955.1 Bacteroidota bacterium
ATAAAGCCCATAGCTGCCACCAACCAAAAATGCTACCATCGCAAAAACTTCAAGATAAAATAAAAAGCGGGACGTGGACACCCAGCTATATCGTACATCATGTTGTTTGGTTTCAATAACTTCCTGCTCCATGTAAATTTATTTTCGTCACAAAAATAAGGCCTTGTTTTAAAACATCAAGTTTTATCTCCAACAATTTCAGAAAACCGCTTTTTCTTCCTCCCAAAATAAGCCCAAACCAGTAATCCGCGGTACATTCCCTCATAATTTTTCCCTTTGGTTTCTGTA
>JAFDZI010000043.1:330-6160 GCA_018266955.1 Bacteroidota bacterium
GCTTTTAGAATGGCCCAGACCATCTTCAGTTCTCCCTTCATCAACATCCGCATCATCGCAACCAGATCTAACAGCATCCTGGCAGGCAGGATCAGTAATTTCATTTTCGGAAGGTTCTTATATAAAAGAAACAGGTTGTTTCTAAAATTGAGATAGGTTTTCTGCGGGCTGCTGCTGGCTAATGTACCGCCTCCCACATGGTACACAACCGAGGCAGGTTGTACATAAACCTCGCGCCCCATTCTGTGTAACCTCCAGCAAAGGTCGATCTCCTCCTGGTGGGCAAAAAATGCTACATCAAATCCTCCCAACTTCCTAAAGTCTTCGGAACGGATAAATAAAGCAGCGCCGGTAGCCCAAAAACAAGGTGCTGCATTGTTGTATTGTCCCGTATCTGTTTCGCAATCATCAAACACCCTTCCTCTCGCAAACGGATACCCGAAACGATCAATCCAGCCACCCGATGCGCCCGCATACTCAAACTGATCGCGCTTATGGAAGGATAAAACTTTGGGCTGGCAGGCAGCAATATCGGGGTCACTCTCCAGTAACGCCACAATAGGCTCTATCCATCCCGGGGTAACTTCCACATCGCTGTTCAACAACACAAAAATTTCGGCATCCACCTGCTTCAGCGCGCTGTTATACCCCCCGGCATAGCCTTCATTTCTTTTATTTACCCATAATGTAACGGTCGGAAAATTCTCCTTCATTAGGGCAACCGAATCATCGGTGGAGGCATTATCCGCCACAACAATTTCCAAATTGGGATAGGTGGAAGCAAGTACCGAAGGCAAAAATTTAAGAAGAAAGTTGCTGCCATTCCAATTCAGGATGACTACTGCTACCCGGGGTTTATTTATTGACCCGGCCGTCGTACTTCCTTCCACATCGTTGCGTCGCATTTCGTTCATCGGCAGTGCTGCTATGAAGCGGCTATTTATTACAAACTTAATATATTTAATAAGAGGCAGAGGCCACTCATTATTATGTATTTTTAACCTATGTTTTCAAATCTCTTCAACTGGCGGCTGGTGTTGGCAACCATTGCAATTATTATTGCCAGTGGAACCATCTTCTATTCGCAATACATCGCCCGAAAAATTGCAGAGGAAGAAAGGCATAAAGTAAATGTATGGGTTGAATCTCTAAAGGCCCGGGCAGCCACTACCGAAGATGCTACCCTTAACCTTACCAACCTCATCACCTCCGAAAACACCGATATTCCCATTGTGGGTACTGATGAAAACGACAACCCACTGGGAGAAAGCCTTAACCTCGATACCAACCTCATCAAAAAAGACAGCAATTACCTCCGCAGAAAAGTACAGGAATTTAAAAACCTGCACGATCCCATCCTGGTGAAGTTTAGCGAGGATCCCGTTCTGATTAACAAGTATTATTATGGCGATTCCAAATTGCAACGGGAAGTACGATATTATCCCATCGTGCAATTAATCATCATTGGGCTGTTTATCTTAATTACACTTCTTGCCGTTTCAGCCCGAAATAAATCTACCCAAAACCAGGTTTGGGCCGGTCTTGCCAAGGAAGCCGCCCACCAATTGGGCACTCCCATCACCTCCCTGGAAGGATGGGTGGAAGTGTTGCGAAGCGAATCGGTGCCCGAAAAAATTGTATCCGAAATCGGTAAAGATGTGGAACGGCTGAAACTGGTAAGCGACCGGTTTGGTAAAATAGGAAGCACCCCCCAGTTGGAAGAAGGGAATATTGTGGCACAAGTAGAAAATATGGCAGGTTATATGCGTAAGCGGGCTACCCATAAAGTGGCCATTGAGGTGAAGAACGACGATCCCGAAACAACGGCTTTGATAAACCCCCCGTTGTTCGACTGGGTGATTGAGAACCTGCTCAAAAACGCCCTCGATGCCATGGAAGGAAAGGGGAGGATAGATATTTTAATTCATAACGAAGCAGCCCGGGTGGTAATTGATATTACCGATACCGGGAAAGGGATCAGTAAGAAAAACCTTCCCCTTGTTTTTAAACCGGGTTTCAGCACCAAGAAAAGAGGTTGGGGGCTGGGCCTCTCGCTCAGCCGGCGAATCATCTCCCAATACCATAGGGGGGAATTGTTTGTAAAAAACAGCGAACCCGGCAAGGGCACCACCTTCCGGATCGAGTTGAAAAAATAGAAAAAGGGCTTCATCCATTCAATCTATTTCTTTAAATTTGCCGCCCAATGCGGCGATGGCGAAATTGGTAGACGCACTACTTTGAGGTGGTAGCGCCCGAAAGGGTGTGGGAGTTCGAATCTCCTTTGCCGCACAGTAAGAGGATGACCTGCAAATGCTGCAGGTCATCTTAATTTTGCACCTAACGTTTACCCCACTATGGCAAATACAATCTCCTGCCCACATTGCGGCCATGCATTTGAAGTAGAAAAGGTTCTCGAAAAAGATATCGAACAACGCCTTCAGAAAGAATACCAGGAAAAACTGCAGAAGTCGCTTGGCAAATTAGACAGCGAAAAAAGGAAGTTGGAAGACGATATGCTTCTGTTCGAAGAAAAAAAGAAAAAGGAAAATGAAATTTTTGCACAAAAACTTCAGCAGGAAAAATTAAAATTAGAAACGGAATTGCAGGAGCAAATCCGGAAAACGGTGAGTGGAGATTTTGAGAACAGGATTAAACTATTGCAACAGGCCAACGAAGAAAATGCAGAGAAATTAAAACTTGCCCGCCAGAAAGAATTTGAGTTATTGCAAAAGGAACAGAAGATGAAGATGAAGGAAGAGGAAATGGCGCTCGAAATGCAAAGAAAAATTCAGCAGGCAAATGAAGAAATTTCGCGCCAGGTACGTGAGCAGGAATCTCAAAAATTTGCTATCCAGGAAAGAAAGGCTCAATTGGAGATGAAGGAACTGCAAATTCAACTGGAAGAACAGCGTAAACTGGCAGAAGAAATGAAGCGCCGGGCCGAACAAAGCTCTATGCAGCGCCAGGGCGAAGCACAAGAACTCTTACTGGAAGAAATGTTGCGGGAGTATTTTCCCTTTGATGTGATTTCGGAAGTGAAAAAGGGTGCCGAAGGCGCAGACTGCATCCAAATAATCCGGAATGAGTTTGGCATAGAATGCGGAAGCATTATTTACGAGAGCAAACGCACCAAAGGCTGGAACCATGCCTGGGTCGATAAATTGAAAAGCGATAAGCGCAACCGGAATGCAGACGTGGCAATCCTCGTAACACAGGTATTTCCCAAAGACATGGATAAATTTGGCGAACGGGAAGGGGTGTGGGTTTGCAGTTTTGAGGAGGTGCAGGGAGTGGCACTGCTCTTACGGCAAGGGGTTATCAATTTGCACAGCCTGCGCGCCAGCAACGAGAATAAAGGGGAGAAGATGCAGATGATGTACGATTACCTCACCGGCAACGAGTTCCGGAGCCATGTGGAAGCTATCGCCGAAGGATTCTTTTATATGAAGGATGCCATCAGCAAAGAGAGAGCACAAATGGAAAAGAACTGGAAGGAAAGGGAAAAGCAATTGGAAAAAGTTTTGCTCAATACCAGCGGCCTTTTTGGCTCCGTAAAAGGAATTGCAGGCTCAGGAATCTCGGATATCCCTTTATTGGACGGTGGCGAAACCCGCCTCCTCGATTAAAATTATCCATTTACTATTTGCACTTCATACAACCCGCTAAACAGGTACCATTTTTTAGTGGCGGGTTCAAAACATTGATACCGCGTACGGATCTTTTCCCCCTTAATAAAAATCCTGTCGCCTTTTATTTTAAATGACTGCCCATTGGGTAGGTCTTCCACCAGGTTTAAACCTTTCTTTGGACTATCGTATTTTTTTAATACCCGCAACAGGTTTTCATCGCCGCAGGTAGATGCAGCCGGGTTTTTCAATGTTTTTAAAAGACTGGCTTCAATATCGGATGGGAAATACCCCTTGCCGGTAAAGTGGGCGAGAATGCTGCTAAATATATTTTTCCATTCTCTGCCATGGGGTTGTACTCTATTGCCAAATTGCTCAAATGTAACCAGGTGAGCCATCTCGTGCAGCAGGGTGATGAGGAAATTGTATTTATTGAGGTTGCTGTTGACGCTTATACGATGAGCCTTCCCACGGTGGGCATGCCGGTAATCCCCTAACAGGCTTTCCCGCTTACGCGTAATCGTTAGGTGAACATGATAAAGCTGGAGATAATGCAGCACCGGTTCATAGGTGCCTTCGGGGATATAATCTCTTAATGAATGGAGCGGTACTTCCTTTTTAGGCATTCGTTTTCCGGTGCTTTAAATACCTCACAGAAAAGAACACTTCCGAAAAAAGGTAAACCAGGTAAAGCAGGAGGGAAGCAAAAACCGCCCGCTTGTTAAATCCATCTCCGGCAATGAATACATAACCCACCACCGCAAGAATTACCCCAAGCATTTTTAAAAACATGCCCGACATTACCGACCTCACAAAGGCATGCGGATTTGAACTGTGGAAAGAACGAATCTGGATTAGAATTGAAACAGACGCCAACAGCATAAAAAGGAGGTTGGCTCCCAATACAATGCGCCAGTCGATATGATGAGAAGATAGGATATCCCTTAAAAAATATATCGCACTGCTGCACAAAATAAAAATAAGGACTAAAGGAATAAAGATAAATTTCGAATGGATCATTTGCTTTTAGATTTCCCCTGGGTTTCTATCATTAGTTTAATTAGTACCCCGGCAATAAACAGCAAAGGTAAAACCCAAACGGCAAAGGGAGTAGAAAGTTCAGGTTATTCACCTGCTTTTAACCGAAAAAATTAGAAAGTCTCTATCCCTGCAAGGAATAGCGTGGCAAATGCGGCAATGCGAAGTAACATCTGGTTAGAATCTATTTTATTCATTTACAGCTTTCGCCAACTGCTCATTTCCAAATGCCACCACATTGGCCCCCATGTGGCAGGCTCCATTAAAACTGGCGGTAGCATCAATTTGAAGTTTAGAGGTATGGATGTTCCCCTCAATTACGGCTTTCCCGTGTAGATATAAAATATCGTTTACACTTACCTTTCCCAGAACCCGCCCCAGTATATCGGCTTCCTGGGCCATGATATCCCCTTCTACTACCGCCTCGGGGCCAAGCAGAATTTTAGCCCTGGAGGAAAGATTCCCTTTAAGGACGCCATCAATCCGAATGTCGCCTTCCGATTCTATATTTCCTGAAATTATTACTCCGGCACCAATGATGGTACATCCCGCAATGGGAAGATGGCTGGCATCTTTTGATTTTATTCCGAACATAGCTCAGGGTTTTTGGTAAGGAATGGATTATTCATTTTCTAACGTAAACCAGGTGCTATTATTGCGTGTTCTTTAATAATTTGGGAAATATTTATCCCCATTGCCCTCTCCGGTTAATCATCAAAATCTTCCAGCTTGGGCATTTTTAAACGGGTGGTATCCCTGGGTTTCACCTTACCCTGTAATACTTTTTCGAGGTCGGAAAAATATTGGTTTTGTTGCAACATAGCCCGCTCCATCGAGTCGGTGCGGATCTTTAAATCCCGGTATTCCTTCATTTGCCGGGCATCTCCGTAGCCCGATCCGGGCAGATAGTATTTTAGAGGAGTAAATATAATCAACGAGGCCGTGAGCGCAATCATGATGATAAATACGGCACTCAAAACCACGTAAACGCTCCAACGGGTTAGTTTAAATTGCACCACTTCCTCATAGCTGTCCTCATTCATTACCACCAAACGGTAATGATTACGGAGCCTTTTCAATCGGTTGGTAACGTCAGATTTTGGCATAGGAAGTAAGGTACATTAAAAACCCGAAGCTAACGGATGGTTAGTAAGTGAATATCAGCC
>JAFDZI010000044.1 GCA_018266955.1 Bacteroidota bacterium
CACACTTTTTAGAACACTACCGTTCTTGTCGGGTTTGCTTAATTGCTTTTCCGATTAAGTCCATTTGAAGTTCATACTCAAAAAGGTCTCTTTCCGCAGTTCCTATCTTCCCGATAAGCTCGTCTTGTACTTGGTCTAATGTGTATGTTTTCATTTTTTCTTGCTTTTTAATTGTTTTTCTTCAAAATATTTTGTTCGTTGCCCGATGGCTTTTTGAATTTCATTGTCAGGAACTTTACTTCGCTTTTTTATAAATCCGTGTGTTGAAATAACCAAAGTTTCAGTCGTAGAAGTTTTATCCCAAAAAGCAAGCAGTCTATATTGAAGTCCTTGGTATAAAGTTCTAAATTAGCTTTGCTGAAACTTCGTGTTCCCAAATGTCATTATTGAGTTTTTTGAATAATTCAGGGTCGTGTTCGGTTTGGGCTTTACGAATATTGTAAAGTATTTTTTCGTAATGCTTCCTATCCAATCCTTTCAAGAACTCAAATGCTTCGTCTAAAAATATTATTTCAAAAAGTTTATCCATCCGTTAAATTATCAACGAAGCAAAGACAATAAAAGTTTCATTATAACGAAACTTTTTTAGTTTGTTTTGTTGGTCCCGGTCAGAACATATCGCTTAACATGTGACTTTTTGGATTTTATTTTCCAATTTCGTTCAGTTGTAGCCATTGTTGTCCTTGTCCTTTTTTTAATGAAAACTCGATCATCGCATTAGCCAAAACTGAAGTTGGAAGCGGTTTATATCGACTAAAGAGGTGGAACCGATTGAAAAAATTCAATAAACAAACCATCCATTTTTCGCCCATTCTGTCACTGTTTTCTCGAACCAATAATCCTGGTCTGAAAATAAGAGTACTTTCGAATTGCAAACCGATGATTTCTTTTTCTAAAATTCCCTTTATTCTGGAATAGAATATTCTCGACTGCTCATTGGCTCCATAAGCAGAAACCAATACCATTTGCCTAAGTTTGTTTTCTTTCGCAGCCGAAGCAAATGCCAGAGGATAATCCAAATCTATTATTTTTTGTGCTTCTTTGCTTCCGGCTGCTTTTCGTGTAGTTCCCAAACAGCAAAACGCCGTATCGCCTTGTACTTCATTTTTCCAGTTTGAAAAATCATCAAAATCTATAACGATTTCTTCCAACTTATCATGCTGTATGTTCATAGGTTTTCTTACCAAAATCCGTACGCTTTCCACTTGTGAATGATGTATAAGTTGATTTACCAAATCTTTTCCTGTGGCTCCCGATGCGCCTATGACTACTGCTTTCATTTTCATTGTTGATTTAATGGTAAAAATACTACATTTGATGGATAATAAAAATGAAGCTGCCATGGAAGCAAATGAAATTAGAGAATTTTGCCTTAATAAAATGGGGGTTACCGAAGGTTTTCCCTTTAATGATACGGCTTTGGTCTTTAAAGTGGGCGGGAAAATGTTTTTATTACTGGATTTAGCGTCGCAGCCTTTGGTGTTTTCAGCTAAAGCCAATCCCGAATGGTCGGAAGAGTTAAGAGAAAAATATACACAGATCAATGGTGCTTATCACATGAACAAAACCCACTGGAATTCTGTTTGCTGCGATGGTTTGAGACCAGAGCTAATATGGGAACTCATCCGTCATTCCTATGATTTGGTTTTCCAATCGCTTACCAAAAAAGTAAAAGCAGAAATTTTAGATACTATTTAGGAAAAATATTGTCTAGTGAGCGTTTCGTCTTCCTTCAACCGGTCGATTAGTTGTTCCAAAGAATCGAATTTGATTTCTGCATGCAGATAATCTTTGAAATTTATTTTAATGTTTTCTCCGTAGATATCTTGGTTAAAATCTAAAATAAAAACCTCAGTGCTTAGTTGTACACCATTGACTGTTGGGTTGGTTCCTATACTCAGCATGCCTTTGTAGGTTTGGTTTTTTAACTCTACTTCTACAATATAAGCTCCTTTTTGTGGGAGCAATTTTATATCGTTCACCTCTATGTTGGCCGTAGGAAAACCTATGGTTCTGCCAATTTTTTTACCATGGATAACTTTTCCTGAAATGGAGTAGGAGTAGCCCAGCATTTCATTGGCTAATGGGGTATTCCCATTTTGTAAAGCAAGTCGAATTTTGGTTGAAGAAACATGGTCGTTGTGCATATTTACGGCTTTCATTTGCTCCACTTTATAGCCCAACTCGGGAGCTAATTTTTGAAGTAAAGAAAAGTCGCCACTTTTGTTTTTTCCAAAAACATGGTCGTGTCCTACAACTAAATAGCAAACTTTGAGTTTTTCGACTAAAATTTGACGCACAAAATCTTCCCCATTCAAATTTCTAAATTCCTCATCGAATTCCTGAAGAAAAAGTAGGTCTATTCCTATATTTTTCAATAATTGGGATTTCTCTTCTATGGTATTTAGAAGTTGGAGATTGTCTTTTGGGTTGAAAACCAATCGTGGATGTGGCCAAAAGGTGAGGATGGCCGTTTGTGAATTGGGAATTTGTGCAGCTATTTCCTTTAGATGATGGATGATGGATTGATGTCCCAGATGTACCCCATCAAACATACCAATGGACAAAACCAATGGGGAGTTTTCTTTGTAATTGTTGAGGTTATTGATGGTTTTCATGGGAGTTCCTTCTCAATTTTTTCAAGTTGCAAAAATAGGGTTTTTATACGAATGTTCGGCTTTTATTCAATAAAAAAACCTTACTCTTCAGGAGAGCAAGGTTCTATAGTTTACAATAAAAATAGGATTATTTTATTTGTAAGCTTCAATTGCTTTGTTAATGGAGTCTATTTGTTGGTGTAGGGTACTGCTTTTTGGATTGTTATTCAGAACTTCCATTTTTTTGTTCAGTCCATCTTTCAACATTTGGGAGAGCATCATTTTTATTTGGGGATTGTCTGGGATTTGTGATTTTGCCTGAAGCAAAACTTTGGTAATGCTTTCGGTTGCTTTCAAGTTGTCCGAAGACATAATCCAGTTGAATCCTTCTTCAGCAGTCTTGCCCAATTCCGGATCTTGGAATTTTAAGAAAGGATAAAATGCGACTAACTGTCCTATGGCAGGCATTTGCTTTTCTATTTTGTTTTTCACAATTATAGGAAGCAACTTGTTGATCAATTCTTCATTGGCATCTTCTAAATCAATTTGTGCTAGAGAACCTGCAATTTTTTCTGGATTTAAACTAGAAATTCCTAGTATAGAAGCTCCTTTTACGGCATTGGAAACGGCGGTACTTCCTTTTTCATAAATGGAAGCGTATTTTGGATTGTTCGTTTTGGCCAAAACGGTTATGGCAGCGGCTTGTGCTAGTGTTTTAGGATCGTTGTTGGCTATTTTTTCAACTTCTGTACTTAGACTTTTAGCCATATTGGGTTGTCCCAAATCTATTCCTTGCAATGCTTTGATACGAACACGGAAGAAAGGGTCTTTAAGTGCTGCACCGAGTGCCTTTGTGGCAGCATCGTTCTTGGTGGCCATTTCAGAAATTTTTTGAATGGCTTGGTATCTGCCGTAAAAATCTTTTGTCCCTAAATATTGTGTAAGATATTGTTCTGCTGTTTTATTTTCATCTATGTCTGCCAATAATACTCCATCCGGATTAATGGAAACCAAGTCTGGTGCTTTAGTAGCGCTAAAGATGAAGGTGTTTTTGGATTTGGCATCCACCCAAATTTTTTGCCTTTGTGCTTTTCCATCCACAAAAACATCCACCGTAAGCGGAAATTGGAAGTATTCGCTTTGGTTTTGATTGATGCTTACCGAGGTTTCTTTTTTCATTGGATCGTAGGTATAGCTGTAGGAAATTTTTGGATTTCCATTGCCAAAATACCATTGGTTGAAAAACCAGTTGAGGTCTTTACCCGAAATTTTTTCAAAAGATAATCTTAGTTGGTGGGCTTCTGCGTTTTTGTATTCATTGGTTTTTAGGAAATCGTTTATGCCTGCAAAAAAAGCATCATCGCCCAAATAATTTCTCAGCATGTGAAGGATTCCACCTCCTTTTTGGTATGTTACCAAATCGAACATATCTTCTCTTGAAGCATAGTTGAATCGAACCAAATCCTTATTGAAATCGCCAGGGTTGTGCAAATACATTCCTACATCTTTCATCAAATGATAATCGGCTTGGTCTTTGCCATATTTATATTCGTTCCAAAGATATTCTGAATAGTTAGCAAAAGATTCGTTTACGGTGAGGTTACTCCAGCTTTCGGCTGTTACTAAATCGCCAAACCAATGGTGGAATAATTCGTGGGCAATAACATCTTCCCATTTATTTTCATCAATCAGCTGACCTGGTTTTTGTTGTGCCGAAGAACCATGTAAAGTACAGGTGGTATTTTCCATAGCTCCGGAGATGTAATCTTGTCCCGTAATTTGTGCGTACTTATTCCAAGGATAGTCATAATTGAGTTTTTTGGAGAAAAATTCCATCATTTCTGGTGTGTTTCCAAAAATTTGCTTGGCATAAGGTTCATATTCTTTTTCTACATAATAGTCCACAGGGATATTTCTCCATTTATCACGGATAACGGCATAGTCACCAACGCCCATAAAGAATAAGTAAGGAGAATGTCTTTTTTCCATCACCCAATGGTCGGTTCTAAGTCCGTTTCCGGTTTTTGTTGAGTTTTTTAGATAACCATTGGACAGGGTAACATATTTGTCCGGTACGGTCATTTCAATTTCCTGTGTGGTTTTTTGGTTGGTTTTATCAATGGTAGGAAACCAAGCCGACGAAGATTCTGTTTCTCCTTGAGTCCAGATTTGTGTTGCTTTGTTGGGATCTTTTCCTTGTGCATTAATGAAGTACAAGCCTTTGGCATCATTAATGGCTGCCGATCCTTTCTGTTTTACTTCATTGGGTCTTGCCGTATATTTGATATACACCGTATAATCCTGATTTTTTTGATAGGTTTTACCCAAATTAATGTGCAGAATATCGTTTTTATAATCGTATTTTAATGGTTTCATATCCATAGAAACTTCATGTATCAGCATTCCTTTGGCATTGAGAACCAAAGAATCGCTAGGGTAGAAGTAAGGACTTGCGGTAAGCCATTCTTCCCCGTTCAATTGTTCTTTTTCGTAGTCGAAGTTTACTTTAAGTTTGGTATGTTTTAGCTCTGTGGTTTTGGTGTGGGTAGCTCTGTAAACAGCATCTCTACCAGAGGTTTCGCTTTGTGCTTTCATTTCGGATTGAGAAAGAAAAGCGGTAAGAATAAAAACAGAAATGATTACTTTTTTCATATGTAGATTTTTATTGTTTTTTAATGGTCATATGTAAATCTAACGAAGTGGTTCGACGAAGTCAATCGCCAAATCTTCATGGGTGTTTATCTCCATATTTTTATTTTTTTTATGGAGTCGATGATTATTAATTGTGTACAAAAACTTGTTAATGGCGATTTCATAAATGATATTCATTGTTTAATGGTTAAATGTCATTGTTTTATCCATAAAAAGTTTTAATCATTATCGGATGAAAACGGCTTTGTAAAATGTTGAGGTTTTAATTTATATAAACAAAAAAGTTCAGGAAATATTTCCTAAACTTATTGGTATTTATTTTTTGGTTTTTGTTACACGAATCTTAGAAATTATTCTACTTGAAAATTGATTATTAAATAGCAACAGGAGCTTTTATTCCCGGATGTGGATCGTAATTTTCCAAGGTGAAATCCTCATATTTAAACTCAAAAATATCTTTAATTTCTGGATTTAATTTCATGGTAGGCAATGCTTTTGGCGCTCTTTCTAATTGCTTTTGTACCTGCTCGAAGTGGTTGTTGTATATGTGTACATCGCCGAAGGAATGTACAAAATCGCCCACTTCTAAATTACATACTTGTGTCACCATCATGAGCAGCAAAGCATAACTGGCAATATTAAAAGGAACTCCTAAGAACACATCTGCCGATCTTTGGTACAATTGTAATGATAATTTACCATCAGCGACATAAAACTGAAAAAATGCATGGCAAGGTGCCAATGCCATTTGTGGTAGCTCGGCAACATTCCAGGCGGAAACAATCAGTCTTCTGGAGTCAGGATTGGTTTTAATTTGATCGATTACTTCGGTAATTTGGTCAATTAATTTTCCGTCTGCGTCTTTCCAACTGCGCCATTGTGCACCATACACAGGTCCTAAATTTCCGTTTTCATCTGCCCATTCATCCCAAATGCTTACTCCATTTTCTTTTAAATATTGCGTATTGGTGTCGCCTTTTAAAAACCAAAGTAATTCGTAAATAATAGATTTTAGATGTACTTTTTTTGTAGTTACCAAAGGGAAACCTTTAGAAAGATCATACCTCAGTTGATAGCCAAAAAGACTCCTAGTACCTGTGCCTGTTCTGTCTGTTTTATCGCTTCCGTTTTTTAAAATATCTTCCAATAAATTAAGGTAGTTACGCATAGGAGTTTTTTGATGGGTTAATGGTTTTCAAATGTAATTAATTCTTAGGAAAAATAGAGTATTTATTTTTTGTATTCGCTGATGAAATGCAATTTTACATTCGGGAATTTTTCCTGAGTCATGTGTATGGTAAAAGAAGAATCTGCCAAGAAAACCAATTGGTCGTACTTATCTCTGGCTAGGAATCTTTGTTTTAATCTTGCAAAATCTCGGAACTCTTCCGATTTTTCATCGGCTTCTACCCAACAAGCTTTGTGTATGGACAATGGTTCGTAGCTACATTTGGCGCCATATTCGTGCTCCAAACGATATTGGATTACTTCATATTGCAATGCGCCTACGGTACCTATAATTTTTCTGCCATTCATTTCCAAGGTAAAAAGCTGGGCAACTCCCTCGTCCATTAATTGATCGATTCCTTTGGCCAGTTGCTTGGCTTTAAGAGGATCGGTGTTGTTGATGTATCTAAAGTGTTCCGGAGAAAAGCTTGGGATTCCTTTGAAACTAATTTTCTCTCCAGCAGTAAGGGTGTCGCCAATTCGGAAATTACCGGTGTCGTGCAATCCCACAATGTCGCCAGGAAAACTCTCGTCCACTACTTCTTTTTTATCGGCGAAGAATGCATTGGGTGAAGAGAATTTCATTTTTTTGCCTTCTCTTACCAAGAGGTAATTTTCGTTCTTTTTGAAAGTTCCTGAAACAATTTTTACAAATGCCAAACGATCTCTGTGTTTTGGGTCCATATTGGCGTGGATTTTAAAGACAAATCCTGTGAAGTTTTTCTCTTCTGGCTGTACCAATCGTTCATCGGCCTCTTTGGGCTGTGGCATGGGAGCAATGTCTATAAAGGCATCCAATAATTCTCTAACGCCAAAATTATGCAAAGCCGACCCGAAAAATACCGGTTGCAAATCTCCTTTCATATAATCGTCTCGGTTAAATTCCGGATAAACCGATTCTACCAATTCCAACTCATCTCTAAGGGTTTGTGCCGCTTTGTCGCCAATCATTTCCTCCACTTGGGTATCGTGTACATTGTCTATTTTAATAGACGCACCAATTTTTTGTTTCTTTTCTTCGAGGAAGAATTCAATGTTTTTCTCCCAGATATTATAAATTCCTTGGAAATCGGCCCCCATACCAATGGGTAAAGATAAAGGACAAACCGTAAGTCCTAATTTTTGCTCTACTTCATCCAAAAGATCGAAAGCATCTTTTCCCTCTCTGTCCAATTTGTTGATGAAAACCAGCATTGGTATGTTGCGCATTCTGCACACCTGCACCAACTTTTCGGTTTGCTCTTCCACCCCTTTTGCTACATCAATTACCACAATTACCGAATCTACGGCGGTTAGGGTACGATAGGTATCTTCTGCAAAATCCTTGTGACCCGGCGTGTCCAAAATATTTATTTTGTGGTCTTTATATTCAAATGCCAAAACGGAAGTTGCTACGGAAATCCCTCTTTGTCTTTCAATTTCCATAAAGTCGGAAGTGGCTCCCTTTTTTATTTTATTTGACTTTACAGCACCTGCTTCCTGAATGGCTCCACCAAAGAGAAGTAACTTTTCTGTAAGTGTAGTTTTACCAGCATCGGGGTGAGATATAATTCCAAAGGTTTTTCGTTTAGCGATTTCTTGTAATAAAGACATTCTTAAAAATTTTATCTGCAAAAATCGTGTTTTTTAATGAATTGTGAAAATGATCTATCGTTTAGATTTTTTGTTTTTTTTGTTTTATTTGAATTTCAAAAATTTATCTTTGCCATTCCTAACTACTTATCGATGGAAATAGAACAAATAATGCCTAAAGAAAACATAGCAATAGGAGATGAAAAATACTTTAAAATGGGCTGGGCAGAAGTGTTGACTTTGGTGTCTGGTTTTGTCTTGGCTCAACTATTGGTTGGTGCTATTTTGTTGGTTTTAAGTTTTATTTCAACAGTAAATTGGTCTAAATCTGAATGGTTTATGCCCCTGTCATATTTCTTAGTAATGTCTGCACCAATCGCAATATTTTATGGCGTTTTTATGAAACCATACCAACTGTCTTGGGAAGGTTTTAACTCAAAACTGACAGTTGTTACTGGGGTTTTAGCATTAGGAATGATGGTAGGAATGATGTTCGTTTCCGAGTATATTGTATCGCTCATTCCTATAAGTGGCTCTTTCTTTGGCCCTATATACGAATCTTTTTCCCAACAGATGGAGAATATAACTTCATCGGCTTGGCCTATGGTACTGATGACGGTAATTTTTGCCCCTATTTTAGAGGAACTTTTATTTAGAGGCATCATCATGAAAGGAATGTTGAATATGAAGGTAAGTCCTGCCAAAGCCATTGTTTTTTCAGCAGCTATTTTTGGATTAATCCATGGTTATCCGTGGCAAGCAGTTGGTGCTTTTATGCTTGGATTGGTTTTGGGCTTTGTCTATTATAAAACAAAATCTTTGGTTCTTCCTATTATGCTACATGCGTTTAATAATGGAATTGCCTCGCTTATGATTTCTAAATTTGAAGTAGAAAATTTCGCTCATCTTTTTTTAGTATCGGAATTCATTATTTTAATCGTAGGAATTGTTGTGCTTCTCATTTTTGGTTTTCTTTTTCATAAACATATAAACAAAACTTCATAAATATAACGACACTTAAATTGATATTAAACCGAATGAAACCATTATTAATAGCCACCCATAATCTACATAAAAAAGAAGAAATTCAGCAAATCTTAGGAAGTGATT
Source organism: Bacteroidota bacterium (assembly GCA_018266955.1). Classification (GTDB taxonomy): domain Bacteria; phylum Bacteroidota; class Bacteroidia; order Flavobacteriales; family Weeksellaceae; genus Amniculibacterium. The sequence continues at coordinate 9,159 of JAFDZI010000044.1, forward strand.
TTTGTGTTAAAAGCCTTTCTGATATGGATTTGCATGAGGAAATTGTTGAAGATGGAGATAGCTTTGAAGCCAATGCACTGATAAAAGCCAAATATTGTTTTGAGAAAACAGGAATTCCTTCCGTTGGAGATGATTCTGGATTGGTAGTCAATGCTTTGGATGGCAGACCTGGGATTTATTCGGCTCGTTATGCAGGCAATCACGATTTCGAAAAAAATATTGCTAAAGTATTGGAAGAAATGAAGGGAAAAGAAAACCGAAGTGCCTATTTTATCACGGTTCTATGCTTGTATGACGAACAAGGTGCTCGTTTTTTTGAAGGAAGGGTAGAAGGTCATTTATTAACAGAAAACAAAGGGCATCAAGGTTTTGGTTATGATCCTATTTTTGTGCCCAATGGCTACGATAAAACCTTTGCAGAAATGCCTTCGGAGGATAAAAATAAAATCAGTCATCGAAAAAAAGCCTTTGACCTATTCTTGAAAAATTTATAAAAATAAAATCGCATTATTTTGAGTGCAAAACTAACCATATTAGGATTTAATTCGGCAATACCAACCGTCAATTCATCACCCACAGCACAATTGCTGGAAATGGGTGAAAGACTTTTTTTGATTGATTGTGGCGAGGGAACACAAGTGCAAATGCGAAGAGCGAAAGCAAAATTTTCAAAAATTAATCATATATTTATTTCCCACCTCCATGGGGATCATTGCTTTGGCTTGCCAGGTCTTATTTCCTCCTTTCGGTTATTGGGAAGGGAAACACCACTCCATATCTATGGTCCCAAAGGAATAAAAGAAATGCTGGAAACTATTTTCCGTTTGTCCGAAACCAACAAAGGCTTTGAATTGGTGTACCACGAACTTACATCCAAAAAATCAGAACTAATTTTCGAAGACAATAAGGTAGAAGTGTTTACCATACCACTCGATCATAGGATATATTGCAACGGTTATCTATTTAAAGAAAAACCAAAAGATAGACACCTGAATATGCAGGAAATTGTTAAATACCCTGAAATTGAAACATGCGATTATCATCTTTTGAAAAAAGGAAAAGACTTTGTACTGAGCGACGGTTTTGTGTTGAAAAATGAAAACTTAACAAAAGATCCTAACCCTTCGGTTTCCTATGCTTTTTGCAGTGATACCCGATACAACGAATCCATTATTCCTATAATTGAAGGGGTAGATGTATTGTACCATGAAGCTACTTTTTTGCACGAACTAAAAGAAATGGCAGATTTTACAGGACATACCACAGCGCTGGAGGCGGCAACCATAGCCCAGAAAGCAAAAGTGGGCAAACTTATTTTGGGTCACTTTTCCAATCGATATCTGGATGTTTCTGTGTTTAAAAAAGAAGCTGAACCTATTTTTGCACCAACTTATTTGCCAAAAGTATTGGAAGTAGTAACAATATAACTTCTCACAAAATAGGCATTCACAAGTTTTTGAATATAAACATAGATAAATATAGGCGATTGTCATCGTCGAATCACTTCGTTTGGTTTCCAAATGATCTTTAAAAAACAATAAATAGCGACATAAGAAAATGAATTTTGATGAACTTCGGTCTTTTTTGGATGAAAAAGCCGATCAATACAACCATGTAGATTTTATACAGGACGATCCCATCCAAATTCCGCACTTGTTTTCAAAACGGCAAGATATAGAAATTGCTGGCTTTCTTGCAGCAACGATAGCATGGGGAAACAGAAAATCCATCATTAAAGATGCTTACAAAATGTTGGATTTTATGGGGCATTCTCCTTATGATTTTGTGTTGAATTTTAAAGAAGATGATTTATTAAAGCTATCGGATAAAGCCATACATAGGACTTTTAGTGCTGAAGATTTTAAGGTTTTTTTGTTGAATTTACAATCCTTGTATCATTCCTACAAAAGCATGGAAGACTTGTTTTTAGTACAAGACGGGGAGACGAATTGCTATTATGCCATTGAGCGATTTAGAATCGAATTTTTAAAAGAAAATATTGGGCATCGCTCCCAAAAACATGTAGCCTCAACTTATAAAAATTCGTCTGCCAAAAGACTCATGATGTTCTTGAGGTGGATGGTAAGAAATGACAATCGCGGAGTAGATTTTGGATTATGGAAAAACATATCCCCATCCGTACTTTCTATTCCTTTGGATGTGCATACCGGAAATATATCCAGAAAACTAAATCTTATCCAAAGAAAACAAAACGATTGGAAAACAGTGGAAGAATTGGATGTACAACTCAGGCAATTCAATCCGGAAGATCCAGCAATCTATGATTTTGCTTTGTTCGGATTAGGCGTTTCAGGAGATTTTGACTAAGAAATTTTAAAGTAAGCAATCTTACATCTCATGCATTACCCAGATTATATTCGTTATATTCTTTCCTCTAGCTTCTAACCTCTAACTTCTAAGCTTCTAACCTCTAATCTTAACACTCCGGAACATTAACCGATATGGCCAATCCACCTTCAGAGGTTTCTTTAAATCGTTCGCTCATCGACTGTGCTGTATCCCACATCGATTGTATCACGGCATCCAAACTTACTTTTGCACTTTCGGGATCGCTGTCGAGTGCAATTTGTGAAGCGGTTATGGCTTTCATGGCTCCCATAGAATTTCTTTCAATACATGGGATTTGTACCAATCCACCAATAGGGTCACAAGTGAGACCCAAATGATGTTCCATGGCTATTTCTGCAGCCATTAACACTTGTCCTGGGCTTCCGCCCAATATTTCTGTAAGTCCAGCGGCTGCCATGGCCGAGGAAACACCTATTTCCGCTTGGCATCCTCCCATGGCTGCAGAAATAGTTGCATTTTTCTTAAATAAAGTTCCAATTTCTCCGGCAACAAGTAAAAAACGAATGACGTCGTCATCGCTTTTGCTTTGTGTGAATAATTGGGAGTACATCAATACAGCAGGAATTACACCACTGGCTCCATTGGTAGGTGCGGTAATGATACGACCAAAACTGGCATTCTCTTCATTTACTGCTAAGGCAAAGCAGGATACCCAGCGCATGATTTGGTTAAAATCCCTATTGGATTCCACAATCATTTGGTACCATTCTTCTTTGTTTTTATATACTTTTTCGCCCAATAATCTACGGTTGAACTCTGGAGCTCTTCGTTTTACTTGTAAACCTCCGGGTAGGATTCCTTCTTTATTGACGCCTTTGTAGATGCAATCTTTTATTTGTTGCCAAATAAATAAGGCTTGTTTTTCTGTTTCCTCACGAATCCTCCAGCTTTCTTCGTTGATGAAGATAAGATCAGAAATTTTACTCAGACCCAGCTTTTCAACATTTTTTTTGATGTCCTCACCATGATGACATGGGTAGAGGGTTCGTACGCAATTGTTTTCAATGGAATTTTCTTCTTGTGTTGCAACAAATCCGCCTCCTACAGAATAATAATCTTGACTTATTTCTTCGCCATTTTCAAAAACAGCTCTGAAAATCATCCCATTAGGATGAAAATCCAAAGACTTGCTTTTGTTGAGGATGAGGTGCTGGCCATAGATGAAAGAGATGGTTTTTTCGCCACCTAAATGTATTTTTTGTTCATTTTTAATGGTGGCTATTTTATCATTGATGGTATTGGTATCTATACTGATGAAGTTTTCGCCTGCCAAACCGAGCATTCCGGCAATATCGGTTCCATGACCAATCCCTGTTTTGGCTAGAGAACCGAAAAATTCTACAAAAACTTCTTTAACTTGTTGGATGGATTGGGTTCTACGGATGAGATCTAGAAACATTTCAGCGGCATTCCATGGTCCCATGGTGTGCGAACTAGAAGGACCGATGCCTACTTTTATAATTTCGAAAACACTTATTGATTGCATAGCACAAAAATAGAAAATTTCCTAAGAAAATGAATAGGATTTGTGTCATATTGTAAGGATATTATTTCTATTCTTCATGCTTTTTTTTAAATATTAATGAAGTTAATATTGAAAATTAAGTTATAGTCTTTGAGATTGGTAGAGATGTGAGAAATTCGATTGTAAATGGAGCTCCGCTAGGAGCGACATGAGAATAAATGCAGCGTATATTAAACTAATGCCCTCGGATTGATGCAAAAATATTCGATGTTTTTCTTTACTCATCAGTGAATAGAGGTACTAACCGAAGTCCTAGCCCTGATGGGAACGGCATCCTTTTGCAATGCCTTGGGTAAGATTTGGCTGCAAAAGATAGAGTGGACAGCAGGTGGAATTTAGTGAAAAGACGCTATTGTGTTGCTCCTTTTTTATAATATTTTTTGTAAAATTTTGGAAACTTCTTTGGCTTTGGTGAGTGGGAAAAGGTGGGTTCCTCCTTTAATAATGTAGTCGGGATGCGAGTTGCGAATGGGGAAAACGATGTCTTTGTCGCCCATGATTTGTATGATGTCTGGTGATTTATCGTGTTTCCAGTTGGCAATTTGTTCAATGGACCATTTTAAATAATAGGAGTTTCTTACGGTAAAATAGGCTAAAATTTTTGGATTTTTGGTATCGATGAGGTGTCGTAATTTTGCGTAAATATTGAAGTTTTTTTCGTTAAAGAATTTTTCGGGAATAAGCTTGGGGATACGGCTGTAGTAACCGAATTTGATGAGTTTGGATTTCTCGTGGTGCGATTGTATGCTTCCCAAGATGATGACTTTTTGAGCGGGAAATCGTTGGTGGATTTCTTGTGCCAAAATACCTCCGAAAGAATAGCCCAATAGGCAAAATTCTTTTGTGGTGTCTATTTTTTCAGCCATTCTGTGGATGTAAGAGTCAAAACTTTCGTTGGGCTGAGGTATAAGCCAATCAATGAATTTAATCTGATATTGAGGAGGGAATTCTAGTTTTTCCAGTACTTTGAAATCGGCTCCTAAACCACTGATAATATAAAGATTCATGGGGATATTTGGAAGAAAAAAGAGCAACTTAGGTTGCTCTTTTTATTGATTTATTTTGTTGCTAATTTAACTTGGATATCCATTTCGTCTTTGATGACATATTCCTTGATTCCTGGTTTGTAGAATATATTGAACTCGTGTCTGTTGATGGTGATTTTTGCGGTCTCCATGCTAACGGAATATCCATTTATATTGACATTGGCAGGGAAAGAAATAGTTTTTCTTTTTCCTTTGATGGTTACTTCGCCTATTACCAGTGAGTTGTATCCGTCATTTTTATCGTTTGGCAAAACTTTGGAAAGGTGGAAAAGGGCTAGTGGGTATTTTTTAACATCGAAGAAGTTAGAGCTTTTTAAATCTTTGGTCCATTTTACTTGGTCGGCACCAGCAGCATTGTCTATGGTTAGAGAACGCATATCGAGAATAAAATCCCCGTCAATAAGTTTTCCGTCTTTAAAATTAAATTTTCCATTCTTTAGTTTTATGGTTCCATTGTGGGTAAAAGGTTCGGCTCTAATTACTTTGTAGCCCCACCATTGTACGGTAGAGGTAACCACTTTAGAGGATTTTTCACCAACCAATTGTACGGTTTTGGTTTGTGCATTAGATAAGGAAAATCCTAAAAATACTAAGAATAAAAGGGTGATTTTTTTCATATGTAACTACTTATTTTTTCAAATGGTCATCAGAAATCATTATTCGACTAAGTTTGCGTATTTATTTGTTGATGTTGATTTCATAGGATAAGACCTAAATTATTAATCGTTTTTGTTTTTTTGTTAATTGACCAAAAATAGAAAAAGAAATTGAATAAATCGTGATTTTTTTGTAATGATTTTTATTTTGCGATGAATTTTACTGTCATTTCTACATCGTTTTTTAGAATCATATCCTCGAAGACATTGTAATTCAGATCATAATCTTTTCTGTTAAAGGTGAATAATGCGGAGTTTACAATGGTTATGTTTCCGTCATTTACCACAGATACAGGGAAAGAAATAGGTTTGGAAATGTTTCTAATACTTAGTGTTCCAGAAAATGTGTAGTTGTATTTATTATCTGCATTGGGTTTTACTGAAGTCAGTTTAAAAAATGCGGTTGGGAATTTTTTTACATCAAAGAAATCATCACTTTTCAGATGGTTTTCCAGCATCAGTTTCATTTTTTTATTCCCTTTCATGTCATCGGCCAAAATAGTGTTAAGATCGATGATGAAATTACCATTGATAATTTCGTTATTGGCGTTGGTTACGATATTTCCAGCTTTAAGTTGTACAGTGCCATAATGGGATAAGGCATCAGCATTCAAGGCTTTATAGGCCTTCCAAGTGATGGTGCTGTTGCTTATTTTTTTATTGGCTTGTCCGAAAACTAATCCAGAAATAAATACTAAAGATAAAACCGTTTTTTGAATACAATTCATTGATTTTTAATTTAAAATTTCTACTTCGATTCGGAAAAAGCAGCAAAATAGGCAGCTCCATAAAGAGAAATTTTAGGATTGGTAGCGATATGTATGGGGATTTCTTTGAGTAGGTTTTCCATTTTATCACTGATCTTAAATTTGTCATAAAAACTTTGCCAACTGATGTGCTTTTTCAAGAGTAGTGGCAGTTCGCCTGCCAATACCAAACCTCCAGTAGCCTTCAATTTCAGTGCCAAACTACTGGCCTCTCGGGCTAAAAATTCCAGATAAGTTTCTATGGTTATTTGTCCAATCGAAACATTGTCTTCAGTGGCAGCGGCATAGAGTTGTTGGCAGAAATCGCCTTTGCATAGATGTTCTTGGAGCCATTCGGGTTCAGGATGTCTTTTTACATCCCTTAAAAAACGATATATATTGTACATGCCGTGTTTGGAAAGTACATGCTCCCAAGTGACAATCCCGTAGATGTGGTTGAGGAACTGATAGAATTCTACTTCTGTTGTCGTTCTAGGTGAAAATTCACAATGTCCACCCTCTGTAGCAAAAGGTCTGAGATGTTCACCATCAAAAAAAAGACCCGCTTCTCCTAGTCCATTTCCGGGGGCAATAACAGCCATATTTCCTTTTGTGGTAGAGGATTTAGGTTCGAAAATTGGGATGAGTTGTTCGTCTGTAATCCCCGTTAATCCGTAAGCTGCTGCTTCTATGTCGTTGATGAGACAAACTCTCTCCACACCAAGTTTACTTTTTAAATCGATGGCATCCAATTCCCAATGTAGTCTCTTGGGTTTGCTTTTACCGTTGAGGACAAATCCAGGTAATGATACAACGATTCTGTCGAGCGTTGTGATGGAATGATTGGTGATAAAATGCTGTACTAATGCTTCAAAATTTTCATAATGATGTGTAGTGACTATTTCTTCTTTTTGTAAGTAGATGCAATTATCTTGAACGGTAAAATAGGCTACTATGCTGGTTTCTTCGCCCAAGTCTGCAGCCAAAATAGAATGTTGGTGATTGAGACTATTGTTGAGCCCGGGCAAATGTAACTTGAATTTAGAATTTGCAATCATGTTCTTTGGGTTTTGACTCAAAGTTAAATAATAATTATGAATAATATTAAAATTTTATTTAAAATATAAATATATTTGATTGTATGTCTGAATGGGGTGTAATAAATATAGGCTTTCTGTGTATATATTATAAAAAAGCAAAAGCCGAAAATTGTTTCGGCTTTTAGCATAATCATTTGTTGTTTTGAAGAAAATAGAAAGTATGTGACAAAGGTATGGGGTTGAACAACTACAAGAAAGAGGAAAAACACCCTAATTTAAATTTTGTTTAATATATAAAGCGTTGAATAAAAAAAACCGCCATAAGTTGGCGGTTTAATAGGTATTTGTACTTCTTATTTTTTGTAAGGTACATCTTTAATTCTTGCTTTCTTACCTCTAAGAGATCTGAAGTAGTAGATTCTAGCTCTACGAACTTTACCTCTTCTATCTACTTCAATTTTTTGAAGTGCTGGCATGTTGATAGGGAAAACTCTTTCTACCCCTACATCACCACTCATTTTTCTGATGGTAAAAGTTTTGGTAGCACCAGTTCCTCTTAGTTGGATTACAGTTCCTTTGAAGAACTGAGTTCTGGTTTTGTTACCTTCCTTAATTTCGTAGTACACAGTGATTGTGTCTCCGGCTTTGAACGCTGGGAATTCTTTTTTTGCAATGTACTTATCTTGTACATACTTTAATAAATCCATTATTAAATATTTAAAATGTTGAAGTCAAACAACATACACGGCTATCGTCAGAGGTTGGTTAACAGTCGGCAAAATTAAATATTTTTTATGAAATTGCCAAGAGGGTTTTGCTTTTTTTTTATAAAATTTTGATGTTCTTTTTAAAATAATCGTTAATATGGCGGTTGTTGATTAGTTCTAAATTCGAAAAAGCCTTTAAAGCTAACTTGGCACAGGCTTCTGCATCGTCACCTGCTCTATGGTGGTTAAATTCTACCTGATGAATTTGTGCTAGATTCCCCAAAGAGTAACTGGAATAACCAGGCCAAGATTTTTTGGTAATTTGTAAAGAACAAAGGTATTGTATCTCTGGTTTTGTTAATTGGTAATAGTCTAAGCATCCTCGTAGGACTCCAGCATCAAAACTAGCATTATGGGCAATTATCATTTTGGATTGTATGAGCGAAAATATTTCTTGCCAAATTTCGGTAAAAGTAGGGGCAAGGGCTACATCGCTAGGGTAGATGCCATGTACGGCAATGTTGTGTCTGTTGAAATGTGGGAAACTTGGTGGTTTTATCAACCATGATTGTGTGAGGACAATCTGACTGTCTTCTACCAAACAAATGCCAATTTCGCACGCTGAATGACGATCAGAAGTGGCTGTTTCAAAATCTAAAGCACAAAAGTTAATCATGGTTGAATTTGTTTTACTTTAAAAAATGTTTGAAAATTATAAAAGTATTTTGGTAAAAGATTCTTTTTTGCTGTGTTTGTCGTAACTTCCAAGTATTGATTGCCTGATTATAAAATCCGAAATGTGCCCGAACAACAGCCCATAAATGGTTAAAACCATTCTTCCTCCAAAGATAAATTCCGGCAAGACCATCCAAGCAGAGTCTGAGGAAAATTACGGGAATTAATTTAGGGAAAGGCATGTTTTTCATTAGCATCGAGAGGTTGTTTCGAAAATTCAGATAGGTTTTTTGGGGACTTTCTTTAGTTAAAGTTGCTCCTCCTACATGGTACACAACCGATTGGTGTGTGTAATATATTTTTCTTCCAGCATTGATGAGTCTCCAGCAAAGATCTATTTCCTCTTGATGGGCAAAAAAGCGAGCATCAAAACCTTGTTGTTGCCAAAAATCCTTTGATCGAATGAATAAAGCACAGCCTGAGGCCCAGAATATTTCTGCTTCGTCGTCGTATTGGCCCTTGTCTTTTTCTATATTTTCAAAAACTCTACCTCTACAATATGGGTAGCCTAAATTATCGATTAGCCCTCCGGCAGCACCTGCAAATTCAAAATACTCCGGTTGGTTATAGGAAAGGATTTTGGGTTGTACAGCGGCCACCTCTGGTTGCTTATCCAATAGGGTCAAAATAGGAGAGATCCAATTTTCTTGTACTTCCACATCGGAATTTAACAAGCAATAAATTTCTGCATTTATTTGGGCAAGCCCCATATTATAGCCTCCGGCAAAACCATAGTTTTGCTCGTTTTCTACTATCTTTATCTGTGGATAATTAGTTTTTAGAAATACAACACTACCATCGGTGGAGGCATTGTCTATAATGTAGATATTAGCAAGATCGGAATGTTGTACCACAGAGGGTAGAAATTTTTCTAACCAATTTTTCCCGTTCCAGTTCAATATGGCGATGGCTACTCTTTTCACTGTGGAATAATTTATTTTTTGAAATTTTTAATGGCGTGTTGGTATTTCCATTTTCTATGGCTCCATAGGTAGTTGTCTGGTCTTTTCCGAATGGTCTCTTCTAATAATGCATGAAACTTATCGACAACTTCAAATTCTTTGAATTTTTCCCCATCGGGTTTTATTCTGTAGTAATTTACCTGATAAAATCCCCGTTTAACTTTTTTCATATCGCAATAGACGAAGTGAAAATCCATTCGGGTAGCCAATTTATCATACCCAATAAAAGCGGGTGTATTTTGGTTCAGAAAACGAACGCCATAATCCACCATATTGATGTGAGGGCTTGCATCGGCAACAAACATGTAGGCAGAATCTCCATTGTTGGGATTTCTGAAAATATGTTTCAGTACTTCATTGGCTTCAATAGCTGTATTTCCGTAATTACCACGGATTTTTTTAATTTGATCGTTCCAAAAAGAATTGTTTACTTTTCGGTACACAGCATAAGTGTTTTTTTGTGGAAGAACGGTCGCTAAAGCATTGTACCACTCCCAGTTAAATACATGTCCTGTCAGTAAAATAACATTTTTACCTTCTTTCTTGGCTTGGTGAAAAACATCCTGATTGAGATGCTGTACGCGTACTTTTAGCTCATTAGAAGAGATGGTAAAGGATTTTACCGTTTCCACAATATAGTCACTAAAATTTCTAAAAAATGATTTACTTATAGTTTGTAACTCGATATTAGATTTTTCAGGAAATGAGTTTTTTAAATTGGTGAACACAACTTTTTTTCTGTATCCTATGATATAATAATTCATAAAAAACAGAAAATCCGCAAAAAGATAGTGTACTTTTAGTGGTAATCTGGAAATGAGTAAAACAATTTGGAACAGTATTTTCATAAGCAGTTGCAAATTTAATGAATATATCTACAATACTAGTTTTAATTTGAAACAATAAATTGTATTTTTGAACTTTAAATAAAAAGAATGAAGACGACGATATTTACATTTTGTTGATTGTAAACCAACAGTAAATGGAAGAATCAAATTCATTAGAACAATTAAAATAAACGAAACTACTCATGAAAAAAACATTTTTAAAAATATTATCCTTGTCGGTAATGTGCTTAGGAACTTTAGTTTTTGCTCAAAAAAAAGGAGAGAAAACAATAAAAAATACATCCAACGAATTGTCAGTAGCTGCTAAAAAGAAAGCGTTAGAAGCAGAGAAAGCAAGATTGATTAAGCCTTATAACCCTAAAGAAAATGCAGAAGAGAAAATTAGCCAATTGGTAGAAAGGGCTCAGGCGGAAAATAAGAATATCATGATACAGGCAGGCGGAAATTGGTGTATTTGGTGTCTAAGATTTAATCAGTTGATACAAGATACTCCCGAGTTAAAAAGCATAGTAGATGATAAATTATTGTATTATCATTTGAATTGGTCTCAGGAAAATAAAAATGAAAATCTTTTTGAAAAATTTGGAAACCCTGGAGAAAAATATGGTTACCCAGTTTTTATCATCCTCAATAAAGAAGGGAATGTAATTCATATTCAAGAAAGTGCTGTATTCGAGCATGAGAAAAGCTATAGTGTTGAAAAAGTGAAAGATTTTCTATTACAATGGGTTGATGCTGATAAAAAGTAAAAGCTTGGTTTAGAAAAGGAGTTATTTTCACAGTAAATCAACAATGGATTTATTTCATTTGGTTCGTTATTGTTAGTATAATTTTGTTTAAATTAAGATTATTACACTCAAAAGTACATCAAAATTAAACCAAAAAATAGATAAAAGATATAAACTTGTAGCTCTTTGAACAATAGTTAAGACAATCATTTTTAATAAAAAGTAAAAACCTTTTTTTATTTCACTTATTAAAGATTGTCTTTTTTTATTACTTTTGCACTCTTAAAAAATGAGTTTACATAGTCTAACCCCCTATATTCCTTATGCATTTGCATTATTAGTTGCAACCCCATTTTTGGTATTGCTACGGCAATTTGTGCATTATTACATCAATGCAAAAGAAAGAGAGCTTAAATCCGCTGGAATGCTTGTAGGACAAGAGTCCCGAGTACAAGCATTTGAACGAATGACTCTTTTCTTAGAGAGAATAAAACCGAGTCATCTAGTTCAAAAATTCAATAAAGAACTGGCCATCCACGAGTTTATATTTCTTACCGAAAAAAGCATACAGGAAGAATTCGAGTACAACAGTACACAGCAATTGTATATTTCCTCGGTCAATTGGCAAAATATAATCGCAGCCAAAAATAAAGTGGTTTCCCTTTTGCACAGCACCTACGAAGGACTAGGAGCCGAAGCCAATCTGGATGACTTCAAAACCGTCTTTTTGATGAATTATTCGCAAGAAGGAGATGGAGTAGGCAATACAATTGATGAAATAAGAAAAGAACTATTATTATTAAATTTTAATCACTAAAAATTACAATGATTCCAAATTTTAAAGCCCATCCTTGGCACGGTATTTCCGTAGGAGAACAAGCACCAGAAGTTGTTAATGTTTTTGTTGAAATTGTTCCTGCAGATACCATTAAATATGAAGTAGATAAAGAAACCGGTTATCTAAAAGTAGATAGACCACAAAAGTTCTCGAATATAATTCCTGCATTATACGGATTTATCCCAAGAACTTATTGCCATGATGAGGTTAAAAGATTGGCTATAGAATCTGGCTCAACCGATGTAACCATGGGAGATAACGACCCTTTGGATATCTTGGTTCTTAGCTCGCACAACATACACTCTGGAGGATTGTTGATGGAAGCAATACCTATTGGAGGATTCAAAATGATTGACAAAGGTGAGGCCGATGATAAAATAATTTCGGTAATGGTTGGAGATCATGCTTTTGGCCATTTTAGAGATGTAAGTGAACTTCCAGAAGCTGAAATTAATCGATTGATGCACTATTTCTTAACCTATAAAAACCTACCCAATGAACCTGCAAAATGTAGAATCGACGAAATTTACGGTGCAGAACATGCGAAACAGGTTATTTTAGCCTCTCAAGAAGATTATGCCAATAAATTTGGCGGATAATATTGATGCAAAAAACAAATAAATATCAAAAACAGTAGGAATGCCTGCTGTTTTTTTGTTTTAACAGCAATCTTTACGATGAAATAGAAGAAGAAGTATCATTTAGAAATATAAAATTCACAAAAAAAGTGATAGCAATAATTAAAAGGGTGATTATTTTTTAAAACTAAAAATCCTATCAATGCATTGATTGTCAATGTATTGGTAGGGTTGAGGTTGCGATTTATCGCAAATTTAAAAATTTTGAAAGCAATTCACAACGGATATCTATATATACACCCATTGCACCTCGTTGCGATTTATCGCAAATTTAAAAATTTTGAAAGCAATTCACAACAATTCTTCCAAGCATACAACATTGATACAGGTTGCGATTTATCGCAAATTTAAAAATTTTGAAAGCAATTCACAACACAATCTCAGGTTGGAAATACTACGGGAAAGTTGCGATTTATCGCAAATTTAAAAATTTTGAAAGCAATTCACAACCCCCAAGCTATCAATTATGTATTCCTTCCAGTTGCGATTTATCGCAAATTTAAAAATTTTGAAAGCAATTCACAACGTGAGATTCGATAATTCAACAGGGACAGCAGTTGCGATTTATCGCAAATTTAAAAATTTTGAAAGCAATTCACAACTCCTGTCTTGCATTTTTATTCCATGGGGAAGTTGCGATTTATCGCAAATTTAAAAATTTTGAAAGCAATTCACAACTTATTCTTCTGACCTATTTTCACTTCGTAAGTTGCGATTTATCGCAAATTTAAAAATTTTGAAAGCAATTCACAACAAGACTTACAAAAGCAAAGCGGAGCGCCAAGTTGCGATTTATCGCAAATTTAAAAATTTTGAAAGCAATTCACAACACTGTTCAAAAAATAAAAAAACAGTCATTAGTTGCGATTTATCGCAAATTTAAAAATTTTGAAAGCAATTCACAACTGTTAGTATCACCTCTCAAAAACCAGAGTAGTTGCGATTTATCGCAAATTTAAAAATTTTGAAAGCAATTCACAACGAAATTCATTGCCCAATACGGGTCTGTAAAGTTGCGATTTATCGCAAATTTAAAAATTTTGAAAGCAATTCACAACTCGTGGAAAGGTTAAAGCCGTCGAATAAGGGTTGCGATTTATCGCAAATTTAAAAATTTTGAAAGCAATTCACAACGTCGGAGAATACGGCGGAAAAACTCATCGCGTTGCGATTTATCGCAAATTTAAAAATTTTGAAAGCAATTCACAACATTAATGAGGTCGTTCAAACATCACAAACAGTTGCGATTTATCGCAAATTTAAAAATTTTGAAAGCAATTCACAACAGTGATGAAGAAGTAAGCCATACACCTATAGTTGCGATTTATCGCAAATTTAAAAATTTTGAAAGCAATTCACAACGAAAAGATTACGCAAAAAACTTAAATTTAAGTTGCGATTTATCGCAAATTTAAAAATTTTGAAAGCAATTCACAACTGAAAACAATTTAGGAATTCCTTGAGAATAGTTGCGATTTATCGCAAATTTAAAAATTTTGAAAGCAATTCACAACCCGAGAGGAGTACTACCGTCAGCAGTAGCGGTTGCGATTTATCGCAAATTTAAAAATTTTGAAAGCAATTCACAACGCAACAAACAAATGCAGATAATAGGCAGTTGTTGCGATTTATCGCAAATTTAAAAATTTTGAAAGCAATTCACAACCTTGTCGCATAGCAAAACAATGACCTTGAAGTTGCGATTTATCGCAAATTTAAAAATTTTGAAAGCAATTCACAACCAGTTGCTGTTGAGTAACTTTACCGGCACTGTTGCGATTTATCGCAAATTTAAAAATTTTGAAAGCAATTCACAACGGAAATTCCATCGAGAATTTATTAATGAATGTTGCGATTTATCGCAAATTTAAAAATTTTGAAAGCAATTCACAACTCAAGTTCAGACCGTAAAGCAAAATTTTTCGTTGCGATTTATCGCAAATTTAAAAATTTTGAAAGCAATTCACAACCCACACTTCCTAATTTATTTTCAAATTTTAGTTGCGATTTATCGCAAATTTAAAAATTTTGAAAGCAATTCACAACGACTTGCAGATTATCTAGGACTTCCAGTAAGTTGCGATTTATCGCAAATTTAAAAATTTTGAAAGCAATTCACAACATCAGCCTGTGCTTTAGCAATAACTGTTTTGTTGCGATTTATCGCAAATTTAAAAATTTTGAAAGCAATTCACAACAAAGTATTAATCCATTCAAAAACAATAAAAGTTGCGATTTATCGCAAATTTAAAAATTTTGAAAGCAATTCACAACACTACCAGTATTATGACGAACAGTATCGGAGTTGCGATTTATCGCAAATTTAAAAATTTTGAAAGCAATTCACAACATTTCTTAACAATGTCGCCGACCATCGTTCGTTGCGATTTATCGCAAATTTAAAAATTTTGAAAGCAATTCACAACAGACGCTCCAGCATCACTAAATACATCAGGGTTGCGATTTATCGCAAATTTAAAAATTTTGAAAGCAATTCACAACGTATTCAGCACCATCCAATTTCGTCGGTCAGTTGCGATTTATCGCAAATTTAAAAATTTTGAAAGCAATTCACAACAATGTTCATGACAAATCAGATATTGAATTAGTTGCGATTTATCGCAAATTTAAAAATTTTGAAAGCAATTCACAACAAACTTAAAGAAATGCAAAAAAATAGTATTGTTGCGATTTATCGCAAATTTAAAAATTTTGAAAGCAATTCACAACAGAATAACCATTGTAATTCATCGTTTTTGAGTTGCGATTTATCGCAAATTTAAAAATTTTGAAAGCAATTCACAACCTATCCTCTGAAATACTATAACCTGAAATCGTTGCGATTTATCGCAAATTTAAAAATTTTGAAAGCAATTCACAACAATTAGTTATAAATAATAAAAGTTATTTTTGTTGCGATTTATCGCAAATTTAAAAATTTTGAAAGCAATTCACAACTAAAATAGGTCATCGCTGAATGAAAAGGATGTTGCGATTTATCGCAAATTTAAAAATTTTGAAAGCAATTCACAACAACACTTACAATAGATGATGAAAATCTAGAGTTGCGATTTATCGCAAATTTAAAAATTTTGAAAGCAATTCACAACACTATACGAATGAAGCTATGGAGGGCGTTAGTTGCGATTTATCGCAAATTTAAAAATTTTGAAAGCAATTCACAACTAAGTGATGAGGAATTGAGAATGCTCAGGAGTTGCGATTTATCGCAAATTTAAAAATTTTGAAAGCAATTCACAACCGACTTTATATCCAAAGGCATAGACTTTAGTTGCGATTTATCGCAAATTTAAAAATTTTGAAAGCAATTCACAACAGAAATCTTCATGGTAATTCCGCTATTGTCGTTGCGATTTATCGCAAATTTAAAAATTTTGAAAGCAATTCACAACATAGCGTTTAGCTCAATAACAACTTTCTTTGTTGCGATTTATCGCAAATTTAAAAATTTTGAAAGCAATTCACAACTTGGAGAATTACCAGGAGGAATAAGTAAAAGTTGCGATTTATCGCAAATTTAAAAATTTTGAAAGCAATTCACAACAATAGTGGTTTTACGGATGAAAAAAAGCGAGTTGCGATTTATCGCAAATTTAAAAATTTTGAAAGCAATTCACAACAATTATAAAGTCATCACAACTAATAAATTTGTTGCGATTTATCGCAAATTTAAAAATTTTGAAAGCAATTCACAACGAAAGCGACAAAGTTGTGATAGAAGAGTTAGTTGCGATTTATCGCAAATTTAAAAATTTTGAAAGCAATTCACAACAGGTACCTCTTGATGGTTTACAAGTCAATGGTTGCGATTTATCGCAAATTTAAAAATTTTGAAAGCAATTCACAACTAATGAGTATTTTCTCTAAAATCAGCAGACGTTGCGATTTATCGCAAATTTAAAAATTTTGAAAGCAATTCACAACGATAAGTTCTACACATTGGTTGGGGCTGTAGTTGCGATTTATCGCAAATTTAAAAATTTTGAAAGCAATTCACAACTCATTTTCAGTAGTGGTATTTATTTCAAAAGTTGCGATTTATCGCAAATTTAAAAATTTTGAAAGCAATTCACAACAATAGTGGTTTTACGGATGAAAAAAAGCGAGTTGCGATTTATCGCAAATTTAAAAATTTTGAAAGCAATTCACAACTGTATTCGGAAGACATGCCCGATATTCGTGGTTGCGATTTATCGCAAATTTAAAAATTTTGAAAGCAATTCACAACTCTCGATAATATCGTGGCAAAGGCAATTTTGTTGCGATTTATCGCAAATTTAAAAATTTTGAAAGCAATTCACAACGATTTTTCAAACGATGTGGAAGATTTCACAGTTGCGATTTATCGCAAATTTAAAAATTTTGAAAGCAATTCACAACCAATAGGTCCCACAATATCAAAAACAATAGGTTGCGATTTATCGCAAATTTAAAAATTTTGAAAGCAATTCACAACAAGTGGATGTTTTCATTGCGTTCTACCAAAGTTGCGATTTATCGCAAATTTAAAAATTTTGAAAGCAATTCACAACTGGAGTGCCGGTGGTTTGTTCCAATTTCCCGTTGCGATTTATCGCAAATTTAAAAATTTTGAAAGCAATTCACAACAATGTTTAGTTTCATATGTTAGCGTCAAAAGTTGCGATTTATCGCAAATTTAAAAATTTTGAAAGCAATTCACAACGTACAAAGAATAGAGAGTATGAAAGCTAATGTTGCGATTTATCGCAAATTTAAAAATTTTGAAAGCAATTCACAACCAGATTGCGAAAAAGTTTATACATTTACAAGTTGCGATTTATCGCAAATTTAAAAATTTTGAAAGCAATTCACAACAGAATAATACGACTACTCTTTTAAATGATGGTTGCGATTTATCGCAAATTTAAAAATTTTGAAAGCAATTCACAACGCCAATGTGTATTCTTTGGAACAACTAACAGTTGCGATTTATCGCAAATTTAAAAATTTTGAAAGCAATTCACAACTGCGGTTCCGTAAGTAGGTCTAAAATCATTGTTGCGATTTATCGCAAATTTAAAAATTTTGAAAGCAATTCACAACTATTAATATGAAATTATTAGACCCAAAAGTGTTGCGATTTATCGCAAATTTAAAAATTTTGAAAGCAATTCACAACTAAAATAAATATCCGTAAAATAATAACATTGTTGCGATTTATCGCAAATTTAAAAATTTTGAAAGCAATTCACAACGGTCAAGGTCAAAACACCGTTTTAGAAAGCGTTGCGATTTATCGCAAATTTAAAAATTTTGAAAGCAATTCACAACATAAAAACGGTAATTACAGCGGTGAAACAAGTTGCGATTTATCGCAAATTTAAAAATTTTGAAAGCAATTCACAACAATTCAACATAAAAGATAAAGCCCCTACCCGTTGCGATTTATCGCAAATTTAAAAATTTTGAAAGCAATTCACAACCATATGTGGGGCTTGAGTTGAGGGTGTTGCGTTGCGATTTATCGCAAATTTAAAAATTTTGAAAGCAATTCACAACGCGGAATTAAACTTGAGGTATCAAGTTAGGGTTGCGATTTATCGCAAATTTAAAAATTTTGAAAGCAATTCACAACCAGATTGAACCAAATGGAAAATTCCGTGTAGTTGCGATTTATCGCAAATTTAAAAATTTTGAAAGCAATTCACAACAAATATTGTTTGACAAATCCGTTTCCACTCGTTGCGATTTATCGCAAATTTAAAAATTTTGAAAGCAATTCACAACGAATATGACCAGATAACTTATCCAATTCGAGTTGCGATTTATCGCAAATTTAAAAATTTTGAAAGCAATTCACAACACTTTTGGAAGCAGAATATGAGGAGGCACAGTTGCGATTTATCGCAAATTTAAAAATTTTGAAAGCAATTCACAACTTAAATCTTCTTCAACAGCGTACTAATATTGTTGCGATTTATCGCAAATTTAAAAATTTTGAAAGCAATTCACAACAAGATAAAACTAAAAGAAGATGAAGAGGTTGTTGCGATTTATCGCAAATTTAAAAATTTTGAAAGCAATTCACAACGAAATCTTCGTTTAAAGAACCATCCAATACGTTGCGATTTATCGCAAATTTAAAAATTTTGAAAGCAATTCACAACAAAAGATTAAGGAAAAAACTTAAATTCAAAGTTGCGATTTATCGCAAATTTAAAAATTTTGAAAGCAATTCACAACAGATAACTACTTCATGCAACAAGTTCCCTGGTTGCGATTTATCGCAAATTTAAAAATTTTGAAAGCAATTCACAACAAAAAGGGCTTGGGGTAACCCAAGAAATGTGTTGCGATTTATCGCAAATTTAAAAATTTTGAAAGCAATTCACAACCTGTGATATGGGCTATCTTGTGCCTATTCTGTTGCGATTTATCGCAAATTTAAAAATTTTGA
Organism: Bacteroidota bacterium; assembly: GCA_018266955.1. Taxonomy (GTDB): domain Bacteria; phylum Bacteroidota; class Bacteroidia; order Flavobacteriales; family Weeksellaceae; genus Amniculibacterium. The sequence continues at coordinate 28,437 of JAFDZI010000044.1, forward strand.
AAGCAATTCACAACACATATGAAAAAAAATATATAACTATGCATGTTGCGATTTATCGCAAATTTAAAAATTTTGAAAGCAATTCACAACAAGATAAAACTAAAAGAAGATGAAGAGGTTGTTGCGATTTATCGCAAATTTAAAAATTTTGAAAGCAATTCACAACGGAAAACTTCTATAGCAGAATAATGCTAAGGTTGCGATTTATCGCAAATTTAAAAATTTTGAAAGCAATTCACAACACATATGAAAAAAAATATATAACTATGCATGTTGCGATTTATCGCAAATTTAAAAATTTTGAAAGCAATTCACAACGGGAAGTTGCAGCACCTGGAAATGATTTAGGTTGCGATTTATCGCAAATTTAAAAATTTTGAAAGCAATTCACAACAAATGGGATATATTTTTCAAGTTCCTCAGAGTTGCGATTTATCGCAAATTTAAAAATTTTGAAAGCAATTCACAACTCGACGAGCGTGGAAGCGCTGAGATCGTTGGTTGCGATTTATCGCAAATTTAAAAATTTTGAAAGCAATTCACAACACAGGCACACCGCTGAAAATCGAATATTTAGTTGCGATTTATCGCAAATTTAAAAATTTTGAAAGCAATTCACAACTAAAATAAAATCCTATAATTCCAATAAAAAGTTGCGATTTATCGCAAATTTAAAAATTTTGAAAGCAATTCACAACATAAATGTGGGGCTTGTAAATAAAGTTGAAGTTGCGATTTATCGCAAATTTAAAAATTTTGAAAGCAATTCACAACCAGTCATTCTTACTTAATGCTGGACAATTAGTTGCGATTTATCGCAAATTTAAAAATTTTGAAAGCAATTCACAACCGTTCCAGACGAAGAAAATAAAGTCCTTGTGTTGCGATTTATCGCAAATTTAAAAATTTTGAAAGCAATTCACAACGTGCAATAAAGTTAAATGATCCTATTAATTGTTGCGATTTATCGCAAATTTAAAAATTTTGAAAGCAATTCACAACTGCTTAAACAGAAGTATAACAATTATGTGCGTTGCGATTTATCGCAAATTTNNTTTGAAAGCAATTCACAACAATTAATGTTTATTGAATTTGTTTTGTTACGTTGCGATTTATCGCAAATTTAAAAATTTTGAAAGCAATTCACAACTAAGCTCCGCCGTAGAAGATGGGCTCATGAGTTGCGATTTATCGCAAATTTAAAAATTTTGAAAGCAATTCACAACAAGATTCTTTTTCATAATTATTAAAACTTAGTTGCGATTTATCGCAAATTTAAAAATTTTGAAAGCAATTCACAACAACAACGAAGAACACATATATTCATCTATTGTTGCGATTTATCGCAAATTTAAAAATTTTGAAAGCAATTCACAACACACGGAAGATTTAACCGTTCAAACTTTCAGTTGCGATTTATCGCAAATTTNNTTTTGAAAGCAATTCACAACAAGTTTTTTTATTTTGTGTTAATAAATTTTGTTGCGATTTATCGCAAATTTAAAAATTTTGAAAGCAATTCACAACTTGTGCCTTACCGATTATTGACCGATAATTGTTGCGATTTATCGCAAATTTAAAAATTTTGAAAGCAATTCACAACTTCGATAACGAAAGGAAAAAATTAAAAAATGTTGCGATTTATCGCAAATTTAAAAATTTTGAAAGCAATTCACAACGGGGAAGCCCCTCTAAAGTTCGTACCCGAGGTTGCGATTTATCGCAAATTTAAAAATTTTGAAAGCAATTCACAACAATTCAATATCAAAGACAAAGCCCCTACCCGTTGCGATTTATCGCAAATTTAAAAATTTTGAAAGCAATTCACAACGATGTCAACATCAGTCTCAAGACATTATTAGTTGCGATTTATCGCAAATTTAAAAATTTTGAAAGCAATTCACAACACATCTAATGTAAAAAAAGCTGCAAATATTGTTGCGATTTATCGCAAATTTAAAAATTTTGAAAGCAATTCACAACAGAAAAATGATAAAACGCTAAATCTCATAAGTTGCGATTTATCGCAAATTTAAAAATTTTGAAAGCAATTCACAACGATGTCAACATCAGTCTCAAGACATTATTAGTTGCGATTTATCGCAAATTTAAAAATTTTGAAAGCAATTCACAACTCGTTTTGGGAACATATTGGAGAACAAGCTGTTGCGATTTATCGCAAATTTAAAAATTTTGAAAGCAATTCACAACCGTTTTGGGAACATATTGGAGAACAAGCTAGTTGCGATTTATCGCAAATTTAAAAATTTTGAAAGCAATTCACAACTACTTGCTGTAGATATTTTTCTCCAATACCGTTGCGATTTATCGCAAATTTAAAAATTTTGAAAGCAATTCACAACAAAACACCAACAGGTAAGTATTATGTTTCAGTTGCGATTTATCGCAAATTTAAAAATTTTGAAAGCAATTCACAACTAAGGGGGGCGTGTCCCTTCGGGCCGGGCTGTTGCGATTTATCGCAAATTTAAAAATTTTGAAAGCAATTCACAACCATGGGATATGGGTCAAAAGCGACATCATTGTTGCGATTTATCGCAAATTTAAAAATTTTGAAAGCAATTCACAACGAGAAAAGACAGGCGTTTATTGCCGAGTTTGTTGCGATTTATCGCAAATTTAAAAATTTTGAAAGCAATTCACAACAAGTGGACTTAATGCCATAGAATGTTTTATGTTGCGATTTATCGCAAATTTAAAAATTTTGAAAGCAATTCACAACATTGTGTGAGTAAAGGAGAAGATAAATTGTGTTGCGATTTATCGCAAATTTAAAAATTTTGAAAGCAATTCACAACTCATTCCCTCAAGTGCTTCATCTGCTCTATGTTGCGATTTATCGCAAATTTAAAAATTTTGAAAGCAATTCACAACTCCCGAGATGGGTACTACAATGATAACAGAGTTGCGATTTATCGCAAATTTAAAAATTTTGAAAGCAATTCACAACCAAAACCACATATAGGATAAACTATAGGTAGTTGCGATTTATCGCAAATTTAAAAATTTTGAAAGCAATTCACAACTACAAATCCGCTTCTTTTACGAATGTGCCGGTTGCGATTTATCGCAAATTTAAAAATTTTGAAAGCAATTCACAACACGGTTTACTAAATGCTGGTTCTTATCAAGGTTGCGATTTATCGCAAATTTAAAAATTTTGAAAGCAATTCACAACGCTAAGCCGAAAACGATAGCGTGATAGTGTGTTGCGATTTATCGCAAATTTAAAAATTTTGAAAGCAATTCACAACAATGTTGTATGTTTCTTTTTTGAGATACTTGTTGCGATTTATCGCAAATTTAAAAATTTTGAAAGCAATTCACAACCTCACCGCTGATGCGAGCGTCACGCTCGTAGTTGCGATTTATCGCAAATTTAAAAATTTTGAAAGCAATTCACAACGATCCATTGGACGAAATGGAGATTACCAATGTTGCGATTTATCGCAAATTTAAAAATTTTGAAAGCAATTCACAACTTTCATAAGTAAGAGTGAGAAAAATGCTATGTTGCGATTTATCGCAAATTTAAAAATTTTGAAAGCAATTCACAACGGAGGACACTCTCAACCTATCCTTATTAATGTTGCGATTTATCGCAAATTTAAAAATTTTGAAAGCAATTCACAACTCTTTCCTGTTCCATGTGGAAGTATTGTTGGTTGCGATTTATCGCAAATTTAAAAATTTTGAAAGCAATTCACAACTGTTAACGGCGAAAATAATATTGACCACTTGTTGCGATTTATCGCAAATTTAAAAATTTTGAAAGCAATTCACAACCTCTTAACTGGGATCGAATCTTTCAGGATGGTTGCGATTTATCGCAAATTTAAAAATTTTGAAAGCAATTCACAACTAGGAATCGATATATATGATGCTGATGGTGGTTGCGATTTATCGCAAATTTAAAAATTTTGAAAGCAATTCACAACAGACTCAAGTTGGTATAGAAGATGTGCAAAGTTGCGATTTATCGCAAATTTAAAAATTTTGAAAGCAATTCACAACTACTGGCTTCCTCTACAGTACCAATATGAAGTTGCGATTTATCGCAAATTTAAAAATTTTGAAAGCAATTCACAACAATTTTAAAGTGATAAACCACCTCTAACAAGTTGCGATTTATCGCAAATTTAAAAATTTTGAAAGCAATTCACAACTAAACTTCGCCGTAGAAGATGGGCTCATGAGTTGCGATTTATCGCAAATTTAAAAATTTTGAAAGCAATTCACAACTAGGTGGAGTATCATCGGCGACTATGCAACGTTGCGATTTATCGCAAATTTAAAAATTTTGAAAGCAATTCACAACTAGAGTAGGATAACCCATGTAATCCCATAGGTTGCGATTTATCGCAAATTTAAAAATTTTGAAAGCAATTCACAACTCCGAATGTTAATGTACCTTTCAACAAAGAGTTGCGATTTATCGCAAATTTAAAAATTTTGAAAGCAATTCACAACAAGTGTGGGAAATTTTTTTATAACTTTACAGTTGCGATTTATCGCAAATTTAAAAATTTTGAAAGCAATTCACAACTACCGCAATGATCCAGTCTGCATCTTCACCGTTGCGATTTATCGCAAATTTAAAAATTTTGAAAGCAATTCACAACACTACAGGATCAAAAGCAAATGTTGACGCTGTTGCGATTTATCGCAAATTTAAAAATTTTGAAAGCAATTCACAACTCCCGACGATATGGACATTACCACCTGGGCGTTGCGATTTATCGCAAATTTAAAAATTTTGAAAGCAATTCACAACAGCAAAAAGGCGTTCAGTTAAACGCCAGGCGTTGCGATTTATCGCAAATTTAAAAATTTTGAAAGCAATTCACAACAGTCCGACTTTAATGTTACATCATCCGATGGTTGCGATTTATCGCAAATTTAAAAATTTTGAAAGCAATTCACAACGCTATGTCTTTGATTATATCGCCATATTTAGTTGCGATTTATCGCAAATTTAAAAATTTTGAAAGCAATTCACAACAGAAATATCTGCACAGTCAACGCAAGAAGAGTTGCGATTTATCGCAAATTTAAAAATTTTGAAAGCAATTCACAACAGTCATTCTTGGAATAACATCCATTAGACCGTTGCGATTTATCGCAAATTTAAAAATTTTGAAAGCAATTCACAACAAAAAGACGAGGCAGAAGTCGAGACCGAAAGTTGCGATTTATCGCAAATTTAAAAATTTTGAAAGCAATTCACAACTCACAACGGTAACGAAAGACATGTTTGTTAGTTGCGATTTATCGCAAATTTAAAAATTTTGAAAGCAATTCACAACAAAAACAAATAAAAACTAACTTTTTAAATTGTTGCGATTTATCGCAAATTTAAAAATTTTGAAAGCAATTCACAACAGCAAATATAAATAAATTTTAACTCATAACGTTGCGATTTATCGCAAATTTAAAAATTTTGAAAGCAATTCACAACTTAAACAAGCCTAAAAGCTCCACTTTCAAGTTGCGATTTATCGCAAATTTAAAAATTTTGAAAGCAATTCACAACGAAGATGGAAAAAAGCTCCCGTTACCTCGTGTTGCGATTTATCGCAAATTTAAAAATTTTGAAAGCAATTCACAACGCATCTGAAGATTTTACGCCAAAGTGAGATGTTGCGATTTATCGCAAATTTAAAAATTTTGAAAGCAATTCACAACTTCTTCAGGTACTGCAAAGGTCCTATTAGTGTTGCGATTTATCGCAAATTTAAAAATTTTGAAAGCAATTCACAACCTCCCCAAAAAACGTAAAAATTATAAGAGAGTTGCGATTTATCGCAAATTTAAAAATTTTGAAAGCAATTCACAACGAGTAAGGTCATCAGATGCCAGGCTACAAAGTTGCGATTTATCGCAAATTTAAAAATTTTGAAAGCAATTCACAACGAATACTGTATGAAAAATGAAATTATGATTGTTGCGATTTATCGCAAATTTAAAAATTTTGAAAGCAATTCACAACTTGATGCGAAACATTCTTCAGAGCTTACTCGTTGCGATTTATCGCAAATTTAAAAATTTTGAAAGCAATTCACAACACGCTTCAATACTGATATATTTTCTTTTCGGTTGCGATTTATCGCAAATTTAAAAATTTTGAAAGCAATTCACAACGAATATCCCCGGGCAATGGTAGTTGACAAGGTTGCGATTTATCGCAAATTTAAAAATTTTGAAAGCAATTCACAACGTTAAGAACAGCAATAAGAATGAAAGACTGGTTGCGATTTATCGCAAATTTAAAAATTTTGAAATTCATGGAAGGGCAATAACTGGGGCGGATACAGCGGAAAGGGATGGAAATAGCCAAGGCTGAGCTAAAGCAATTCTCATTTTTTGTTGAGGGTTGCATAATTGTTAAGTAAAGTTTGTAAAAGTATTAATTGTATTGGCTATGCTTAGAACAGTTCCAATTGTTGCCAGGTGGGTGGTGGTTCTTCTTTGGATCGGGCAAAGAAGATTTCTATATCCCCAAACTGTTTATCGGTAATACACATAATGGCGACTTTGCCAGCTTTGGGCAATATTTTTTTCACTCTTTCGATATGTACATTGGCATTCTCCCGACTGGGACAATGGCGGATATAAATGGAAAACTGAAATAGAGCAAAACCATCGTCTTCCAATCGTTTTCTGAAAAGATTGGCCGCTTTTCTCATTGCCTTGGTTTCGGTTGGCAAGTCGTATAAAACCATTACCCACATAATTCGGTAAGCGTTTAATCGTTCTGTTTCCATGGTAACTCGGGGTAAGCCATCAGGCGTTTTTCGCTAGTATAGCATTTGTACAAGGAAGAGGTTGTTATTTTAATCCCCACCATCAACGGTCTCGTCTTATCTTCAATACGGACATCCATGGTTGCAATCCTCAAAATATAGGCTTTAAAATCTTGGTTGAGTTCTTCAATAGTCGGATTCTTTTCTATCCATTGCATCACCAACAGATCCACAAAAGGGCGATAAGGTTCCATCAGATCATCGGCTAAACAATAAGGATTGTATTTGTTTTTATGAAAAATTCCCAAAACAGGAAGCAAACCCGTTTCTACAATAGCCCGGGCAATCATACTTCGCAATACAGAATATCCGAAGTTGAAAAAGAGATTGGGATAATCGCCATAGCGATCTCTGATGAAATCCAAACGGATCAGATATTTCCAGTAATGCTGGGCGGCAATTCCTTCCATATTGGTGGTGTCTCCGCTTTTTACATTTTGAAGATAATGATCCATAGGTTCGTAATAATTTCCTAATCGCCTTAGAACCTGTTTCTGATTTTCTATTTTCGCTTCTACTGTTTGTTTCCAAAGTTGTTTTTTCAGCGGTTCGCTGGCTTCCAACTGAAATTTTACTTTTTGGGAATGCTCGGTATGTCCGTACATTGGGAGCATAATTCCATGCGGAAGATGATAATAGTTGCAACTGATGACCACCACATTATGTTCCATCATGCGTTGGATGAGTTGATGGGTTAGGGTAATCTGAAAATGATCCAACATCAATACGCCCAAATCTTCAACAGCAACTTTCCCTTTCACGGTATTGGTATTGGGATCCAAAATATACATTTGTTCGTCTTTGAGTTTCAAATATGCCGGATTGCCGATGTAGATGGAGCGGGTAATCATAGTTTAGGGGTTTTAATTATTCTTCAAATTCCATTTCGAAAGTGTAATTGGAGTGATAGCTCTTGTGAGTAAAATAATAGTTTTCTGCATCCTCAAAATATTGGATTAAATATTCTGCTGGCTGGTGAATAAAAGACTGGTAAGACGACCAGGGATATTTCTCAAAATCCGTAGTGAAACCGTGATGAACGGGATTGCAGTGGATATATAAAATCAGGTTTCTGAAATAGGTATCGTCTGTTATTTCTTTTCTTTTAAAGTTTTTCAGAAATAAAGAGCCTTTTCTTTGGTATAATTTATTAAAAGCCTGAGAATAACTACTGAAGAAGTTGGAAAATTGTTTGCTGATGAATTTAGATTGGTCCTCAAACTTTTCCAAAGTTTCGAACTTTGGAAAAGTTGAGGCGATTTCTTCTTTGTTTTTAATACGAACCAACAGATGAAAATGATTGGGCATCAAGCACCAAGCGATGGTTTCCGCAATAGGATCCAAATGCTGATGGTACTTTTTCATGAAGAATTCATAATTCTTAGTCTCCCGAAATAAGTTGTCGTCCCCATTGGCATGGTTGAAGATGTGGTAGTAACGGTCTAATTCTAAAGGTATCATACTTGTTTCGTTTTTTTAACAACCTTTTCCAAAGTTTTAAAACTTTGGAAAAGGGGGAATTGTAGTTTACTTTTTAAGATTGTTTAAAATTCTCTAACAAAATTTCATTAATTTCATCTAAATCAAAACGGAAAAATTCTTCATAGGTTTTAGTTTTGGGTAAACCGTACCAATCCAACATCTCTTTATCTTTTGCATTTTTTCGTTTTTTGCCCATTGTTTCCATCAAATCATAAAATCCAGAAATCCCGCCAATATCATCTATGGGAGCTGTATTTTCGCCTTTTATGCATATAGGATATAAGACTTCTTCTGAAGGCTTCTTCAACACGGTGATGTTGTGAATCCAATCGTCGCCATAATCATATATGTAGCTCATTTTCTTTATCTGTCCATTGAAAAAATCTGATAGATAGGTTTTAGTGGAGTCGTATTTTTTAAAACGAGAGCTAAAAAAATTATCCATTTCATCTTCATCGGGTTCTGTAATGGAATCGCTTGCATATGGACTGCCGAGATTGAATTGATAGAGATGCGAATTTTCCCAATTCATTACGCATTGTATTACGAGATGTAAATCATCAAATGTGATTTTTTCTGGTACGATTACGGTTCTGTACACCTTTGGATCAGTGTATTCTAAGGTAATTTTTAGCTTGTGTGACATAGGATTTTTATTTAATTGTCGTTATTTTATGCTTTTGAGATATTGCCTAATCTGTCAACTTTGAGTTTGATGCAGATTTCTTTTATCATTATTCCTTCAATTGATTTCTCCATTTTATTCAAAGTTGAAAATTCTCCTTTATTAACAATTGAAGTCGCAATATCTTGCCTTGTGCAAAACATTTGAGCACCAGTAAAACTCACAACTTTATAAATGTTTTTAATATCCATTACTGTATCATCCCCACTCGGCACATACACCAAGTCATTCGGTGAAAGGCTAAACAATAAGTGATGTCCTTTTTCGTTCGATTCAGGTACAGCAGGCAATCCTTGTTTTTGACGTTCAATGACCATATTTAACGGAATGGTATCATAACTGCGTTTTCCGTCTTTGTCGGCATAGATTCCAAAGAATAGATTTGTTCCTTTTGCAGCTTCTACATATTTGTCTTTTTTGTTGCCAGTTTCACCTAATGCAAATTTACTTCCTTGCTCAAAAACTCTAACTTTTAAAATTGGTTGGTGTTGTTTTCCTTCATTATACAAAGCGATATTTTGATTCATTTCTTCGATTCCTTCGGGAGAAAATGCAGTTTCAGGATTACCTCCTTTTGCTTTTAAGTAATTCAATAATATTTTTTGAATTCCAGTGTCAGTAATAGATTCAATTGTTTTTTCATTAAAAGTACTGTCCAAACTTTTTCTTGTTGCGGTTAAGATTTTTCCTTTGGCAACTTTTATTCGTTCTAATTGCACTTTTCCGGAAACTGTTTCTTTATGCAATGGTTTACGAATCGCCCAGTTGGTGCCTTCTTGTTTTACAATTCCTTTTACTTTTTCACCATTTTTCTCCACATATTTTTCATAGTAATTGGTTGCTTTGTTAATGACACGGGTATTTTGTTTAAAGCTAATTACGATACTTTCTAATGCCTTTTTAGCATCTGTGGTGAAATTACTCCAAGGTTTTTTAAACTCAGAGAATTTGGTTCGTTCTTTTCCATTTTTATCCATCCATTTTTCAGAAATGCGCAATTTGTGCTGTAAATCAATTCGTTTATTGTCTGAATTAGCAGATTGATTGTTTAGTAAGTTAATGTGGTCACGAGTAGCACACGCAATTACTAAAGCATCCATTGCGTGATGGCGATGATCGATGCGTTTTTTCTGAAAGCCTTTTGACAATTCAAGCGGAACGGTAGGTAAAAATTTTTGGTACTTTTCATTCCAAGCTGTAAAATCAGTTGAATTGGTTAATTGATTCATTCGTTCAAAACGAGGTAAAATCAATTCGTTCCAAACTGCTTCTAATCCCCAGTCTTGTTTTAAGCGAGTGGTAATTTTTCCATTTCCAGGAAGTAAATTTTTAGAATTGTACCCGTCATCGTTGCTTCCGTCTTTATCGTCACGCACAATATTTGACAACAAGTTTGAAACATATTTACTAATGTAACGTGTATCGTTCATTTGACGCTCAACCATCTTTTCAGGAATTTCTTCCATCAATAATTTGTTGCGTTTTGCACGATTTTTAGCATAATGTTCCTTTACAAATTCTTCGTAATCTGTTACTTCAAGAATCTGAACTGTTTTGCTTCCTATTGTTACTTTTTCTCCATGATGATTCTTGATAAATTCAAACCCAAGTTGTCTATCCTTTAATTTATTAACCTCTGCTTCACAAATTACTTTATTGTTAAAACCATCATCAAAATAACGGCTTTGAGGAATGATATGTTCAATTTCATATTCATGTGTAAACAGTTTATTTAATGGAATAATCTGCCCTGTATAAGGCGATTTATACTTTTGTTCTAACCAAAGTTTGTAGCGTTTTAAATCAGAACTTGAAGGTTGTGCTGTTTTACTAATTTTAAGAATATCTTCTTCAATAACAGCTTCTGAACTCAACACGCCATCTTCATAAATTTTCAAAATTTCTTGTTGCACGGGTGAATATGGTCGAACATTTTCCACTTTACCGTCAAGAGCCATTTCTGCTAATAAAGCTTTAATGCGCAAATTGGTATTTTCGTTTTCGGTGACCATGTTGGTTAACCTTTTTCGTTCATCAGCCGTATTTTTCATTTCACGACCTAATTCAATATGAATTTCAGAGAAGAAATCTTTAGCTCCGTTTCCGTATTTTGTCCAAATATCCTTAACTACTCGCAAAGTTTCTGTGATTACTTGCTCCACAATTGGGTTTCGTAAAGAATGTTGTTTGAACTCGTTTAAAAAATCTTCCAAATCCTTAACAGAATCCCATTTGCCTGAAACAGATGCTTCGGAATGGCGATCGTAAACAATATATTGCGCTAACCACAATGGCAATCCTTGAAAATCATTTTCAGATTTAAGCTGATGTTTTTCTACTTTTTCACGGATATTATTTTTGATGTTTTCATCGAATTCGCCTGTGATGATTTTTTCAATCCTTTCTTTTGAACTTGTATGAATATCATTCCAATTCCATGATTTACCAAAACGCATTAAAGGCAATAATTTTTTAATTGCTTTTTCTGAAAAACTTCCGTAATCGCTTTTGAAAGGAGGGAATTTTTTGAAATTTTCAAAAAATGAATCTACATTTAATTGATTTTTCTCTGCAAATTTCTTTAACGCTTTTTCATATTCAATTTTATCGTTTACAGAATAGATAATATGCCACAATGCCATTTCTATTTCAAAAGTCATGAAATTTGCAGGAACATTCTCTGTTTTTTCCAATCGTGATTGAATCAAATACCTCGTTTCGTTGCATGGATAGTTTTTGTCTTCCACATAATTCCAACGGTATTTTTCGGTTTCCCCTTTTGGAACTTTCTTAATATCTAATTTACGTTTGAGTAAAAATTCGATTAATTGCTTTTGGTCAATTTCTTTTTTAGTGTTCAGAAAATCCAATAACGCCTCCCAATCATCTTGAGTTGTTAAAAATTCATTGGTAACATTTGCATCATCATCTTTACGATAAATAACGAGATTTTGTATCCATTGCAATAACCTAAATTCCTGATAATAAGGGTTTGATTTTGAAACCACTTTTATAGGAAAAACAACCCCCTCTTTAGATTTTCTACTTTCTAACGAACAATTTGAAATAGATGATTTCTGACTTCTCAAAGGTCGTTGATAAAAGATAATGTCATTTAAAAACAAGTGTATAAAGTCCTTAGCAGAAAGCAATTGCTGATGTTGTTCATTGTTGCGATATAATTCACGAACGCAATCCATCAACAAATTTTCATCTTGTAATTCAGAATGAAACTCTTTTTGCTTGATTAGAATTTGTTGGAGTTCGTCTTTGTAAAACTTACGTTCTATTGTACGAACTAATTTTCCTTTGATTTTTTGTTTGGGGTTTAATAAAAGATTATCGAAAATGTATGTTCCGACCGTTTTATGCGAATTGCTTATATCTTTTTCTGATTTCTTTTTTAACAAAGTCCAATCATCAGCACTTGGTGCACGGAAACTTCTTTTTACATTTCCTTCTTTGTCCAATTTCTCCGTTCCGTCATCGTTCAAATCGGTTGTTACAATAAATTCTTTAACCTTATCTTTCCAATCAAATAATTCTATTTTGCTTGAACGACGGTAAATCCAACCGTTTTCCAAATGCATCGTATACCAAGTTTCTCCTTTGTTATTTTTATTCTCATCTGCAACAACATCAACGACCTTTAGAGAATGAAACTCTACCATTTTGTTTGGATTTTCTTCTTCTTCCTCACCGCGCAATTGATAGTAACCACGTTTTTGATTAAAATTCAAGATAATCCACGCTAATTCTTCTTTTTCAATTTTTCGAGTCAATGCTTTTTTACGTAAATAGTAAATCGTCCAATCATAAGGAATTAAGCAATCGTTACCGTTTTTATCTTTCAGAAATTCAGGTTGTGAAGTTTTAAATTCTTCTAATATTTCTTTGAATGAAGACTGAAATAAAAACTTATTGTTAGAATAAGCCAATTTAGGTTCTGTTTCGGGAATAAATTTTCCAAAACGCTTTTTAAAATCAATTTGAGCATCGTAATGTTCTGGTAAAAATCCAAGCAAATGCAATACTCTATGCAATCGCTCTCTTCGTAGTAAATGGCGTTCTCTTAATCTACGAGTGCCTCTATAATCAGTACGCTCTGCAGTTTGGGAAATTGAATTTCCTTTGTCAAATTCACCCATAATTCCAGCGTCCATCGGAATTATTCGACTACCCATTCCGAGAATTTCTCCTTGATTGTTTTCAAAATCTTGCTCTACCAACGCCCACCCAATAGAGTTCGTTCCTAAGTCTAGTCCTAGTATTGTTTTTGTCATGTTATATGTTTTTTTTATCAAGTCATAAAAGTAATAAAACTTTTTTTGATGATTTTACGGGAAACCGTAAAAAGTAGATGATTTTTATCTTATATTTGTCAAAATTTTGAAAGCAATTCACAATAAGGATTATTCCGTTGTGAAAACATTTAGCGCCTCGACTATCTTCGGGGCTTTTTTAATGCTTATTGCTCAATGTTTCTTGAACACCTTTGAAAACAACTTTAAAGTGAACTAAAATTTCTGATAGCTCGAATTCTATTTAAAATGCTATTTATACTAAAATTCTTTATTTTATAGCTCCTCAATCATTACTATAATTGTACAAACATTCATATACTAAATTTCACCAGAAAATAGGACGATGTTAGGCAAATATTCTATTTTAAAATAGGAGATGAAAGAGCTCCGTATTGCATTTTTTTTTCATTTGTAATGAATAAAGTTTTTAAATGTTTATTGATTTACACTGATTTTTATCAAATACTTAAATTTTGTAAGAAATATTTTTATAATTTTAATTTTTTAAAACCAAATCAAAATAATTAACTATGAATTTATTCTTATTAGTTCCCATTCTTGGGATTGTGGCTTTGCTCTATACATTGATGCAAAGTAGTTGGGTAAGCAAACAACCTGCTGGCGACGAAAAAATGAAAGAAATTGCAGGGCATATTGCTGATGGTGCAATGGCATTTCTAAAAGCCGAATACAAAATATTGACTTATTTTGTCCTTATCGTTGCAGTACTTCTAGGTTTTATGGGAATGTCTAATTCCGATTCGCATTGGAGTATAGGAATTGCCTTTGCTGTAGGTGCCGTTTTTTCTGCTCTCGCTGGTTTTATCGGAATGCGAATTGCGACAAAAGCCAATGTAAGAACTGCTGAAGCAGCAAAATCTTCCTTAGCCAAAGCCCTGAAAGTTTCCTTTACCGGTGGCTCAGTAATGGGAATGGGGGTTGCCGGATTGGCAGTTTTGGGATTAGGCTCCTTGTTTCTCATCATTCGACAAATTTTTGCTCCTGATTTGGGGGTAGATTCCAAAGAAATGATTCAAACCATAGAAATATTAACCGGTTTTTCATTGGGTGCTGAATCCATTGCGCTTTTTGCTAGAGTTGGAGGAGGTATCTATACCAAAGCGGCCGATGTAGGAGCCGACTTGGTAGGAAAAGTAGAGGCCGGCATCCCTGAGGATGATCCAAGAAATCCTGCTACCATAGCCGATAATGTGGGGGATAATGTGGGCGATGTGGCGGGTATGGGTGCCGATTTATTCGGTTCGTATGTGGCTACTGTGTTGGCTACCATGGTTTTGGGTAGAGAAACCACTTCTGCCGATCAGTTTGGTGGCTTTGCACCTATTTTACTTCCAATGTTGATTGCTGGGATGGGAATTGTTTTTTCCATTATCGGAACTTTTTTTGTGAAAATTTCTGAAAACTCCCCCTTAGATGTTTCTAAAGTTCAAAATGCCCTTAATTTAGGCAACTGGGGAAGTATTGTACTTACTGCGATTGCTTCTTATTTCTTAGTCGATTATCTATTACCAGAAACCATGGGGCTTCGTGGACACGAATTTACAAAAATGGGTGTTTTCGGTGCCATTATGGTGGGACTGTTGGTGGGTACTTTAATGAGTATCATTACCGAATATTATACCGCTATGGGTAAAAGACCTGTGTATAGTATTGTAAAACAGTCATCAACAGGGCATGCAACTAATATTATTGGAGGATTATCCGTGGGTATGGAATCTACCTTTTTACCCATTTTAGTATTAGCAGGTGGTATTTTTGGGTCTTATGAATGTGCTGGATTATATGGTGTAGCCATTGCTGCAGCAGGTATGATGGCGACCACTGCCATGCAATTAGCTATTGATGCGTTTGGTCCAATTGCTGATAATGCTGGTGGAATTGCCGAAATGAGCGAATTACCTAAAGAAGTTCGTGAAAAAACCGATATTCTGGATGCGGTAGGAAATACGACTGCCGCAACAGGAAAAGGATTTGCTATAGCCTCCGCAGCACTTACGGCTTTGGCATTGTTTGCCGCATTTGTAGGAATAGCCGGAATTGATGGCATCGATATTTACCGTGCCGATGTTTTGGCAGGACTTTTTGTGGGTGCGATGATACCTTTCATATTTTCATCCTTAGCCATTACAGCAGTTGGACAAGCAGCGATGGCAATGGTAGAAGAGGTAAGAAGACAGTTTAGAGAAATTCCCGGGATATTAGAAGGGAAAGGGAAGCCAGAGTATGATAAATGTGTTGCCATTTCTACCGATGCATCTATTCGAAAAATGATGCTTCCAGGAGCTATTGCCATTATTTCGCCTTTGTTGGTTGGGTTTATTTTTGGGCCTGAAGTTTTGGGTGGCTTTTTGGCAGGTGCAACTGTGGCAGGAGTTTTAATGGGAATGTTTCAAAATAATGCCGGTGGTGCTTGGGACAATGCCAAAAAATCTTTTGAAAAAGGAGTTGATATTAATGGAGAAACCTACTTTAAAGGTTCAGATCCGCACAAAGCCTCCGTAACAGGAGATACCGTAGGCGATCCTTTTAAAGATACTTCGGGTCCATCGATGAATATTTTAATCAAACTGATGTCTATAGTTTCTTTGGTAATAGCCCCAACTTTGGCTACCTTGCATAAAGATAAAATAGAAAAAAATAGAGCCGATAAATTGGAGATGTTGCAGAAAGTAAAATCCAACCATCATTCCGAATAAAAAGAATCGGTTATCATAATTAAAACCTCCTATGATGGGAGGTTTTTATTTTTGAATTAAATTGGAGATGGCTCGCTCTAATGTTTCTTCCTTTTTTGCAAAACAAAATCTTATTTTCCCCGTATTTCTGTGGTCATGGTAAAAGGCAGAATAAGGAATTGCTGCCACTTGCTTGTGCTTGATTAACCATTGGGTGAAATCTAAATCCGACATTTGAGGTTGTAAATTATGAAAATCTACCGATTGAAAGTAGCCTCCTTCTGCTTTCTCGCTTATTTCGAAACCTGTTTTTTGTATTAAATCATAAAAAAAATCCCTTTTCTTTTGATAGGTTTGACGATGCAAGTCGGTGGAATAAATGTCCAAATACTTAGCCAATGCATATTGAGAATAAACATTGATGTTGAACGATAAATACTGATGCAAATCCTGAAATGCATGGATGAAATCCTCTGGACCTATTATATAACTGGCTTTCCAACCAGAAATATGAAACATTTTCTCAAAGGAGAACACCGAAAAGCAACGATGTTTTATCTGTGGATGATTACGAGCACTATAAAATTTTTTGTTGTCATAGCAAACCGTATCGTACACCTCGTCCGAAACTACCACGATTTCCGTATCTTTTATCACTTCCCAAAGCTGGTCCCAATCTTCTTTAGTCCAAATTTTCCCTGTCGGATTATTGGGCGTATTAATGATAATTCCTTTAGTTTTAGGACGGATAATCGATTTTAGTTGATCCCAATCCACTGAATAATCTGGGGTTTCTATACTGAAATAGATGGGTTTTGCTCCACGAATTTCTATCGCAGGTGCATAAGTTTCATAGCTGGGTTCTAGCACAATTACTTCATCGTCTACTTCTAAAAAAGTAGCCAATGCAAGGTGGATTCCGTAGGTGGCTCCAGGAATAACCACCACTTGTTTTTCGTTTAATAAAATAGAATTCTCCCTTTTTTGGTTAAATTGAATGATGCTTTGGGTTAAAATAGGAAGTTCTGACACTGATGCATATTCGTACAAATTTTGTTCGGTAGCTTCTATCAAATAATTTTTTATCGCTGGATGAGGATGAAAATCGGGCGAACCTTGGGATAAATTTACTGCACCGTGTTGCTCTGCCAATAAAGCAATCTCTGTGTAGATGTTAATTTCACTAGCTGAATGTCGTTTTTTGAATTTCACAGGTTTTATTTTATTATTTCAATCGTTTAGTTGGATTAAAATTAAATAAAATAATTGATTTGATGGTTATTGTTACGAAATATTAATTATTATTTGTTTTGATTTTTGTACATTTTTAAAATTATCAGATAGGTATAAAAAAATACTATGTTTTTTGCTAGGTAAATTATCGGATATTCAAAATCTTAGATTTTTAGCTGCTTGCTCTAGTGTTTCTTCTTTTTTCGCAAAGCAAAATCGGATGTTTCCCGTATTTCGCTGGTCGTGGTAAAATGCCGAAACCGGAATGGTGGCTACCTTTCTTTCTATGGTAAGCCAAACTGAAAAATCCTTATCACTCATGTTGGGTTGATAATTCTTGAAATTCATGGTCTGAAAATAACTACCTTGGGCGGGAGATTTTATTTCAAAAGGGCTGTCCTGCATTAGTTGCAAGAAAAAATCTCTTTTGCTCTGCATTGTTTTTTGATTCTCTTTTGGGTCAAAAATCTCAATATATTCTGCCAAAGCTTGTTGTGCGGGAGCGTTTGCACAAAATGTAAGATACTGATGTATTCGTCTAAATGCGGTGGATAGTGCTTCGCAAGCTATTATGTATCCCATTTTCCAACCCGTGATATGAAACATTTTTCCAAACGAGAAAATACTGAAACATCTTTTGCGAATTTCGGGATGGTGGAGTGCACTATAAAATACGGCATCGTCATACACTAAAAGATCATACACTTCGTCCGAAATAATGAAAATTTCCCTGTCTTTTATGTAATTCCAAAACTTATCAATAGCTGTGGCAGACCAAATTTTTCCCGATGGATTGTTAGGAGAATTGATGATGATGGCTTTGGTTTTGTCGCTTATTGCGTTTTCTAAATCTAGCCAATTGAGTTCGAACTTTTCATTTAATGGTACAAAAATTGGCTTGCCACCATTCATTTCAATGGCTGGGACATAAGAATCGTAACATGGGTCGAAGACGATAACTTCATCACCGGGTTGTAGTATGGTAGCTAGTGCGGTGTATATTGCATAAGTGGCTCCAGGAACAATGGTGATTTCTTCTTTGGAAATGGATAAAGGTAAGGTTCTGTTTTGGTTAAAACTTGCCAAATTATCAATGAGTAAAGGATTTCCTTGTAAAGGTGCATATTGGTTGTGGTTGGTATCACAGGCTTTGGCCAATAATTTTTTCAATCGACCATCAATTTCGTAGTCAGGAAAGCCTTGGGATAGGTTGATGGCATTGTGTTGCTGGGCAAGTGCCGACATTTCCGAAAAAATCGTCAAATCGCTTCCGCTATGTTTTCTTGGGATATTCATGGATTGTGGTGTCTCATTTTATCAACGCAAATTCGGAATAATTATTTATTTTAGCCAGAAATAATTTCGAAGATGAAAAAAATACTTTTGCCTTTGGTTTTGATTTTAGGACTTTCATCCTGTAAAACCATCGATTATTCTCAAAATGGAAGAGCTTTTCACCAAAGTTATGAATCCATAAAAACGGAAGAACTCAAAAAAAACTTATACATCATTGCTTCAGACGAAATGGAAGGCCGTGATACAGGCAGTGCGGGACAAAAGAAAGCGGGTAACTATATCATCGATTATTATCAATCCAGAAATATCGGTTTTCCAGCTACTTTAAATAGTTATTACCAAAAAGTTCCGGCTGAGTATATGAATAAACTAACCTGGACTGGGAAAAAATTTTCTGACTCTGAAAATATTTTGGCTTTTATAAAAGGAAGCGAAAAACCAGAAGAAATTATTGTGATTTCTGCACATTACGATCATATTGGTGTGAAAAATGGAGTGGTGCACAATGGAGCTGATGACGATGGAAGTGGTACAGTAGCAGTAATGGAAATAGCCGAAGCTTTTAAATTGGCTGAGAAAAAAGGACATGCACCCAAAAGATCTATTTTGTTTCTGCATGCAACAGGTGAAGAACATGGCTTGTTTGGCTCTTCTTATTATACAGATCATCCAGTTTTTCCTTTAAAAAATACCGTGACTAACCTCAATATCGATATGATTGGGCGATGTGATCCTGGAAATTGTGGAAAAGATTATGTGTATGTTATAGGTTCTGAAATGTTGAGCAAAGAATTAAAATCAATTAGTGAAGAGGCTAATAGCAAAACCCACCGTTTGGAACTCAATTATAAATACGACGATCCTAAAGATCCCAATCGTTTATATTATAGAAGTGATCATTATAATTTTGCAAAAAATGGCATACCCGTAGCGTTCTATTTTGATGGCATACACGAAGATTATCATAAGGCAACAGACGATCCAGAAAAAATAGATTATGAACTCCTGAAAAAGAGAACCCAATTAATCTTTACTACTGCATGGGAATTGGCCAATAGAGAACCCCGATTGACAGTAGATGAAAAATGATTAATGGATATTAAGATAGAATGAAATGAATGATACACTATATAATATAAGGTGTATTAAAAAAAAATCCACAGACCCATCCTTGGTTACGGTGGATTTTTTTGTTTTGAGTGACCTCACCAAGAATCGAACTTGGATCTAAAGTTTAGGAAACTTCTATTCTATCCGTTGAACTATGAGGCCTTCCTAGTACAAAAATAAAATAAAATATGACAAAGGTCATGTAGGAATACGCTATTTTAAATAATAAAACAATAGGAAAAGAACGGTATTTTTTCAAAATGTTAAAAAATGCTTTTTTAAAATGTAAGTTCCTGTAAATGAGGTGGTAGTATAGTACTGTTGACCATGAAAAGCACTTAAATTCTTAGTTTTTTTTAACTTTTAACTATTTTTTTAACATTTTTTTAACAAATATTCAAATCGCTTTATTCATAGGGACTTAGAGAAATTGTTAAGATTTTTTTAAGAAATCTTGTGCCAGTTTTAACGGACATATTTTTGTCGGAAATGATAAGTCTCTAACTTTGCCCTCGTTAAAACCCCTAAAATTCAAAAGTATGATGAAAGGAGTAAGTCTCGTAATCATAATGATGATTTCAATGCTAAGTTTTTATTCATTCACCAATGAAGCGGCTGATGCAAAAACAAGTTTAATATCGTTCTACCACGATAAATTTAATGGTAGAAAAACAGCCAGCGGAGAAATTTTTGACAATTCAAAACTTACCGCAGCCCACAGAAGTCTTCCATTTGGTACCAAACTAAAAATGACCAATATGAAAAATGGAAAAAGCGTAGTGGTTAGAATTAATGACAGAGGACCATTTCATGCATCTAGAGCATTGGATGTTTCCAAAGCAGCCTTTAAAGCTATAGCAGCAGAAGGCAAAGGTGTAATCCCTGTTGAATACGAAGTTGTAGATAACTTATAATATTGAAAAATCATTGAAACCGGAATTTATTCCGGTTTTTTTTGTTATAAATCGATGTATAGACGAAGATTACAGAGTATAAAAAGTCTTTGCCTATTAAGAACCCATAAAAAATATGACAAAAATCTTTTGTTAATCAATTGCAGATTTGTCAATTATCACTATATTTGCACACACGAAAAAATTTAGCAATGGCAAACCCAATTAAAGGAAAAATTTCTCAAATTATCGGTCCCGTTATTGATGTGGTTTTCAAGGAAGTGGAAGAGCTTCCGAAAATTTATGATGCATTACAAATCATCAAAGATAACGGAGATAAATTAGTACTAGAAGTTGAACAACATATCGGAGAAGACACCGTAAGATGTATCGCGATGGACGCTACCGATGGTCTGAAAAGAGGTCAGGAAGTATTTGGACAAGGTCGTCAAATTACCATGCCAACAGGTGAGGGCGTTTATGGAAGACTGTTTAATGTGGTTGGAGACGCAATCGATGGTATCCAAGAAGTATCTAAAGAGAATGGTTTGCCGATCCACAGAGAAGCTCCAAAATTTGATCAATTATCAACTTCTGCTGAAGTTTTATATACTGGGATTAAAGTAATCGACCTTATCGAGCCTTATGCAAAAGGTGGTAAAATTGGTTTGTTTGGTGGTGCTGGTGTTGGTAAAACAGTACTAATTCAGGAATTGATTAATAACATCGCAAAAGGACACGGTGGTCTTTCTGTATTCGCAGGAGTAGGAGAGAGAACCAGAGAAGGAAACGACCTTTTGAGAGAAATGTTGGAATCTGGAATTATTAAATATGGTGAAGATTTTATGCACTCTATGGAAAATGGAGGTTGGGATCT
Source organism: Bacteroidota bacterium (assembly GCA_018266955.1). Lineage (GTDB taxonomy): Bacteria > Bacteroidota > Bacteroidia > Flavobacteriales > Weeksellaceae > Amniculibacterium. The sequence continues at coordinate 49,837 of JAFDZI010000044.1, forward strand.
TTCCAAAGTAAATCTTGAAGAAATGAAAGACTCTAAATGTACTTTCGTTTTCGGACAGATGAACGAACCACCAGGTGCAAGAGCTAGAGTAGCCCTTTCTGGACTTACTATTGCAGAATATTTCCGTGATGGTGATGGCGAAGGTCAAGGTAGAGATGTACTTTTCTTCGTGGATAATATCTTCCGTTTTACCCAAGCAGGATCTGAGGTGTCTGCACTTTTAGGTCGTATGCCATCGGCGGTAGGTTATCAGCCAACTTTGGCTTCTGAAATGGGTGCAATGCAGGAAAGAATTACTTCTACCAAAAACGGATCTATTACTTCAGTACAAGCGATTTATGTACCTGCCGATGACTTAACAGACCCGGCTCCGGCTACTACTTTCGCCCACTTAGATGCAACTACCGTATTGGATAGAAAAATTGCTTCCTTAGGTATTTATCCAGCCGTAGATCCATTGTCTTCTACTTCTAGAATTTTGACTCCAGAAATTTTAGGAGCAGAACACTACAATACTGCACAAAGAGTAAAAGAAATTTTACAAAGATATAAAGCACTTCAAGATATCATCGCCATCCTTGGTATGGAAGAACTTTCTGAAGAAGATAAATTGGTTGTATACCGTGCTAGAAAGGTACAAAGATTCTTGTCTCAACCTTTCCATGTGGCAGAACAATTTACCGGATTAAAAGGTGCTTTGGTAGATATTAAAGATACCATCAAAGGATTTAACATGATTATTGATGGTGAATTGGATCACCTACCAGAATCTTGTTTCAACTTGAAAGGAACTATTGAAGAAGCTATTGAAGCAGGTGAAAAAATGCTTGCGGATAACGCTTAAGTTAGAAAATAGAATAAAGAAAAAAGAGTAAAGACGAATCACTCTTTTTTCTTTTCTCTTTACTCTTTAATCTAAAAATATGAATATAAAGATTTTAACCCCGGAAACCGTAATTTTTGAAGGTGAAGTAGATTCTGTATTACTTCCTGGTAAGAATGGAGATTTCCATATAATGAAAGACCACATTGCCATTGTATCTTCTTTAGTTAATGGTAAGGTTAGGCTTTTTACCAATGAAATTTCTGAAGCTGCTTCTAAATTTTTAAAGAAAGAGAATGACCCGAAAAATGTATATTCTTTTCTTATTAAAAGTGGTGTAATTGAATTTTCCAATAACAAAGGAATTATCTTAGCTGAATAAGTTAAGAATAAGAATTAAAATTAAGAAAGGCTTTCCTAGTTTGGGAAAGCCTTTCTTATTTGGTTTTTCTACAAATGAAATTTAAGTTCTGTAATGGGATCCACTTCATAAGGCTCTTTGTAGGGCTGAAATATACGCGTGCTCTCTGTTCCTTCCACAATAATATGGTCGCCAATTCGTCTTATCCAATTTCCTTCTCTTAATCCCACAACCACCGTATTGTTTTGCACAAGAAATTCCTTAATTCTCATCTCACGGGTTTCTCCATTGTGTTTTAATTCAGGGTTAGGGTCTAAATAATGTGGATTGATGTTAAAGGGAACCAATCCCATGCAATCGAAACTTTTTGGTTGCACAATCGGCATATCGTTGGTTGTTCTCATGTTCAATCCTCCGATGTTACTTCCTGCAGAGGTTCCAAGATATGGCTTTCCATTGTATATATTTTCTTTTAAAACAAACATAAGATTTTCATCATGCAAGTTTTTAACCAATAGAAAGGTATTACCACCTCCGGTAAAGTAACCTTTGGCTTGATTAATGGCTTCTATTTTATCCTCATATTCATGCAATCCTGTTACTTTAATGTTCAGTGTTTCGAAGAAATTTCTTGCGATGTTGGTGTACTCTTCATGCGAAATTCCGCCGGGTCGAGCATAAGGAATAAAGAGAATCTCATCAACCCCTTGATAGAGATTGATGATGGATTCTTTTAAGTAGTCTAAATATTTGCCTCCAAAAAGAGTAGAAGTAGAGGCTAAAATAATATTCATATTTTGTGAATTTTAGTTACAACGGACTTACCAATTCTAAGAACCAAGCTTTGATATCTCCTTCTAAATACTGACCTAATTTTTCTTCACAAGTTTTGTGATAAGCATTTAACCAAGCAATTTCTTCTTCTTTAAGTATTTCTTTTACAATGGTTTCTTTAAAGAATGGACATAAGGTAAGGGTTTCGAATTGATAGAATTCTCCAAATTCTGTAGTTTCTGCCAATTGTACAGCCACTAAATTCTCGTGACGAATGCCGTATTGGTTTTCTAGATAAAAACCAGGTTCGTTGCTGCAAACCATACCCAACATTAGTTCTTGAGGATTCATATCTTTACGAATATTTTGTGGTCCTTCGTGTACATTCATAAAACTTCCTACACCGTGTCCTGTACCGTGGTTGTAGTCTTTTCCGTGCATCCAAAGTGGCATTCTGGCAATGGCATCTAGCTGTACACCTCTTGTCCCTTTAGGGAATTTCACCATGGAAAGTCGAATCATGCCTTGCAATACCAAAGTTGAATCTATTTTAAACTGTTGGCTAACTTCACCCAAAGGCAAGGTGCGGGTAATATCGGTAGTTCCTTCTAGATATTGTCCACCGGAATCTACCAAGATGCTTCCGAAATTTCGTACTTCTTTACTACCTGTTTCTTTGGCTGAATAATGACAAATAGCATCGTTGCCATCATAGCCCACAATGCTTCCAAAACTTTCACCTACAAAATGGTCGCATGCTTGTCGAAAGGTTCTTAGTTTTTCACCAATGGAATATTCGGTCATGCTTTCTTTTCCTACCTGATGGGTAAGCCAATAAAGAAATTTTACCATTGCCACACCATCTCTTGTCATTACAGTTCTGAAGCCTTCCAACTCTGTTGCATTTTTCTGTGCCTTCATCAGATTTCCAGGAGCTGCGGCTTGTACAAAAGTGTTTTTCCCTTTCAATGCATCAAATACCGATTGGTTAGTGTTGGGGGAAAGTAATATTGTTTGATTTTCTACCAACTTTAATTCCTCCAAGAACAATTCATATTCTTTTACTTCTATTTGTGCTTCTTTCAGTTGTTGTTGTGCTTCGTTAGAAAGTTTTTTACGATCGACAAATAAAGTGGCATTATCTTTTGTTAATAAGATGTAGCCTAAAAATACAGGATTGCAATCTACATCGCTTCCTCTAAGGTTAAGTGTCCAAGCTACATCGTCTAAGCTATATATAATATGGCTTGTACACTTCAGTTCGGTCATTTTTTGACGAATGGCAGATAGTTTTTCTCGTACTGTTTTTCCGGCTCTGGATACTGGATGTACAAAAATAGGATTTTGTGATGGTTGGGGTTTATCGGTCCAAATTTCTTGAATTAAGCCTTGGTTAATCAGTTTTATGGATTGCGTTTGAAGCTTGTTTTCCAATGTTTCCCAGTTGATGTGTGATGTGGCCAATGCATTTACAGCTACAGTACCAGCATTTGGAATTTCGGATATAATCCAATCAATATAGTTGGGAGTGCCTTCTACGCCGTCTTTCATTAGGTCTATTCCAGAGCCTTGCAATTCTTTAGGAGCTTGTACGAAATAGCGTCCATCGGTCCAGAGGGCAGCTTTATCTTTCAGGATAACTACAAAACCTGCAGATCCAGTAAAACCGGAAATCCAAGCTCTTTCTTGCCATTCTTCTGGCAAATATTCGCTCATGTGAGGATCGGCGGAATAAACTATATAAGCATCAATATTTTTTTCGACCATTTTGGCTCTTAGCAGCGTCAGTCTTTCTTGTATCGTCATTTTTTATATTTTTTTAAGAGGTAAATTTATGAATTTTTGCTTCAATTTTTGAGATATTGGGTTTATTTTTTTTTGAACAAACACTTTAAATGATGAGTCCCAAAAGAGTTTTCTACTTCCACTTTTTTTGTTTGAAATAGATAAAAGTAATCAGTACAATGAGTAACATGACCAACAAAGTGCCGAAATATCCAAAATGGGTTTTCAGTTCGGGCATGTGTTCAAAATTCATTCCATAAACTCCAGCGATAAAGGTAATCGGCAAGAAATAAACGGAATACATGGCGAGGATTTTCATCACCTGATTGGCTTTTTGGTCAGAAAGTGCGAGGTACAAAGAAATAAGTTGGGTGGTTTGGTTGTTCAGATGGTCAAATGCATTGAGGGCATCTTTGTATTTGTCGTTTAAATCGACCAACTGAGCGTCATTGATGTTTAGTTTTTTAAAATTATTCACCCAATCATTGGATATGGTCAGAAGTCGGTGGTTCAACCCAGATTTTCTTTTCAAACGATAGAGTTTACGGAGAGTATTGCCATTTTCTTTATTGTTAAGGAACATATCGTTTTCTATGGCGTCCACGATTTCTAAGATTCTTTGGCTTTCTACATCAAAAGATTGTAATACTTTTAAGGCCAATTTTAGGGCAATATCTTCTTTATGAATATTACTATTTTGGTCCTTTAAGATTTCTTTTTCCGTTTCTACAATACTGATGTTTTTAATTCTATGAATGGTAATGATGGTTTTTCCCAAAATGTAAATTCCTAGCTTGGTAGAGATGTCACTTACGGTATTGATGGCAGATCGTTCTAGTTTGGTGTTTTCTCTGGTTAAGAAAAATTGTATGCCAGTATGTTCTTCGTATTTGGGGAGGTGATTGGCTACTTTCATATCCTCCATCAACAAAGGGTCTATATTAAATTGTTGATGGAGTGCCAATAAGTCTTCGGAACTGGGGTTTTCACAATCTACCCATTTGCATTGGTCATTTTTAAAAACGATTCGTATTGGCATAAGATTTATGGATGTTTGGAGTTAATTCTTTCAAAAATAGTAAAAAATCAAAAAAAATCCGCCTTTTTGCAAAGACGGATTCTATTAATTTAAAAAAGAATGATTACCACTCTCCTCTGTTCCCACGATTGTTGTCACGGTATCCACCTCTGTTACCAAAGCTTCTAGGTTTTTCTTCTCTAGGTTTAGCTTCAGAAATGTTCATGGTTCTTTGCTTGTAATCAGTTTGATTCAAGCCTTCAATAGCTGCTCTAGCTTCGTCATCGTTTGGCATTTCGATGAATCCGAATCCTCGGCTTCTACCAGTTTCCTTATCCGTGATGATTTTTGCGGAATCTACAGTTCCGTAATTTTCGAAAAGAGCTTGTAGCTCGGACTCAACAGTTGTGTAGTTGAGATTTGAAATAAAAATGTTCATAAAATAAATTTGTAGTTGAATTAAATTGAGGAAACTAGCAAACGAATGAACATTGATAATTTCTGTCTAAATAATTTCGTGCAAGGTACATCTATTTTTTATATAAAATATATTTTTTTTGTTTTTTTTTATAAATGCAGCTTTATTCATTGGTGTCAGTGGGTTAAGAATCAACACTATGTAGCTTTTTAACCTTTAGTTATTTTTTCTTAATTCGTTAGTAATCTGTTTGTTGAGTTGTTGTTTTGTTGTGATGATGGTTTGATGATTTCAAAAATAAAGATTTAGAAAAAAAATGATGTTTTTTTTTGATAATCAACTCATTTAAAGACAATATGAGGCTATATGATAGGAATTTGAAAATTTAAACTTATTCTAAATATTAATTTTTGATGAAAGTATTATCTTTGTCAAAAATCAATACAATGCTCGTAATCGGAATTGCCGGAGGAACAGGAAGTGGGAAAACCACTGTAGTCAATAAAATATTGCAACAACTCAATGCTGAAGGGGTCAATGTGCTTTCTCAGGATAATTATTATCACGATAATCAGCACCTTTCTTTAACCGAAAGAGAAGCGCTTAATTATGACCACCCTAAATCCATCGATTTCGAATTGTTGTTGAAGCATGTTCGTGCTTTAAAGAATAAAGAAAGTATAGAGCAACCTTTGTATAGTTTCGTTACTCATTCCAGAACAGGAGATCATGTTTTGGTAGAGCCCAAAAATGTCTTGATTGTAGAAGGTATTTTGGTGCTTACCCATCCGGAATTACTCAAAGAATATAACCTGAAAGTTTTTGTACATGCCGATTCGGATGAAAGACTTATCCGAAGAATCCGTAGAGATACCCAAGAAAGGGGAAGAGATCTAAATGAGGTTTTGCACCGCTATCAAACTACCCTAAAACCCATGCATCAAGAATTTATAGAACCTTGTAAAAATGAAGCCGATATTATAGTGCCGAATATGAAGCAAAACTCTGTAGCCATTGATTTTCTAACTACGGTTATCAACAATTCACTTAAAAAATCTCACGAATGAAACCCGATTTAATAAAGGAAATACAACCCAAAACGGCTAAAATTAAATTCATAAGAAAATGGATTTTAAATAAATACACCCTTACCATTTTCATCTTTTTGGTTTGGATGATTTTTTTCGATAATACCTCCTTTTTGGTCATTAATGATTTGAATAAAGAAATCAATAAGTATGAAGAACAATTGCAATACTACAAAAACGAATACGAAAAAAACGATTCATACTATAAAAAGCTAATGACCGATAAAGAGGAAAAACAAAAATTTGCTCGGGAAAATTATTTTATGAAAAAACCCAATGAAGAAATATTCATCATCGTGGCAGACAGCACACAGAGTATTTCTAAAAAATAATCACCCAAAGATTTCTTTAGTATTTCTTATTTTTAAAATTGAATGAACATGTTTCCAAAAAATACCCTTTCCGATTGGGAAAATTTAGTAAAAAAACAACTGAAAACTGAGGATATCTATGGTATTCTTGGTAAAGAAAACCTAGAAGAAATTCAGGTAAAACCCTACTATGACAGTGTAGCACAGCCCCTCTCTATCTTGCCAAAGGCGGAAGAAAGTACCCAATTGGTTTCGGATTATATACAGGATTCCGAAGAAGAAATCTATGCCTATCTTTTGCAAAATAATGTGGAAGACCTCAGCGAGAAATCTATTTATCTGAATAATAAAGATTTGGCAGATCATATCAAAATAGAGGATAGCAACCGATATTATGCATTGGTAGATGTTATTGATGAAAATAATGCTAGTATCGATCTGCATTTGGCCAATGAACTTCGCTCCAAAAGGTTGGACAGAAGTCTGGGGGTAGATGTAGCCGTACTACAAAATGCAGGTGCTTCTATCGTGCAGCAATTGGCTTTTTCTCTTGCCAAAATAAAAGAATTGGTAGAAACTTTTGATGTAGAAATTTTGGATGAATTGATAATCAAAATTGCAGTAGGTCCTCAGTACTTTTTCGAAATAGCCAAAATAAGAGCTTTAAAAATCTTAGTCTATCAACTGTCCAAAGAGCTTGGAAAACCATGCATACCATATATATATGCGGAAACATCGCTCAGAAATAAAGCAAAAAATGATGAGGAAAACAATCTCATTCGCTCTACTTTAGAATTGGCTTCCGCTATGATTGCCGGTGCTGATGCCGTGTACAGTAGGAATTTTAAACTTGAAAATCCAACGGAACTCTCTGCAGAACTTTCCTTCAAACAACAAATTGTCTTGGCTTACGAAAGCATCATCAATGTATTCGACGATGCAGCCAACGGAAGTTACTTCGTAGAAGATTGCACACAACAATTGGCAGAAAAAGCCTGGAATCTTTTTGTGGAAATAGAAGAAAAAGGCGGTTATCTAGAACTTTTAAAACAAAAAGAAATTCAAAAAATGGTAGCCCAACATGCGAAAACCGAACAGCAATGGGTAGCCGAAGGTAAAATAAAACTCATCGGGGTTAATCTGTATCCACAGTTGGCTTCAACAAAAACCGTAGAGGAAATGTATGATGAGCTTGAGATAAAAGAAATTCGATGGGCAGAAATGTATGAATAAATCTGTTTTAGAACCCGAAGTTCAACACTATATTCTAGATAATTTAAAAGGAGATTTGCCTCAATTACTTTTGAGGAAATCTCCTTTTTCTGATGTTTCTATGCAAGAAATTGTTCAGCAAATAAAAGGTAGAAAAGTAGCCGAAAAAAAGTTTTCCTTTCTCTGCAAAGAACAAATTTATTTTCCACCCCAACTCAATTTGGAGCAAGCCAGTTCCGAAAGTACTGGGCAGTATAAGGCTTCTTTGGTAGCGGGTGCATCAATGGTAGATCTTACCCTGGGCATGGGAATAGATGCTTTTTTCATTGCTCAAAATTTTTCTTCTGTGGATTTGGTCGAAAGAAATAAAGATCTGTTGGATATCGTAGCTCATAATTGGTCGGTATTGGGGAAAAAAGCTTCTTTTATACATTCGGATTTAATGGATTTTTTGGAGAATAACACCAAGCACTTCAATTTAATTTACCTTGACCCTGCACGAAGAGACAACCAAAAAAAGAAAGTATTTCTCTTAGAAGATTTGTCGCCGAATATTGTTGAAATTCAAGATCGATTATTATCTATTGCCGACAGAGTGCTAATAAAACTATCTCCATTAATAGATATTGCTTACTTGGTTTCCGTACTTCATTCAGTTGAAGAAATTTTCGTAGTGGCAGTGAAAAATGAAGTAAAAGAAATTTTGGTTTTTTTGAATAGGATAAAACGGAATGCCAGTCCAAAAATTATTGCCGCCAATTTGGATAGTTCGGAACCTGAATGTACATTTTATTTTGATGCCATTTCCACGGCGCAATCCCACTATTCGGAACCCGAAAAATTTCTGTACATTCCCAATAATGCTTTGCTCAAAACAGGAGCTTTCAATTGGGTTTCTGAAAAATTTGGACTAAAAAAGTTGCATCCCAACACTCATCTCTATACTTCCGATGAAAAAACACAAGATTTTCCAGGTCGTATCTTGGAAATAGAAAGCATAGAAGCGAAAGCATTACAAAAGAATGAACATTATAACATCATCTCCAAAAACCATCCACTAAAACCCGAAGAAATTAAGAAAAAATATAAACTTAAAGACGGAGGCGAACGCTATTTAATCTTTTGCCAAAGCCTTAAAAACAAGTATATCTTGCGGTCAAAAGGCTAGAAATATTTCGTTTGAACTCAATTTTATCTGTAAAAAATCATTTAGGATAAATTTGTAGTAAAAGTTTTTTGTCGGACTAGCAATATTTCTTACTTTTGGAAAATTAAAAAATTGGAAATCATTCATTTGAATTGAACCCAATTGTACTATTGTATATTTTTTAAATAATTATCAATCAATATGAAAAAACTTATTTTTGGAATAGCCATTTTAGGACTGGCTGTTGCGTGTAAAAAAGTACCTGCGGGTGGAAATCATAGCGTAATCAAAAGAGATGCAAGTGTAGAGCACTACAGCGATGACGAACAAGAAGCAAAACCTGAAGTTGCAGAACCCGTTCCAGCAGCTGAAGCAGCACCAGCAACCAACACAGAAGCGGCAAGCCCAGCAAAAGAAGAAGCTCCAAAAGCAGATTCTGTTCAAGCCAAATAATTTCTTTTTTATTTTTTAAAACGAAATTCTTTCGATGATGAACTCACAATATAAGGCCTTGCGTAAGTGAGGCTTATTTTTTTTTGATTAATTTAAAATTTAATAAACACTTCAATCAATGCAAACTACATTACAATACATACAAGACAACAAAGCAAGATTTGTTGACGAATTATTCGAACTTTTAAGAATACCCTCTATTTCCGCAGATCCTGCGTATAAAAACGAGGTTCTTCGTTGTGCCGATTGGGTGGCCAATTCTTTGCAAAAAGCCGGTGCCGACCATGTGGAAGTGTGCCAAACCAAAGGCTATCCCATCGTTTATGGAGATAAATTCATCAGTCCAGAATTGCCCACCGTTTTGGTTTACGGACACTATGATGTACAACCCGCCGACCCATTGGAATTGTGGACAAAACCTCCTTTCGAGCCGTATATAGAAAAAACAGCGCTCCATCCCGAAGGTGCCATTTTTGCACGAGGCTCCGCCGATGATAAAGGACAATTCTTTATGCACCTAAAAGCCTTCGAAGCCATGATGGCAACACAAACCTTACCTTGTAATGTTAAATTTATTTTGGAAGGTGAAGAAGAAGTAGGGTCCGAAAGTTTGGGCGATTTTGTACACGAAAACCAAGAAAAACTCGCTTGCGACTGTATCTTAATTTCCGATACCCACATCTATTCCAACGAGCAACCAACCGTAACCACTGGACTCCGTGGACTAAGCTATGTAGAAGTGGAGGTGGAAGGACCCAACAGAGATTTGCATTCCGGGCTTTATGGCGGTGCCGTTCCCAATCCCATCCATGTTTTGAGCCGAATGATTGCCCAATTGATAGACGAAGACGGAAGAATAACCATCGATGGTTTTTACGACAATGTACAAGTGGTTTCCGATGAAGAAAGAGCCGAAATGAACAAGCTAAAAGACAATCCAGAGGAATATAAAAAATCCATCGGTCTTAGTGGCGTAGAAGGAGAAAAAGGCTACACCACCTTGGAAAGAACTTCCATAAGACCTACCTTGGACTGCAACGGAATGTGGGGCGGTTACACTGGCGAAGGAGCCAAAACCGTTATCCCATCAAAAGCTTTTGCCAAAATATCCATGCGATTGGTGCCTTACCAAACACCGGAAGAAATTACTGAAAAATTTACCCAATATTTTAAGAAAATTGCACCAGACAATGTTAAAGTAAAGGTTACGCCACACCATGGAGGGATGCCTTATGTATTGCCGAGCGACACCAAAGAGTTTTTGGCAGCCAAAAAAGCAATGGAATCCGCTTTTGGAAAAGAAGTCTTGCCGTACCGAGGTGGGGGAAGTATCCCTATTACTGCTATGTTCGAGCAAGTGTTGGGTGCCAAGTCTGTACTTATGGGCTTTGGGCTGGATTCCGATGCTATCCATTCTCCTAACGAGCATTATGGTTTATTCAATTTTTATAAAGGTATAGAATCCATTCCTTTGTTTTTTGAAAATTATACGAAATAGGGATAGCGAAGTTTTTTAATTAAATTAATATCCAATCTATAGTTTCTTTTCTCCCGCTGGCACAAACGACATGCTTGTGCCAAACATTACATTCGGACAGTTCGTGCCAACGAGAGGGAAGTATTGAAAAATTATCAATATTTAAAAATTGTTAAGTGGTAACTCCAAAAGAGATGCATAAAATAATATTAAATTAACTTTGAATAAGTTGTAATTCTAATAAAAAAGTAATTACTTTGTATTTACAAATTAGATTTTTATGGAAGTTCAAGTAATCAATATCGGAAACTCAAAAGGGATTAGATTAAAAAAATCAATTTTAGAGCAGTATCATATTACGGATACACTTGAATTAATTTTGGAAAAAGGAAGAATTGTTTTAATACCAAAGTCTTTACCCCGAAAAGATTGGGGAAATTCATTCCAACAAATGCACGAAAACGGAGATGACCACTTGTTGTTGGACGATATTTTCGAAGACGAAACTTTTGAAGAATGGAAATAAAACAATACGAATTGGTCTTGGTAAATCTAAATCCTACCATAGGTAGTGAGATGAAAAAAACTCGCCCTTGTGTTGTTATTTCCCCAAATGAAATGAACAAATATCTGCAAACCATTGTTGTTGCACCGCTGACAAGTAGCTCTAAGCCTTATCCAACAAGAATTGAATTAAAACAAACGAAAACCAAAGGCTGGATAGTTTTGGATCAAATAAGAACAGTGGACAGAGTAAGAATTGTGAAAAAATTAGGCAATCTGACAATTACAGAAATTGAAACAGTAAAATCTGTGATAATGGAAACCTATGTGGAATAAATTCGCTTAATTACAAGTCAAAAGGCTAGTGAGTGGGATGTACGACTCATGTTTTACAGTATACATAAGTACAAAATATAGGTAAGAATTAATTTCTCCTAATGAGCATTATGGTTTATTCAATTTTTATAAAGGTATAGAATCCATTCCTTTGTTTTTTGAAAATTATACGAAATAGACAAGAGTATTAATAAGTTCACAATAGAAAACGATTTTGCAAAATGAAAGAACAGTTACAAATAATTCCTACGAACTTGATTGAAGCCTATTTGAAAGAATTTCCAAAAACTTTACAAGCAAATTTTAACGCTTTGAAAGACGCTGAAATTTCAACTGATTCTTTTAGTTTTTACACTTCGGTTTCGTCTGTTTTTAGCAGTAAAATAGAAGGCGAGGATGTTGATTTGGATAGCTATATCAAACATAAAAAATTCGGTATAGAGTTCTTGCCGGATTATACAAAAAAAACTGACGACTTATACAATGCCTATACTTTTGCAAAAAATAATGTACTCAATCAAAATAACATTTCCGAAGCACATAAGTTATTGAGCAAACATATTGTAGCAAAAAATTGGCAAGGAAAATACCGTACACACAATATGTATGTTTCTACATCTGACGGACGAATTGAATATGTTGCAGCTTCGCCTTATGAAGTGGAAACAGAAATGATGAAATTTTATTACGATGTAGCTATTTTGATAAAAGCTAATTTAGACATTGAAGAAGTTTTATATTTTGCTTCGCTAATACATTTGATTTTTGTGAAAATACATCCTTGGAATGATGGAAATGGTAGAACAGCGAGATTACTTGAAAAATGGTTTTTGGCTCAAAAATTAGGAGAAAAAGCATGGTTTATTCAAAGTGAAAAGATGTATTATAAACAACATAATACCTATTATAAAAACATTCGCTTGTTAGGTTTAGAATATACGGAATTGGATTATTCACAAGCATTATCATTTTTGCTAATGTTACCCACTTCATTAGGAGATTGCTAATAACCATTTTTTTTGAAAATAATTAAAAACATAGATTCCATTTATATATAAAAAATAGAGATAAAATCCCATAAAGAAAGGCGATTGTAAATGATATTTGAAACCAATAACAGTGTAGATACCGTAAAATTTATCAAAAAATAATATTATTTAAAATACTAATTTAAAAGCAGCTTCTTTTGATGTTGCTTTTTTTTTGAAGTTAGATGAAAATCGTATATTAAATGAAAATATTTTAAAAAAAATAATAAAAGTTTTTATTTTTAGTAAATATTCTTATATTTGCGCATTAATTAAATTTAACTATTATGAAGAAAATTTTATTCCTTTCAGCTTTTGCAATGTCTTCTTTGGGGTTTGCACAAGAGCAAGTGATTGTAAATGAAAATTTTAATGCGTTAACCAACGGAAATATCGCTACCGACCTTACGGGTGCAACAGCAGGTCAAAATGGGTGGTTTATTTTTGGTGGGACTGGTGCTTCGGTTGCTAATTTTCAAATTGTAAACATCGATGTACCTCATGGTAAATCGGCACAGTTAACAACAGGAAATTCTTATTCGGCAACCAATAACCCCAATTCTCGATACTTATTCAAAGATATTTCTACTACTGTAGCTACTGCTGCCAATGATATCATTACAGGTCAATTGAATTTTTATACGGGGCCAGCTACAGGGAAAGGAAAATTACAAACGATAATTTATGATGATACTGGCAAACCTTATGTAGGTATTGCGTATGACTATGATACTAAAAAAATAGGCGGACTTGGTAGATTAACCAAATTATCCGATGCTACATCTGGGTTTTATAATGTTGGTTTGGGTGCTCAAACTTTCCCTGCCAATACTTGGGTGACGGTTGCATTTTTATATAATAAAACATCAGGAGCTTTGAACTATGCTTATACTGATGGTACTGCAGCTAATACATTTAGTGGTGGTTTTCCTACTGCACCTGCTGGTTATAGTTTAGAGCCTGGTTATGAGTCTTCCGAAATAGATTTTGTAAGTTCAACAGCTACGGGGAATACTGTTGCCAATGTATCAGCAGTAGATGATCTTGTTTTGAAATTTACAAATACCGCATTAATGGGGGTAAATGATGTTAATACCGCTACCATCGGTAAAGAAGTAGTTTCTGTTTATCCTAACCCAACCACCGATGTATTGAACATAAAAACCAAAGACAAAATAAATGCATTAGCTGTTTTTGACTTGTCTGGTAAGAAAATGGAAGTACAATTGGAGGGTACTGCAGTAAATGTTAAACACTTAGAAGCAGGTGCTTATATTATCACCATAGAAACCAATAAAACAGTAGATACAGTAAAATTCATTAAAAAGTAATTTTATTTAAAAAACTAAATTTAAAAGCGGCTTCATTTAGAAGTCGCTTTTATATTTTTTAAAAAAAATGAAAATTGTTTGATATAGAAAAATATATTTAATAAATATTCTTATATTTACGCATTAATAAATATTTAAATATTATGAAGAAAATTTTATTCCTTTCAGCAACAATTTGTACTGCTGCATTTACTCATGCACAAGTATTACAAAGTGACAATTTTAACTCTTACAATGTAGCCACTATTATAGGACAAGGTTCACCAGCGTATCAAAAGCTTAATGGAGCCAATACAGATTATATGGTAGTAAATTCTGGAAATGCAAGCAAAGGTTTTGCGATAACAGGTGCAGCCACAGCAGGAACCAGTACTTCAAGATACGCTTGGAAAGATGGTTTGGATACGGCTTGGGCGGGTAGAACGGTAGGAAATAATATTATACAAATAGAATTTGATTTCTTTACAGGACCTACTTCTACTAGTAATAATGGTGGAGGAATGGAAATGATTGATGAATTTGAAAATTATTTAGGTGGTTTTACCATGAACCAAAGTACAAAAACTTTGTATGGTATTTATACTCCCAATGGAGATACTGATCCTACTTTAGTTAATCTAGGAACAACCCCCATTGTTCTGCCTGCAAATACTTGGGTAAGATTAGGTTGGGCATACAATTCTGTAACTGGTGTAATTACATTAAAAGGTCCAGGGTTTAATGGTACTGTAACAGGCAATGTAGGAGATCCCTTAGAGTTGGATTATGCAGTACAAAATTTAGAATCAACCAATACAGCAAATTCTGTAAGTACTTTTGATAATGTAATGGTTAAAGCAGTAGCTGTAGAAAACTTACTTAATACGAGTGAAATACAAAATAAAGAAATAGGATTTTCTATTTATCCTAACCCAACCACCGATTTTATCAATATTAAAATGAAGTCCAAATATAGTGATGTGTACATCTACGATGCGGCTGGCTTTAGAATTGATGCGGTAATGGTGAATGGTAAAATAGATGTTAGAAAACTTGTACCAGGAATGTACATGTTGGGTGTAAAAACAGAAAGTGGATTAGTTACACATAAATTCATCAAAAAATAAAACTCAATTTTAATTGTTCTATACTAAACCGTTTCTTTCTGAGACGGTTTTTTTATTTTAAACTTTTTTGGGTTGCCCCATCGAGTGTATCTCGCAGATTTGGGTTAAATTTGCATCTGTTAATATTAATCCTCAATTATGAGCTCACTTATCGATAAATACAATATCCCAGGTCCCAGATATACTTCCTATCCCACAGTACCCTATTGGGAATCCGAAAACTTTACCGTAGAAAAATGGACAAGTTCCGTGGTGCAATCTTTTAAGGAAAGCAACCAATCCGAGGGGATATCCTTGTACATCCACCTCCCATTTTGTGAAGTTTTGTGTACCTTTTGTGCCTGCCACAAGAGAATTACCAAACAACATTCGGTAGAAAACCCTTACATTGCCCATGTTTTGGAAGAATGGAACTTGTACCTACAACTTTTTCAGAAAGAAGGAATAAGCGAAAAACCAAGAATTAAAGAATTGCATTTAGGAGGAGGTACGCCTACTTTTTTTTCGCCACAAAATTTAAGACTTCTTTTGGAAGGTATTTTCGAGAAAGCAGAAATAGCCGAAAATCACGAGTTTTCGTTTGAAGGTCATCCCAACAATACCACCAAAGAACATTTGCAAACGCTCTACGATTTAGGTTTCAGAAGATGCAGTTTTGGTGTGCAAGATTATGATCCCATGGTGCAAAAAGCCATCAATAGAATACAGCCTTTCGAGAATGTAAAAAATGTAACCGAATGGGCCAGAGAAATAGGCTATACCAGTATTTCTCACGATATTATTTTCGGATTGCCTTTCCAACATTGGGACGCCATGGAGCATACCATCCGAAAAACTTTGGAACTAAGACCCGACCGATTGGCATTTTATTCCTATGCGCATGTGCCTTGGGTAAAAGGCGTAGGGCAAAGAGGGTTTAAGGAAAGCGATTTGCCAAGTGGTGAAGAGAAAAGAAAACTCTATGAAGATGGCAAGAAACTGTTGGAAGAGTTGGGCTATATAGAAGTAGGTATGGATCATTTCGCTTTTGAACACGACGATTTGTACCAATCCATGAAGAATGGAAAAATCCACAGAAATTTCATGGGTTATACCTCCAGCAAAACGCAACTGATGATTGGCTTGGGAATGTCTGCCATTTCCGATTCTTGGTATGCTTTCGGACAAAATGTAAAAACGGTAGAAGAATACCAAAACCTAGTGGCAGAAGGAAAAATCCCAGTCTTCAATGGGCATATCCTGAACCAAGAAGATTTAATTATTCGCCAACATATTCTCAACATCATGTGCCGACTAGAAACTTCTTGGGATGAAACCAATTATTTACCAGAAATGGCACAAGCAATGCAGAGTTTGCAAGAAATGCAAAGCGATGGTTTGGTAGAATTGGGTGATAATTATTTGAAAATTACCGAAAAAGGAAGAGCCTTTACCCGAAATGTAGCCATGACATTCGATTTGCGAATGCTGAGAAACAAACCCGAAACTAGGATTTTTTCCATGACGGTGTAAGTGGTTTCTTCAATAGAATAAAGAAAGCAGTCCGATGAGGGCTGCTTTTTTGTATTATTTACATTTTCATATGTAGATTTTTTTTTTTTTTTTAATGGTCATATGTAAAGGTAGTGTTCTAAAAAGTGTGTATGGGATAAAATGAAATTCATAAATTTCTTT
>JAFDZI010000045.1 GCA_018266955.1 Bacteroidota bacterium
GAAAAGTAATTGATAAAACTTTTTGGTTTGACAATAATCTTTAAGAACTTCCTTTCTTTTTAGTGGTGCAAAAATACAAGATTTTTTTTTACCCACAAATTTTTTATAAAAAAAATGCTTTCCAGAAAGGAAAGCATTCATTTTCAGTCTTGTTTTTTTTACAAGTGAGCGGATAATTTTTCAGCAATCACTTCTTTTGGTGAAACACCAACGATTTTATCAACTACTTCTCCGTTTTTGAAGATTAATACCGTAGGGATGTTACGAATTCCGTAATCGATTGAAACTTGTTGGTTGTTATCGACATCGATTTTTCCTACGACAGCTTTTCCCTCGAAGTCAGCAGCTACTTCCTCGATGATGGGGCCTAACATTCTACAAGGTCCGCACCATACTGCCCAAAAATCTACCAAAACAGGTTTGTCTGAATTCAATACTACTTCTTGAAAAGTAGCGTCTGTAATTTCTAATGCCATTTTATTTTTATATTTAATATGATTAATTGCAATTGAGCAAAATTAATAAAAAAAAAGATACTTAAAGTTGAAAGTATGTCTATTTAAACTATATTGTATATCTATTTAATTTGCAGTAGCTTTAATTTCTTTAAGTGCTGTAATTAAAGCGTCGATATCGGTTTTTTCTGTGAAATGACTAAAGGAAACTCTAAGCGGGGTACAGTTTTCCATTTCATCTTCAGTGAGAACGGACATCATTACCATGGATGGTTTTGCAGCTCCAGAAGAACAAGCGCTTCCTTGCGATAAGGCAATTCCTTTCATATCTAACTGTAAACCAATTAGTGGATTATGGAATGGTAATAATACACTGAGTACAGTATAAAGGCTGTCATCTTCTTCACTTCTACCATTAAATTTCACTCCTGGAAATTCGGATTGGAATTTTTGAATGGTATATGATTTCAAATCTTTTATTTTTTCTGAAAAAGCTTGTAGGTTATTCATTGAAATTTCAAGGGCTTTTCCCATACCAGCTATGCCACAAACATTTTCGGTTCCGGCACGAAGGCTTCTTTCTTGTGGGCCTCCTGTGATGATACCTTTGAGTCCAGAAGACTTTCTTACAAAAGCAAATCCTACACCTTTGGGACCATGAAATTTATGTGCACTACATGAAGCAAAATCTACCGGAATTTTTGAAAAATCTAAATCGTAATGAGCGATGGATTGCACGGTGTCCGAATGGAAAAGCGCCCCACTTTCTTGGCATAATTGTGCTACTTTTTCTATATCAAGTAGATTTCCAATTTCGTTATTAGAGTGCATTAGACTCACCAATGTTTTTATGTCTGAACTTTTCAAATGTTTCTCCAAATCTTCCAAGCTAAGGTCGCCTTTGTTGTTTGGTCTGAGGTAGATTACTTCTACTCCTTTTCTCTTTTTAAGATCGAGGACAGATTCTGCGACGCATTTATGTTCTAAAGGCGAGGTAATAATTCTTTGGACTCCTAAATGTTCTACACTGGATTTCAGAATCATATTATTGGATTCGGTTCCACAAGAAGTAAAAACGATTTCGGCAGGTGTTACTTTAAGATAATCTGCGATTTCTCTTCTTACTTTTTCCAGCAGTACTTTGGCATCTTGGCCGAAACTATGGGTAGAAGACGGGTTACCAAAATTGAACTGAAGAACATTGACCATCTCGTCAATGACCGCTGGATCTAAAGGTGTAGTTGCGGCATTATCCAAATAAATTTTATTCATAAACAAATAAAAATAGTTAAGTTTTTTTTTAATTTACAAGCTTATCATAAAGCGGTGCAAATTTAGTGAAAAAACTTAAAATATGATTCGTTTGCAAATTTTAACATGGGTTGATCGCCAGAGGTATCTCCAAAGGCAATTATTTTATCATATTTCTTTGAAGCAATAGTCTGTTTTATACGGTTTACTTTTTCTACTCCATTGCAATTTGGAGTTAAAAAATTACCAGTAAATACACCCTCTACAAACTCAGCTTGGGTTGCAATGAGTTGTAACTTAAGATAATGTGCAAAGGGTTTCACCCAGATATCCAAAGAAGCAGAAACGATAAAGGCATCTACATGGAAACGATCTATGTTTTGAATAAACTCCAATGCATTTTCTCGGAACACCGTAGAAAAGTTTTGATCAAAGAATTGTTGTGCCTTTTTTTCAATTTTTTCTTGACTTTGTCCTTTTAAGATAGAAGAAACGAAGCTTTTTTTTACTTTTTCTGCATCGGTTAATTTTAACTTTAACAAAACAAAAAGTGGAATGTGTTGAATAAATGAAATTCTATATTGAAAAGGAGCATAAAATTTGAGGAACAAAAACATAGTATCCTTGTAGGTCAAAGTTCCGTCAAAATCGAATAAATAAATTTTTTTCATTTTTTGTACTAATTTTCTAAAAGTATGGAATTAACGATAACCAATCCAAGTATTAATCAAACTATCCATCAGTTCCAATTTCAAATTTATAATGCTTTTATTTAATAAAAACATTTTGGCTATAAGTTTAAAAAAAATTAAACCAAATTACCATTTAAAGTTTTAATTTTTTAAAAATAAACTCTGGTATATTGCGTATAACCAACATGATCCAACGCCAAATAGGCAATACATACACTTGATTTTTTTTAGACTTATACGCACGATAAATAACTTGCGCTGCTTGCATAGGCGACGCTGTAAGTGCAGGATTTAAGGGCATACCATCTGTCATTTTAGTTGCCATAAAACCAGGTTTTACTGTGAGTACATGAACTTTTTTTGAAAATAAATAGTTTCTCAAACCACTAAGGTACGCCGTTAATCCAGCCTTTGCACTTCCATAGATAAAATTACTCTGTCTGCCTCTTTCCCCTGCAACTGAAGATAAAACGATGATGGTTCCTTGCCGGTTTCTTTCCATTTTTTGAGCAAAATAATTAAGCACAGGAATTAATCCGGCATAATTGATCTGAATAATTTTTTGAACATTTTTCTCATTGTACAAACCTTCTTCGGTACCTAAGCCCAAATATCCTGTGGCACAGAAAAGTAAATTGGATTGTATATAATCCCATTGGGAATTATCCAATGGATGCATTAAATCCAATGCAATTACTTCCGAATGTTGCAAATATTTCACTTCCAAGTGTTTGGCAAATTTCTCTATTGCTTCCACCGAAGAAGTAAAGAGATAAATAGTTTCAAATTTTTCTCCTTCAGTCAATATTTTTTCTACAAACGACTGAGCTACCTCCGAATTACTTCCAAAAACGATCATGAATATACTATTTAATTACCGTTAATTATTCTTTTATGCTGTAAAGAAACGAATTTTGAATTATGAACATTGTTCAGATAATTGGTGAGCGAAGCTTTGCTCATGCTATCTTTAGTTAAATAAATCCTACCTCCGAATTGCTCTACAATTTCATCCAATTGCCTAACCAATGTTGGCAGTTTTTTATTGACTTTAAAATCCAAAGCCAGGGTATAACCTTCTAATGGGAAAGAATTGTATGCATTGGGGTTATTTTTCCCAAACAATTTTAGCACTGCTAAAAAGGATCCATTCCCACTATTGGCAATTGTTTCTAAAATTGCTTTCATACCTTGTTTTCCTTTTTCTTTAGGAATGACCATTTGGTATTGTATAAAGCCTTTTTTTCCGTAAATTTTATTCCAATTTTCTACTGCGTCCAAAGGATAAAAGAAGGTTTCATAATCGATAAAATTTTTGACTATTTTGGTTCTTTGTTTGTTGAAATAAGCCCAATTGAACAACTTTACCGTGAATGCATTCAACACAAAACCTGGGAAATAAAAAGGCACTGCTGGCATCCATTTTTTCTTTAATTTTAATGGATTTTTTGCTAAAGTAGAAGGGAGTTCATTAAGGGTTGCATGTTCGCCACGCATGAGAATACTTCTACCGATATTTTTTCCTTTTTGCAAACAGTCTATCCAAGCTACAGTATAGGTCCAATCTTCACTTTCATCAAAAAGTTGAAAAATTTCATCTAAGTTTTCAGCTTTAATACTTTCTTGTCGAATATAAGCCGTTTCTATTTTTTTGAGTTGAATGGTCGCCGAAAGAATAATACCCGTAAGCCCCATTCCTCCAATGGTAGCCCAGAAAACATCGGCATTTTGATTTCTAGAACACAAAAGTACTTTCCCATTTTCATTCATTAGTTTAAATGAAATTAGCGATTCTGAAAAACAACCTTCGGCGTGATGATTTTTCCCATGTACATCGGAAGCTATAGCACCACCGATGGAGACAAACTTGGTCCCTGGTGTTACTGATAAGAAAAAACCATAAGGAACAGAAATTTCTAAAATATCTGATAGCAAAACGCCGGATTCACATTCAATAACCCCATCCAATCTATTGAAACCAATGAATTTATTGAGCCTTTTGGTAGAAAAAATATTTTCTCCCAAGGAAGCGTCACCATAGCATCGGCCATTTCCTCTGGCGATTACCTCATTATTATTTAGTACAAAATCTTTAATTTTCTCAACTGAATCTTCAGATTTTAAAACTTTTTCCACAATAGGGAAATTTCCCCAATTGGTAACTTTCTGAATGGTATTTGGTTTCATTTTTTCTTTGCTAAGTGTTTTCTTTTTTTTAGCCTTTTAAAAACACGAATATTCTTTGGTTTTTAATTGCAATAAAACTATTTGCAAGGCGACTTTTATTTATAATAGATCAATAGTAAAAAAGAAAAGACCCAAATGACAATTGTTGCTTGTATGTATCGATCCTTATACACTATTTTGGTGGGAGATTCTGTTCGGTTGTACACCAAAGTTTGTTGTAAATAACGCAAGAAAGCAAATACAACAAATATAACGGTGTAGAAAACCTTTTGTCCGAATTTATCCTGAATTTCTGGTGTGAGAGTAAACATTAAATAGGAAATAATTCCTAAGGTAACCGAAATAGACAAAGAAACATCGGCAAATAAGACATTGTAGCCATCCAAAGCTTTTCTGGTTTTTCCGGAAATGCTGGCATTAATCAGTTCGCCCCTTCTTTTTCCGATAGCCAATACCAAAGCCAATACAAATGTGAGTAATACCGCCCATTGAGAAATAGGAATTCCTGTGGCATAACCACCTGCCAAAACTCTTAGTACAAAACCAATGGCTATAATGCAAATATCAACAATGGCAACATGTTTTAACCTAAACGAATAAGCAATATTCATAAGAAAATAAAATAAAATAATTGCTGGGAACTTAAATAGGTTAAAATGAAAATAAGAGTGTCCCAAAGCAATTGAAATAACAACGAGCACTATTAAAAGTGCAAAAAGGACTCTAGCTTTGGTTTTGGAAATTGCTCCACTTGCCAAAGGTCTTTTGCATTTTTCGGGATGTTTTTTATCTGCCTCAATATCCAAATAATCATTCAGGATATAAATGGAACTAGCGGTTAAAGAAAAGATAATAAAGGCAAAAAAGCTACCTAAAAATAAATTAGTATGAAGGAAGTTTCCTGAGAAAAATAAAGCGGTAAACACAAAAAGATTCTTCACCCATTGTTCTACGCGCAGTAATTTCAGATATTTTGTCATTTATGTTTGTTTTCAACCCACAAAAATAAGGATTAGGTTTCAAAACAAAAAAATAAAAACCGCTAAAGCGGTTTTTATTTTAAAAATCATTTATAAAAATATGATTAATTACCTTGGTTGGCTTCGTTAATCATTTTTTCGTTGGCTGTAATAGCAAATTCTACTCTTCTGTTTTGCGCTCTTCCTGAAGCGGTATCATTAGATGCAACTGGACTAGAAGCTCCCATTCCCATAGCGTTCATACGAGAACCGTCAATTCCTTTGCTCGTCAAATAAGCTTTTACGGAACTGGCTCTTCTTTCGGATAATTTCTGGTTATATTCTGCTTTACCAACACTATCAGTATGTCCATATACATTAATATTGGTATCCGGATTATTCACTAATACCTGAGCCAATTTATCCAAATTACTTTTGGCCGTTGGTGTAAGATTAGAAGAGTCAAAGTCGAAATTCACCATATTTTCGGATAAGGTAATTTTAATTCCTTCGTTTACTCTTTCCACTTTTGCCCCCGGTAGAGTTTCTTTTATTTCTTTGGCTTGTTTATCCATTTTATTACCGATTCGGTTACCGGCAACCCCACCAATAATTCCTCCTAAAACAGCGCCCAAAGGAGCATTTCCACCTTTGCCAATATTATTCCCTAGAATACCGCCCAATACAGCACCTGCAGCTGCACCAATGGCTGTCCCTCTTTGTTCTTTGTTTGAGTTTTGTACTGCTTCACAACTGGAAAGCAATAATGTAGAAGATAAAAATAATGCCGCTACATTCGTTTTATTTAATAGTTTCATATGTAGATTTTTATTGTTTTTTAATGGTCATATGTAATCGCCAAATCTTCATGGGTGTTTATCTCCATCTTTTTATTTTTTTTTAAGGAGTCGATGATTGTTAATTGCGTAAAAAGCAAATTTGTACATGGCGATTTCATATATTTATATTTATTGTTTATATGTCTTTTACAATCGCTATTTTTTATTCGTTTGAAGTTTAAATTAGTATGGCGATTATAAAAAAATACTTTTTAATTATTTTGAATTTGATTTTTGAAAGTGATAAACTACTGAAACTACTTCGCCTTCGAAAGACACATTTTGTTGTAAATCAAATTGTGTTTCGGATTGGTTAAGCATTTGTAAAGAATATCCTTGAGTAACAGATTTTGCACTACTTCCTGCGATAAGTTTTTTAAACTTAAACTCATTACCTCCCACTACTTCAAATTTGATATTTTGACTTACAGCAGGGCAATTTCCTCCCCCACTAAGGGTATAAGAACCGGAGTAATTATTCGGAATAAATTTCCATTGGCTACCCACCCAACATTGTGCATCTGCATCTTCGTCAAAAGGTTTAATTTTAAAACTTTTGGAATGATCCACAGAAGTAATCACCCAATTCCCTTTCATTTTCAGAAATTCGGATCTTTGGTTTTGTGCAACTTCAGCTTTTTGAGTTGCAGCACAAGAAGTTACCAACAAGGCAACGCCTACACAACTAGATAAGAATAATTTTTTCATTTGTTGCTATTTATTGTTTTAAATATTAATAATTTTCGCCCAACTTTATTGGTTTGGACTTTCCAAGTGGACGATTAATGGTGATGTCAAAACATGATATTTCCACTGTTCTTTAATCCACTTTTTTAGGAATAAACAATTTCCCATAATAAAGGGTTTTGGAAAATATCGATTATCTTCAATTCACAAAATCAAAGTTAGATAAAATTATGCCAAAAACAATTTAACATAATAAAAAAATCCGATTTTCATCGGATTATTATAATATACTATTGATAGTTAAGATTTTATTTTTTTACTTTTTTTCTTTTTAAAACTTTTGTTTTACTTTCTGTAGAAACATTGTTTTTGTAAAAATGAGCATAAGCATATACGGCAGCTTTGTACAAATCTATAACGCCACCTGACAGAGAAACCGACTCAAAACTAGCATTATCGCCATTAGGCAACATGGTTTTTGAATTGGACTTATTCACTGTTTTTACTAAACTTTCAATTATTTCTGCTGGACTTAGTGTTGGCATGTATGCTAAAAGTACAGCAGCTGCTCCAGCCACCACAGGTGATGCCATAGAGGTTCCTTGTTCGTACTTATACTTTCCGTCCACCACAGTTGAGTAAATTTTATCACCCGGTGCAAAGACATCCACCATTTTCTTATTAAAATTAGAAAAATCTGCTCTTAAATCATCCGATTTATTGGTACTTGCCCCTACCGTGATTACATTATTTACGAAAGATTTTTCGTCTTTTGAATTTTTAAAATTTGTTGGATAATTTTCATTGAGTTCTATATCTTCGTTATCATTTCCAGCAGCATGCACCAAAAGTACTCCTTTGTCCTGTGCATATTCCATCGCAGTCCACACTCTTTCTTTGTCTGGAGAAAAAGATTTTCCGAAACTCATATTAATAATTTTAGCACCATTATCCACCGCATATCGGATGGCATTGGCCACATCCTTATCACGCTCATCTCCATTAGGCACAGTTCTTACAGACATTATTTTAGCAACTTTAGAAGCAACCCCATACTGCACTTCATTTCCTTGTGGGTAACCAGCAATAATTCCTGCCACATGCGTTCCATGCAGGGCATCGGGACCTTCGTAGTGGTTATTACCATATTTAGATTGGTATAAATCGTTTTGGTCATCGCCTACAATATCTCTGGAATCATATTCTAAATTGTATTGTTGCGTAGCTTGAGGTTTAAAGTAATCCAATGCTTCTTTCATTTGACCGGTAAGAAATTCCTGAACTTCTTTCGCTGATTTTCCTTTAACCTGATCGTCATTAGCAATTTGCGATAATATTTGTACTCCAATAGCTTGTTCTGGTGTGCTTGGCTTGATTGATGCTATGGTTTCTGGAGTAAGTTTTTTATCGCCCAACATTCCTACAATACTCGGGATTGCATCATTTATTCTCTTA
Source organism: Bacteroidota bacterium (assembly GCA_018266955.1). Lineage (GTDB taxonomy): Bacteria > Bacteroidota > Bacteroidia > Flavobacteriales > Weeksellaceae > Amniculibacterium. The sequence continues at coordinate 8,526 of JAFDZI010000045.1, forward strand.
TAGATTTCATAATTTTGTTTGGCTTCGATGCTTTTTTTGGTGAAAATTTCTTTGGCCTTCATGTACATATCAAACTCTTTTGGTAATTTCCCTTGGTTCGATTTATTGCTTACAGAATCTTCCCCCTCAAATAAAGGCTTGTATTTTCTTACGATTCTAGTAACTTCTAAATTATCTACATCTACATCTCCATTCTTTCCGCCAATGAAGTTCCAACCATGTACATCGTCTATATATCCGTTATTGTCATCGTCTTTGCCATTATTGGGTACTTCGTTCGGATTGACCCATATATTCTTTTTCAACCCAGGATGGTCCACTTCTACCCCACTATCCAATACTGCTACAACGACTGTTTTGGGTTTCAACCCTTTTGATTCCAAAAATTTGTAAGCATTTTGGGTATTGATACCATATACTTTTGTAGAAGCTAAATCTTTATGATACCATGTCATTAAATCTTTATCAGTAGTTGTATTTTGTGCAAATGACACTGCAATTGTAAAAAACGATGCAGCTATAAAAAGTTTTTTCATATTATTATATATAATTATTTAATATTCATATTCATTGCCTTTCTAGAATGGTTTTGTTGTTTAAAGTGTTTGGTAAAAGGCAAATTCATGGATCAATATTCACTTTAATTTTTATAAGATTCTATTTTATTGAAATTACTTACTTCAATAATTGTTAGATTGATATTAAATTTATTTTTTAAGTTTAAAAAATGAGCAATCTCGATGGATTTTCACATAATTAATTTGATTTTTTTAATATAAGTCAAGGATTCCGGGCCTTTGTTACAAATTAAATCTAAAATAGATAAATTTTTCAAGAATCCACCTTTATCGGAGAACACTTGATAATAAGAATCAAAGCTTAAATTAGTGTCTGTTTTCGGTGAAAAAAAACTTCTCCCGTCCCAATCTTCTGATTGAAACTGATAATCTTGAGTAAGTTGATAATCTACCGATGATTTTAAAATTTTCAAAATAATTTGTAAACCATTGAGGTTAAACTCCATTAAATTTTCGGTTTCTAATTGGTATATTTTTCGGAGTTCATCTTGGTAGTACTCAAAATAAGGAGCGTTCTTATATGCTGAAACTATGGATTTCCAGTGTTGTGCTTTCCAATTTTCAGCAAAAGACATTTGTACTTCATTTATTTTTTTCCTGCCCGGCTTTTGGATGGGAATACTGAGGGTAAGTTTTCCATTGGCTCCATATATTTCAGTTCTATTGCGGAATGTTTGCTTAAGAAAAGACTCCTGCTGTTCTAATTTAACCGAAAAATCTGTTTGAAAAAAATAAGCAAACCACGAAATGGGAGGCAAATAAAAAATGGGTAATAGGATGGATTTATGATGATTCATTTCTATTTAAGTGTACTAATATATACCAAAAACACAGGATTTTTTTCCTGTGTTTTCAAAATTATTTTATTTTTTATTGATTAATTTCATGATGGTTTCCCAACCGAAAAAGAGTACCAATACGATGGCCGCAATCCACCAATACGAGGTTTTGTTGGTCTCGCCAGTATTGGTTGCTTTAAACATTCTGTCCCAACGGATTTTGAATGGTGCCTGATAAGAGGAATTGGCATCTGGGAAAGCACCTTGCAAGCTCATCCAAGTAAACATTGGTTTTCCAATAATGTTTTCTTCGGGTACAAAACCAAAAAAACGAGCATCTAGAGAGGCATCTCGGTTGTCCCCTATCATCATATAATAATTTTGCTGTATGGTGTAAGTAGCAGTTTCTTTACCATTAATGTATATTTTCCCATTTTTGGTTTCCAGTTTGTTATGCTCGTATTCAGAAATAATCCATCGATACTCTGGTAGAGTTTCTTGGTTAAGAGTAACAACATCTCCCTTTTTTGGGATTTTCAATGGCCCATATTGGTCTTGATTCCACTTTTTATTGATTGGGAAAATAGACTGGGTAGTGTCTATATTTTTGGTATAAGCAGAACGATCAGCATTTATTTTATACATCACAGCAGCAGAATCTTTCGGCATTATTTCTTCTTTCATCCCCACTACTCCTGGTAAAACTTTAATTTCTTTTGCCAATCCATCTGTTAGTCCTTGGAAGCGATAAAGGAAGCCTTTATCTGTTTGGTTTTCCACCAAGGGTAAAAATCCATATTTATTATACAAATCCTTCACATCCAATTGTTGGGAAGTTTCTACATAATACGCGTGTTGCACCTCTTGGTCGCCCATGGTTTGCTCAGGCTTTCCATTCACAAATAATCTTCCGTCTTTTATCTGAATTTCGTCTCCTGCAATAGCCACACATCTCTTTACATAAGGATCCTTTCTATCAATAGCCGTATGCACGGAATCTTGTGGATAGTTAAACACAACAATATCATTTCTTTGTGGGCTGGAGAACGCAGCAATTCTAGAATAAGGTAGTTTAACGGCTTCTACATAAGATTTTGGATCATCTTTAGGATTACCTTTCTCCCCTGTATCTTTTATTGTTCCTTGCAAAAACGGTATTGCCAGAGGTCTCATTGGCAAACGATACCCATAACTCCATTTATTAACAAATAAGAAATCGCCTACCAAAAGTGTTCTCTCCATGGATCCGGTAGGAATCCCGAAAGGTTGCGTTACAAAAGTATGAATGATGGTGGCAAAAACTACAGCAAAAGTAACGGAACCTACAAAAGATTCTTTTTTCTTTTCTACTTCTTCTCCTGGAAGTAAGAATTGTTCTTCTTCTTGTTTTAACCCAATCTCTTTTGTGTATTGTATATATCCCATATAAAGGAAAGGCAACAACACAGTAAGCCATTGATCGATTGTAGCATCTTTACCAAATTTTTTCATTAAAAATAAATGAAAAACGGACATCATAATAGGTCCAACAATGGGTAAATACGCCATTAGCACCCACCATTTAGAATGATTACTTTCTTTTTGAATGATAAAATAATTGTAAAATGGTATAAATGCCATCATAGGAGAATAGCCCATTTTTTTGAAAAACTTCCAAGTTGTAACCCCCATGAGTACAGAAAGTACCAATACATAGACGGTATAAAGGATAAAATAATTCATATAATACTCTTTTCTTTGATTTGTTTATTAGTTAGTAAAAAAAAGATCTCTTTTGTTACAAATTTATGATAAACCCAATACATCATTCATCCCAAAAACTCCTTTCTTTCCTTTAATCCATTCTGCTGCAATCACTGCACCAAGGGCAAAACCACTTCGGCTATACGCAATATGATTAATGTTGATTTCATCTACATTGGATTTGTAAGTTACCGTATGGGTACCCGGCACCTCATCTTCTCGTATCGCAATAATACCCAATTCGCTTTCTTGAGTATCGCCCAATTTCCATGAGTTGAAATGTGGATTATTTTTAATGATTCCCTCTGCTACAGAAATGGCTGTTCCACTAGGTGCATCTTTTTTATGAACATGATGAATTTCTTCCAGTTGAACATTGTATTCGGAAAAGTTATGCATCAATCGGGCTAGTTTTTCATTAAGAGCGAAAAATAGATTAACTCCTAAACTAAAATTAGAGCCATACAAAAAAGCAGTATTGTTTTCCAAAGCAACTTGATCAATGATTGGCTTTTGTTCCAACCAACCCGTAGTGCCACATACAACGGGAATATGTTGTTCAAGACAAAATTTTATATTATCAAAAGCAACTTCGGGCTGGGAAAACTCGATTACTACTTCAGCTCCATTAAGATTATCTAAGGTAGGGGTAGATTTGAGTCTTGCCACCACTTCATGTCCTCTTTCAGTCGCAATTTCATCAATTATTTTACCCATTTTTCCGTATCCTACTAATGCTATTTTCATTTTGATTTGATTTTAAAAATTATAACTAAGACTAAGTCCTGTTTTCATGGATTGACCTCCGTATTCATCATACATTACAGCAGGTTTCAGCACCAAATCCGGGTCGTGTCTGCCTTCATACAAATGGGCATCCACCACTGCATCCACGATATTGAGGATGTAAATTAGTCCTGCAATAGCAATGGCATAATCCCTTTGTCTTTTGGCTTTATCTTGAATATTCCCCAACACCTCCTTGGTATAAACGGGATTATTAGAAAACTCATGAGGTAAACCATTGACTGAGGCTACAAATGCTTCACGGTATCGGTTGTATTGCTTTTGGTTCCACATGGCAATACCTACTCCAGTACCTACTCCACCCCAAACAATGGGAATTTTCCAATATTTTTTATTATAATATTGTCCTAATCCAGGCAAAACTGCCGAATACAAACCCGCTTTGGTTGGGCTAAGTGCAGTAACTTTGGTTGTTGTATTTTTATTCTGAATTTCTTCCAAAACCTCATTTTGAGATTTTTCATTTCTGTCTTTTGTTGAATTATTATGGGCTTTAATAAGAGACAACGAATCGTTCTTTTGGATTTGTGCAAAAGAAAAATTAACCATGAGTAGAAAAAAAAGTAAACAGAAATTTTTCATTATTTTAAATGAGCCAAAATATTCTCTAGCTCTTCTTCGGAGTTAAAATCAAGAATAATTTTCCCCTTCTTTCCTTTACCAGAGGATTTTATTTCCACATTAACATCTAGGGTATCCGAAAGGTTTTTCTGGGCTTTTTTCAAATGATTTGGAAGCTCTTTAATGGTTTTTTCTTTGGCTAATTTAGGGGCTTTCAATTCTTGAGCAAGCTGTTCTGCTTGTCGGACATTCAATTGATTTTGAATTATTTTTTCAAACAAAATATTTTGATTGGCTTCATCTTCTAAGCTCAATATAGCCCTTCCATGTCCGGCGGAAATTTCACCACTTCGCACTGCATTCTGAAAATTAGGATTCAGCTTCAACAACCTCAAATAATTGGTTATAGTGCTTCTTTCTTTTCCTACTCTGGTACTCAGATTTTCCTGAGTCATTCCTATTTCATCTAATAATCGTTGATAAGTTAGGGCGATTTCTATTGCATCCAAATCCTCTCTTTGGATGTTTTCCACCAAAGCCATTTCCAACAATTCCTGATCGTTCACCAAACGGATATATGCAGGAATACTTGTAAGTCCGGCTAGCTTAGAAGCTCTAAATCTTCTTTCCCCCGAGATAATCTCGAATTTTTCTCCATCTTTTCTTAAGGTAATTGGTTGTATTACGCCTAAATTTTTGATGGATTGCGCCAAGTCGTTTAGGGCTTTTTCATCAAAATAAGTTCTTGGTTGTGTAGGATTGGGAAAAATATCTTCAATGGCAATTTCCATTATATTGCTCACCAAAGTTTTAGCACCTTCGTCTGCAGCGGTATGGATAGCCACTTTTGATTCAGAACTTAAAATAGCTCCTAATCCTCTACCCATCGCTCTTTTTTTATCTTTCATATCTAAACATTAGCCTAAGGCTAAAAAATCAATTAATATTATTTATTGTACGACTAAGCTTGGAGTAGTTTTTCATTCTTCATCAACACCTCTTCGGCCAACTGTAGGTACTGAATAGCACCTTTGCTTTCGGCATCGTACATAAGGATACTTTCTCCAAAACTTGGAGCCTCGCTCAAACGAACATTTCGGCTGATGATTGTATCGAAAACCATTTCTGGGAAGTGAGATTTTACTTCTTCTACCACCTGATTAGACAATCGTAAACGAGGATCGTACATGGTAAGTAGCAATCCCTCGATATCTAAATTTTTATTATGGATATTTTGTACCGTTTTGATGGTGTTCAATAATTTACCCAAGCCTTCCAACGCGAAATATTCACACTGAATAGGAATAATTACTGCATCTGCAGCGGTCAGCGCATTTACAGTGATGAGCCCTAAACTCGGTGCACAGTCGATAATCACGAAATCGTAATGATCTTTCACTTCATCGAGCGCTGTTTTCATCATATATTCCCTATTTTCTTTGTCCACCAATTCAATTTCAGCGGCAACCAAATCAATATGAGATGGAATGATTTCCACATTGGGAGAAGTCGTTTTTTGAATGCATTTTTGGGTATCAACACTATGCTCTAAGAGGTTGTAGGTAGAATATTGTACCTCTTCTACGCCCAATCCGGAAGTAGCATTAGCCTGAGGATCGGCATCAATCAATAAAACTTTTTTTTCCAAAACACCTAAAGCAGCTGCTAAATTAACTGCCGTTGTTGTTTTTCCTACACCGCCTTTTTGATTGGCAACACCAATTATTTTCGCCATAAAATTCATTTAAAACACAAAAATACATTTTTTTTATTTCCATCTTCTTATCATTCTGAATCACAAATCATAAATACCTATTTATCAACCTATTGACTATTAAAAAAATTATCCACAAATCATTTTGTTTGTGGATAACATTTTATTTAAAATTTAACAATGACATCAAACTAATCGAATTGCATACTTATAGGAAAGGAAAAATAACTTCTAACCGAATGACCACCCACTTTAGCAGGAGTCCAATACTGCTGTATAGAGCGAATGGTTCTTGCGGCTTCTTTATTAAAATTTTCATTATTCCCTTTAACAATTATAGAGGAAATGCGTCCATCTTTTTCCACCACAAATGTAACGGTTGCTTTGAGTACATCTTCTGCATCTTCAAAAGCTGTTCCATCAAACCTTTCTCTAATCAATTGTCGGAAAGCATTAATACCACCACTAAATTCGGCTTCTACCTCCACATTTGTAAAAGGATCATCAGGTAAAGTTTTTAATTCCTTTGGAGGAGTTATTCTTATTTGTTCCGTTGGATGTACAGAGGTGCCATTTCCAGACACGATGGTACTGGAAGTTACTTCAGTAATTCCATTCCCTTTATTTCCAAGAGGTAAAAATTCTGTTATTTCCATCTTTTCAACATTCCTTTCCTGAAGATTTTTTTTAGGAATCCAATTGACACTTGCATCATTTGAAGATTTTTTGTGAATAAAATCACTTTTTAATTCGGATTTTCTTTCTATAGGTAAATCTGGGATATCCTTCCATACGATACCTGTGATAGGATCTTCCACAATCCTATCAATTGGTTGAAAATAGGACACTGCTTTAGGAATTAAAGTTAATATCATAACCAATACTGAGCCTACAAACAAAGCCTTCCATAGCATTTTACTTTCTTCGCTTCTTAGGACATAGGCTCCATAATTTTTGTTTCTGTTACGAAAAATGACTTCGTTGAAACGAATTTCTTCCTTAGGGTTAAATAGTAAATTCATTATTATAATTTTTTAGCAATTACACAGATTAAAACATGTTTATTATCAAAACAAACAATATTAAATAAGCATATTCACAATAATTAAGCCAAACTTTTAAAGAATAATAAATTTAACATTTTCAAAAAATCAATAGTCAATAAAAACAGGAAAAATCCTTTAAAAACACCCCTTTTTACCCTTAGTTAACCTTATGTTTTACATATAATTTTGCTATACTAAACTAAACAACTCAACAAACTAAAAACCTTAGTCATGGCAAAATCAAAAAAATCAGAAAACGAGTTTACAGGAAGATATCTTGTATTACTCCCAGAAGGAACAAAAAGTGAAGACTTCTTAAACCAAGTAAAAGAGATTAGTGATTTTAAATTAAAAAAATCTACTGATTTCGAAAATGAGTTTTTCACTTCGGAAGAACTAGATAAAACGGACGGAATAGTATTGGACAAATTAGGAATTGCAATTTTAAACGACAAGCCTAAAATGGACATGATGATTAGCTCATTAACCGACAATGAAAGTCGAATGATAGTAGAACCCGAAAGAGTAGTTCACGCCATACACCAATTAGATGAAGGTACAGAAAAATACATTGAAGGTTACAGAGATGCTATAAACAACCTTGCCGACACTCTCTTAGGATCCAATGAAGTGGACTTTGAAAGCGAAGATGAATCTATTGGTATAAGTGCTGTAGGTGCCACATGGGGCTTAAAGGCTACCAATGTAGTTCCACAAACACTCCTACGATACAATCCATACTCAGGAAACGGAATTAAATTGGCTGTATTGGATACTGGTTTCGACTTCAATCATCCAGATTTTGCAGGTAGAATTATTCAACAACAAAGCTTCATTTCAGGACAAGCAACACAAGACGGACATGGACATGGCACACACTGTATTGGCACCGCTTGTGGACCGGTCAATCCTGCCGGCAATATTGAGCGCTACGGTATTGCATACAACACTCAAATTTATGCTGGAAAAGTACTGAGCAATTCAGGTTCTGGTGCTGATGGAGGCATATTAGCAGGAATAAATTGGGCCATTGCCAATGGTTGCACCGTTATTAGTATGTCTTTAGGAGCCAAAACCACCAACGCTGGATTTTCTGCTGTTTACGAAAATGCTGCAGTAAGAGCACTCAACGCAGGTTGCCTCATTATAGCAGCGGCAGGAAACGATTCTAATAGACCTGGATACATTAATGCTGTTTCCCACCCTGCCAATTGCCCATCGATAATGGCAGTAGGTGCTGTGGACATCAATATGAACATTGCTTATTTCTCTAACGGAGGATTATTCCCAACTTATGGCGCTGTAGATATTGCAGGACCGGGCGTTGGTGTTTTCTCATCCACAAAACTGCCAACTAAATACGCCACCATGAATGGAACCAGTATGGCAACACCTCATGTAGCAGGAATTGCAGCATTATGGGCAGAGGCAACCGGTTTAAGAGGAGTTCAACTTTGGCAAAAACTAACCTCCACTGCAAAACCTTTACCATTACCATCAAGAGATGTTGGAACAGGTCTCGTACAAGCACCTACTAAAATAAGAAAAATTGTATTACCTGGACCAAGAATCCCAATTCCAAAATTTCCGATTCCAAGACCTAAATTACCAATACCTCCGGTTCCTCCGATTCCACCAGTATTGTAAATTTTCTAATCGATAAAAAAGTTAAATACAATGAAAAAGAAGTGGATTATATCTATTGAAAAGGATTACGAAGAAATCGTAAAATCCAAGCTATTGAAAATGAACATAGAAATCATCCACGAACTTTTGGAGATAGGAGTCTTTACCCTTCTTTGTTCAGAGGATGACGCTGAAAAAATAAAAAATATCAAAGGAATACTTTCCGTAGAACAAGAGGGGGAAATTCAAATGTACTAATATCAAATTCCAAGGGATGAATTTCCCTTGGAATACTTTTAGGAAAAACACTTTTACAATTCAGGAAAAATCCTGAAATAAAAACACATTACAGTTGTAATTTTATAAAAATTTTTAAATATTTTTATGATGAAAACTTTACTTACTTTATCCGCATTGTTCTTGAGTACACTTTCTGTTGAAGCTCAAGTTTATGAAAACAACACCGCACTAGCTCCTTTAGATGGAGCCAACATAATCAATGGTTGCGGAATTGGGACTGACTACGCAATTAATTCAAATTCAATCACCATACCGCTAACCGGTACCATTACAGATGCTTCAAAAATCACATTTAACATTTCACTAAACGCAACATGGGGAGGAGATGTAGCTGTGGACATCATTGAACCAAACGGAAGTGTAATGACATTGATCAAAAGAATTGGCTCCCTTGCCAATAATGGATGTGGGGTAAGTTCAAAGTTTGTTGCAACCAATATTATAAGCTTTAATTCAGCCAACACCAACACCATACAAACAACTACTCCTAGTCCCATACCCGCTGGCAACTACTTACCCTCAGGAAACGCCACTATATACCCATTTCATAATTTAACCAATATGGCCACTTTTCTCAATGGTAAAAACATCAATGGTATATGGAGAATTTTAGTTTATGACTATGGAACTGGAGACCCTACAACACTAAATTCTTGGAGCATAAGTGTGGCCAATGGCGCAACATTAAAAACCAATGAAGCAGGCGGGGTATTTGCCAGCACTGTTTCCATTAAAGAGAACCCTGTTGGCGACATGCTACTTTTAGGAATCAACAAGGATAGCTTTAAAACCATGAATTTACAAGTTTATGATACATCCGGAAGAATGGTAAAATCTTTTGATTTGAATAATGGAAAAAGAGATACTGAACTAGATGTTAGCAACCTATCACCCTCAAATTATCTACTAGTTCCTATTATAGATGGAGAAAAAACTCAAGCTTTAAAATTCATTAAAAAATAAAATATTATTCCCCCAAATAAAAAAGCATTGGATAGACTACTTCCAATGCTTTTTTTAATTCAATTAATGTTCGTTAGAACAATTCTTTTCTAATGATATTCTGACTTCTTTCCGGACCTACGGAAACCAAATACACATTGATTCCTAGGTAATCTTCTATAAATTCTATGTATTTTTTGGCATTCACCGGAAGTTCGTCATAGCTTCTTGCTTTGGTAATATCTTCATCCCAACCTTCAAGCTCTTGATAAATTGGTTCATAATCATACAACTTGGTTGTAGATGAAGTAAAGTAATCGATTATTTTACCATCTTCGGTTTTATAATGCGTTACAATTTTTAATGGTTTAATTCCGGAAAGAACATCAAGTTTCGTAATCACCAAATTATTGATTCCGTTAATCATACAAGCATGTTTCAACGATACCAAATCCAACCAGCCCGTTCTTCTTGGTCTTCCCGTTGTGGCACCAAATTCATGACCTACTTTTCTTATTTGCTCACCCAATTCATTATCCAACTCCGAAGGGAAAGGACCATTTCCTACCCTGGTGGTATATGCTTTGGAAACTCCAATTAAATTTTGTAATGCTGTTGGTGGCACTCCAGCACCGGCACAAACACCCCCTGTTGAAGGCGATGAAGAAGTCACAAAAGGATATGTCCCAAAATCGATATCGAGCATTAAAGCCTGTGCACCTTCGAATAGTACATTTTTTCCAGCTTTAATTGCATCATTCAATTCAACTTCTGTATCTACAATTCTATCTTTTAATTGTTGACCTATTGCTACAAATTCATTGAAAATAGCATCTACATCTAAAGTGTCTTTTTCAAAATACTTTTCAAATAAAGCATTTTTCACTTTCAGATTTTTTTCTATTTTTTCTCTTAGGATTTCAGGATTAAGCAAATCTACCATTCTAATACCAACACGAGCAATTTTATCCTCATAACATGGGCCTATTCCTTTTTTGGTGGTTCCTATTTCAGTACCTCCTTGTTCTTCCTCTCTATAAGTATCGAGTAAAATATGATAAGGCATGATTACATGGGCTCTTTTGCTTATAAACACATGATCTGTTTTCAGGCCTTTGCTTTCAATTTGATTAATTTCTTTAATGAAAGATTTAGGGTTAACAACAACACCATTGGCAATAATGCATTTCCCTTTACATTGCAATACACCAGAGGGCAAAAGATGAAGTACAAATTTCTCTTCTCCTACATACACGGTATGCCCGGCATTATCTCCTCCTTGAAATCGAACAACATAATCTGATTTTGCCGACAAAACATCGGTTATCTTTCCTTTTCCTTCGTCTCCGTATTGAAGTCCAACAACTACATAAGTTGACATAAAATTTACTTTTTTAGATTGTTGCAAAATTAATTTTAAAAAACTGCGCACACAAATAAAGAGGAACTTTTTTACAAAGAATTATTTTTCAACACATTAGGATAAATAAATCTTATTTAATCATAACACTCAAAAAAAAAATAGATTATTTTATCTGTAAAAATTTGGCTTATTCAATAAACATTTATACATTTACAAAACTAAATTAACAAACATCATCAACTAAACAAAATCAATTATTATGAAAAAAGCAATTTCCATCTTTATGATTGGGTTCGCAACTTTATGTTTTGCAAAAAATGCAAATACAATTGAATCCAAAAACCAGCCTACATTAATTAATAGTACGATGTTAAAAAATGTACAACCACAATCCAAAAAAGGAATGTTCGTATGGAAATACCTTTACCAATCTACCTGTGGAGTTTACTTTACTGTGACACTGGACCAACCAATTGAAACTTTAAATTACACACAACAACAAAGGTTAGAATTGGATTTAATTATCAAAAACAATGAGATTTGTGCCAACCGGCCAAAACAACCTCTTGAATTTTATGCCTAATTAATAGTCTAACACAAATGATGAAATTTTTCTTTTTATTTATTCTATCAGCTTTTTCAATATCCTTCAGAGCGCAAAACCCAAAAGATCAGGCAGAAATTATCGTACATTACGAAATGACCCTCCAAGACCCTTCGAATACAGAGAATAAATCTACTTACAATTTCGTCTTAATCGCCAATCGCGAGATGTCCATTTTCGCAGATACTGCGGCTCATAATTACTACAACAACACGAAAAGTCCAGAGTTAAGGATACTTCATACTACATTACCCCGAAGCAGAACCAGTGTTTTTAAATATGGTAAAAAAACAACAACTTACTTACCCATTCTGTATGACATGTTTTCTTATGAGGAACCCAATTTAGAATGGGAACTTATCCCTGGCGAAACTAAAAAATTCAATAATTATACTTGCTACTTAGCCAAAACAAAATCAAAAGAAGAAAGAATATACTACGCTTGGTATTATCCAGAAGTATCAATCCCTGAGGGACCCTATCGATTCAAAGGACTACCAGGACTCATCTTAGAAGCCTATAGTGAAGACAAAGCTGTTGTTTTTTCAGCATTAGGAATGAAAAAAACTGATGAAAAAATAGAAAAAATCAACTACCTTAGTGTCATCCACATGAAGGATAAAAAAGAATTCATTAAAAGGAGAAATGAAATGATTACAAATCCTTCGCTCATCAATACCAATTCTACTGTTAATGTAAAAATAGATGGAGAAGACATCAGCAAAAGGGTTTTAAACCAAAAAATTAATCCAAAAATGTTATTAGATTAAGGAATAAATCACTTTATATTCATTTTATTTTCCATTAGAAAAACAATAATAAAACGGCATTTCCATTATAAAAAATAAATTCTGTATCTTTGCAAAAATTATAGACGATCATTTACATGAATTTATTTACGGAATCCAATTTAAGTCCTGATATCCTCAAGGCTATTGGCGAACTCGGCTACGAACAGCCGACCGAAATCCAGAAACAGACTATTCCTTTTATCCTTTCGGATATACGCGATCTTATCGCACTTGCGGCAACAGGAACAGGCAAAACAGCAGCATTTTCGCTTCCGATTCTGGATATGATAGACGACAGCAGTCGTAAAATCCAGTTATTAGTGCTTTGCCCTACTCGAGAACTTTGCCTTCAGATTACCAAAGACATTAAAAACTATACAAAATATCTTCCCAACCTAAAAACTACTGCGGTATATGGTGGAAGCAGCATTAGCGAACAGATTCGTTCGTTACGAGAGAAACCCCAAATTATTGTGGGTACGCCTGGGCGTGTCATCGACTTAATTGGAAGAAAAGCATTGGATTTCTCTGAAATTCATTGGTTGGTTCTTGATGAGGCCGACGAAATGCTGTCCATGGGTTTCAAAGACGATTTAGAAACCATCTTAAGCGAAACTCCTTCAGAAAAACAGACATTCCTTTTTTCTGCTACCATGAATAAAGAGGTGGAAAGAATTTCTAAAAACTATCTTAGCAATCCACACAAAATATCTGTAGGCAGCATCAATGCGGTGAAGAAAAACATCAAACACGAGTATTATGTTGTAGGCTATCGTCAGAAAAAAGAAGCATTGAAGCGATTATTGGACGCAAATCCTAATCAATATTCTATTATTTTTTGCAGAACAAGGATGGAAACCCAAGAAGTTGCCGATTTCTTGATGCAGAATTCTTACGCTGCTGATGCATTGCACGGAGATCTTTCACAAGCACAGAGAGACACGGTAATGAAAAAATTCAGACTAAAAAACATTGAAATTTTAGTAGCAACAGATGTAGCTGCGAGAGGCTTGGATGTGGACTCCCTTACCCATGTCATTCATTTTTCGTTACCCGACGATCCAGAAGTTTTTGTACACAGAAGTGGTAGAACAGGAAGAGCTGGTAAAGATGGAATCTCTATGGCATTAATTAAGCCTGAAGAAACCAGAAAGCTAAAACAAATTAAAGCACAAACGAAAATTGAAATTAGCGAGAAAAAAATACCTACTGGAAAAGAAATTATTCAAGCACAAGTAGGCGGAGTATTTGAAAAATTATTCACAGAACACGAAGATATTTTTGAATTCGACAATAATCTTATTCCAGATTTATCCGCATTTAGTAAAGAAGAACTCGTACACCAATTACTACAATTTCAACTGAAGGAACTTGCAATCTACTATAAAGACAGAAATGATCTGCAAGAAATGAGATTATCCAAAGAAAGTGATCTCCCTAGCAGTAGAAGAGAAAGAGGCAGAGATAGAGACAGAGGACGCGATAGAGATAGAGGTGATAGAGGCGATAGAGGCGATAGACGAGGAGGCGACAGAAAAAGGCGATCCAATGAAAACATGACTCGATTTTTCTTTAATCTTGGAAAAAAAGACAGTTTGAAAAAAGTTGACATGTTAGAAATCATCAATAAAGCGACTGCCAGAACGAAAAAAAGAGCCGATATCGGGGATATTGAAATTTTAGACAAATTCACTTTCTTCGAGATTGATAAAAACTTTAAACAAGAAATCTTAGACAATATCTCATCCATGAAATTCAAAGGAAAAGATATGCGAGCAGAAGTTGCTAATTAACATTTTTAATACAACGACCAACCTTCAAGTAAATAAACCTTGAAGGTTTTTTTATGTCGAAATATGGAGGTATATTAATTCGGATTCATCATAATTTAACATTTCGTTCACACCGCTAATATCGATTATTAATATTTTTGCCGAAAAATAAATCCTATATGAATAGAGTATTAATTCTTTTGTTTTTCATAAGTACTTTGATGAAAGCACAAACAGAAGACCGTTTTTCTAACTATGTCATGATGTCATTTAGTTACAAACACGACAAACAATGGTCGGCTTACTTGGAATTACAAGCCCGTTCTATTGAGAAATTTTCAACTCCGGACTACTATGAACTCAAAGGAGGTATTGGTTACAATTTAAACAAAAACAATCAAGCCTTTGTAGGAATAGGAAAATACGGAACATACAAAAATGACAAGATGAGCCAAGAGGAATTTCGAATTTGGGCACAATACACTTATAGTCAACAATGGAATAAACTGAAAATTGACCATAGAGTAAGGGCTGAAAAAAGATTTTACTACTACCCCCAAACTGACAAAACAGATCAAGGAGAACGATTCCGTTACAGGATATCTGGAACCTACCCACTCAACAAAGAAAAAATTGAACCAGGCACTCTATTCGCCAATGTTTTTGAAGAAATATTTGTAGGAGAATACGAACCATTCTTAAAAAGAAGCAGAACCTTCGCCGGATTGGGTTATCAAATAAATCCTTATATGGGAACTAATTTAGGGTATATTTTCCAAAAAGAATTTTCGAATTCTGGCAACAAAAACATTCATTTTATCTACTTATCACTCAATTTCAGTTTTGACCGTTTGAAGTACAATGAAAGCCATACCATCCCTGTGGCAGATTAACTCCCAAATAAAACTAGTGATACGGTAAAAAAACAAACTCATCTCGATTTTAGTGTTAATAAAACTTAACAATAAATAATATCGACGAAAGGAGTATTTTCGGATATTTGCAAAATATAAAATCTAAAAAAAAATAAAATGGGACTAGGTAATATTTTTAAAGCCTTCCAACCAAAAGACAAGGTGTTTTTTGTATTGTTTGACAAAGTAGGTCAAAACTTGGTAGAAATGTCTAAATACTTTCATGAAGGCATTCAAGAATTCGATTTGAATAATGACGATTTCATCAAAAAAATCAGTGATTTTGAACACAAAAATGACGATCTTACACATAGTATTTTTGTAGAATTAGGGCAAAACTTCATCACCCCATTTGATAGGGAAGATATTACCGCTCTAGCCAATAAGTTGGATGACATTGCTGATTACATGTATGCATCTGCAAAATACATCTATCTTTACAAAACCCCAGAAACGAAGGAATATGCAGAATTTTCCTTGCTTATGCATAAGGCTTGTTTAGAAATCCAAAATGCAATAATTAACCTTAAAGACTTTAAAGATCCAGCTGCAGTAAAAGAATCTTGCATCAAAATTAATTCATACGAAAACTTAGCAGATGATGTATTGAGCAAAGCGCTTATGAATTTATTTGAAACCAACGATCCTATCCGAATCATCAAAGTTCAATCGGTTCTTAATTATTTAGAAGAAGTAACCGACAAGGCTGAGGATGTAGCCAATATTATGGAGAACATCATCATTAAATATGCATAACTCGTAAAAAAAATATGATGGACCTACCTATTTTACTAATCGTCATTATCGCACTCGCTTTAATATTCGATTATATTAATGGTTTTCACGACGCCGCCAATTCTATTGCCACTATTGTTTCCACAAAAGTACTGACGCCTTTTCAGGCAGTTATATGGGCAGCAATATGGAATTTTGCCGCTTTTTTCATTGCCATGTATGTCATTGGAGAATTTAAAATCGGAAACACCATTGCAAAAACTGTCAATGAGAATTTCATCACCTTAGAAGTTATTTTTGCAGGATTATTGGCCGCTATTGTTTGGAATCTTCTCACATGGTGGTTTGGGATCCCTTCTTCTTCTTCTCATACATTAATTGGAGGATTTCTTGGGGCCGCACTAATGCACGCACTGTATATGGACTACCAATCAATCGCCCAATCACAACCAGATTTAGGCCTTTGGGAACAAATAAAAATGGCTTTTTCTCAGTTAGCTCAACAAGATGTTGTGAAGTTTGCCAAAGTAATCCCTATTTTCTTATTTATCTTCTTAGCCCCATTAATCGGGATGATTATTTCCATCATCATCACCTTGATTATCATTCAAATCTATAAAAAAACCAACCCACACAAAGCCGACAGAGCATTCAAGAAAATGCAATTGGTGTCTTCCGCTTTGTTCAGTTTGGGACACGGTTTGAACGATGCTCAAAAAGTAATGGGTATTATTGGAGCGGCTGTCATCTATTATCATGTAAACATGATTGGTGGTAACGACCCCTATGCAGTAATGGACCACGAAGATCGATTTCATTACTTCACCACCGACTATCTTTGGGTGCCATTGGTTTCCTTCTTAGCTATTGGTTTGGGTACTATGAGTGGCGGTTGGAAAATTGTGAAAACCATGGGAACTAAAATCACCAAAGTAACTCCACTAGAAGGAGTAAGTGCCGAAACAGCAGGTGCACTCACCTTGTTTATCACAGACCACTTTGGAATACCAGTTTCCACCACCCATACCGTTACCGGATCTATTATTGGGGTGGGCGTAACCAAAAGAATATCTGCCGTACGATGGGGCGTAACCATCAATCTTTTATGGGCTTGGATACTTACCATTCCTATCTCAGCCATCATGGCCGGAATATTCTATTTGGTGGTCACTTATTTAAACTAAAATTTTACTCATCATTTCATATAAAACTTTGCTTCAAAGGCAAAGTTTTTTTCATTAAATCCAAATTCAAAATTGTATTTTTGCGTAAACGAATTTTTTTATGACTTTTTTAGATCAATACCACGAAATTGTGGGCAAAGCAATTGAAAAATATGCTTTCCGAGACAAACCTTCCGAGCTATATGAACCCATGAATTACATCATTCGTCACGGGGGGAAAAGATTAAGACCCGTAATGGTATTGATGGCAACTGACCTATTTGGTGGCGATTTGAAAAAAGCAATAAAACCTTCTTTAGCTATTGAATATTTTCATAATTTTACATTAATCCACGATGATATAATGGATGAAGCTCCACTTAGGAGAAACATCCCAACCATCCATACTTTGTATGGCATTAATACCGGAATTTTATCCGGAGATGGGTTGCTACTTAAGGCTTATAAATACTTTGAGGATTTGGAGCCAGAATTATTCAAAGCGTGTTTAAGGGTCTTCACCCATACTGGATTACTTTTATGTGAGGGACAACAATATGACATCAATTTCGAGACCCAAGAAAATGTAACTTACGAAGATTACATCCGAATGATTACCTACAAAACAGGAGTGCTGAGCGCATCTTCTTTTCAGATAGGAGCAATGATTGCGGGTGCGTCTGCGAAAGATGCCTTAGCAATTTTCAATTATGGAAAACATGTGGGGATTGCTTTCCAAATGATGGATGATTATTTGGATATTTTTGGTAACCAAGAACAATTTGGTAAAAAACACGCCGGTGACATCTATGAAAACAAAAAAACCATTCTTTACTTAATCGCTAAGGAAAATGCCAATACCGAAGAACTTAAAGAACTCGAATATTGGTACTCTAAGAAAACGGATAATGTAGATAAAATCTATGGAGTGGAGAAAATATTCCGACGAACCAAAGTGGATGTCAAAGTTTTGCAACTCATTCAAAAACACAATGAAATCGCACAAAAATATCTAAAGAAAATCAACCTTCCTGAGGAAAAAAAATTGCCTTTCATAGAATTGGCCAATTATTTACTCCGAAGAGAATCTTAAACAAAAACAACCCTTCAAGCACTATACAACTCCATTAAAACTTATTCCCATGGGAAACAATAAGTTTTAATGGTGTTTAATTTTTTAAAATAGAATAAGAAAATGAAATTTCGCACTGAAATTGATATTGAACCTTTAGCGCAAAAAATACAAATCAACGACAGCATCTTTTCCATAGGATCTTGTTTTGCCACAGAAATGCATCAGCTCCTTTCTGATGGACAAATGCAATGCCTCAACAATCCTTTTGGAACTATTTTCAATCCATTATCCATTAAAAATGAACTGGAAACCTTAGAGAAAAACAAACCCTATACGGAAGAAGATTTAATATCCTACCAAGACAACTTCATCTCTTTGGATCACCACAGCTCTTTCAATAGCAATAACTTAGCTTTTACGCTAGATAAAATTAACCAAAGTATTCATTTAGGAAATTCTTTTTTAAGACAAAGCCGTGTGGTGATTATTACCTATGGCACATCTTATATCTACGAGTTTTTACCAAAACAAAAGTTGGTAGCCAACTGTCACAAAATACCGGGGAAATTTTTCACAAAGAAAATGTTAAGTCCAGATGAAATCTCTCTTGCCATAAAAGAAAGTATTAAAATCATCAAAAGTATTTGCAAATTTGATGTTCAAATTCTATTCAGTATTTCTCCTGTTAGGCATGCAAAAGATGGTTGGATAGAAAACAATCTTAGCAAAGCCCATTTGATTTCCGCAGTACACCAAGCAATTAAAGATGAAAAGAATTGTCATTATCTTCCCATTTACGAACTGATGTTGGACGATTTAAGGGACTATAGATTTTACAAATCGGACATGCTACACCCCAACCATCAGGCGGTACAATATATTTTTGATAAATTCACTAAAGCTTATTTTTCTGATGAAGCTAATGATTTTTTAATGGAAAATTTTAAAATAAATCAATCTTTACAACACATACCCAAAGATGTTACCCATCCCAATTATCTAGCGTTTAAAAAACATTTAAACCAAAAAATTGCTTCGCAACAAATGAAAGTCAACCACAAAATATTTGTAGAATCCAAAGCAGAAAGATCATGATAGATACCCATACCCATTTATACGCAGAAGAATTTGACACCGACAGAACCGAAGTCATACAACGAGCCATAGATAAAGGCGTTACCCATTTTTTCTTACCTGCAATTGATTCTGGTTCTCATGCTTCTATGCTAGCATTGGAGCGAGAATATCCGGATAAAGTTTTCGCAATGATGGGACTACACCCATGCTATGTACAGCCCGAAACTTGGGAAAAAGAGCTGGAAATTGTACAAAAATATCTGGACGAAAGAGCATTTTGTGCCATTGGTGAAATAGGGATCGATTTGTATTGGGATAAATCTACCTTGGAAATTCAAACCAAAGCATTTGAATGGCAGATAGACCAAGCCATTACTAGAGATCTCCCTATTGTTATCCATAGCAGAGATAGTTTTGATGAAATTTTCGAGGTCTTAGAACGAAAAAAACATCCAAAACTTCGTGGTATTTTTCATTGTTTTTCTGGAAATTTAGCACAAGCAAAACAAGCCATTAACTTAGGTTTTAGCCTAGGAATTGGTGGCGTTGTTACATTTAAAAATGGAAAAATTGATCAGTTTTTGAACGAAATCCCTTTGGAAAAAATTGTTTTAGAAACCGACTCACCTTATTTAGCTCCAGTCCCTTTTAGGGGGAAAAGAAATGAAAGTGCTTATCTCGATTTGGTATTGGGTAAATTGGTTGATATTTACCAACAAGATTATTCAAGCATTGAAAAACAGACAACCTACAACGCATTAAAAATCTTCGGAATGGTTTCAATTCAAGATTAAAAAAATAAGGGTTTCATTTTTCTGAAACCCTTATTTGTTATCATCATTTAAAAACTATTTAGTTATCAACATTAGATGTTTCGTCGCCTATATTCCAAGTAAGACCAAATCTAAGTGTATTATCCAAAGCCGAATTCACTTTAGAAGTATTGATCAGGTAGGATACATCTAAAGCAAAAGATTGGTACTTTATTCCGATACCTGCGGTAGCAAATTGTCTAGCTCCTTGTTCTTCGCTTTCATGGAAGTAACCTGTTCTTACGGCAAACATATTATCATAAGAATATTCTAGTGCACCAGAGTACATTAAGCTTTTCTTATTTTTGAATGATTTTCCAATTCCTTCCATTACTCCTACATTAGGTACATCATAAATTGGTTGGTTATTAATAGGGTTTACTCCTACTACTTCCGGGCCTGGTACTAATAATTTAGAAGCTTCAGCACTAATGCTCAATTTATTCAAATCATCAATAAAAACATCGTAACCCAATCCTAACCTGGCCATCGTAGGCAGATAAGATCTGGAATTTTCGTCACCAGTATAGTCTAGTCTTGGTCCTAGGTTAGAGATAACATATCCTGCGTTAATTCTGTTGTCCATTCCACCAAAACCAGAAAATCTTGGCGAAGTATAATAACCGGCAATATCTACAGCGAAGGAGTTGGCAGGTTTTAATGTAGTATCAGTATTAAAACCACCGGCTAAGTCGGATCTCAAGAATCTACCTGTAACTGCCATGGAATAAGAGTCGGATAATTTAAGGGCATAGGCTACATCTATTGCAAATTCGTTAGGTTTTGCAATTCCTTCTTGTACCACTTCTGTACCAACTTGTCGGGTAAGATCTACTTGTCCCATATTGAAGTAATAAACGCTGGCAGAAATAGTGGATCTTTCTTCTTCGCCTAAAAATTTATGATAAGCCCCGTAAACCAAGAAAACATCGTTGGTTAATTTACTCATGTAGGGTGTATAATTAATACCTACTGCGGAATTGGTTCTACTGAATGGGTATTTTGCGGCATTCCAAAACTGTGAAAACGCATCGGGTGAAGTTACCACCCCTTGATCTCCCATACCACCAGATCTTGCATCTGGAGCAATTCTAAGAAAAGGTGCACCTGTGAGAACAGGTCCTTGCGCAAATGCTACGGTACCCAAACTAATTCCTAAGCCTATCAATAATTTATTAGTAAAATTCATACAGTTATTTTTATTTTCCAAATATATGATAAATATTTTAATTTTATTTTAACAAAACCATTTTTTCTACTGCGGTTGCAGAACCTTTGCATTTTTCTTGGTTTTGGCTTTTAGCAAAAATTTTAAAAATATAAGTTCCTTTTGCTACTACATCTCCAAAATCATCTCTACCATCCCATTCTATCGCTTGTCTTGGTGTCCTGAACCCTTGCAAAAATGGTTCGGACATTACGGTTTGCGAAATGGTTTTCACCAATTTACCCGTGATGGTATAGATTTGCACATTCACATCCAAAATATCATCACAATTATGCTCGAACTGAATGTAGGTTTTATCCGTAAATGGATTAGGCCAATTCAGCGGTCTGTTGATAATTAAATGCTGATTGGTTTCATCTTTTACTATAAACTTTAACGATTCTGTAGTCGAATTATTGTTGATATCCCAAACTTTAAATGTTAAAGTATGTTCACCGGGACTCAAATTTCTAAAAGGATAGGTTACATTTCCTTTTTGGTACTCAGCCAAATTGGGTGCAAGACAACCATTTCCTTCTCCTGGAGAATAATAATCATTCAGTACAATTGTATTGACTATTTCTCCGTCCAGATAGGTAGTTATATCATGCCCTACTCCTGCACCAGTAGAATTAATCCCTGTATCATCGGTAATACAGGCCAACAACATTGGGTGCTGGTTGGTAATTCCTCCATTAGCAAAATTGGTATTGTTCATATATAACTTTACTTTTGGTGGCTGATTGTCATTAACCCCATTTGGATTGATATCGCCTACCTGTACCGCTTGATTATTGAACACATCAAACACTTTATTATCTGCATACCCCAGCATTCTCCCAGTTCCTACCGTGTAATTGATGTCATTTGGCACATAAAATTCAACTGTAAAAACACCATTAACCGCCATTCCTGATGCCTTTACTATGGCAGATCCTTCTTCTGTATAATTTAAAATTGGGGTCATGGTTAGGTTGTGCTTATTGAGTCTTTTATCAAAAATATTGATGACTACCCTACCATTAAAACTCGTATCCAGAGCACCATTGGCTTTATTGATATGTCCTTTTACTTTCACAAAATCCAAGGCTCTGATAAGTCCTGGTACTGGCGACTCTATTTGGTCCACCACCAAGAGTCTTTTGGGACGGCTTAATTTCATTGCAGGGTCTCCCAAATAATTCACTTTCATATGATTGGTACCTGGGGAATAGACTAGATTGAACTCCTTTTTAGCTTCAAGAAATGAATCTCCAAGTGTTCTAAAATCGTCATTAGACAATTTAAATAAAGACTTTGTAAGATAATCCGTAAACTTTATTCCGTAGTCCACCGCAATAGCCCTACTTGAGGTAATCATCGTTGCAGCTCCGCCTTGTTTGTGTTTGATGAATTGTTCACCTACAGAAAAAGTTCCAGGTTCGTCCCACAAGGTAAATTCACAGGTAATGGTTGAAACCAGTGGAAATCTTGAATAAACAGCCGAATAATTATTTGCCGCTTGAACTTCTTGTGATGTCAATACCCTTTCTTGAGCCCAACCATTGATCCCTCCATGGCCAAAATAAAATAAATACAAACTATTGCCAATATCATTGGATATGGCTTGATTTACCTGTGGAAACCGAATACCTCCAGAGGTACTCACCGAAGGGAAGGAATCCATATATAGTTTTCGCACATTGTATTCTGGTTTATCTGTTGCTCCTTCAAATACATCTACCAATGCTTCATTCATAACTGTATGAAAGGGAGCACCTCCATCATTATCATTATCCACCACAAAATCCAACTTCATACGCCATTCTCCAAATGGACTCGATTGTCCTGGTTGGCTATTGTAATATGCCAGAGTCTTATCAACCATTGTGGTTGCTTCAGTCACTGTAGCCGCAGGAATCCTTCCTACGGGAACATCTGGCAATACATTCCCTAAATAAATAGCAATTTGAGGTTCTGTCATCCCAATATAATCATCCGTGATAAAAGAACTCACCAAATTGGCACTTTCCTCAGAGATATATCCTATTGCTTTATTATAATTATTAGTAATCCTGTCTTTGTAGTCATAAGTTGCATCGCCCAACAATAAAATATACTTCAAACTTCCAGCAGGAGTATTGAGGTGTGTTGCAAAATCTCGAATTGCGGTTATATCTTTACTTCCACTGCTGTATTCATTATAAATTGACTGTATATCGACAATTTTTGTTGTGAAATTATTTTTTGTTTGATGGTATTGTGCCAATCGTTGGGCTTGGGCAAACATTTCCGGAGCCGTAATAATGAGGTAATCTATATTTTGTAAATCTGCTAAATTCTGATTTTCAATTTTCCCAACAAAAGTAGGTTGGTAAGCAGCATCAGCACGAAAAGCGACAAATTCATTATTAAAATTAGGACTATTGGCTACATAAGCAAAATCAAAAGTAGCTCCTGAATTTTTCTTCACTCTTCTTGTTGGATTGGTTACATCCGACACTTCCCATACTTGTTCTACAGAAGAAGCATTGGATAGACTAAACCCATATTTCTGATTGCTTCCACTAACTATAGAAAAATCACGGAAATTCATTTGTCCACCATTAAAAGACAAATTTTCTTTATATTGAACTTCGGCGTAGTCAAAATAATACAAACCATTGGGATTGGTTGCAATATTAGGCGTCATAGCAATGGAAAGAGAATTTCCAGATAAATTAGTAATAACACCTGAATATCGTTTTATTTCAAAATCTTGCCCAGAAACTGATGTCGGTTGCACAATAGGATTTTGATTATTTATCGTAAAACCAATTGAATTACCTTGAGACAAAAAAGATACTACATTGGCTCTATAAATAATTTCATCATTTGGCTGAATGGCCGAATTTGTATTAAAGACGATATTTTTATTGGAAGTAAAAGGCGCTTCTTCTACCCAAGTTCGTCCTACTTTAAGTAAATTTTTCTGATCATTATTAATATATTGATATGCATCATATCGAGTAGTTAGAGAAGCAGGTAGTGTTTCATCCACTGTTTGGACTCTTTTTCCTGGGCCAATATCAAAATTTATAAAGTAATAGGAAGCATCTTCATATATATTTTTCAGGTGTTGAGCCCGATCTGTTCTTGTTTCCGTTCTTTTGTAGCCATCTCCATTGTTGGGATCATACAAATTGTACCCATCTGGACCTTGGGCATAAAAAAGAGCATAATCGCCATCGTCCCACACACCATCGTCCTCACCTACCACTTGTATGGCATCTTCTTGCAAAGCGCTATACCGAGCATCTTGATTGTACTCTGGCAACATAATACCACCATTTCCATAAATACGGAAATTTTTCGGGTTCACATTCGCTGGATTAATTCCGTTGTTTTGTAAAAACTGTTTGGTAATTTTATAAACACCCGATTGACCGACTTTTATTTTAAAGAATTGTCCGTTAGCCAATGGATTGTTGGTCGTTCCAATTTTTTGGGTAGCGTTATTCCCGTAAATGAGTTGGGTAGAAGGCTGTAATTCAAAAGAGGCAAGCCTTTGAACTTTCCCATTATACATCCGGAATCCGTTTATATGGACAAGTGCAAGATTGCTTTGCTCTTCTTTATTGTATATATAGTTAATGTCTACTATTTCATTAGACGGAAAAGCATAAGGATTTAAATCAAAAACATCCCTTGAATTAACATTTTCCCAAACAACATTTACAATTTTTAATTGTTTTTCACCAATTTTTTGTTTGGTATGAATAATTATATTATTTTGGTCGTATGAAAAATCATAATTCTTTACAGAGGGTAAATTGAATTTTGTTTCATTGAATTGCTGTACTTTAGAGCCTTCCCATTGAATTGTATATTTTTGGGAAAAGACAAAAGAGGAACTCAACAATGAAGCCAAGACGAAAAAATTTAGTTTCATAATATAGGTATCAACTATTTTCGGTTACAAAATAAACGAAAATTTTATAATAATGATACGATACAATAAAATTAATTTGAAATCGTTTTGCAAAAAAATCAACTCTTTACTTGATTAATTGAATTATTTATTTTTTCTTTGTACTTTGAAAATATTAATAACGACTATGAAAAAACTAAAGTTATTTTCTTTAATAGCACTAAGTTCCACTCTTGCACTAACCAGCTGTTCTGGTGGTAAAAGTGGTGGTGGCACCAAAGGATTTGTCAGCAAAACAGGATGGAAACCCAACGATGCAAAAGGTTGGTTCTTTTCTGGTAAGACTCAAAAACAAAAAGGATGGCCAGGTATGGTCTATGTAGAAGGAGGTACCTTCACCATGGGGGCTGTAAAAGATGATGTTCTAAAAGATTGGAACAACACTCCTCACAGAATGCAAGTAAGTTCATTCTTCATTGGAGAATCAGAAATTACGAACTATGAATATCGTGAATATACCACTTGGTTGAAGTATGTATTCCCACCATCCGATCCTACTTTTAAAGACATTTATAATGGTGCTTTGCCAGATACCTTAATGTGGGATAATAAATTATCTCGAAACGACAATGCTGAAATGTACTTCAGATCTCCTGAATACGACTACTACCCAGTAGTTGGTGTTACTTGGAGCCAAGCAAACCGTTATTGTGATTGGTTGACAGACAGAGCCAACGAAAAAGCATTAATGGATGCTGGTATTATCTCAAAAGATCTTTACATCAACGATTCTAATAACCAAGGGGGTACGGCTTTCAATATGGATAAATTCAAATCGAATGATCCGGATATGCAAGCATACATCAATACCCAAAGAATGCAAAATAAAAACGGAATTAGAACCAAAAGCCAAAGAGTACTTGCTGTAAACAGAGCTCCTAACGCTAATATGGTAACCGAATTTAGATTACCTACCGAAGTAGAATGGGAATTCGCTGCTTTGGCCATGGAAAAAAACAGACAATACAATAACTACGACAACAAAAAACCTGAGCTTGATAAAATCAGAGGTAAACACGGTCAGTTATTAGCCAACTTCAAAAATGGAAAAGGAGATTATTCCGGTATTCCAGGATGGAAAGATGATGGTTCTGCAAAAACATCTGATGTTAAAAAATATCCAGCGAACGACTTAGGAATCTATGGAATGTTCGGGAATGTTTCTGAGTGGACTGCTGATGTGTACAGACCAGTAATTGACGCTGATTATAGTGACTTCAATTACTTTAGAGGAAGCAAACCAAAAGCGGTTGTTAAAAATAGTGATGGTACAAGTAAAAAAATTGATGACTCTTCCATCAAATACGACACCTTAGCTGACGGTAGAAGGCTTTACAATGCATTACCTGGAAAATTCGATAGAAAAACTATTGCTGATTATAGCAACTTTAGAGATGGCGACAAACAATCCTCCCTAGACTATGACAGAGGTGGAGAAGCTGATAGCTCTAATAGCTACAACATGTACAATGGACCTGTTCAAAGATTCTTTGTAGATGCAAAAGGAAAAGTTATCCTTCAAAAAGATTCCAAAGAAAGAACTTCTGCGATTACCAATAATGTTCGCGTAGTAAAAGGTGGTTCTTGGCAAGATACAGCCTATTGGTTGGATCCGGGACAAAGAAGATACAAAGACCAAAACACAGCATATGGCTGGATTGGGTTCCGTGTAGCACAAGATGCTAAAGAGGGCGGAAAAGGTAGAACCAGAAGATAATTCTTATTATATTTTCAAAAAAACCTTCCAAATTTGGAAGGTTTTTTTTATTTTTGAGTATATGAATGTAGAACAATTTTATCCACTATTTTTACAATCCAATCATTGTACTATAGACAATAGAAAAATACAACCTGGCGATGTATTCTTTGCCTTCTCTGGTGAAAATTTTAATGCAGCTACCGTTGCCGAAAAAGCCATTGAACAAGGTGCTATTGCAGTAATCGTAGAGCAAAAAGAATTTGAAAATACCAATAAAAATATTTTTTCGGTTCCCTCCACATTAGAATTCTTGCAAGATTTAGCACTGTTTCATAGAAGGCAACTCAGTATTCCCATAATAGGCCTTACGGGAAGTAATGGCAAAACGACTACTAAGGAACTGATGCATGCTGTACTGGCTCAAAAATACAATGTACAATACACCAAGGGCAACCTCAACAATCATATTGGGGTACCACTTACCCTATTATCCATTCGACCTGAACATGAAATAGCGGTAATAGAAATGGGTGCAAATCATCAAAAAGAAATCGAATTTCTTTGTTCCATTGCTCAACCCACTATTGGCTATATAACCAATTTTGGAAAAGCACATTTGGAGGGTTTTGGTGGTTTTGACGGGGTCATTAAAGGTAAATCTGAATTGTATGATTTTTTAAAACAACATAAACATACTATTTTAGTTAACCAAGCAGACGAAATTCAAGTTGAAAAAGTAAAGTCATATTTTAACACCATTACTTTTGGAGCACCCACATCAAAGTATCAGTTCGATTTGATTTCACAAGAGCATTTTGTGGGTCTTCAACACCAAGAACAATCAGTAATTTCTCAACTTACAGGGAATTATAATTTCACCAATCTTTGTGCCGCCGCTAGTTTAGGATTGTATTTCAATATCGATTTTGAATTCATAAAAGAGGCAATTCAAAATTATACTCCAACCAATATGCGTTCGCAAATTGTAGAAAAAAACAACAAAACTTTGGTATTGGACACCTACAACGCCAATCCAAGTTCTATGACTGAATCGTTAAATAACTTTAGAACTTTTGAAGGTAGTAAAACGATTATCATAGGAGATATGCTGGAGTTGGGAAACGAAAGCAAGTTGGAGCACCTCAATATTTTCAATCTTGCAACTACTTTAGGCTTTGACAATATTATTACCGTAGGACCACGATTTAAAGAATGCAATAATCATTTGGCTTTTAACCAATCCGAAGAATTGATAGACTATTTAAAATTAAATCCTCTTAAAACTCAAAACATTTTACTGAAAGGCTCCAGAGGAATAGCCCTAGAGAAAATCATTGATTTTATTTAGTTTAAACTTATGACACATACAAAAGGCTACCTATTTTAGATAGCCTTTTTTTTGATTCATTTAATTTTGTAATTCTTCGTCTTGTAAAATCAATTGTATATTTTTAAATGTAGAAGGATAGACTTCTCTTTCTATACTTTTTTCATCTTTCCATGCAACTTCGGTTATACCCTCTTCTAATTGAGGCACTGCTGCGTCTTGACCAAAATAAGACATTTTATACCAATAAGTAGTCTTGAGCACTTGTTCCCCATTTCTTTCAAAATAAATATGAAAAGTATGGTTAACAAATTTTTCCAAAACCAAGTCCTTTAAACCCGTCTCCTCCTCCACTTCTCTCAAAGCAGCCTGATCTAAGGATTCGCCCTTTTCCACCTTACCTTTCGGCAAATCCCATCGTCCAAGTCTTTTGATAAATAAAATATCATAAGATTCGTTATACACAATACCTCCGGCGGCTTCTACTACTCTAAAAAAATGAGTGAATTCTTCCCAAATAATTTCTAAATCTTTACCGTAAAGATTAATTTCTTGGCAAGATGTATTCTGTAAAAGATCCAATGCAATCTCTATAGAAACCGAACCTTCAAACAAAATCTTTTTTTCTATGTTTTGAGGATTTTTAGAAAGTAATATTTTTTTTTCGTTAACAAAAACTTTATACATTTGCAGGACTTTTAACATTACAAAAATAAGAAAAATGAACTTAGAAGGAAGAAAAATCATTGTAAATAAATCCTCCAACGAATTAATAAATTTACTTAAAACCCCTGCCGACTATCAGCAACTGATGCCAGAGTCTTTACAAAGTTTCCAAGCAAGAGAGGATGGGTTTAAATTCAGCCTCAAAGGTATGCCAGAAATTGCATTGAAGATTGGTGAAGTTACCGAGCAACAAGTCGTATTAAATTCGGCTAGTTCTAGTTTAGAATTTGCTTTGGTGGGCAAAATGAATCCCCTGAACGATTCCCAAACTGAAGTACAATTACTTTTCGACGGAAAATTCAATCCTTTTATAAAAATGATGGTTGAAAAACCTTTGAAAAACTTCATTGATGCTTTAACCGACAAAATAGAACAATTGTAGTTTTAGATACATATCTCAAATAAATAATCGCTCTCCATATTTTTGGAAGAGCGATTATTTTATCTTATTTTTTGGATATTATATTGCTAATGCTTTCTGAAAAGCAGCGTCTATACCAGCTAAGTTTTTACCACCAGCTGTGGCAAATCCTGGGTTACCACCTCCGCCACCTTGGATTTCTTTGGCCAAATCTTTTACGATATTTCCTGCATGAAAATCCTTTTCCAAATCTGCAGAAACCCCCACAGTAATCATCGGTTTATTATCCGCATCAGATATAATAATAGTTAATGATTGTGGAATTTCTTTTTTCAATTGAAACACTATATCTTTTACAGATGCTGCATCCATAGAGGTTTTCTTAACCAAAACTTTTTTTCCATTTTGTTCTTGGTACTCATTTTTCCAAGCTGAAATTTCTCCTTTTGCTTTTTCTTTTTTCAAAGCTTCTACTTCAGCTTTCAACTGGGCATTTTCATCCATCAATTTTTCTATGGATTTTACCACTTCTTTAGATTTTAACAATTGGGAAATTTCCTTTATTTGATTTTCTAAATTTTGGAAAAATTCATTGGCTTTATCACCAGAAATAGCTTCTATTCTTCGTATTCCGGCAGCAGTAGAACTTTCGGCTACGATTTTAAAATAACCAATTTCCCCTGTCGATTTCACATGGGTACCTCCACATAATTCTCTGGAACTTCCAAATTGAATCATTCTTACTTGGTCGCCATATTTTTCGCCAAAAAGTGCCATGGCACCTTTTTCCATCGCTTCGGCAATAGGAATATTTCTAAACTCTTGCAGGGAGATATTTTCTTTCACTTTATCGTTCACCATTTTTTCAACCAAAGCCAGTTCTTCATCGGTCATTTTAGAAAAATGCGAAAAATCGAATCTTAAATAATCTGGCCCTACAAAAGAGCCTTTTTGTTCTACATGAGTTCCTAAAACGGTTCTCAAAGCCTCATGCAATAAGTGCGTAACCGAGTGATTGGCTTGGGTATTTTTTCTTTCCGAAAGGTTCACTTTCGCCACAAAAGTTGCCGCTACATCATTCGGTAAATCTTGGATTAATGAGATAACCAATCCATTTTCTTTTTTGGTTTCTAAAACTTCTATCGTTTTGTCACTGGTTACTAAGCTTCCTTTATCGCCCACTTGTCCTCCACCTTCTGGGTAAAAGGGAGTCTCGTTAAGAACAATTTGATAAAAAACACCGTCTTTATTTTCTACTTTTCTGTAGCGAGTAATTTTAACTTCATTTTCTATTTTGTCGTAGCCAACAAAGTTTTCTGGCAATTCAGCAACGATTTCCCAATCGTACACTTTTTGAGCAGATGATTTTTTGGAACGATTTTTTTGTTTTTGCATTTCCTCTTCAAATCCTTTTTCATCAATTGTCAGATTTTTCTCCTCTGCAATAATTCTGGATAAGTCGGCAGGGAAACCAAAAGTATCATACAATTCAAATACTTCGGCGCCAGGAAGCGTTTTTTCGTTTTTGGTAAGCGTGTCTTTTATAATGGCATCCAATCTTACCAACCCGTGTTCAATGGTTTTTAGGAAAGAAGCTTCTTCCTCTTTGATTACTTCAGAAACTAATTTTTCTTGCTTTACTATTTCTGGGAAGAAAGCACCCATTTGTTCTTTTAACACCGCTACCAATTGGTACAAGAAAGGCTCTTTCATGTCCAAGAAACGGTATGCATAAGAAATGGCTCTTCTCAAAATTCTACGGATAACATAACCAGCACCTCCGTTTGCAGGCAATTGTCCATCGGCAATGGCAAAGGCAACGGCACGAATATGATCTACCACCACACGAATGGCAATGTCTTTTTCGTCTTCCAAAATTCCGGTATATTTTTTACCCGAAGTAAGTTCAACTTTTTCGATTAGAGGAGTGAAAACATCGGTATCATAATTGGAAGTTTTTCCTTGCAACGCCATGCAAAGTCGTTCAAATCCCATTCCGGTATCTACATGTTGGGCAGGGAGTTTTTCTAATGTTCCATCGGCTTTTCTGTTGAATTCCATGAATACATTGTTCCAAATCTCTACTACCTGAGGATGGTCATTATTAACCAATGAAAGTCCGGAAACTTTGGCTTTTTCTTCTTCAGGTCTTAAATCTACATGGATTTCCGAGCAAGGACCACAAGGTCCAGATTCGCCCATTTCCCAGAAATTATCTTTTTTGTTTCCGTTGATGATACGGTCTTCGGCAATATGTTCTTTCCAGAAGTTGTAGGCATCTTGGTCTCTTTCTAAATTTTCTTTTTCGTCTCCTTCAAAGATGGTGACATACAAATTCTCTTTCGGAATTTTATAGACTTCCGTCAGTAATTCCCAAGCAAAACCGATGGCTTCTTTCTTAAAATAATCGCCAAAAGACCAGTTTCCGAGCATTTCGAACATAGTATGATGGTAGGTATCTCTACCCACATCGTCCAAATCGTTGTGCTTACCAGAAACACGAAGACATTTTTGAGTATCTGCTATTCTTGGGGATTTTGGTTCTTTGTATCCCAAAAAATAATCTTTAAACTGAGTCATTCCCGAGTTGGAAAACATCAAAGTTGGATCATCTTTCAATACAATGGGAGCTGAAGGAACAATGAGGTGTCCTTTTCCTTTAAAATAGTCTAAAAACTGCTGGCGTATCTCTTGTGAAGTCATATTCTTACTTAATTTTTAAGATTTGCAAATTTAAGGAAATAAAGAATATTTTAACTCTAAGTTCAAGAAAATTAACGAAAAAGATCATCCTCCTAGAATCGCTTGTAACAATTCTCCTTTCCACAACACTCATACAAAAGATGATTTGTTATGAAAAGCAAAAATTACATCGTAAAATTTAATAAAAATCGTACTTTCACAAGAATTAAATAATACAAAATGGAAAACAGTATTGAAATACAAAATCTAAATTTCGGTTATGATGCTGGAAAAATGATTTTGAAAAACATCAATCTCAATGTTCCCAAAGGCTCTATTTATGGCTTTTTGGGTGCCAATGGAGCTGGAAAATCCACAACCATGCGAATGATTATGGGACTGCACAATGATGAGGGTAATTCAGTAAAAGTTTTTGGACAACCCGTGCAAAAGCTCTATCCATCGGGATTACAAAATATTGGGTCTTTAATCGACTATCCCGCATTTTACGATCATCTTTCCGGATATGATAACCTGAATATCGTATGCAAAATACGAAACTTGAATGTCGGAAAAATTGATGAAACCCTAGCACTAGTCGGTTTAACCGATGCCAGAGATATTAAAATGAAAAAATATTCTTTGGGGATGAAGCAAAGATTAGCCATTAGTTTGGCCTTAATTTCCGAGCCTGAATTGCTTATTTTAGACGAACCCGTGAATGGTTTGGACCCAAATGGAATGCTCGAAGTGCGAGAGCTTTTGGTAAAATTAAATAAAGAAAAAGGTACAACCATCCTCATTTCCAGCCATCTTTTACAAGAAATTGACAAAATGGTGACCCATTTGGGAATTATTTCCAATGGAGAAATGAAATTTGAAGGAAGCAAAAAAGAGCTGAATGAAAAGTTCTCTTTTCAGAAAACCAAATTTACCCTTGTGGATGCAAAAAATTTCATTCCTTTTATTGAAAAAGCAGAATTACTTTCGGATACCGAAATTTCTGTTCTTACACATTCGCCAGAAGAAATTGCAAAAATCAACAAAAAACTAATTGAAAAAGGAGCCGAAATTTACCAAATAAATCCAGTAGGTGGATTGGAAGATTGGTTCATGGAAATCACCAAACAAAACTAATATGAACATACAATACATTAACAAAGCATTCCGAGCGGAATGGCTGAAAATAAAGGGATTGGGCTTATTGTACATCGGGATCATCTTGGGAATACTTATTCCAGTACTTGTTTTTATAGTATCTATTTTTAAAGAAGATGCCCGACAATATGATGGCATTAAAACCGAAATTGCTAAAGCTAATTTAGAAGGAACCCTGAGTAGTTATGGAGGGTTTTTCATGCTTTTATTCATCATACTTGCCGCCAGTAGAATTTGTCAAACCGACCACAAAAACAATGGTTGGACTTTTATGGAAAGTCAGCCCTTGAGTAAATTGAGTATTTATACAGGAAAATTTCTTACCGCTATTGTTGTATGTACGATTTCCATAATTTCTTATTTACTAGCGACGGTAATTTTTGCCAACCTATTGCAAGTAATTTTCCCAATGCCCAATTATTCATTAGGCATTAATTTGGGCGAAAACCTCCATTTATTTTTAAGATTATGGATGATGAGTCTTGGAATTATTTCTATACAACTGATGTTATCCGTGGTCATCAAAGGATTTGTATGGCCATTTATGATAGGGTTTTTGGGATTTGTCATCAACATTGTGGCACAAATAAGAGGGGAACGATATGATTTTGTACCCTACAATAATATTCAAACCTCATTAAGCTTGAAGAACACGGAAGAAATGTCACATTTCTTCAACTATTCCGATTATTTATTACTGTTTTGGTCGATAGTTTTTTTCATTTTTGGCTATCAAATCTATAGTCGAAGAGGTATAAAACCAGCTTTTTTTGGCAACAAAATTACTGTGTTGAAATCCATCGGAACTGCTCTACTTATGTTGGGCGCTTATTTCTTGATTACCCAGCCCAGATATGCAGAAAAAATAGAGGGCAAAACCATCATCGAAGGCGAAATTTCGTCCACCATTGCTCATCCTTCATTATTATTGATTTCCAAAGAGTTAAATTTACCCATTGTAGAAATTCCCATTAAAAATGGTAAATTCCATTGGGAAACCAAAGAAAACATCCCATTAGGCTTGTATCAATTTAAACTAAAAGATAGAAATTTCGGGTTTATATTCACCAAAGGCGACCACATTATACTTAGCATAAAAGAAGATGTAAATAATTTTGAATACTCTAGTAAAGGAAGTAGAATAGCCGAAATAAACTATGCAAAAGAAACCCCGAAGGAGACAAGGTTCTTCACAATTTCCATTAATGATGAGCGTTTAAAAGACAAACCAGAGGAATTTTACAAACTTGCTCAAGAAGATTATGAAAACAGTATAAAAGAATTACAGAATTACAGAACCAACGAAAATTATCATCTGAGTAAAGATTTTATAGAAATAAAGGAACAAGAATTTGCCATGGATATGCTTTCTCAAATTAAAGAATATCAGAAAAACACTTCTTTTACCGACAAAAAATTTGCGCCACCAGCAGAATTCCTTGCGCAACTGAATGAATGCATCAAAAAACCCAATGAATTTATCACTACGACAGAAAAATTCAGAAATTGGAAATTAAAATCATTTTTACCCAACGAGGGAAGCAAAAATCCGGACAGTATTATTATGGCAAAATTAGCCTTAATGCCCAAAAGCAAGGAAAAAGATGGTTTGTTGGCAACGCAACTCATCAACTATTTTAAACTAACCAACGATAAGGAAAAACGATTGGCGTTGTTGAACGATAATTTGAAAAACTTCCAAAATCCTAACTATGCGCAATTCGTCAGTCAAGAATTGAAAATCATTACCAACCAACAAAAGGGAAGCCCTTTACCAGCAATAATATTAGAAGATGCGGAAGGTAAAAAAGTAGATTTTTCTAAATTTAAAGGTAAAATGGTGGTTGTTGATTTTTGGGCAACTTGGTGTGGACCATGCCGACAAACCAAGCCACAGTTCGAGTTTCAGGCCAGAAAATTCGAATACGCAAACGATGTTGTATTTATCGCCATTAGTGTAGATTCAGAAAAGCAAAAATGGAAAAACGAAATTAAAAATAACAAAAGCCAAGTACAACAATATTGGATGGGTTGGAGCCCGGTAATGAAGGCATTAGGCATCAACGGAATTCCAAGATTTATGATGGTGGACAGAGAAGGTAAAATGCACAATGCCACAATGCCTTTCCCTTCGGATTCTAATTTTGAGGAACTAATCAACGAGGTAACCATGAGTAGATTCTACAGATTCTAAAACTTTACAACCAACAAAAATCTCCTTCAACTGTTGTTGAAGGAGATTTTTTTTATAAAAGTCTTTCCACTTTCCTCCTTATTCTTTCTTCTTCAAATAAAGATCAAAATAATCGGTTACTTTTTGCATTAGGTGCACTCGGTCTTTTCCTATCACATTGTGTGGATGCCCTGGATACATGAAGTAGTCGATCTGTACGCCTTTGTCCACGGCAGATTTCACAAAATTTACCGAATGT
Organism: Bacteroidota bacterium; assembly: GCA_018266955.1. Taxonomy (GTDB): domain Bacteria; phylum Bacteroidota; class Bacteroidia; order Flavobacteriales; family Weeksellaceae; genus Amniculibacterium. The sequence goes on from JAFDZI010000045.1 coordinate 44,469, forward strand.
TGCCAAACGACTACATCATCTTGCGCACCATGTATCATCAGGAGTTTACCTTTTAGGTTTTGTACTTTGTCCAACAAATTGGCATTTTTGTACCCTTCAGGATTTTGTTGTGGGGTATCCATATATCTTTCGGTGTACATAATTTCGTACATATTCCAATCGATAACCGGACCTCCAGCAATACCAACTTTAAACACATCGGGATGTCTTAGCATCAAGCTAGTGGTCATAAATCCACCAAAGCTCCAACCATGAACGCCCATTCTATCGGCATCCACAAAAGGTAGAGATTTCAAATAATCCACCCCTTTTAGTTGGTCGTCCATTTCTACCGTTCCCAATTTGCCGAAAGTAGCATTTTCAAAATTTAAACCACGGTTAAAAGAACCTCTTCCGTCCATGGTAAAAACAACATAACCATTCTGTGCCATATAATCGTACCACAAATTTCCGGAGGCCGGGAAGCCATTGGTAACGAGTTGTACATTCGGTCCGTTGTACAAATACACAATCACAGGATATTTTTTATTAGAATCGAAATCGGTTGGTAAAATCAATTTTCCATACAAAGGCGTTCCGTCTTCTGCCTTTAGCGTAACATTCTTTACTTCGGGTTGATTGTACTTCACCAATGGATTTTCAGAAGTTAATAGAGCTTCTGAATGGCCATTTATTGTATTAATCAAGTTTACTTTTCTTGGAGTAGTCGCATTGCTAAAAGAATCATAAAGATACTCGAAATTGGAACTCAAAATACCATTATGCATTCCAGACTCTTGATCTAAACGGGATATTTTTCCATTATGTATATTTACTTTATACAAATGTTTTTCTAAAGGCGTTTCTTTGGTTGCCATGAAATAAACCTCCTTTCGTTTTGCATCAACCCCTAAAACAGAAGTTACCGCCCATTGACCCGTAGTAATTGGTTTTAAAGATCCCTTTTTAAGATTGAATAGATACAAATGATTGAAACCTGATTTTTCCGTTTGATAAATAAAATCGCCATCACTGCCATCTACTGCTAACATAGCCGTTGTAGGATGCACATATTTAGGATTTTTTTCGTTGAATAGATTTTTCACTAAAAGTCCGCTTTGTGCATCATAAACATTCATATCCAAATGATTCTGATCACGGTTCAAAATACCGATAAAAACCGATTTCGAATCCGGTGTCCAAGCAATGGAAGTAAGGTATTGTTCTTTGTCACCATCGGTTTTCATGTAAGTTGTACTGCCTTTTTCCACATCATATACGCCAAGGGTAACTTGGTGGGATGTTTTACCTGCCATAGGATATTTGATGTTGTGATTTTTTGCTGGAACTACCGACCAATCGATGATGGGATAATCTGCCACCATGCTCTGATCCATACGGTAGAAAGCAATTTTTTTATGATCTGGAGCTATAAAAATACCTTTATCTATTCCGAATTCATTCCTGTGTACGGCTTGTCCGTTCAGGATGTTTTCGTTTTTATCTTGGGTAATGGCTACCGTTTTCCCATTGATGTTGGCATACAGATTATTGTCCAAAGTATAGACAATGGTATTAACATCCTCCAATACATTGATATTTTCTGCTTTTGAAGGAATCACCAACCAAGGTTTTATCTGCCAATCATTTCCTAATTTTTGAATTCTATTGTAGGTAGAATCCGTTTTGAAGTAGCCATTTTTATCATTAATAAAAGAAATAGAAGGTAATCTTTTTAGTTTTTTGTCTTGGGATAAATTTTTGTTCAGCTGATTAACAGAAACCAAAGTATCTACTTTTTTTGAATGAATATCGGTAGCCAAATAGGCATTTTTCTGTATTTGAAGCCACACATTTTTACCAGGAAGAAAAGAAGGTTGGCTAATATTTTTTATGGCCAAATTACTTCTGAGTCCGTTTACAGCCTCTGCCATGGTATATTTTTGCTTTTGTGCCGACAAAGAAGTTGTAGCACACAAAACAAATACTAAAGATGTTTTTTGAATCGTCATTTTTTCATTTTAAGAGCGACAAAAATAGGGAAATTTATGCAGCAATAGGATCAAATGAACTCAAGGATAGTCATATTTTTTTTCAAAAAATGAATAGATACAGGATTTTAGAATTGTACATTCACCCCAAAAGTTTGCACTCCATATAATGAAGATGAGGAAAAACCAACTTTATACTGGGTTTTATTTTCGGATAAAGATTGATTTCTTTCTTTCTTAATGGCATTTTTTGCGATATTTTTCCCGATTAAATACCCAAATAAAATGGCTATAGGGTAATCCGAAGTCCAGTGTACACCACTCTGCACCATCTCGAAACACATCAGTCCCAAAACGGTATATCCTAAAGGTTTTATCCATCGGTATTCCGGGTAGTTTTCTGCAATAACTGTCCAAGCAGCGAGTCCGGTGGTTAGATGCCCAGAGGGAACGGCATCATATCTTGAGGTATCTTTCTGATAGGCCGAAAAGCTAGGAAACCAATGCCAAGCACTATGTTCTCTACCTTCCCCTAAAGTGATGAAAGGACTTTCTCTCCCGGTAATTCTTTTTAAAGTTTGAGAAAATACGCCAGATACAATAATGCTTTGCACCAATTGGGTGGAAACGCTTTGGGCTCTATAATCTTTGGCTATGAAGCCATAAGTGGCAAACCCCGCTCCCATCAACATTACAGCAGTGCCGTTCCCCAAAAAATACAATGTAGTATTAATATTGGAGGGAATAATTTCCAAAGGGCCCAACTTTTTATATGTGTGATCATATTCAAAACCCATTTGTATCCCTAAGCTTCTTGCATTACGGGTAAGAAATGGATCGGCAGGAACCAAAGCAGCTGTGGCGCCTACTGCGGCAATTGAATAGGGATAAACTGAAGAACTCACCATATCCTTAGCCGTACTCCAAATATTTGTAGGTATTTTTTTATATAGATCTGAAAATTTGGTTTTGGTATAAATAAATCTTTCAGTATTGGATACACGATACACCTGTTGGTTCAAAGTATCCAATTTTGTGATTGCTGTATCCGAATTTTGTTGTGCTTGGGTACCATAGTATAAAGTTACAAGCAATAAAGTAAAGTATTTTTTCATTTGTCGTATCGTTATCTTTGATAAACTTTTCCATCCAAAGGATCGGTCCAAGAGTCGTTCACAGACTTTTTGTTCCATTTGTATTGGTGAGTCCAATAAGCAATTTTAGTAGAAAGTATCCCCATTCCAGCACCAAAAAGTACATCCGAAAGATAATGTTTATTATTGCAAACCCTCATAATTCCCACCAACGATGCCGTACCATACGCTGCATAAGGCACCCATTTGTATCTTTTTCCATATTCCATAGAAACCATGGTAGCACCAGCAAAAGCTTCGGCGGTATGTCCTGAAGGGAAGGACATACTTGTATTGTCAGGACGGGTTTCGTTTACTGTTTTCTTCAACACATAACAAAGACCTAAATTAATGGCATGGCTTTTAATTAGAATTGCCGTACGGTTCTTCCAATCATTTTCTGGTTTTAGTCCTGCGAATTCCAATCCATAGACGGCAGCATAAGGAACAAACTGAAGATAATCGTCCAAATGATATTTAAAATAAGTAAGGTTTCTGTTTCTAAATTTTTTCACCTCATTTTTCACGCTGGTATTTTGATTACCATTGATGATAATACCCGCCACCATCAATGAAGTTGGAAGTATTAGTTCTTTTTGTTTAAAAGTGGGTCTTTTCGCGGAAAGGTCTTGTGATACAGAATCTAGAGATAAATTTTGACCTTTAGCTGCCAGCCAAAACATGGATAGAAAAAGCAATAATTGTAACTTCATAGTTTAGTTTGAACAAAAATAATTTTTTCATTGGTAATACTAAAATTTTAATATTAATTTTTCATTAAAAGCACAATATTTTCAACCAAAAGATATTTTTTATCCATCAATAGCAATTGAAGCTTTTCTTATCCTAAATCAATTTATATTATTAGAATGAACCATAACTTTGCAACATCAAATTAATCTTAAAACAAATTATTATGAGCACAATCTGGAACTTAGACCCAACACACAGTGAAATAACTTTTAAAGTAAGACACATGATGATTTCAAATGTAAAAGGTTCTTTCAACTCTTTTTCTGCTGAAATTGTAACCGAAGACGAAACATTTGCTAATGCTAAAGTAAGCGCCAAGGTACAAACCCATTCTTTAGATACCAACAACGAAGATAGAGATGCGCATTTAAAGGGAGCCGATTTTTTTAATGTTGAATTAAATCCGGAAATCACTTTCGACAGCACATCGTTAAACAACGAAGTTACTGGAAATTTAACCATCAGTGGAGTTACAAAACCAGTCAACTTGGCGGTAGATTTTGGTGGAATTAATATAGATCCTTGGGGAAATACTAGAGCTGGATTTACTTTTGAAGGTAAAATCAAAAGAAGTGATTTTGGACTTAACTGGAACGCAGCGCTAGAAACAGGTGGCGTTTTGCTAAGCGATGAAGTGAAAATAGCTGGTGAATTGCAATTCCTAAGAAAATAATTCATCATCAATATTTGGACAATCGTTTTCTCCTTTTTTGGGGAAAACGATTTTTTTTGTATCACTTTTTTTATATTTTTGCAAAACCAAAAGGATATAGATATAAGCTCATAATACGGTTGAGCGTTTCTACCCACTACCTCAAATAGTTGATTATTTAGATCCAAATTTTATTGCTTATAGCAAAAATTTTGATTTGAATATTGGCTGTCTTTTTTCCAAAATTCTATTGCTCGCCCTTGTTTAGCACTTAGTACGATAGGTGCAAAATATAATGGTGCGTCCATCAAAGTTCGCTATAAGAAATACAAATTATTGAACATAATTTTTAACGACCTTATCGAACGATGAAAGACAATCAACCTCCGTTAATCAAAGGTATTTCCTTTGTACTCATTGGTGCGTCCAGCTACGGAACGCTGGCTACATTTGTTAAAAAATCCTACCAAAACAATTTTTCTACTGTCGAGGTAACTCTTGCCCAATATAAGACCATTGCACAATTAAACT
>JAFDZI010000046.1 GCA_018266955.1 Bacteroidota bacterium
CGAAAAAGTGTGAGTTTGCCCTGTAATTTATACGATTATAAAAATAATTCAAAAAAAAAAACCTCTTCTTTTCAGGAGTTAAAATCTGAATTGAAGAGGTGATTGTATTGTGAAATTAAAATTTATTTATTTTCGAGAATTAATTTTGGGGTAGCTTCAAAGTGTTGTTTTATTTCTTCAATTTTTAAGTTGAACTCTTCCAATATCTCATTATTAGTGATGCCATTTTCAATACTAAAATTATCATTAAATTTAGGCAAAGAAAAATCGGCAATAATATTTCCACCATTAAAAGGAAATCTTTTAATAGCGGTTTCCAAAACGCCTTTTCCTCCTCTGATGCCTGTAGATGTGGCCATTGCAAAAATAGATTTTTCGCCGAAGGCTTTCCGTCCTGGGATTCTGGAAATCCAATCGAAAATATTTTTAAAAGCCACCGTGTAGGTCCCGTTATGTTCTGCAAATGAAATAAGGATGAGGTCTGCTCGATCTATTTTTTCAGCAAAATCCAATGCCAATTGAGGAATGCCATTTTCTATTTCTCTATCGATACTAAAAATCGGCATTTCATAATGATTAAGGTCTGCAAATTCTACAGTTGCGTTTGTAAATTTAGTGCTGGCAAATTGTACCAGTTGCGAATTAATGGAGTTTTTAGAATTGGTTGCTGCAAATGCAAGTATTTTCATGAATTTTTTGTTTTTTAAAATTTAAGCAAAATTAGGGATAACCATCGGAACTTCGATAATTAAAAATTCTGAATCGGTTAAGGCTTCAATGGTGCATTCATTGGTTTCCCAGAGGCCCATCGCATCTCTAGGACTAAGAGTTTGGTTTTCAACTTTTAATTTTCCATGAATTAAAAATAAATATACTCCATTGTTTTGTTTTTTCAGAGTGTATTTTTCTTTGGTTCCTTTTGCGAAATTTCCAAGATGAAACCAAGCGTCCTGGTGGATCCAAACGCCATCGTCCTCAGGGTTGGGTGAAAGGATTTGTTGTAAACCATTGTTGGATTTAATGTTTTGGATGCTTTGTTGGTCATATCTTGGCGTTACATTGTTCTGGTTGGGAAGTACCCAAATTTGCAATAATTTTACAGGTTCATGTAGGCTTGCATTTTTTTCGCTATGCATCACGCCACTTCCAGCAGACATTACTTGGATTTCTCCTTTTTGAATAATGCCCGAATTTCCCATGCTATCCTCATGTTTCAAACCTCCTTCGAGTGGAATGCTTATGATTTCCATGTTTTGGTGTGGATGTTTGGAAAATCCCATTCCTCCTGCAACTTCATCATCATTGATGACTCTTAAAGCGCCAAAGTTCATTTTTTCTGGATGATAATAATGAGAAAAGCTAAAGCTATAATGTGTTTTTAACCAACCATAGTCCGCTTTTCCTCTGTTTTCTGAAGGGTGAAAAATTGTTTTCATATCTGGTTTTCATTATAAATGGTGTTATGAAATCGTTCAATTTTTATATTGTTTTGCTTTCAAGAAATGATAGAAAGCGTCCGATTTCATATTTTGTAAATTTAATATGGCAAAGGTAGCGTAATACAAGAGAGTTAAAATTGATCTACGATAAGAAATTGAAAATGGCTAGGTTGGCTGTTGATGTGTAAATTAAAGTTGTATCTACTTAAACATAAAAAAAACACCTTCATAGGAAGGTGTCTTCGTGTTTTAGTTCATTTGTCTTTTCTTCTTCATCAGTGTTTCAGGGACAAAATTATACACAATAAACTGAATATTTTACGGGAAACCGTAAAATTCAAATATTTTTTTTAAAAAAAGATTTTATTTATGTAAAGATTTAGGCGCTTATATGATACCTAAGTCTTTGCAAAAGGAAATTAATTGTTCGTTATTGGAAAGTTTTAATGAATGTCGAATAATGTTGAGTCTCTTTTCAATTGAGCTAAGGCTGTTGGGTTTTAGATTTTTTTTCACAAAAATAGCAGGTAGATCTTTTTGCAAAATGCCTTGTGATAAATGCTCTACAAGAGCGATGTCGTATTTGCTAAATTCATAACTATTCATTTTCTGAAAGGAATTTCTTGTCTCAGAAGAAATATAATTCTCATCTAAATAAATTTTTTCAAAAGCGATCTTTAACTCATTCATGTCATTTCTACCTTTATGTACAAAGGCGTTGATCCCATATTCTTGGAATAAATTATGGATAATGCCATCTTTTTTTTCTGCAGAAAAAACCACAATTTTGGTTTCTGGCCTTAGTCTTTTTACCGCTTTTATTAGTTCGAAACCTGATTTTAGATTTTGTATATTCTCATCTTCATCAAAAGAAAGGTCGGTGACCAATACTTCGTAGGGTTGTTTGGCAGCGATGGCTTCATAAATTTTTTTATAAGCCTCATCACAATAGGTGGTATATTGCGTTTGATGGATTTGTAAATCAGACAGCGCTTTTTGTATGGATAAGTTGGTGCTTTGGTAATCTTCAGCGATGATTATTTTGTGAAACATAGGCCTATCTTATGGGTAAGTTTATTTGTATTTTGAATCCAATTGGGTTAATGTTGTTTTCTGGATATGTTATGGTACCAAAATGGCTCTCAGCTCGTGCTTTGATATTTCTTAAACCATTTCCAATCGGGATATGCGAGTGGGTATTGCACTGTCCGTTGTCTTGGTAGCTCACCAAAAGGGCAGTGGATTCTATTTCGAATCTAAGAATAATTCGTGTAGCGTTGCTGTGTTTTCTAGTGTTGATGAACAATTCTTGTATAATGATGTACAAGTCATTGTGTATTTTTTTTGGGACTTGTTGCCACAGTTCGTTTTCGTTTCCAATGATGAATACTTGCATGCTTTCATTCTGAAAAGTGTTTCCAATTTCAGAAATTTGTTCCCTAATGTGATTGGGAGCGTGGTTCAAATGTTTGTCATAAGAAATATCTCTCGATTTTTGGTACATGTCTTCCAGTTTGTCCAAAAGCTCATCTTTATTAAGCTCTTGTTTATGCTCTAATGAAGTCATTACCTGGTACAATCCGTTGGCAACCACATCATGTATTTTTTTTGAAGTAGCAAGCCTTTCTTCTTTAATTTTATTGTCCGATAAAAGTTGGTGTTTCTTTTTTCTGGATTTAGCCCAAATATAACTTCCAGTAGTAGAACCAGCAATGAGAACAATGGCCAGTAGGAGTAAATAATTTTTCTGGCTGAGGTCTTTTTCTAATTTTAAATTCTCATTCAAATTCTTTTCACTTTCATACCGAATGATGGCAAATTGATTCTTAGATTTTTTAATCTTGGTATTTAAACTGTCCGAAATTTTCAAATACTCATTAAAGTACTTTTCTGGGTGCTCGCTGTGTTTAATCAGGTTTTGTAAAGCTTCCAATTCATCGGTTGGCGAATGTAACAAAACCGAAACATCATGCATTTTTTTTGCATAGAATAGGGATGAATCCTTGTTTTTTTTATCGTAGTATTCTGTTAGGTAGCAATAGGTTGCGGCTAATCCCCAATTGTCCTTTATAGAAAGATAGTGCTTTTCAGCATTTTTATAATTGGGTTGAGGATTGAAATTTGCGTCTTCATGAAATAAATACCGACAGTAGTTAATTAATGCTTTGTAATAATTGTCATTACTTTTCGGTAGGTTGCTAACGACCAATTGTTGTATCTCTTTGGCTCGTTTAAATTGTTTTAATTGATAATACAATATGGCTAAATTATGCTGTACTTTGATGATTTGGAAGTCATCCGTCGCAAAACCTAGCGATTTTAAATATAATTTCTCTGCCTGACTATAATTTTTTAAACTAAGAGAATTAATGCCCAAGTTGGTGTAGTTGTCAAACAACACTTCGTGGTGCTCTTTTTTGTTCTCATGAAGGAGTTTTATGGCTGCCAAACTGGTTTCAATGCTTCCTAAATTGTCACTGCTGTACTCTTGTATGATCGCCATTTCTGTTAAACATCGTGCTGCGGCTAAGCTATCAAGGTTGTTCAAATAGCCATCTTTTGCTAAGTTGAATTCATAATAAGCTTTTTCATCATTGCCTTCCGTTACATGGCGAGCGGCTTGATTGTATAGAGAATCTACTTTTTTCTTTTCGATAAAGCTGCTAGAACTTTGTTTTTGTGTACAATAAATTAACAATAAACAAATAAGAGGCAACCACAGCATGCACCTCCAACAAAATGTAGTATTGTTAAATTTTTGACGATTCTCCAACATTTAGTTTTGAAAATTAATGGGTAAAAATACAATTAAGTCTTTTTTTAGGCAAATTTACATGTCGAATTTTGTTCCTATTTCAAAATTTTTAAGTTAAATTTAAAAATCAGTCAACAGCGAACAACTGCGAGATTGATATAACGAATGTTTTATTATTTTATTCGTAATTTTGCCCACCGAAAAACAGAACATCAATTAATTTCATACAGATACGCAACTCATGGTTTCAGTACAAGGTTTAGGACTTCATCACGCAGGAAATTATCTCTTTAGAGATACAAATTTTACCATCAAAAGAAATGATAAAATAGGATTGGTAGGTAAAAATGGAGCCGGAAAATCCACGCTTCTTAAAATCCTTTCCAATGAAATTAATTTCTTTGAAGGATCAGTAGTTCCTGAAGGAAATATCACCATTGGTTTTTTGAAACAAGATTTGGAGTTTGTAAAAGGACGAACCGTATGGAATGAAACCTTGCAAGCTTTTGAACAAATTAATGCTTGGAAAAACGAACTTGAGGAAGTCAATCATCAATTGGCAACACGAACCGATTACGAAAGCGATGCCTACAGCAACCTCATTCATAGAATGACAGATCTCAACGATCTTTTGCACCATCATGATGCCTATAATCTGGAAGGCGATGTGGAAAAGGTACTCCTAGGTTTAGGATTTCGTGCCGATGATTTCGAAAGGATAACCGATGAGTTTTCCGGAGGATGGCGTATGAGGATAGAATTAGCAAAATTATTGCTCCAACAAAATGATTTGCTCCTTCTGGATGAGCCTACCAACCACCTCGACATGGAGTCCATCGTTTGGCTGGAGAATTTTCTGAAAGATTATAGCGGCGCCATTGTTTTGGTTTCGCACGACAAACAATTTATGACCTCGGTTTGTAATAGAACTTTCGATATCAATAATCGTAAGGTGGATGACTACAAAGCCAATTATTCTAAATACTTAGAACTGAGAAAAGAAAGAAGAGAAAAACTAGAGCAAGCCAAGAAAAATCAAGATGCGGAAATAAAACAAATGGAAGATAACATCAACCGCTTCCGTGCCAGTGCCACCAAAGCCAGTTTTGCCCAATCTTTGATTAAAAAATTAGAAAAAATCGAAAGAATTGAAATGGACAACGAAGATGTTTCTAAATTCAATATACGATTCGTGCAATCCCAAGTGCCTGGAAAAGTAATTTTTGAAGCCGAAAATCTCGGAAAAGCTTATGGTAACAAACAAATTTTTGACGGTGTAAACTTCTTTATAGAAAGAGGCGATCGTATCGCACTTTTGGGTCAAAACGGTCAAGGAAAAACAACTTTGGCTAAAATTTTATCGGGAGAAATCAACGATTATACCGGCGATTGGAAATTGGGACATAATGTGAATATCGGTTATTTTGCCCAAAACCAAGAAGAAGTGTTGAACGGCGATAAAACGGTGTTGCAAGAAGCAGAAGATGCCGCAACCGAAGAAACCAGACCTAGAGTAAGAGATTTGTTGGGAAGCTTCTTGTTTAATGGTGATGATGTTCAAAAGAAAACCAAAGTCCTTTCGGGTGGCGAAAGAAACCGTTTGGCACTTTGTAAACTGCTGCTCCGCCCATTCAATACCCTGATCATGGATGAGCCTACCAACCACTTGGATATTCAATCCAAAGAAATCATCAAACTTGCACTCAATAAATTTGAAGGAACATTGATTGTCATTTCTCACGATAGAGAATTTTTGCAAGGCTTGGCAGATAAGATTTTTGAATTTAGAGATGGACACATGAAAGAATTTCTGGGCAATGTGGACGAATATTTGGAATACAGACAAAAAGAATCCATTCGGGAAATTTCCATAGAAAAATCCAAATTGGATCAAAAAACGGTTGCTAAAGAAATTGAAGCCAGTAAAGAGGAGGATTTAAGCACAAAAGATAAAAATAGTTCAAAACCTGAGTTTATTTCTAAAGAGCAAAAGGCCATTCAAAATAAAATAAAAAAAACAGAAGATAAAATCGCTGAATACGAAAAAGAAATTGCCCAATTGGAAGTTTTTTTCTCTAAAAAAAATCCAACCGAAGCTGATTTAAAACAATACAATTCCCTAAAAGCCGAGCTAGAGAAAGTGATGGAAGATTGGGAAGTATTGAGCTTGGAATTAGAAAGTTAATCAATTCAGTTAATAATGAGGATATTAAGAGAATACAAAAAGATTGGCTCGCTATCATTTCTGGTGGCTTATCTTTTTGTTGTCTTTTTATCACAGCTTTTTCATCAGCATTCTGCTCATCAAAATTTAGTGGATGAAAATAGTGCTTCGAAATTTCACTTTTCTGTAGGGAAATCCAGTACTCATGATTGTTTGTCCTGTCATTTTTTGTTGGATGGACATGCTTTGGCGTTCACAGAAGAGGTACTGGTATTTACAGAATTATCCACTTTTTCTTCAGTTTTATTTGGCTCGGAAACAGCCATTTATCCTTCCTTACAACATTCGTTTTACCTTCGGGGTCCTCCTTTTTTATAAAAGTTGATCAGTTTTTATTCCTAAAAATACTGATTTTTTAACGGTTTTTGGTTTTTTAAATAGCGATTCATGGTAGCTTTTATTTATTTTATGAGGATGTAAAATAAAGTTCTGCAACCTATTGTATTATCGTTGTTTCTGAAATCGATTGTTCATTTATTTTTCACATCAAATTTGTTGTTGTCTCTACCTGCGTATTTTAGCATTCACATCGGGTTTTTGTTAAGTTAATTATATTTTCCATGTGTTTAGTGCTTTTTAATGCACATAAGTAATCGCATCATCACGAGTTTTTATCTCTATTTTAATTTTTAAATAGGAATCGATGATGATTTCACAATAATTAAATTGTGGTTAGCGATGAAAGACAGTCTATGACAAGCGACAGATTTTTAATCTTTATAATATGTTTAAATTTATTCAGCTTTCATTCCTCTTTTTGGGATGTACATTGTTTTTTGCGCAGTCGTACACCATTTCCGGAAAAGTAGAGGATTTCCATGATAAAACACCTTTAGACAAGGCTATAGTAAGAATTGGTCATCTACAAACAACGACCAATGCAAAGGGTATTTTTGTGTTAAAAAACATCGAAAAAGGTCTTCAAACAATTTTGGTGAGCCATCCCGATTGTGATGATTATTCCAAGGAATTAATGGTGAATGACCATTTTTTTTTAAAAATTCAATTAGAACACCATGTTTCCGAAATAGAATCTGTTACCATTCATAGAAAGCATAAAGACAACGGTGCCATGGTTGTTGCAACACTTCAAAACAAAGAAATACAAAGGAATACTACTGAAAACTTAGGGAATTTGTTATCCAATATCTCCGGAGTTTCTGCCTTGAAAACAGGAAATAATATTGCCAAACCTATGATTAATGGACTCTATGGTGATAGAATAGGGATAATAAGCAACGGAGTGAATTTGGCAGATCAAGAATGGGGAGTAGAGCATGCGCCTAATGTGGATGCCAATGGATTTGAACATATAGATGTTGTTAAAGGAGCGTCGGCATTGAAATATGGGATGAATTTTGTGGGAGGTGTGGTTGTTTTGGAACCCGAAATTTACCCTAAAAAAGATACTCTAAAAGGCAGGGTTTCGGTCAATGGAATTTCTAATGGAAAAGGACTCGCCATGAATATAAATGTGGTGAAAACTTGGGCAAACCACTGGGCGATTAAAACCCGAGGGGCATATCAGAAATTAGGAGATCTTGCTACACCAGATTATCATTTAATGAATACCGGAAAAGAACTCAACTCTTTTGGATTTGTGCTACAAAAAAATTCCTTTATGCAGGGTTACTCTATGGATTATTCTTTTATTCGGCAAAAATTAGGGATTTTTAGAAGCTCGGACTTGGGGAATCTTAATGACTTCTATGCTGCTGTAAATGCAGATAAACCCATATATGAACGAAGTTTTTCGTATGATATAGACAATCCTCACCAGGCAATAGACCATCATGTAGCTAAATTTTCCGCATTTAAAAGACTGGAGGATTTAGGCAAATTTACCGCAGAATATAGCTTTCAATATAACAATCGTAAAGAATACGATATCCGTAGAGGCGATTTGTATGGCATTCCAGCAATGGAGTTGTCATTGTTTACCCATCAGTTTAGTCTAAATCATTTATTAGAAAGAGAACATTGGAGTATAGAATCGGGCGTTCAGTACCAATATCAATACAATTATTCCCCAACTTCTACACAAGCCAAAAGATTAATTCCCAACTATCATCAAGATAATATTGGTGTTTATTCTGTAGGGAAATATACGCTGTCGCCTTTATTAAAGGTGGAATTAGGACTTAGAGGAGAATATCAGAAATACCGTGTATTTGCATGGTGGGATGCCGATGAATGGAAGGAAAATTATCAGTCCGATTTTTCTGAATTCTACCAAGAAACGCTGGGGAATCGAATTTATACAAAACCAACATTGGATTACTCTGTATTGGGTTTTAATATTGGTTTTAATGGAAAAATCATCCCTTTTTTACAATGGAAAATTAATTATTCCAATACTGGAAGAATTCCCAATATTGCCGAACTTTTTGCTGGAGGGCTGCATCATTCAGCAGCGATGATAGAAAAAGGAGATATGCGTTTAAGTCCCGAAAATTTTCATCAATTCCAATCAAATTTCGAAATGAACCTCAATGCTTTGTCTGGCTTGAAATTAATAGTGAATCCCTATTTTTCTTCTGTGAAAAATTTTATTACCCAAGTACCAACAGGGATTCAAAATACCATTAGAGGCGTTTTTCCCGTATGGTCTTATCGTCAGGTAGATGCACAACTTTGGGGAATAACCACTGATGTAGATTGGCAACTGAAACCATGGTTGAAATGGAATTCTAAATTTGCCTACCTTCAAGGACAGGATACAACAAATAACCAACCTTTGATTTTGATGATGCCTACACAATGGACTAATGATTTGGAATTGAGTTTTCCATGGAAAAAATTCTTTATAAGAATAGAGCATCAGTGGGTGGGGCATCAAAGTAGATTTCCGGTGTACAACCCTACGGTGTCTATTTTCGAAAATGGAATTGAAGTCGATAGGGTTTTAGACTTGTCCACACCACCGCCAGCATATCAATTGTGGAATTTGTATGCGGAGGTACAATTGTATAAAAGCCTGTTGTTTTCAGTTAAAATTCAGAATTTAGGTGATGTTTCGTATAGAAATTATCTGAACAGGATGCGCTATTTTGCTTCGGAAATGGGAAGGAATATAACCCTTGGAGTACAATATAAATTTTAAATAAAATAATTAAAGTCGCCTCTGTGCGCTAGCTTATTATGAACACAAAGAAAAACGAATACAAATATTCATTTAAAAAACAGTTATTTATGAAGCCAATTACCTCCCTATATATACTTTTTTCCTTGATTTTCTTAGGTTCTTGCCATCGGGCAGATGAGGAGCAAGATGTCCTATCACAAGAGGAAATTTCCAATATTATTTTGTTGATAAAAGACGATGCAACTGGCCTTGTGCAAGCGTATAATTATACGGCGAATGCGATAGAAAACCCTAAAATACCTTTAACTAAAGGGAAAACTTATACCGTAGATGTTGTCTTTAAGAATGGTAACGAAAATATTAATTCTGAGATTTTAGATGCCAAAGACGAACATTTTATCCTTTTTCAAGTCGTGGGTGCACAAGTGGACATACAAAGGCTGGATGGTGCCGGAGATCTCCGGTCGGATGGGAATAGAGTAGGGATAAAAACCCATTGGAAAGTAAATGATTTGTCTAGTAATGGAAAAATATTACTGACACTCAATCACGCAGCTGTTTCGGTGAGTGAAGCGCAAAATAATTCCACCTTCGGAGTTACAGAAGGTGGTGAAGTGGATGCAGAAGCAGTTTTTGATCTGTTGAATTAATGCAATGCAATATTGTCGATGAGGCGTATTCCTCCCACAACAACTACAATGAATGCTCTGTATTTTTTATTGGCAGAAAAAGCATTTGTCGGTTGTAGGTTCTCTTCATCGGCAATGGTTATGTATTCCAATTCCATATCTTTTTCTTGTTCAAAAATTTCCTTTACTTTATGGGCAATTTCTTGAACGGAGAGAGAAGGAGCCCACTCCTTTATACGCTGGAGTACTTGATAAATGATTTTGGCCTTATCTTTAAGTTCAGGGTTTAGTCTTTCATTTCTGGAGCTCATAGCCAGCCCAGATTCTTCGCGATAAATAGGGACACCGTGTATTTTTATAGGTAAATTAAGGATTTGTACCAACTTTCGAATGATGGACAATTGTTGGAAATCCTTTTCGCCAAAGTAGGCATTGTCGGGTTTAATTTGTTTGAAAAGTTCTTCAACTACTGTTCCAACACCATCGAAATGTCCGGGTCTGGATGCTCCTTCCATTTCGTTTTCTATACCACCAAAGTTGTATTTTTTACTCAAGGTTTTTTCTGGGTAAATGTCCTCTATGCTTGGGAGATACACCATATCTACCAGTTGGCTGGCCTCTAGTTTTTGTAGATCTTTTTCTATTGTTCTGGGATATTTTTCTAAATCTTCAGCATTATTGAATTGTGTTGGATTTACAAAAATTGAAGATACCACCAAATCATTATTTTCTCTGGCAGCTTGGTATAAAGAAATATGTCCTTGGTGTAATGCGCCCATTGTAGGTGCAAACCCAATTCTTTTTCCCATTTCTTTATTTCTTTCGATATAGGCTTGTAATTGATGATGGTTTCGGATGACTTCCATTGGGTAGAGTTTTTCTTTTCAAAAATAAATAAAAAAAATGATGAAGCGAACTTTGTTGTGAATAATATTTTAAACCGATTAATGAAATCAATTGGAGTTTATTATTGACTTTAGTATAAATATGGTGTTATTTAAAAATATCGTTTAATTTTTTTGTAAATTTGCAGAATATAGGTGTATCAACTTTAAAAATAGATAGAAATTATTATTATGCCGAATCAGAAAATACTTTATGTTACCACAGCGATGTCTCCGTATCAGGAAGATGATAATGTAGCAGAAATGGTAAATAAAATGGCGCTCAAAATGTATCAGGAAGGAAATGATGTTCGAGTATTCATGCCTAAATTTGGGCAAATCAGCGAAAGGAAATTTCAGTTGCACGAAGTGATTCGTTTGTCTGGAATGAATGTGATTATCAATGACTTGGATCAGCCTTTGATTATTAAAGTTGCTTCGTTGCCTGGGGAAAGGTTGCAGGTTTATTTTATTGATAATGAGGAATATTTCAAAAGAAAGCAATTCTATTTCGATGATAATGAACAACCATTTGAGGATAATGACGAAAGAGCGATATTCTTTGCTCGAGGAGTGATAGAAACCGTGAAGAAATTGAATTGGGTACCTGATGTTATCCATATTAATGGTTGGATGTCTTCCTTTGTCCCAATTTATCTGAAAACATATTATAAAAACGATAATTATTTTGCAGATACCAAAATTGTTCTTTCTTTGTACAATGAAAAAGATGGAAAAATCCAAAAAAATGTAGAAGAAAAAATGAAATTCGACAATATCGAAGGGCTTTCTGCGTTTAAAAAACCAAGTTTCCAAAGCTTTGTGGCTGAGAGTATTAATTTTGTGGACGCTGTAGTAAAAGGAGACGAATTTTTAGAAGGAATGTTGGAAAAAGAATTTGGAAAAACCAAAACACCTAAATTGGAATATTTGGAATTAGAATCTATAGGAACTTTATACGATAAATAATCTTTGATGAAAAAAAATATTAGTAAAATATTTAGCACTTCTGCTATGGTTATCGGGAGTGTTTTTTTATTAAGCTGCGAACCCGATGCAGATAGCCTTGGCGAACAATTTTTTGTTGGAAATATGGCTGAAGGCGAAAGAAAAGCCTACGACCTTACCGCATTTAATCTTAATAATAATGATACGCTTCGTACCGATGCTGTTCGATTGCAGAATGCAGCCATTGGCGCTTTTAACGAAGGGGTGTTTGGTATGCAAAAATCTGCTTTTGTATCCCAAGTAAGATTAGATAGCTATAATCCAAATTTCGGTGGAAATCCAATTGCCGATTCTGCGGTAATGGTTTTGAAACCGCTATATGCTGCAGATTCTATAACCACCACTACCGACGAAAACTTTGTCTTCCATGATGGCAATGTGCCTGCAAAAAAAGTGGTGAGTTCCTTCCCAGTTTTAAAATATGGGAAAACAAAAATAGGCGGTAAAACAATTTTTAACATCAAAGTTCATGAGGTGGACGAGTTTCTGTATGGCAATGCAGACCCTGTCTATTCCAATAAGATTGTAGCATACAATGCTTTGTTGGGATCCAAAGTGTTCGATGGAACGGTGAATACCATAAAAATCACCAAGAAAAATGAAGAAACCAGCCTATGGACTTCAGAAGATGGGAATTTGAGAATTCCACTGAGTACTTCATTTTTTCAAACCAAAATAATCGATAAAAAAGGGCAACCGGAACTTTCTGATGCTTCTAATTTTATTCGTTATTTTAAAGGGATTCGTCTTTCTGTGGATGAAAACGATGGCTATATTTTCAGAATCAATCCAACCAATGCACAAATTGTTTTGTATTACAAATCAGATGATGTGAATAATGGAGTAACCACAAGGACTCAAAAAACATTGAAATTTAATCTTGGCTCTGGAAATACCCAATTTAGCCAAATTCAATACAATAGAAATTCAACAATGGTACAAACAGCTTTGGCCAACATAAATACGACCAATGGAGATCCCAAATTGTTCTTACAAGGAATGGGTGGGCCTGGAGCAGTTATCCGAATTCCTTCTACAGCCATTGCCGATTTGAAAAATAAATTCTTAAATGAAAAAGTAGGCATTATTACGGCAAAAATAAGAATGTATTCTGATGAAACTGTTTGGAATAATAACTATGCCAAGCCAACCGATTTTTTATTCAATACCCAAAATGCAACGACTTTTATGTTGGATTTAGACGCATTGGCTACAGCACCTGGCTTTCAACAAATCAAATATTATGATATAGATAAAAATCCAGCATATTACGATATTACCATAACCAAAACTTTAAAAGACATCATCGAAAAGGATGGAGCGAATAAAGATTTTGTTCTGAACTTAGGTGGCTTTTTGAAAAATTCACAGACCAATTCGTTCTTTGGGGTAAATTATCATGATAGAGCATATAAACCCAATCGTTTGGTAGTTGTAGGTTCTGATGCTTCTAATGCTAAAAGGATACAGCTTAATGTTATCTATGGCAAAAAGTAATTTAAAAAAAATAAAAAAATAAAACTAAAACAAAAAAATTATGTGTGGAATTGTTGGTTATACGGGCTTCAGAGATGCTTATGAGGTGGTTATTAATGGACTAAGAAGACTGGAATATAGAGGCTATGATAGTGCAGGAATTGTACTGGAAGATAAAAACAATCAGTTTGAATTAAAGAAAACCAAAGGAAAAGTTGACGATTTGGTAGATGTTTCAATCAATTTAAAAGGAACTTCACATGTAGGAATGGGACATACAAGATGGGCAACCCACGGGGTGCCTAGTGATAGAAATTCGCATCCACATTTGTCCAATAACGGAAACATCGTTTTAGTGCACAATGGGATTATAGAAAATTACGATACCATAAAAATAATGCTAACGGAAAAAGGATTTGTATTCCATTCCGAAACAGATACAGAGGTATTGGTTAATTTAATCCAATTGGTAATGGATGAAAATCCAGATTTGGACTTCCCAACAGCAGTTCGATTTGCATTAAATGAAGTTTATGGAGCTTACGCTATTACCGTAATGCATAGAAACCATCCTGGAGAATTGGTGGTGGCTAGATTAGGTTCGCCATTGGCTATTGGTTTGGGTGATAAAGAATTCTTTATCGCTTCAGACGCTTCACCTTTTGTAGAATTTACAAAAGAGGCTATCTATCTGGAAGAAGGACACATGGCTACAATTTCTATAGAAAATGGGGTTGATATTAGAAGTATTCATGATAATTCTAAAATTGAACCTGCAATTCAAGAACTGAAATTGAATTTAGAGCAAATTGAAAAAGGAGGGTATGAACATTTCATGCTAAAAGAAATCTTTGAACAACCAAAATCCATTCACGATACCATGAGAGGAAGAATCTTGGTGAATGAAGGTGTTGTGAAAATGGCTGGTATTTGGGATCATTTGGAGCGATTTAAAAATGCGAAAAGAATAATCATTATTGCATGTGGTACCTCTTGGCATGCAGGTCTAGTTGGGGAATACCTAATTGAAGAATTCGCCAGAATACCTGTGGAAGTAGAATATGCATCGGAATTTAGATATAGAAATCCAATCATAAATAAAGATGATGTAGTCATCGCTATTTCTCAATCCGGAGAAACAGCAGATACTATGGCTGCATTAAAATTGGCCAAAGAAAGAGGAGTGTTCATTTATGGTATTTGTAATGTTGTCGATTCTTCCATTGCCAGAATCACAGATGCAGGATCATACACCCATGCTGGACCAGAAATTGGGGTGGCTTCTACAAAAGCTTTTACGGCACAATTGGTGATTCTTTCATTGATTGCCCTAAAATTAGGGAAACACAATGGGAATCTTGGTAATGCAGATTTCATGAGTCTTATTGCGGAATTGGATGCTTTACCATCTAAAATTGAAGAAGTTCTACAATCAACACATGATTTAGTTAAAGAAATTTCAAAAGATTTTGTAAATGCTCAAAATTTCTTATATTTAGGGCGTGGTTATAATTACCCATCTGCATTAGAAGGAGCATTGAAATTAAAAGAGATTTCATACATCCATGCAGAAGGTTATCCTGCTGCAGAGATGAAACATGGACCGATTGCATTGATTGACGAAAATATGCCAATTGTGATCATTGCACCTAAAAAAGGACACTATGATAAATTAGTGAGCAATGTACAAGAAATTAAGGCAAGAAAAGGAAAAGTAATATCGGTAGTGAATAAAGGAGATGTTCAAGTGGCAGAAATGTCCGATTTTGTAATCGAAATTCCTGAAACATCAGAATGTTATTCTCCTATCGTTTCTGCGATTCCATTGCAATTATTAGCTTATTATATTGCAGTGTACCGAGGAGCTAATGTGGATCAGCCAAGAAACTTGGCCAAATCCGTAACCGTAGAATAATTGCATCTTTGAAATGTAATAATTCAAGATTTTTTTCGTTTTTTCAAAAAAAATCTTAATAGTTTGTTAAAAAAATTATATATTTACCGCTTAATTATAAAAAACAACATGAAAAGGATATTTCTTTTATTAGCATCAGCGTCTTTAGCAGTATCTTGTTCCGGTGGCAAATCTTCCAAAGGTAAGCCAGGAATAAAGGGAGAATTGATACCTAGAGAGAATTCGAAATCTTTTGTGGCTGAAAGACCTTATGGAATGGTCGCTATTCCTGGAGGCTCTTTTATTGCAGGTCTTGCCGATCAGGATCCAACCAATATGCCGGAGAAAACCAACCTGAAGACGGTAACTGTTAATTCATTCTTTATGGATGAAGCTGAAACAACCAATGCAGAGTACAGAGTTTTTGTAAATTATGTAAGGGATTCAATCGCTAGAACTTTATTAGCAGAAGCTGCTGGAGATGGCGGTGGAGGTACTGGTAGAGGAGCAAGTATTGGAGATTATGCATACCAAGCAGCCTCAAACCAAAACGGAAATCTAACACCTTACCAAGAATACCTTGAAAACCAAGGTGGAGAAGAGTTAGATCAATCTAAAAAATTGAATTGGAAAATCCCATTGCATTGGAATACCAAGAGCTATCCAGATGTTGAGTATGCAGAAGTATTAGAGTCAATGTATTTGCCAGCTTCTTCAAGAATTGGTAATGAAAAAATTATTGATGCCAGTAAACTGAAATATGCTTACCAATGGGGAGATATGGAAAAAGCCATTAATGATAAGGAAAGAGGCGCTAATTTCTTGAAAAAAGAAAGTATTGCTATTTATCCGGATACCACCGTTTGGATTAAAGATTTCCACTATTCTTATAACGAACCTTTATTCGAACAATATTTTTGGCATAATGCATACAAAAATTATCCAGTAGTAGGAGTTACCTGGGATCAGGCTAGAGCATATTGTAACTTTAGATCAAAATTGAAGTCTGATTATAACGAACAGCTGAAAAAGAGAAAACAAAGACCATTGGCATTTAGATTACCTACAGAAATGGAATGGGAATATGCAGCTAGAGGTGGAAAGCAAAATGCAACTTACCCTTGGGGAGGCCCTTATATGATGGATGATAGAGGATGTTATTTGGCCAACTTCAAACCTAAAAGAGGTAGCTATATAGAAGATGATGATAAAGGAACTTATCCGTATGCAGCCCCTGTAAAGAAATTTAGAAAAAATGGATATGGTTTGTTTGATATGGCAGGAAATGTAGCCGAATGGACAGATTCTCCATACAACAATGCAACTTATCAGTTTGCATCTACCCTTAATCCATCTACTAAATATGCAACCAGTGACGAGAAGTCTGTACGAGGAGGATCTTGGAAAGATGTTGGTTATATGTTGATGACCGGTGCTAGAGATAGAGAATATAAAGATTCTGCTAGAAGTTACATCGGTTTCAGAACAGTACAAGATGTTCCTGATGCAATGACTGCAAAATTTAGAAGAAATACAAAATAATTACACCCAATCATTAATAAAAACTAAAATTGAATATGTTTAAAACTAAAGAAGCTACAATGAATTTTGTATATTCATTTGGAGCAGCCATCGTAATCTTAGGAGCACTATTTAAAATCACACACTGGAGTATAGGACCATTAACTGGAAATGTAACTTTAGCGGCTGGACTTATTACCGAAGCTATCATTTTCATCGTGTTTGCTTTTGACCCTCCTAAAGTAGAAGAATCTTATGCATGGGAAAATGTTTATCCTGAATTATTGGACAAACATGCTAAACCAAATCCTTTACATTCCAATGTTTCAGCAATGAAGGGAGCTGGTAACCAATTTGCTGAATTAGAAAATAACCTTTCTAATAAATTAGATAAAATGTTAGAAGATGCAAAATTGGATGTTGCGTTATTTGAAAGATTGAAAGGAGGGATTGATAAATTGTCATTCTCTGTAGATCAAATCTCTCAAACAGTGGATATCTCTGGTTCAACTCATAGATATAACGATGAAATGAACAAAGCTGCAGATCACATGAAGAATATGAACGAATTGTATGCCATCCAACTTGAAACTGGAAAAATGCAATCTGACTTCTCTAGAAAGTATGTAGAAGATATGCAGAAATCTGTGGAACATTCTAATAAATTTAACGAAGAATTACAAGGTTTAACTTCTAACTTGAATAACTTGAATAGAGTATATGGCGGAATGCTAACCGCTATGAAGTCTTAATTTCCTAAACATTATTATTAATCTAAAAAAAAGTAGTAAGAATGGCACAAGGAAAACAGACCCCTCGTCAGAAGATGATCAACTTGATGTATTTGGTCTTCATCGCCATGATGGCAATGAACATCGATGCAGAAATTATACGATCATATTATGACTCGACACAGTCTTTAAAAGAAACAAGACTTTTAACTGAAGATAAAAATACTGGAATTTTTGAAGAGACTTTAAAAGCTAAAGCTTCCAGTGTACCTGATACTTTTGAACAACCGTATCAACAGTATCTTAAGTTAAAAGAGAAAATAGACGCTTTAGTAACTCATGTAGATGGTATTAAAGATAAATTGCAGAAAGATGCTGGTTTGGATCTGAAAGCAGATTTAGCGGATAACTTCAATGCTTTGAATGATAACACTACTGTAACGGAGTATTTCTTTAACAGTGGTGACGAAAATATTCCTTCTGGAAAAGCAAAAGAATTAAAAGCTAAAATTGATGATGTAAGAAATTACATCGACCAAACTTTCGCAGGGAACCCTAATCTTAAAAAACTTGTAGAAAGAGCGGATAAATCTCTTATCACTGAGTTTGAAAAAGGGAAGAAAATCAATAACAAAAATTGGTTGCAGTACAAATTTTATCATCAACCATTGATTGCAGCAATTTCTAACCTTGAAATTTTGCAAAACGATGCTAGAAATGTACAATCTGATGCTTTGGCAATGATGCTTCAAGAAAAAGTGGATGCCAACATTAAATTCAACCAGTACGAAGCAATTGTATCTGCTCCTACAGATGTTGTCACAGGAAAACCAGTACAAGCAACTGTTGTTTTGGCTTCTTATTCTAATAGCAATAAGATTTCAATAAATGGTGTCGATAGAGTAGAAAACGGAAAAGGGTATAAAACATTACCTACAGCCGGACTTGGTGAGAAAACTTTCAGTGGTTCAATTACTGTAAACACTGCCGATGGAAAACCTCAAACTATTCCATTTACGCATACTTATAATGTAATTTCTGGACCTCAAGAAGTAAAACTTCAACAGGGACTTATGTTATCTGCTGATAAAATGAATGTAGTGTATAGAGGACTTGAAAACCCAATCTCTGGATCTATCCTAGGAGCGGATAATGCTCAATTGTCACTCTCTGCACCTGGAGCTTCTGTTAAATCTCTTGGTAAAGGTAAATGGATTGTGGTGCCACAAACAGGAAATGTATTGAAAATGACGCTTTCTGGAAGAGATCCACATGGTAGAGCCTTAACACAAGTATTTGAATACAGAATTAAAAATGTTCCTGCTCCACAAGGTCAGATTAGAGGTAAAACAGCTCCATTCATGCCAGCAACTTCTATCCCTAACCAAATTGTAACTGCAACAATCCCAGAATTTGATTTCCCTGTTTCATTTAAAGTAACTGGATTCAAATTTAAGGTAGCAGGAAAAGCAGCAACCTATATTACTGGTAATTCCTTACAGTCAGTAGAAGGTTTAGTGAAGAATCTTAAATCTGGAGATGCCGCTTGGATATTTGACATCGAAGCAATCCCTGAAGGACTTGGTAATTACAAGCCTAAAGCCGCTTCACCAATTGTGATTAACATTCAATAATTAAGAAAAAAGAAATATTTTCAGCTATGAAAAAATATATTTGCAGTTTAATGGTTTTGGTTTCGGGATTCGCTTTTTCCCAAACAATACTTAATGCAAAATCTCCGGAAGAATTCAGACAAATGAGAGCAGAAAATAAAAAGATCGTTGGTGATTCTATTGTTTCTGCAAAAGTAACTCCGCTTAAATACGGACATGTTAACGACAATGACATCGTTAAAGGGATGATGGTCTGGGAAATTATCGATATGAACGATAAAGTGAACCAACCTTTTTACCATGACAATAAAGAAGGTTTCTTTAAGTCTTCTAAGTCTATCTACGATGTACTTCTTGATGCGGCCCTCAGCGGTGAGCTTAAAGAAGTGTATGATGACGAAAATTTCACTGTCAAGTTATCAAAAGAAGCTATTCCTAAAAGATTAGAGTCTGTTCGTATGGACGATGCTGCAATTGACATCATTAACTCTGGTCGTCAATTAACAGAGGAAGAAAGAAAACAATATACCGATTATATCAGAACAACAACAGATAAAGTAAGAGTTCTAAAAATTATGGGTATGTGGTTTGTGGACAAAAGAGATGGTATGCTAAAGTACAGACCTCTAGGTATTGCAGCGTTAGGTCCGGATCCTGCTACAGCAGGGCAAGTAGGTCCTGATGGAAGACCAATTGGTGATGCGAATGAATTAATTGACTTGTTCTGGGTATATTATCCAGATGCTCGAGAAATTTTAGCAAACAATTACATCTATAATAAAGCCAATGCTACTGCTGATTTATCTTATGATGATGTGATTAATATGAGAAGATTTACTTCAGTAATTTATAAATCAACCAGTGGTTTAGGAGACGGAGTCGTTAAAGATTATATCCCTAAAAATGCTGATGAGCAGATAGAAGAAAGCGATAGAATAAAAGCAAATATTCTAGAAATGGATAACGAAATGTGGAATTATTAATTCTTCTTTCATTATAAAATCCTGAGATTAATTTCTCAGGATTTTTTTTATATGTACTTTTGCAATCAGATAATTTAATCTTAATTTATTTTTTCATGAAAAATGTCGATTATATAGTTGTTGGTGGTGGTTTCGCAGGTCTTTTTTTTGTCCATCAACTAATAAAAAATAATAAATCTTTCGTGTTGGTTTCAGATCGAATTTCCTCTGCGTCAGAAGTCTCAGGAGGCGTTGTCAATCCTATCGTTTTGCATAAATTCACCAGCTTTTGGCTAGGGGATGAGCAAGTACAATTCCTACAACAAACGCTTATAGAAATTCAACAATATTTGGGGAAAAATTATTTTGAAGCAATGCCTGTTCACCGTATATTGTCAGACGAGAATGAAAAACAAACCTGGATAATAAAATCCAAATCCGAAGATTTATCCACCTATATATCCAATCAGTTTACTCAGATGAATGCCATAAATAACCAATTCGGAATTGGCGTTGTTCAGCACTCTGGAAGACTTTCTGTTCATACTTTTTTTAAAGAATTTTATCAATTTCTTCAAGATAGTAATTCCTATATACAGGAAAGTTTTGATTTTAATGAACTTAACCCTTCTAAAAAAATATATAAGGACATTTCCTATAAACATTTGGTCTTTGCTGAAGGTATCAGAGTAAAGGATAACCCATATTTTTCTTATTTACCCATCATACCTTCTAAAGGACATCATTTATCCGTGAGTATTTCCAATCCTATTTCAGAAAAGGTAATTCTTAAAAAGAAACATTTCTTTTTCCAAATGGAAAACGGACAATATTATGTAGGAGGTACTTTCGATCGAAACTCTACTGACCTCCAAGTAATGGAAACTTCGGTACAAGAACTTAAAAAAAGTTTAGAAGAAATTTATCCGTATTCCTATCTCGTAGAAGATGTAGAAGTAGGATTAAGACCTACATTAACCGACAGAAGACCTACGCTTGGAGTGCATCATGAGTATGAATCTTTATTTATTCTCAATGGAATGGGCACCCGTGGTGTCCTTAATGGGTGTTATTTCGCCAATGAATTATATCAATTCATCGAAAACCATCAACCGCTACTACCAGAATTAGACATCAAAAGATTTAGATAAAAAAAATGAGGGTGTCCGAA
>JAFDZI010000047.1 GCA_018266955.1 Bacteroidota bacterium
ACACACTTTTTTGGGACAGTATCAATCTTCATGAGTGTTTGTGTAAAAAAATCGGTTAATGACGATTTCTCAATATTTTGATGAAATAATCAATAATTTAACCTTAAAAAGCCTTAAAAAATATAAAATTAAACATGCGAAATTCATCATAAAATCATTATATTTGCCCACTATAAAAATTTAATGTTGTATTAAAATGCAAGGAAAAGGACTTATTACGATTATTGCGATAGTTCTTGGACTGATTTGCATCAATGAATTACTACCCACTTGGTATGTGAGCAATCAGGAAAAGAAAATCGAAGCAGCAAAAGGTAATTTGAAGGAAATCGAAAAGATTAAAAAAGACACTTTAGATCTTGGTTTCACCAAATTATACTATTCAAAAGCCAAGGAAAAAGAAATGAAACTTGGTTTGGACTTGAAGGGAGGGATCAATGTATTGTTGGAAATCAACCAAAGAGATTTGGTAAATGACTTAACCAATTACTCTACCAACCCAATTTTGGTTGAAGCACTCGACAAAACCGATGCCGCGATGAAAAATTCATCCAAAGCATACATCGATGTTTTCTTCGACCAGTTTGCACAAGTAAACCAAGCCAAAAATGCCAATCTGAAACTTGCAGATCCGGAAATTTTCGGAAATACCAATCTTACGGAGATTAAATACAATACGACCGACGACCAAGTAAAGGCGATTGTAAAAAGAAAAATCGACCAATCGGTAGGTACAGCTTTTGAGGTAATCCGTACCCGTATCGATAAAATGGGAGCGGTACAACCCAATGTACAAAGAGTGCCTGGTACCGGTAGAATTTCTGTAGAAATGCCAGGGATCAAGGATATTGATAGAGTGAAAAAAATGTTGCAAACCTCTGCGAAATTGCAGTTCTGGGAAGTGCAAGATGTTCAAGAGGCTTTCCCATATCTACAATCTTTGTCGGATGCCTTACCATCCAAAGCAGATTCTATAGGGGTTGCTAAAAATACAGATTTATTAAAATTATTAGACCTTCAGTCTTTAAAAACCAATGGGGTTGGAAATGTAAAACTTTCTGATACCGCTACGGTAAACAAAATATTGAATTCTAAAATTGCTCAGAATCTTAGACCCGCCAATATTAAATATACCCAATTTATGTGGGCGTATAAACCAGAATCTACAGACGAAAATAGATTGGTATTATATGCCATTCGTGGTAACATCAGCCAAAAAGCACCTGTAGATGGGGCAGTAGAGAAATCCAACATCAGTTATGATGAGTTGGGTAGAATAGTGGTGGATATGCAGATGGACTCCAAAGGAGCTAGAGAATGGAAATTGATGACAGAAAAAAATCTGAAAAAATCCGTGGCCGTTTCTTTGGACAATAGAGTATATACCGCTCCTATGGTACAATCCGTTATCCCGGACGGAAGAACGCAAATATCAGGTAACTTTACACAAGACGAAGCCCAAGACTTAGTAAATGTTCTTGGAGCAGGGCGATTGCCGGCGGGTGCTAAAGTAGTGCAAGCAGATGTGGTAGGACCTTCACTTGGTGAGCAATCCATTCAAGATGGTCTAATGTCTTTTGCTATTGCTTTTGCTTTAATTATTGCGTATATTATTTTTTATTATGGTGGTGCTGGTGTGTATGCCGTTATCGCTATGATCATCAATTTATTTTACATTTTCGGGATCATGGATTCTGGTGACTTTACCCTTACCCTTCCGGGGATTGCGGGGATTGTATTGTCCATGGCGATGGCGGTGGATACCAATGTAATTATCTACGAAAGAACAAAAGAAGAATTGTTTGCAGGTAAAGGCATAAAAGAAGCCTATAAAGACGGGTTCAAACATGCGCTTTCCGCTATTATCGATGGTCATGCTACTACATTGCTTACGGCATTTGTATTGTATTTCTTCGGAACAGGACCTATCAAAGGATTTGCAGTTACCCTTATCATTGGTTTGCTCATGACTTTTTTTACTTCGGTATTGTTGTCTAGAGTGATGATTTTTAGCCGATTGGAAAAAGGTAAAGGATTGTCTGTTTGGACAGCTCCAACCAAAAATATGTTCAGAAATGTATGGATAGATTTTATTGGAAAAAGAAAATATTCCTACATTATTTCTTTAATCCTTACGGTTGCTTCTTTATTTTCAATTTTCACCAATGGATTTAAATATGGAGTAGATTTTGAAGGAGGTAGAAATTTCGTTGTTCGTTTTGAAAAACCTGTAGATGCCAATAAAATGGAGGAAAAATTAGCCCCTCTGTTTGCAACTAAAGATGGTAAACAAAACTCTGTAGAGGTAAAAACTTTCGGTAAAGACAATCAATTAAAAATTACGACCGATTATAAAATTGATGATGAATCTTTGGCAGCTGACCAAGAAATTGAATCTAAATTATTTGAAGGTTTGAAGTCAGATTTCCCAGCAGGTGCTACTTTGGAGAAATTCAAATCGGCAGATGTAGGTCATTATGGTATTGTTTCTTCCACTAAAGTTGGTCCAACAGTAGCAGATGATATTAAACTAGGAGGTACAATGGCGGTAATAATCGCTTTGGGCGGGATTTTCGTTTATATTTTGGTACGATTTAGAAAATGGCAATTCTCTTTAGGAGCTGTGGTTGGTTTGTTCCACGATGCAATCATTATCCTTGGGGCTTACTCTTTCTTATACAAGTGGATGCCTTTCAATATGGAAATTAACCAAGATTTTATCGCAGCAGTACTTACTGTTTTAGGATATTCCATCAACGATACTGTTATTGTATTCGATAGAATTAGAGAATACCTTCGCGAGAAAAAAGCCCTTACTTTGGCAGGATTGTTTGATGATTCTATCTCCAGTACTTTGGGTAGAACTTTCAATACTTCATTTACCACTATATTGGTCATCACTGCAATCTTTATATTTGGTGGCGATAATCTTAGAGGCTTTATGTTTGCATTGTTATTAGGAATTGCTTTTGGTACTTATTCTTCCATTTTCGTAGCCTCGGCTATCGCTTACGATTTCTTGAAAGGAATTGGTAAAAAAGAAGAACATGTGCATGGCAAATCTACTGTAGATAAAGAAGAAATTAAAAAATAAATTCTTTTATCATTATACTAGTCCTTCAGTTTTCTGAAGGACTTTTTTTATGTATTTTTGTTGAACTAATTACGATATATTTTCAATCTGTTGTTTGCACAAATCATACTGCCCCTTAACTTAAAAGGAACTTTTACTTATTCAATTCCTGAAGATTTAGTCCCATTACTTCAAATTGGGATGCGGGTTTTGGTGCCTTTCCGTGGTAAAAAAATCTATACGGGAATTGTTGCAGAAATTCATCAAAATAAACCCGAAACTTTTTTGGCTAAAGATATCATCAGTATATTAGATGATAAACCTATTTTACCACCTCATCAAATTCAATTTTGGAATTGGTTGTCCGAGTATTATCTCTGTAATTTAGGAGAAATCTACCGACTTGCATTTCCTTCTTCTTTGAAATTGGAAAGCGAAACATACCTGAAATTAAAGCCCAATGCAAGCATTGATTATCAAATATTAGATGCCAACGAAATCTATCTGATACAGGCTTTAGAAGTGAGACAGCTTATAAATTTGACTGATATTGAAGCTTTCATTCCAAAGAAATTCATCATCAAAACAATTCATTCTTTAATAGATTTACAATATATAGAAATAGACGAGTATATTGGCGAAAAGTACAAAGCCAAAGAGGTTTCTTTTATTCAGTTAAAAGATTTGCAGACCCTAAAAGATAATTTGCCAGAAATACTTCTGTCTTTGAAAAAAGCACCCAAGCAACAAGAATTGTTTTTAAAAATTTTGGAGATTGAAACCGAAAATCCAAATCAAAAAATAAAAAAATCTACCTTATTTGCAGAAGGTATTTTTGCCAATAATCATTTAAAAGGACTAATAGAGAAAGGTTTTGTAGAAGAATTTACCCAATCGGTCGATCGATTGCCTAGTTATGAAGGACATTTGGAGGAAAAGGAAAATCTTACACCAGAGCAATGGCAAGCATTACGGGAGATAAACAAAGCTTTTGACGAGGGTAAAAATGTGCTCTTACAAGGGGTAACAGCCTCTGGGAAAACCCATGTTTACCTAGAAAAAATGATGGAAGTGGTAGCAACAGGAAAAATGGTGCTCTTTCTTTTACCGGAAATAGCCATTACCCAGCAAATTGTGCAAAGATTAGAAAGAAAATATGGCAACCAATTGGGGTATTACCATCAGAAATTAAGCGATTTCGAGAAAGTAGAAGTATGGCGCAAGATTAGAAATAAAGAAATTTCTGTTTTAATTGGAACCAGAAACGCGTTGTTCTTACCCTTCCAAAATCTGGGACTAATCATTGTGGATGAAGAACATGATACGGCCTATCGTCCAAGAGAAATTTCGCCCTACTTTAATGCCAAAGATGCAGCTTTGGTTATGGGAAATGTTTTTCAAGCGCCTGTCATCTTAGGCTCTGCTACGCCATCGGTTGAATCCTATTATGCAGCAGCACTAGATAAATTGCGTTTGGTACATCTCGATAAACGCTTTGGTAATGTACATTTACCTTCGTTTCATCTTATCGATATAAAGGAAGAAAGCGGCAGGAAAAATATGAACGGTAATTTTTCTAATGAACTTTTAACCGTAATTTCAGAAAATTTAGCCCAAAAAAACCAAGCCATTGTATTGCATAATAAACGAGGCTATGCCTCGGTTGTAGAATGTACCTCTTGCGGTCATGTTCAGTATTGCTCCAACTGTGATGTGGTTATGACCTATCATAAGTCATCCAACGAACTGAAATGCCACTATTGCGGAAACAAAGCTGCAAAACCAGAAGCGTGCCCCAAGTGTTTTTCTAAAAAACTCAATACCAAAGGAATTGGTGTGGAACAAATTCATGAGGAGCTTACCAAGCTTTTCCCAGATGCCGAGGTAGATCGAATGGATGTAGATGCGATGCGTAAAAAGTTTGCCTACGAAAAATTATATGAAAAAATAGAGTCCGGTGAATCTGATATTATTGTCGGAACACAAATGATTTCCAAAGGCTTGGATTTTGATCATATAGAATTGGTCTGTATCCCAAAAGCCGATAGAATGTTGTATGTACAAGATTTTAGAGCCGAAGAAAAAGCCTTTCAACTGATTACTCAGGTTTCGGGGAGAGCGGGAAGGGTTTCGGGTCAGGGTAAAGTATTTATACAAACCTATAACCCCCAACATCCGGTATTTTTTTTAATTAAAGAAAATGAGATTGACATGGTTTATCAGTATTTTTTGAACGAAAGAAAGAAAAATAATTATCCCCCTTATACCAAACTTATTTTCATAGAATTAAGACATCGTAAAGAAGATAAAGTAGAAAGAGCCATTCGGTATTTATATTCTATCCTCGAAAAATATTTACCTTCTGCCTGTCTTTTTGGTCCGGAAAAATCCCCTGTCCCAAGAATTAATACCTTATATCAGTACCAAATTTTATTGAAATTACCTAAGGGCAAAAAGTATCTAGAATTTAAAAATTTCGTCTTGAAAAGTTTTGAAGAATTTGATGAAATTACCGCGTATCAAAGCATCAAAAAGGTCGTAATTGTGGACTTTTAACAAACTTTAACGAAGTTTAAAGCATTTTAATTCCCTTTACCAAGGCTTGATGAATTATTATTAATACTTTTGGCACATAGAATTCATATTCTATTCATCATTTGTTGTTACAGTATCTATTCTGAACAAAAGAAATCT
This sequence comes from Bacteroidota bacterium, assembly GCA_018266955.1. Classification (GTDB taxonomy): domain Bacteria; phylum Bacteroidota; class Bacteroidia; order Flavobacteriales; family Weeksellaceae; genus Amniculibacterium. The sequence continues at coordinate 5,768 of JAFDZI010000047.1, forward strand.
TTAAAAAAGAAAGTATTTATGATTCAAATCAAAAATATTGTATTGTCGGTAGGTTTATTATCGGCGATACAGGTATGCGGACAAAATAATTATTCTACAGATAATTCTACTATCTATACGGCAACTGCCACTCAATCTACACCAATTTATACAGCTACTTCCGAAGAAAAACCTTTAAGCCCAAAGGAGTATTTAGATGTTACACTCACTTCTATGGCAAGTGATCCTGTGCTAAGAAATGCCCAATGGGGATTTGCAGTATATGATCCCAAAAGCCAGAAACTTATAAGTGCTTATAACGAAAAAACACCACTCATTCCGGCTTCTACAACAAAATTACTTACCACAGAAACAGCTATGAGTTTGCTTGGGAGCAATTTTCAGTGGCTTACTCAGCTGGAATATTCCGGTGAAATTGACGAAAATGGTGTGCTAAATGGGAATTTATACTTAATAGGTAGTGGCGATCCTAGTTTGGGGACAAATAAGGCCGGAGCAACCAGTTATGGAATGATTTCCATGGATTTTATTGCTGCCATGGCCGAAAAAGGAATAAAAAGAGTCAATGGAAATATTGTCGTGCAAACTGCGGTTTTTAAAACCAATAAAATACCTACACTTCCAGAAAATATCGTGTGGTTAGAAAATGGCTCGTATTATTTGCCCATGGGTTCTACCCGTGAAATAGATCCTTCCAAAGAGAAAATAATCGTAAAACAAAGCAATCCTTTTCAGCAAGAAAAAAGATATTTTTATGTTTCTCCATACATTAAAAAAATGGTTTTTGCGGAAGAATACCAGCCTATTGACCTTGCCAGTAAATTGCCAGATCCTCCAGTTTCTTTAGCCAATTCTCTAAAAACTGCAATGCTAAAGAGTGGTATCCCTATTATTGGTAAAGTACTTAGTAAAACCATAGATACTGAACCCGAAAAAAGAATGCTGATATCCACTTATCGTTCTCCGGATTTAAATGATATTGTGTTTTACACCAATCAACATAGCGATAATGCTTTGGCCGAAGCTACCCTCAGAATGGTGGGTTTTCAGAAATTGGGAGATCAAACGCTAGAATCGGGTAGGAAAGTTGTCGTAGAGCATTTGGTTAAAAAAGATTTTGATACGGAAGGCCTTAATTTTATGGATGGAAGTGGCTTGTCCCGAGCCAATATGGTTACTCCTTTGGCACAGGTGAAATTTCTTACTTCATTAATGAATGAAAAATATTTTAAAAATTATTTTGATTCTCTACCCATTGGTGGGCAAACAGGAACATTGAAAAGAATGTTTGTCTATGGAAATGGCAATGGTCAAATTTTTGCCAAAACTGGCACGCTCAACAAAGTGAAATGCTTGGCAGGATATGTGAAAACAAAGTCGGGAAAGTTAATGGCTTTTTCTCTTTTGGTAAATAATTATTCGGGGTCCACCGATATGGTGAAAAGAAAAATGGAAATGTTGCTGGAGCCTGTTTTGGAATTGTAAATGGATAAAATAAATGGTCTTATAAAAGTCTTTTCATGTTTATTGGAAAGACTTTTTTATCTTTACTATGTAAAAATAAAAAGATGAAAACGATTTATTCAATAGTATTTTTCTTGTTGTCTCATACTTTGGTTTCTGCTCAAATAGAGGATTATGGGTTGCCTTATAGAGAAGGGAAAAGCCATTTTCAGAAAATGACAACTTATAACAATAATCCCAATACAACTCAATATGATTTGAAATACCAAAGGTTGGAAGCAACATTAGATCCTGCGGTAAATTTTATTTCCGGCTCAGTAACATCTCATTTCTTGCCCAATGCAACTTTGTCCAGTATTTATTTTGATTTTACCACACAACTCAATGTTTCGTCGGTTTCCTATCATGGAACCAACCTTGCCTTTAGTCAGTTGCCCACCAAAGAACTGAAAATTGACTTTCCCACCGCCATTAGTGCCGGTACTTTAGATTCGCTTACCGTTCATTATTCAGGGATTCCAGATCCTAGTAATAATGCCTTTGCCGTACATAGCCAAAGTGGAATTCCGGTAATGAGTACACTTTCCGAACCTTATGGTGCACAAGATTGGTTTCCCACCAAACAGAGCATGAACGACAAAATTGATCGCTTCGATTTTAAAATTACGACTCCCTCCACATATTCTGTGGCAGCCAATGGTAAACTAATGTCCGAAACAATTATCGGTACTAATAAATTGACCTTTTGGCGAACACAATATCCTACAGCTGCATATCTTATTGCCTTTTCCATTACCAATTTCACCAAAATTAATGATGTAATGGGCAATCCTCCTTTTCCTTTTGTTAATTATTTGTATCCTACCACCGCTGCTAATCCTTCCATTATGGCGGATATAGAATGGACCAAACAAATCATGAATACCTACGAAAATTTATTTGGACCTTATCCTTTCCGTAATGAAAAATATGGACACATGGAGTTTGGCTACAATGGAGTTTGTATGGAGCATCAGACGATGTCTTCCATGTCGGGTTGGCCAAGAAGGGTAATCGCCCACGAACTGGCACACCAATGGTTTGGCGACAAAATAACTTGTGGTGCATGGAATGATCTTTGGCTTAATGAAGGTTTTGCAACCTTTGGGGAACATGTGGCAAACGAACAATTTTTAATGACCCACAGCGAATTTATGAATTATTTGCAAGGTCAAAAAAACTTTATAACCTATGCAACCGGTGGCTCTGTCTATGTGAATGATGCCGATTTGGGAAATCAATCGGTCTTATTTTCTGGAAGATTAACTTATGCTAAAGGAGGATATGTGGTAAGAATGATGAAATGGATTTTGGGCGATGTGGTTTTTTATCAAGCCATAAAAGATTATATGTCCAGACCCAATTTGGCGTATGCTTATGCGAAAACCATCGATTTGAAAACCTCGTTACTTCAATCAACCGGGAAAGATTTCACCGAATTTTTCAACCAATGGATTTATGGACAAGGCTATCCAACTTACGACATTCAATGGAAACAATCTACTGATTTGCAAAGCATATCGTTTAAAGTAGGCCAAAGCCAAAGCCACCCTTCAGTAGCATTTTATACCCTGCCATTGCCTATAAAACTCAATGGGAGCAATGGGGAAGTAGCGCATATAGTTTTGGACCATCAGAGCAATAACCAAATGTTTACAATTCCAACTACTTTTGCGGTTTCCTCTGTTGAATTTAATGTTGAACACCAGATTCTTGAGAAAAACTCAACAGTGCAAATGAATGCTAATTTATCAACGCAAAATTCATTAATACAAGAAGATTTGCAAATCTATCCAAATCCAGCAGATACTGTCATTTGGATTAAAGGTTTAAATAAAGAAACCGACTTCGTTATAACTTTTGCTACGGGGCAACAAGTTCAGAAAGGAAGGGTAGAACCCCATCGGTCAATTTCTGTAAGTCATTTGGAAAAAGGCGTGTATTGGTTAGAGTTGCAAAATAAACGGTTTAAATTTATTAAAAGATAGGTTTGAATTAACGAAAAGGCTTCATGGGAAATTGTTTTATGTTGAACGATTAAATTATAATGCGAAAAGAGCTGAATTTATCCATAGAAATGCTTGAGAAATCTAGCTTTTTTTCATAATTTAGCCCATTAAAATTTTTAATCAAAATGATATCTCCAGCTTATCTGCAACATCTGCAACAAGAATTACAAAACATTGATAACGAAGGACTTTATAAAAGAGAAAGAATCATTACTTCCCAGCAAAGTGCCGAAATTGTAGCCAATGGTAAAAATCTTTTAAATTTTTGTGCCAACAATTATTTAGGACTTTCCAATCATCCAGAAGTAATGAAGGCTTCCCAAGACATGATCGCTAGCCATGGTTACGGTATGTCTTCGGTAAGGTTTATCTGTGGAACTCAGGATATTCATAAAGAACTAGAACAAAAAATTGCTCAATTTTTAGGACTTGAAGATACCATACTTTATGCGGCAGCATTTGATGCCAATGGTGGGGTTTTCGAACCATTATTTACCGATGAAGATGCCATTATTTCCGATGAGCTCAACCACGCTTCTATTATTGATGGAGTTCGTTTGTGTAAGGCTGCTCGATACAGATACAAAAACAATGATATGGCCGATTTGGAGGCTCAGTTAATTGAAGCGAGCAAGAAAAATCATCGTTTCAAAATCATTGTAACCGATGGCGTTTTCTCCATGGATGGTATTGTTGCTAACCTAAAAGGTGTATGTGATTTGGCAGAAAAATATGACGCTTTGGTGATGGTGGACGATTCCCACGCTACTGGTTTTATCGGAGCAACAGGAAGAGGAACCCACGAAGCCAATGAAGTTATGGGTAGGGTAGATATTATTACCTCTACTTTGGGAAAAGCTTTGGGAGGTGCTTTGGGAGGTTTTACTTCGGGTAAAAAAGAAATCATCGATATGCTAAGACAACGATCCAGACCTTATTTGTTTTCCAACTCTCTGGCGCCAGGGATTGTGGGGGCTGCATTGAAGGTGTTGGATATGATTTCGGAGAACACCACTCTAAGAGATACTGTGATGCAAAATGCCGAATATTTCCGTACAGAAATGAAGGCTAAGGGATTCGATATTCCTGATGGAGATGCTGCGATAGTACCTGTTATGTTGTACGATGCTCCTTTAGCTCAAAAAATGGCTGAAAAACTGATGGATGAAGGAATTTATGTAATCGGTTTCTTCTATCCTGTGGTGCCCAAAGGAAAAGCAAGAATTAGAGTGCAACTTTCTGCTGCCCATACTCGTGCACATTTGGATAAAGCCATTGCTGCATTCGAAAAAGTGGGTAAAGAACTGAATGTAATTGCTTAATCGCTTTTAATATAAAAAAATAGAATTTCTATCGAGAATAGGAATTCTGTTTTTTTTAGTTTGTTTGAATTTTATCAATGCTAATTTTTAGCAGAAAATATTGAGATTTTCAGATAAAATTTAAATAATAAATGATTTTCAATGGTCAAAAGAAATCTTTATTTTATCGTATTCTTTATGTTATGTTCATGTGCAACCTAGTACAACCAGTACATAAAATTAAACAACAATACCCGTGCTAGGCATGGGAAATGGAAAGAAGAGTATCCCTCCGATGATGGGGTATTGCAGTCCACTGGAAAATACAAATACGGTACTAAAATAGGAAAATGGAAATCGACCTTAAATGAGAAAATTTATCAAATCGATAGAATAAAAAATGATATAACCAAAACCAAATTTTATTATTATGCTAATGGTAAAGTAAAGCAAATGGGACAATCCAGATTGGAGGTTACCGCAAACGAAAGCCATTGGTATTATTTCGGAGATTGGAAGTATTTTAATGAAAAAGGAAAATTACTGTACCTGAAAAAATACGCTGATGGTAAAAAAATAGACAGTATTTCCTATATACAAAAGTAACAACGATGCTTTATACCCTATTAAAGGCTGTACACATTATCTTCATGGTATCCTATTTTGCAGGGATTTTTTATCTCGTGCGATTATTTGTCTATTATAAAGATACAGATGATTTTGAGGCCAATAAAAAACAAATCCTTAGAGAACAATATGTTTTTATGGCACGAAGGCTATGGAATATTATTACCGTTCCCGCTGGAGTCATTATGCTGATTTGTGGACTTTGCATGATTTTTTTGAACCTTGGACTGATGCAATCTCCATGGTTTCATTTAAAATTGACTTTTCTTTTAGGTTTAGGTGCCTACCATTACTGGTGCTGGAAGAAAGTTATACAACTTAAAAAATTACAAAATTCCGATTTACCTATAGCCAATATCAAACTTAGACAAGCCAATGAAATAGCCACTTTTATCCTTTTTCTGGTCGTGTTTACGGTTATTTTAAAATCGAATGTTATCCAATACGGTTGGCAACTGCTATTGGGTTTTGTCGTGATTGTTGTGCTTATTATGACCACAGTAAAGTTGGTGAATAATAAAAAGAAGTGATGAGGTGGTGAAGTGATGAGGTGGTGATATTTATGAAAATAATTAATGAATTAAAATATTTATGATAGCAATTTTTAAAAAGGAACTTTGGAATTATTTCGGAAATTGGTCTGCATGGGTAATCATCGGTGCTTTCAGTTTGATTTCTTCCTTATTTCTATTTTTTTTCGAAAATAATTATAATATTTTCGACATCGGTATGGCATCGCTACAGAGTTACTTTACTCTGGTTCCATGGATATTAATGTTTATTATTCCGGCTTTGTCCATGAAAACCATTGCCGAAGAACATCAAAGTGGTACTTTGTATTGGCTTTTTGCTCAACCCATCAAGATAAAAGATATTATTTTAGGCAAATTTTTGTCGGTTTGGTTTATAGGATTTCTTTGTATTATTCCGTCATTGGTTTATTTTTACACCGTATATGTTTTGGGAATTCCGGAAGGGAATGTCGATCTTGGGGCAACTTTGGGCTCTTATTTTGGACTACTACTGCTTATTGGTGCTATGACATCTGTGGGGATGCTGGCATCTTCGCTTTCATCTAATCAAATTATGGCCTATTTATTGGGCGTTTTTATGTGTTTTATTCTCTATTTCGGAATAGAACAACTGGCAAGTTATAAACTTTTGGGTGGTGCCGATTTTGTGCTACAAAATATTGGATTTTACCAACATTTCTTGGCATTTTCCCGAGGATTGGTGGATAGTAGAGATGTATTTTATTTCCTTTTCATCATCACTTTGGCTTTGGGATTGTCCAGTTATTTTGTTCAGAAAAAAAAATAAAAACCCTTTAGTTTTAATAATTATTGAATTTTTCAGAAAATGAATAAACAAAAAACGATATTATTGGCTGTTTTAGCCGTCTTGTTATTGGGTATTTTGGGAATTTTTAAATTCAGAATAGACCTAACACAAGAAAAAAGATATACCCTGACAGACAATACAATGAAAGTATTGGAGTCAGTAAAGAAACCCTTAATGGTGGATGTGTATTTAGAAGGTGAATTTCCGGCAAGCTTCAAGCAACTACAAGGTGAAACCAAATTTATGTTGGAAGAATTCCGTAGGGCAAACCCGAAAATCGACTTTAAATTTATAGACCCTATCAAAAATAAAATTTCCAGAGACACTCTAATGGCTATGGGAATGCAACCCTCTATGTTGGCCGATTTTAAAAATGGCAAAACATCGGAAATTATTTTATACCCCTATGCGATTATCAAATACAACAATCAGGGAGTTTCTATTCCTTTGGTTGTGGAACAACAAGGACTAAGTTCTTCGGATCAGTTGTTAAAATCAGTTGAAAATCTGGAATATAACTTGGTGTCCAACATCAAATCATTGGTGGAACAAAAAAAGAAAAATATTGGGGTAATCATCAACCATGACGAGCTGAGACCCGATGAATTTGATGGCTTTATGCGAATGGCTTCGGAAAATTATAAAATTTTCCCAATTATACCTCAAAATGAAACCGAACTGACAGCAGCGGATATCCCGAATCTTAAAAGAACTTCTGCATTGGTGATTGCCAAACCAAGAAAAGCTTTTACCGATGGTGAAAAATTAATCTTGGACCAATACATTATGAACGGTGGCAAAACTCTTTGGATGATTGATGCCGTGAATGCAGAAATGGATACCCTTACCCGTGCCAATAAAATTATGGCCTATCCTGTGGATCATAATTTGACCGATTTTTTATTTAATTATGGGGTAAGAATTAATCCTGCCTTGGTGAAAGATGTACAAAGACCAGCTTTACTTCGTTTGGTCACTGGACAAGTGGGCGGAAATAATCAATACACCAGTTTGCCTTGGCCTTATTTCCCTTTGGGAATTGCTGATCATCCGAATCCCATAACCAAAAGTATCAATCCCGTTAAGTTTGAATTTCCTACTTCTATTGATACTTTAGGAAGAAAAGGCGTAAAAACCAATGTCTTATTTGAATCGAGCCCCAAAACACTATTGAAACAAGTTCCGAATTATGTGGATTTAAAAGAAATAACCACAGTGGATAGTTTGGGACAAAATGAAAAACCTTCAACTCCTAAAATATTCGCGGTTTCCTTGGAAGGTAAATTTGCCTCTGCCTATGCCAATAGAAGTGAGAAGAATGCATTTCCTGGTTTCAAAGCCCAAAGTCCTGAAAATAAAATGGTGGTAATTGCCGATGGTGATGTGGGTAGAAATAAATCCTTCCGTGGCGAAGCATTGCCTTTGGGAATGGACATGCTCACCAACCAACAGTTTGGAAATGAGCAATTTCTAAGAAATGTTTTGGATTTTCTGTTGGACGATAGTAACCTCATGCAACTTCGAAACAGAAATATAGAAGCCCGGTTACTGGACAGACAAAGGATAGATGAAAGTAGAAATAATTGGCAGTGGTTCAATCTACTGACTCCACTGGTTATTTTGGCTGCTTTAGGAGGCGTATTCTTTTGGTTTAGAAAAAGAAAATTTTCGGCAAAATAGCTCAAAAATTAAAGACAGTTAATTTAGCGTTGTCTTTCTTAGTTTTTGTTTAAAGAAACCCCCCATCGAATAACTCTTTCGATGGGGGTTTTTTATATAGAATGAATAAATCCTTAAACCTTCAAGATGTCAGCCTCTTTTATTTTGAGGTGTTCATCGCAAAGTTTTACATATTTATCCGTAAGTTGTTGTATTTCTTCTTCAGATTTTTTAATTAAATCTTCAGAAATGCCTTCTAATTTTTTCAATTCTTTCATTCCATCTTGTCTGGCATTTCTTACTGTAACTTTGGTTTGCTCGCTTTCTGCTTTGGCTTGCTTGGCCAATTCTTTTCTTCTTTCTTCGGTTAATGGAGGTACACTAAGAATAATATTATCCCCATTATTAGAAGGAGCAAAGCCAAGATTGGAGTTTATGATGGCCTTTTCAATAGCATTAATGGCGGTTCTGTCCCAAGGTTGGATAGAAATCGTCATCGCGTCCGGAATGGATACATTCGCTACTTGATTGAGTGGAGTAGGAGCACCATAATACTCTACCATTACATCTTGCACCATAGAGGTAGAAGCTCTACCTGCACGGATTTTTTGAAAAGCATGTTCCAAATGTTTTATTGCAGCATCCATTTCTTGCTTTACCATATTGGTAATAAGAGATAATTCTTCCATAGGAGTATATTCAAATTTTGTTTAACTAAATTATTTTTACAAATCAACCAAAGTTCCGATGTTTTCTCCGCTGATGAGTTTTTCTAAATTACCGGTTTTGTTCATGTCAAAAACAATAATAGGGAGTTTGTTTTCGTGGCTTAAGGTAAAGGCCGTCATGTCCATTACTTTTAAATTCTTTTCGAACACTTCATCAAAGGTTAGTGAATTGTATTTTACGGCGTTTTCATTTTTTTCTGGATCGCTGTCGTAAATTCCGTCCACTCTGGTTCCTTTTAGAATAACATCTGCATCTATTTCTATGGCTCTAAGTGTGGCGGCTGTATCGGTAGTGAAATAAGGGTTGCCTGTTCCTGCTCCAAAAATAACCACTCTGCCTTTTTCCAAATGTCTAACTGCTTTTCTTTTGATGAAAGGTTCTGCTACTTTATCCATTTCTATGGCACTTTGCAAACGCGTCATGATGCCTGCATCTTCCAAAGCACCTTGTAGTGCCATTCCGTTAATCACTGTTGCCAACATTCCCATATAGTCACCTTGCACACGATCCATTCCTTTGGCAGCTCCAGCAAGACCTCTAAAAATATTTCCTCCACCAATGACAATGGCAACTTCACAACCTTTATCTACTACTTTTTTTATTTCTTCGGCGTATTCTTTCAGCCTATCGTTGTCGATTCCGTATTGTCTGTTTCCCATAAGGGCTTCACCACTGAGTTTTAGTAGGATTCTTTTGTATTTCATATATAGATACTTATTGTATTTTATTGGTCATTTGGAATCGTCATTCTTCATTAGTGTTTATTTCTAAAAAACTTGTAAATGGCGATTTCATATAATGCTCTAGCGTTTATCTTATTGTCCAATTCTAACAAGGACATTTAACTTTTTTGCAAAGATAAACATTAGAACATAATAAAAAATAACGAAAGACATTTAACTAAAAATATTTTATTAATTATTTTGATAAGAATGAAAAAGAATTATTTTTGCATCTATTATATAATACAACCACCATTGAAAAAGCTTTTTATACTGCCTATATTGTCCTTCAGCATTACTGTTATGGCACAGACCGGAACCACAGTGTATAACTTTTTGAATACACCAGTATCCGCCAGACAAGCGGCTTTGGGTGGAAATGCTATTTCAATTACCGATTACGACCCTGCTTTTGCGGCCTCTAATCCTTCATTAATGAATAAAGAAATGGACCGTAAGATTGCTTTGAATGCTGCGATGTATCTTGCCGATTCCAAATACGGAACAATTTCCTTCGTTCGTGATTTAGAAAATGGACATTTGGTAAATATCCATGTTCGTTATATGGATTATGGAAATATGACCAGAACCGATGAAAGTGGCTTTGAAATGGGTAGTTTTTCAGCTGCAGATGTAGCCATAGGTGCGGGGTATGCCTATCAGTTTGAAGATGAATGGACCGTAGGTGGAAATTTGAATTTTATTACCTCCAAAATAGATACTTATTCCTCTATGGCAGTTTCTGCCAATGCTGGAATTACTTACCACATCGACAAAAGAGGAGAATCTGCCTCTTTGGTTTTCAGGAATTTTGGCTATCAGTTTAAACCATTTAACGGGGAAAGAGAAAAAATGCCTTTCTCTGTAGATTTGGGCTACACCCGTAGGTTAGAGAAATTTCCTTTGGCTTTTACCATTACAGCGCACGATTTACAAATGTTTGACATTTCTTCTCAATTCAATAATAATGGACAAGAAGTAGGCTTTTTCCGAAAAGTATTGGATCATGTTTCTCTTGGCGTGGAATTGTTTCCGGAACGAAATTTTAATCTTCGACTTGGGTATAATGTGAAGAGAGGAAATGAATTGGCGGTTTTGGACCAAAGAAGCTTTTCGGGTATTTCTGCCGGAGTGGGGATGCGATTTGGTGCTTTTCGTGTAGATTATACTCATGCACGCTACCATAGTGCTGCTAACTTAAATCAAATCGGAATTATCTACGATTTTACGGGAAATAAATATTAAAATTTTCCAATTTTCAACTTGATTTTCCTGAAAAAATAAAGAACTTTGTAGCATGAAAAAACCTGTCATTGCCATAGATGGCTATTCGTCCACTGGTAAAAGTTCCATATCCAAAGTAATTGCTAAAAAACTAGGATTACTTCATTTGGATACGGGTGCATTGTATAGAGGAATAACATATTATGCTTTAATCTTTTGTAAAAACCCTGATGGGTCTATAGATTGGGAACAATTGTTCAAAGATTTTTCCAAAATTCACTTAGATTTTCAAAAAGTTGGTGAAGAACTTCTTCTTAACTTAAATGGAAAAGATATTTCTGTCGAAATAAGAACACAAGAAATTTCCGATCTTGTGAGTATTGTAGCCAAGCAGCCCGAAGTAAGAAATTTTCTATTGAATACCCAAAGAAATATTGCCCAAAAAGGAGGAGTAATTATGGATGGGAGAGATATAGGAACAGTGGTACTGCCCAATGCAGATATAAAATTTTTCATGACGGCCAGTATTGTCGAAAGAACCAAAAGAAGATTCCACGAGTTGCAAACTATGGGGATAGAAGCCCAAGTGGAAGAAGTGATGCAAAATCTAATAACCAGAGATAAAATAGACAGTGAAAGAGAAATAGCTCCTTTAAAACAGGCAGAAGATGCCATACTGATTGATAATAGTAGGATGGACAAAAAACAAACCATAGATCTTATGCTTTCCTATATACAGAAATTGGGTTATTAATATTTTTGATCATAATATAATCGAAATTGAGCGTTTATTTTTTTGAAAACTGGTATGTTTATTGTACCTTTATATAAAGTTTTAAAATCATCATTAATCATAAAATTTATACTAAAATGGCAAAAAAAGGAAATAATTTGACTGGGGTATTAGCAGGATTATTGGCAGGTGCTGCTGCTGGTGTAATTTTGGGTATGCTGTATGCTCCTGAAGAAGGTAAGGAAACCAGAAAAAAATTAAAAAAGAAAGCAGGAGAGATTAAGGATCAAGCAGTAGATCAGTATGGAAAAGTTTCGGAAATAGCCAAAGATCGCTATGCAGATGTTTCTGAGAAAATGAAAGATCAATACCAACATATCTCTTCTACTTTTAAAGATACGGCTTCTACTGTTGCCCACACTGTAAAGGAAAGCTATGATAAATACAAAGACCGAGCAGTGGATACAGCAACCAGCATAGCCAAAGATGTTGAAAAGAAGTTGGATGGGATGAAGTCATAACCATCAAGGATGGAGTAAATATTAAAAAGGAACTTTAGACTTTGAGGTTCCTTTTACTTTATAATTAAAAAATTAAATCATGCTAGATTTGTTGAAAGATTATGCTTCTAAAAAGGCCGAATTGCTCAAGCTAGAAGCCACAGAAAAAACAGCAATAACTGCAGGTACCACAACTTACTTAGTCATTGCAGCTATAGTATTGTTGTTTTTTATTGTTTTGTTTAACATTGGACTTGGTTTTTTGTTGGCAACTTTTGTGGAAAGTTATGCTTTAGGATTTATGATAGTAGCTGGAATTTATTTACTTCTGTTTGTTATTGTACTACTTTCTAAAAATTCAATTAAAAACAATATTGCCAATAAAATTATTGAATTTATAAACGAATAATCATGGGGGCTCATAATAAACTAGAGGAATTAAGAAAAAAGAAACTTGCTTTGCAAGCAGAAGTTAAGGAAATGGAAAGTCACCTTACTTTGGATATTGCTAAAGAAAGCTTGAGCGAATTTACCAATGGCTTCAGCGATAAATTTTTAAAAGATACGGTAGATCACCATGGTCAGAGATCAGTTAGTCTGAAAACCGATGCGATAATAAAGGAAGTTGCCTTAGAAGTGAAAGACAGAATATTGGGAAAAAATGCCTTGTTTTCATTGGCCAATACAGCAGCACAAAATGGCTTATTGGAAGAGGCTGTAAAACTGGGTATTACCGCTATGGTTGGGAATTTTGCTCAAAAGAATTTAAAAAATTCAAATTGGAAGAAGAAAGCCATTGGCTTGGCAATGGTGTATATTGCACCAATGGTGATTCGATTTGCCATCAACAAAGCCGATGAATACAGAAAAAATAAAAGTATCTCCAGTTTCGAACAGTTGATATAAATGATATGGGCTACTTTTTGGAAAATAGCATGTCGTTCCTACGGAGCTTAAATTCTAATAACAATTACTTCCTATTAAGCTAGCGCTCCTACGGAGCTATATTAATTCCCATTTGGGTTTTAATTATTAGAAAGAAATTTTTGTAACAATAGCATCTATTTTTTTGAATTTTAAGCCTTAAAAAAGTTTATTGAAACAAAGTTCAATAAACTTTTAGTATCTTCAGCAATAATCGATTATTCAAAGAATTTCACCAACTATTTTTGACCATTAAGCCCTAGAAAAAATTTCACCTAAAATAATCCCGGCAGCTATGGAAACATTGAGGCTCTCGGTGGATTGTTTGTTTCCAAATCTGGGTATGCATATCTTTTTATCGAGCATTTGCTCAGTTATGGGTCTAATGCCATTACCTTCATTCCCTAAAATAAGATTGATATTCTTTGGAAATTGCGTTGTGTAAATGCTTTCCCCGTCCATATCTGTTCCGTATAGTAGATGATGATCTTGGGCTAAAAAACCATCCAATGTGCAATAATAAATGTTTGTTCTAGTAAATGAACCCATTGTTGCTTGTATTACTTTGGGATTATAGTAATCTACAGTGTCCAGGCTACAGATGATTTGTTCTATGCCAAACCAATCGGCTAATCGAATGATGGTGCCTAAATTTCCGGGATCTTGTATCCCATCCAAGACCAGTTGTATGCCTTTATTCTCGATTAATTGATTTTCTTTTCGTTCACAAATTGCTAAAGAATCTTTGGGATTTTGTAAAAAACTTATTTTTTTTAATTCTTGCTCGCTAATTTTTGTGATTTCAACTTCTGGGAATGATAAGCACTGAGGGTCAAGAGAAAAAATTTCTTTAATTTTATATTCAGATAGGTGAAGTTCTTGTATGTTTTTGTTTCCTTCAACCACAAACAAATTGTATTTTTGCCTGAACTTCTTTTTATCTAAGGATTGTATAATTTTAACTTTATGAGCGGTAAGCATATCAAAAAATATTTCCAAAAGTATTATATATTTGGCTCTCTTGCAAGTGTTATTGTGGTTCTTTATGCTTGTAATGCAACCGAAAAAGTGCCAAGTGGGCAGTATTTGCTCACCCAAAATCAATTAAATTTTAAAGATGGCTCTTTGTTTAGCAGTGAGTTAGAATCTGCAATTCTTCAAAAACCTAATAAAAAAGAACTTCTTTTTTTTCCCGTTCGTTTGTGGATGTACAATATGACCAATCCAAAATACGATACAATTTTGAGCCAATACATGGCCTTCCCAAAGCAAATGAGAAATCAAAATCTTAGAGATTCTCTTTTTGTGAAAAACGGACATCCAGAATATGTGGGCAGAAGCCTTTTTTGGAACCGTTTTTTTTACTCGATTGGTAAGCCTCCTGTAATTTTGGATCATAACAAAACCGATAAAACAGCAGCTGTATTGCAATCTCGTTTAAAAAATCATGGCTATTGGGATGCCAAAGTTTCTTATGCCATTACCAAAGATTCAACCAGCAAAAAAGCCAAAGTAGAATATGATATTGTACATAAGGACCCAACCTACATCTATGATTTCTATTATAGCATTCCCGATGGCAATATAAAAGATGTGTATCAAAGAGATTTTTCGCAGTCTTTAATTAAAAAAGGGGAAATTTTGGATCATTCTGTTTTAGAAAAAGAAGCCAAAAGAATCACAGAACTTATGAAAGATGAGGGGTTTTATAAATTCAATTATAGTGGTGAAGAGATTTTTTTCGTTACCGATACTTTGAAGAGTACAAAATCTGTCCCTCTAACCTTGAATGTAAAAAGGGATTCTGTAAATACACCCTACAAGATTGCCAAAATTGGCAATATAGATGTTGCAGTAGTAGATGAGGCTAAGGAATTTCCTAAAAAAACTCATAAAGACAGCCTTTTCGGAATTCGTTTTCATCAGGTTGAAGACAAGTTTAAAAACAGAGCTTTGTGGAGAACGATTACCTTAAAAACAGGTGAAAGATACGACCAGAAAATGTTGGAACTCACCAAAAGAAACCTTTTGGCAACGAATAATTTTTCCATAATTAAAGCAAAAGATTCCTTAAGAAAAGATGGTTTTGGCGAAGCAGGGAACGATGCTACTTTGGACGCTTTATATATACTGAAACCCTTACCAAAATTCGAAAGAAAATACGGATTAGATGCCAATTATTCCCAATTGTTGAGCTTTGCTTTTAGCCCAACGGTAGAGTTACTTACCCGAAATGTTTTCGGAGGTATGGAGAATTTGAGCACCAGTGTTACCGGTGTTTTTGGTAGAATTGTAAATCCGTCGGATGTATCGTCCAGACTTTGGGCTTATGAAATATCGGCTCAAGCCAATTTGTCTTTTCCTAGGTTATTGCTCCCATTCAAGTATTATAAAATTATCCCCAAAAGATATTCTCCTACTTCAACCATTAATTTAGGAGCATCTGTACAAAAGAATATTGGGATGGATAGAATCAACTTTAATGGGGGACTCAATTATTTTGCGAATATTAACGATCGAGTGGTGCACAAGTTAACCGTCTTCAACACCCTTTTGAGTTTAACCCAAAACAAATCCAAATATTATGATTATTATGTTAATGATAATCAGATTCGTTTGATGGTGTTTAATGACTACTTTCAGTTCGATCCTAGCTTGAAAACATTATTGGATAATGGTACAATAGACATAGACCAAGCTACTGCAATAATAATGAACAATGATGATTATTTGGATACCAAAACATCCGATGCAGATATAAAAATGATAGAATCATTTTTGCAAACGCTTATCAATAAAAATCGTTTGACGCAAGATGTGCTTATTTCCTCATTATTATACGATTTTACTTATAACGAAATGGGCAAAAAGGAATATAAAAATCCTTTTTATCTAAACGCTAAAATTGAGTTAGCAGGTAATTTATTAAGCTTAGTCAAGTCTTCCTCACAAGAAAAGGGAGTGGCAACTACCGATCAAAAAACCATCTTCAATGTTCCTTATTCTCAATTTGTAAAGGTTGATTTGGACATCAGAAAACATATAAAATTTAATGATGGCAAAAATACACTTGCTCTGAGACAATTTATTGGGGTAGGAATTCCGTACGGAAACTCCAATGCAATGCCTTTTGTACGGTCTTATTTTAATGGTGGTTCCAATGACATCCGTGCTTGGTTGCCTTTCGGTGGGTTGGGTCCTTCGGATTCGCAAATGGATGAATCGCTAAGAAGATACATCATGGATAATGTGAAATTAACCACCAATATAGAGTATAGAATCCCTTTCAATTCCATGTACGAAGGAGCCATATTTACCGATATGGGGAACATCTGGAGCCTGAAAGAAAATGGTTTTGGTGATGAGTTTAAACTAAATAAATTCTACAAACAAATGGGGATAGGCAGTGGTGTAGGACTAAGACTGAATATAGCCTACATAACCTTTAGACTAGATATGGCATACAAAATATATGATCCTAACCAACCCGAAGGCGAAAGATGGAGGTTTAATAAAATTCAACCCCTGAAACCCACCTGGAATATAGCTTTCTTTTATCCGTTTTAGCACCGAATTTTGGTATGAAATATGTTAGTAAAGAAAAAAATAATTTAAAAATTTACTTTTATCTAATCGTTTTGAAAGCCAATAATATTCATCGATTTCATAAGAAAAATAAAGATGAACACGAACACGATTGGAAAAAGAGAGACCAATAAAAACATTAAAATAATATCAACTTATGAACAAAAATACAATTGTAATGGCTACAATGGCCATGGCAGTAGTTGGAGGAACAGTACAATCTTGTGCTACTATCGCTACTTCTTCTATTGGGATAGCCATCATCAAACAAGTGTTGTTGGGAGGTATTTCTACAGGAGTATCTATATTTAAAGATAAAGATGCTTTCCTTTCCAATGCTTTAATTGAAAAAGCCATGCCTACTTCTTTGGTAAAAATAAATTCGATGTTGGAAAAAGTATCTCCTCAACTCGTAGCTAAAGAAAAAGACTACATAGCCCAAGCTGCTGCATATACAGCGACTGTTTCCGAACCGATATTAAAAAACGCTGTCAATTCTTTGAATGCCCAAGACATGGATAGAATAATGAACGGCACAACGGCGACCCAAATCCTTAGGGAAAAATCGTCCCAACAATTGGTGGCGGCTATTTTACCCAAAGTAGATGAAAAACTCAATCAATTTGGAATAGTGAAGACCATCAATTCTGCTTTATCCGGAACCAACCTTCTTAATTCTATTTTGGGTGGTCAGTCTTCGGATGCATCGCAGCAATCGGGTAGATTGTCTCAATTTGCTACGGAACAAATGGTTAATGGAATGTTTAGCATCATAGAAAAACACGAAAAAGAGAATAAAAACTCTATCTTGGGAGCGTTTAACAAGAAATAAATAAGAATGAATATTATAGAAAACAATACCTACGATAATCCCGAAGATTTTTATCAGTCTTTAAAGGAAAAATTGGAAGCGAACTATGAATTTCCTCAAGATTATTTGTTTAAATTTATCGTGGAAAATAACACTTCAAAACTGGCCGAAATATACCAAGTTTTTGATGGCATCCATTACACCCTTGGCAATAGGGAAAGTAAAAATGGGAAATATATCTCTGCCAACATCAAAGCTTTTGTCCTAAGTTCGGATCATGTGATAGAATTGTACCAAAAAGTTGGGAAAATAGAAGGCGTAATGATGTTGTAAAATTTTAAAATAAGAAAAAGAGTTGGCAATATTAATTTACCAACTCTTTTTTTATGCTTCTGTTACGGATTTTGTATAATGGGTAAAGGCTTCTTCCAAGCTGTTGAATTTATCTTTGAATTCTTGTATTGGACAGTCTTGTAGTATAGTGCCTTGGTGTATTAATATAACCCTGGAGCATAGGGCTTCTACTTCTTGCATAATATGGGTGGACAAAATAACGGTTTTTTCCTTACCAATTTCCTTTATCACATTTCTGATTTCTAAAATTTGGTTAGGATCTAAACCATTGGTAGGCTCATCCAAAATTAAAATATCTGGTTGGTGCATTATGGCTTGTGCCAGTCCCACTCTTTGTTTGTATCCTTTGGATAATTGCTGTATTTTCTTAGTTTTCTCCGGGGTAATTCCCACCAATTCAATTACTTCATCTACTCTAGATTCGGGTATTTGATGAAGGTTGGCCACAAACATTAGATATTCTTTGATGTACATTTCCATATACAATGGGTTGTTTTCCGGTAAAAATCCCATTCTTTTCTTACATTCTAATTCTTGCTGAGCACTGGGCTTACCGTTGAATAATATTTCGCCTTCTTCAATATCCAAAACCCCCGTAATGGTCTTCATCAGGGTGGATTTTCCTGCACCATTAGGACCCAATAAACCAATGATTTCGTTTTTGTCAATTTTAATACTAATGTTGTTTAGTGCCTGTTGGGAACCAAACTTTTTATTGAGATTGATGATTTCTAAAGACATGTTTTTTGTTAGTTTATGCAAAAATTAAAATAAAAACTCACCTTTCAGATGAGTTTGTGTTTTGTATGGATTTTTATTTTCTTTTTTTTGATTTTTTAGCTTTACTTGGAGTTCCGTCTTGTACTGTTCCTAGGGCTAAAGAAGAACCTGGTGCTTTACCAAAAATCTTTTCTACTTGCTTTCTATTCAAAAACTGCGATTTACCAGTAAATTTTTTGTTTTTGTTGATATACTGTATGAATTGCACCGTGGGTTGACCAAAGTTTTTCTCGAAATGTAATTCCAAAATATCTTCTGGCAATTCTAGGGTAATATCCGTTTTGGGTAAAGTATTCAGGCCATCAATGATGAGTTTGTAGAAAGTATCCATGTCGTTATTCAAATCAGAAAAAGTAAACGAACGAATGGTATTCATGTTTCCCGCATTGATGTCTTGATAATTAAAAACATATTTATTCCCTCTCTTGTACAAACCTACAGAATTGTCTTTCCCAACTTCAATTAATGCATCTGTTTGGATGATTTTTATTTGTGAAAAAGCCAATGAAGAAATCAATATAAAGAAAAATATAGTAAGTTTTTTCATAAAATTTTAATTTTTAATTTTTAGTTCATTATTTGTTTGTGTTTTTTGCATTTACTCTTTTGAAATGTTGATGTAAAATTAGTGTTTTTTTTGTTTTCTAAAAACTTTTCTTACGGTTAATGGCCAAAATCATATCCAATATTTTTTAATGTGAAATAGCACTGGGCAAGAATTTCAAAAGTCTCTTGTAACTCTTTTTCGTTTACCTGTGCAAAACCCAATCGCATCGCTGTGGTTTTTCGGTCTTGATACAAACAGTATTTTGGGATATAAAGTCCGTTTTGTAAGCATTTTTCAGATAATTGAACCAATGAAATATTTGACTTAAAAACAATCCAAAAAGCCAATCCACCCGTAGGAATTTGAAAAGTAATTTCTTCCTTAAAGTAGTTTTGAAGTAGATCTGAAAAAGTTTTTCTTCTTTCCTGATAAATTTTTAAAATTTTTCTTCGGTAGCGGAGCATATCGCCTTCGGAAATCATTTCACCTATGGCTTGTTCTCTGTACACATCGGTATTTCCAAAGAAATTTAGGTATTTTTGGGCTTCGGTAATAATGTTTTCTGGAGCAATCATACAATAGGTCTGAAATCCGGGTAACAAAAATCTACCCACCGCACCCAGATAAATTACCCAAGAAGTAGAATTTTCTTTGTAAAGACTGTTGTTTTGGTTTTTTTCGTAAGAAAATTCAGCATCGGTATCGTCTTCTATGAGGATAAATTCATAATCGTGGGCGAGTTGCAATATCGCTTTTCTATTTTCAGCACTCAAACTTTTTCCTGTAGGATACTGAAATCTGGAGGAAAGATAAAATAATCGAATGTCGCCTTTTTGGTAACGATGACGGATCGCTTCAACATCAATCCCGTCTTCTGTGAGTGGAATGGTTTGTACCGCAGCACCCGCTTGTCTGAAAATCATATTGGTGAAAAAATAATTCAGTTCTGGCACCAGAACAAGATCTCCTTGTTTGATGAGCATTTGCACTACTATATTTAGAATAATTTCCCGATTGGAGGCACAAATCAGATTTTTTTTCTGTACACTAAGGTGATGAATGGAGTTAAAATAGCTTGTTACTTGTCCGTAAAAAAAATCGGTTGGTTGAAAATTTCTATTTAGATTTTGGTGTAGTTTTCTTTTAAGCACCCCCGAATAAAACCGCGCCAATTCCTCGCTACTGATGATGCGATAGTCCGGAGACCCATCATTCAAATGATGTTTACAATGGTTTTCATGTGATGGTAAATCTAAAATATAATTGGAAATAATAGGAATTTCGGTAAGGGTGTTTCTGGGGTTTGAAATTGTAATCGAAGTTTTTTTTTCTGAATTTTTAATATAAGTACCGATGTTGGGCAATACTTCTAACCAATCTTGGGTGCGGAGTTCCTCCAATGCCGCCACCATTGTCCGACGATGAATGTTGAGTTCCTTGGCTAAAATTCGGCTTCCTGGTAACTTGGTTCCATCGGATAAAATACCTTGCCGAATAGCATTGATGAATTGATAGACAATTTGCAAATAAACAGGATCTTTATGTTCTCTGTTGATTTTTATAAAGGTGAAAAAAGAGTGATGCACCGGACTATTGTATTTGTTGTAACTGGACGAGCAAAATTAGAAAAATATCCTCAATTTTGCACCGTAAAATTTAAAATAAATCCAACGGTACAGATGGGTGTTGATTGATAATTGACGGTGAAAAAAAAGGATTGCATGACAATGACAGCAAGTCACAGGTTATTCGGATGGTTAAAGGCGGCGCTTTTTTCATAACTTATTTACATTATACTTTACAACTGCTGATGTTTGTATCCATTCGTTGTTTAGCTGTTCGTTTAACCTGTTTTTTTTCAAATAGAAGTTGTATTTTCACCAATTTATTGGGAGTTGAAAACTGTTCTATACGGTTGCAGCCCGACTTGAGTGGAGCTCTTTTTATGTAGCGTAGCGAAATAAAAAAGCGGGAACGGAAGGCGGAAAAGCTGCCCAAAAAAATTAAACTATCTGTATTTTTTAGTTAAAGATTGAAATTATGAAGAGAAAAATTCTTTCCTTGGCTCTGTTGAGCTTTGTGTTTTTGGGAAATGCCCAGGAAAAAACCAGTGTCGTAGAAGAAGTGGTATTGCAAGGAAACCGTATGGACATTCCTTTTAGTCAGGCTTCACGAGATGTACAGGTGATTTCCAGAGAAGATATTAAAAAACTGCCTGCTAAATCCATCAACGAATTGCTCTCGTTTGTGGGTGGGGTAGATGTGAAACAAAGAGGTCCTTTCGGGACTCAGGCGGATATTTCTATAGATGGAGGTTCTTTTGAGCAGACGCTTGTTTTGATTAATGGAGTGAAGATGATTGATTCCCAAACGGCGCACAACATGATGAATATGCCCATTACCGTGGATGCCATAGAGAGGATAGAAGTGCTGAGAGGTGCAGCAGCGAGAGTGTATGGGATTAATGCTTTAACAGGAGCCATTAATATTGTTACCCGAAAAGATAAGAAACCTTTTGTGGCGGTAGATTTGTTTGCAGGATCGTCTTTTAAATCTAAAGAAGAAGGCGATGGCAGCGGGATTTATTCTGGAGCAGGATTGCAAGTGACGGGTAACTATGGCGATGAGAAACAAAATCACCTCTTTTCTGCCGGAAAAACCACCAGCAACGGACAACGATACAACTCTGCACAAGAAGGGCATAAGTTTTTCTATAATGGAAATTATGAAATAAATCCACAACATAGCATTCAGGCAATGGCGGGTTATACGAAAAATCAATTTGGTGCGAATGGCTTTTATGCCGCTCCTGGTGATAAAAATTCTGAAGAGATTGTCAATACCTCTTTGTTCAGTTTGTCTTCGAAACACCAGTTTGGGCAGGTAACGATTTCTCCTAGGATTAGTGACCGGTACAACGAAGACGACTATCGATATTTTAAGGATAAACTAGATGTGGCACGCTCCCGACATTATACCAATGCTTTGATGTTGGAATTGAATGGTAATGTAAAAACCTCGATAGGTGAATTTGGTTTAGGTTGGGAAACCCGTTTGGAGAAAATCAATAGTTCTAATATCGGCGATAGAAAAAGAGATAACCATGGCGTTTATGCCGAATATAAAAGTCAAATAGGTGAAAAATTATTGGCCAATATTGGAGCTTATGTAAATTATAATAGCGATTATGGCTGGAAGGTATATCCGGGAATGGATTTGTCTTATGCACTGCATCAGCATTGGAAAATTTCTGCGAGTGTAGGCTCGGGACAGAGAATTCCTTCTTTCACCGATTTGTATCTTAATCAAAAACCAGGTAATGTGGGCAATCCTTTGGTGCAACCCGAAAATGCTTGGCAATATGAGGCCAATGTGAAATATGCTAAAGGGAATTTTGGTGTACAAGCCGGATATTTTTACCGAGATATTACCGATTTTATCGATTGGGTAAGACCTTACTCTGGAGTGCCATATTCCCCGGTGAATTTTGGAAGTAATAGAGTACAAGGTTTTTATTCCAGAATACAGCAAAATTTTTCTATTGGCGAAAGTCACAAATTAGGAGTTAAATTGAGTTATAATTTCCTAAGTCCAAAAGTAACAGGCGACACAAATAACCAGTCGAAATATGTTTTGGAATCTTTGAAACACCAATTTATTAGTGGTATTCACTATAGCATCAATAATTTTAATGTTCAAATTGAAAACCGTTGGCTGAAGAGAGAACTGAACGATGCATATAACCTTACCGATTTAAGATTGGCTTACCAATGGAAAGCCTTCAGGATCTATGCGGATGTCACCAATATTTTCGATGCTCAGTACAAAGAATCCGGAGCGGTTCCTATGCCAGGAAGATGGTATAGCTTAGGGTTGAAGTATGTTTGGAATTAATGATTTTTTTGAAATGACAAAAGAAGAAATATCAGAAATTTATCATCTGCCACTCATTCAATTGATGCATAAAGCAGCAGAAGTACATCGGGAAAATCACCGTACTGAAGAGCTGCAAATCAGTACGCTGGTTTCTATAAAAACAGGTGGCTGTGCTGAAGATTGTTCCTATTGCCCACAAGCGGCTCGGTACCATACCAAAGTAAAAGCAGAAGATCTATTGTCTGTGGAAGAGGTGAAACAGGCTGCCCAAAGAGCCAAAAAAGGAGGAAGTTCCAGATTGTGCATGGGAGCTGCTTGGCGAAATGTGAAAAACAATAAAGAATTCGACCAAGTATTGGAAATGGTAAAAACCGTTAACCAGATGGAGCTGGAAGTTTGCTGCACCCTAGGGATGATTACCGAAAATCAAGCCAAAAGACTTGCTGCAGCAGGCTTATATGCTTATAATCATAATATTGATACTTCCGAAGATTATTACCATGAAATAATCACCACCAGAAGTTATGGGGATAGGTTAACCACTTTGGATAATGCTAGAAAGGCGGGAATTACCATTTGTTCTGGTGGAATTATTGGAATGGGCGAATCGGCAGAGGATAGAATAGGGATGCTTTATACTTTATCGTTATTAAACCCTCAGCCAGAATCGGTCCCTATTAATGCACTGGTTCCGGTGGAAGGAACTCCTTTAGCAGAACAGAAAAGAGTTTCCTCATGGGAAATGATTCGGATGATTGCGACCACCAGAATTGTATTGCCCAAAACGCAGGTTCGACTTTCTGCAGGAAGAACGGAGATGAATGGAGAGGCACAAGCTTTGTGTTTTTTGGTGGGAGCAAATTCTATTTTTTCTGGAGATAAATTACTCACAACGCCCAATCCAGAAATAAATGAAGATTGGGCATTGATGGAAGTATTGGGATTACAACCCAAGAAAGCTTTTGCATCTTATCCTCAACCCAAAATTGTGGATTTGGATCCTAAAGATTTACCAGAAGAAAAGAAAATCCGTTGGTCTAGACCCACTTTGAAATCTTAAAAAGAAATAGAAGAAATGATTTGAAAAAGACTTTGCAAATTCTGCAAAGTCTTTTTGTATATCAATTAAAAAATGAATCTTATGTTTAGAGCTTTACTCTAAGGTAAGTAATGGTTTTGCCTTTTGCCGCAAATAATCCCTCGTAATAGGTTTTTATTTCTCTGAGGTGGGTGGCATCCGACTCAAATTCTGGTGCTCCGTAGATGTCGTGGTGCGACACTTCTACAGTATAATCCAAGGCTTGTAGTATGCCTAAAGTATAGCCATGCAGGAATTCTGAATCTGTTTTTAGGTGCAGATAACCTCCTTTTTTCATTATATTTTTGTAGCGTTCCAGAAAATCCGGATGGGTAAGTCGGTGCTTGGTTCTTTTGAATTTAATCTGAGGATCTGGGAAGGTAATCCATATTTCGTCCACTTCATCTTTCTCAAAAAATAAATCGATGAGCTCTATCTGTGTTCTCAAAAAAGCCGCATTGGTATAGCCATTCTCTATTGATTCCTTAGCACCAAACCAAAAACGAGCCCCTTTGATATCCACACCGATAAAGTTTTTGTCAGGGAATGCTTTAGCCATCCCAACGGTGTATTCTCCTTTGCCACAACCCAATTCCAACACAATAGGATGGTCGTTTTTAAAGAAATAGCTTCTCCATTTCCCTTTCATTTTATAGCCTTCCAAAGCCTCCTCACGGGTTGGTTGAAATACATTGGCTAGGGTTTTATTTTCCTCGAATCGTCGTATTTTATTTTTCTTTCCCAAGTCTCAAAATTTTCGTGCAAAAGTAATGATTTTTAGTAAAAGAGGAATTTCTTAGTCTCTGATTTTTTATAGCCTCCAATTTCTTAAAAGTAAAAGACCAATGCTAGTCCCAACCACTTTTGCCTTTTAATCTTTACTTTTCTACTATTTACCATTTACCATTTACCATTTACTATTTACCATTTACCATTTACCATTTACCAATAACCATTTACCATTTACTATTTACCAATAACCAATAACCATTTACCATTTACCATTAACCATTAACCATTAACCATTAACCATTTACCATTAACCATTAACCTTTTTACCAAACATCTCTTTGTTATTGTTACATTCTAGCATTTTATGTATTTTTGGGAATTATCAAAATCAAAAATGAAACAAGCGTATATTATTGATGGGGTGAGAACTCCAATAGGAAATTTTAAAGGCAGTTTGGCCGAAGTAAGAACAGACGATTTATTGGCTTTGGTCATTAAAAAAATTGTAGAGAAACAGCCCAACATTCCCACAGATAAATTTGACGATGTTATTATCGGTTGTGCCAATCAAGCGGGTGAAGACAATAGAAATGTAGCCAGAATGGGACTTTTGCTTGCCGGACTTCCAGTAAGTGTTCCTGGTGAAACCGTCAATAGACTTTGTGCCTCGGGGATGAGTGCCATAGCCCAAGCCAGCAGAGCGATAAAAGCGGGTGAAGGCGATTTATTTATTGCAGGTGGTGTGGAAGGAATGTCCAGAGGTCCTATGGTAATCTCTAAAGCCACCAATGCCTATGATACCCAACAGGCGATGTATGATAGTAGTTTTGGTTGGCGTTTCATTAATCCGAAAATGGAAAAATTATTCGGAACAGAAGCCATGGGAAAAACGGCTGAAAATTTAGCCGAAATGTATCAGATTTCCAGAGAAGAACAGGATGTTTTCGCATTAAATTCACAATTGAAAGCGAAGAAAGCCCAAGAATCGGGTAGGTTACAAGAAGAAATAGTAACGGTTGAAATTCCCAAAAGAAAAGGAGATGCTCTTTTGGTTTCCCAAGATGAGTTTATAAAACCAAAGTCCAATCTAGAATCGTTAGGCAAGCTAAAACCTGCATTTTTAAAAGAAAATGGAACAGTAACTGCCGGAAATGCTTCTGGTTTAAACGATGGAGCTTGTGCCACCATTGTCGCCTCGGAAGATGCCGTGAAGCAATATAATCTTCAACCTTTGGCAAGAATAGTAACTTCAGCCGTTACAGGAACGGAGCCCCGAATTATGGGAATAGGTCCTGTGGAAGCGACTCATCTGGCTTTGAAAAGGGCTGGATTAACTTTGGATCAAATTGATATCATTGAGTTGAACGAAGCCTTTGCAGCGCAAAGTATTGCTTGTATGAAAGCTTTGGGATTGGCAAATGACGATGCCCGGGTGAATGTAAACGGTGGTGCTATCGCATTGGGACATCCATTGGGAATGAGTGGAGCCAGAATTACCTATTCCGCAGCATTAGAATTAAATAAAACAGGAAAACGATTCGCTCTTTGTACCATGTGTATTGGTGTTGGACAAGGCTATGCCATCATATTGGAGAATGAAAATGCAAGAGTATAAAATACATTGAAAAAAATTCATCGATGTTATTGAGAACAAATTGAAATTTTAAAATGGAGAATCGAATTTTTGGATATGATTTAGTTCGCTCAGTTGCGGTTATGTTAGTGTTGTTCGGACATTCAATAGGTTTAATATATTCTGGTTCAGATTCCTTTTATTTTTCTTTTTTATCTGGTTTTTTTGGTGTAGAATTATTTTTTGTATTAAGTGGAGTGCTTATAGGTAATATTTTAATTCGTGTTTTCAGTTCAGAAGATGTATTTAATAATCTGAAAAAGTTTTTCATAAGAAGATGGTTAAGAACTTTACCTTTATATTATTTGATGCTCTTGATCTATTGGATTGGAAATTTGTATTTTGATTCCATTCAAAATGATGATGTAGCACTTTGGAAATATATTTTTTTTATTCAAAATTTCTTCAATATTCAGCCTACTTTTTTTGGTGTTTCTTGGAGTTTATGTGTGGAAGAATGGTTCTATGTATTATTTCCCACAGTATTATTGTTAATAAAGAAAATATTGCAAAAGTGCAGCAATTATTACCTATTTGTAATTTCAATATTTGTATTTACATCATTTTTTTTACTAGTGAGAATTTTTGATTTTAATGATTTACAATTTACATTTTATGAAGGAGTTAGAAAGATTACTTTTTATCGTTTAGATTCTATTTCTTATGGTATTCTTGTAGCTGTAGGGATTCACTATTTAAAGGATAAGGTGATAGCGTATAAATATTTTTTATTTGTACTAGGTTTAATAGTTTTGTTATTTAATCAGTATTTTATCATTAAAGATTTTTATATTCATCTAAATTATTTCAATACTATCTATTATTCCATTTTGGGATTGGGTTTAGCAATGTTATTTCCCTTCTTTTTTGATTTGAAATTCTCTGAGGGTAAAACATACAAAGTTATTACATTTACCAGTAAAATTTCTTATTCACTTTATTTAGTTCATTGGTTAGTTTATAAAGTAATAATGTTTCCTTTGTTTAATTATGTACATCATCACATAAAATTTTTGGCATTTTTAATTTTTTCATTTTTAATAGCTTTCATTTCATACGAATTGGTTGAAAAACCTATTTTAAAATTTAGAGGTAGTGTCCAATAAAGTGT
>JAFDZI010000048.1 GCA_018266955.1 Bacteroidota bacterium
TTCGGACACCCTCATTTTTTTTATAGGTTCCAAAGGATTCTTTATAGAACTAATCCCGGTTTTTCAATAATATCCAACCCGAAAATTTTACAGGAGTAGCTTGGGCATCGTTTTCTTTCCATTCTATCGTGTACCAATAGGTTCCTGTAGGGAGTTTCCTACCTCCTAAAGTTCCGTCCCAACGGTAGTTATTGTTTTTATTGGCTTGATGAATTGCTACACCATAACGATCGAAGATGCTCATGGTAAAGTCTTTTTTGTAGGCTAATGATGAATAATCCACCACATCATTATACCCATCATTGTTTGGGGTGATGATGTTGATTATATTAGGAACTGTAACTTCGGTGACAATTGGTGTGCAATTATTTTCATCTTTCACATAAACAATTACTTGTCCTCTTGGGATATTATTAAAGATATTGGAATCCTGCCAATGAATATTGTCCAAAGAATATTTATAAGGTGATTTGCCTCCATATACATTTATGGAAATTGTATTTTGGCTTATTGCTACATGGGTAACAAAAGGAACGGTAGCTGGAATTACTTTTACCTTTTGTGTGGTTGTACAACCATCTTTAGTCAACTTAACCCAATAGTCGCCCACTCCAACATTGGTTATTTCTGGTGTTGTTGCGCCAGTACTCCATTCATAAGCCAAATAGCCAGGACCTGCATCCAAATTGGTTGTAGCTTCAGTACAAATAATTTTATTTTTTAATAAAGGAGAGGGTTGTGGTAGTTCCACATTTAAAGTGATTTTTGCAATTATATAACAACCTTGGTTGGTACTTACTTTTACAAATACAAATCCATTAGGAGCATTGTACACGGTAGGATTGAGTATTTCGTTGGTACCATTGATGGCATCGGTTGGTGATGGATAATATTTTTTGGTAACTCCAGGAGTTCCTGTTACATTGGCTTGGGTAAGATTAAAGATACCATTGGTTGTTTGGTTTTCTAAGAAACAAGTCTTTAGTGTTTGGTCGTTTACAATAGCATTGGGATGAAATTGTAAAGTAACTTTAGCAACTGCGGTACATCCCATGGTATTGGTTACTTCAACATAAACATCTGTTTGTGGAGAAGTATATACAAAAGGATTTTGGATTTCTATGCCAGCACTCAAATCAGCTAAATTGGCAAAATATTTTTTGGTTACCGTAGGATCATTAATCACATTCGCTGTTGTTAAATCATATACAGCCATTCCTGAGTTGTTGTTACTACAGGAAGTAAGTGTTGCGTTATTTACCACAAATGGAGTAGGATTTAGGACAATTACCCCATCGCCATTATCACACAAAGTTGAAGTTGGGTCTTTTATGATAACCTGTACATTGGTATTGCCTGTAATTTGAAATTGAGCTGGATTAACAATAGGAACCGTACTTCCTTGAACAATATAAGTGAATTGATATAAAGCCGGATTGGCCACCAATAAATTCTCATATTGGGTTAAATTAACCATTCCAGTTCCGGTATTGGGATTAATACAAACTTGTGGGGTAAGTGTATTCTGAAAAATAGGTACTTTGTCCACATATACTTTTGCATTTTTTATCGAATGCCTAGCACTTGCTCCCCCTGTAGCGGCCGAAAAACCAAAATAACCTTGTCCCATGCCAATAGCTCCATTGGAAGGCGCAAAAGATTGATTAACAATTACAGTATTGTCTAAAGTAATTTTAATAATCCAATTATTGGGATTTGCAGGATCTACCTCACCATTCACTACAACATGTTTGTAATTGGCACCAACAAAAGGTTGAGTAGGATTTAAGTCTGGTGAGTGAAAAGTACTTCCAGGTGTATTGTTGAATTCTATATTGTTGTTGGTTCCGTTATTGGTTCCGTATAAAAGATGAATTTTACTCATTTGTCCTTCGGTAGTATTGTTGAAGATGTCAAATCCTACCATTAGCCCAGAGGCATTGGCGGGAATACCTAAACCACCACCAGAAACAAATCCTGTAGGTGGATTTGCCAGATACCAAAAAGTAAATCCATCACCACGGCCATACTGGGTAGTTCCGTTACCATCAATTCTAAAATCGAATTCTACTTTCCATTTATCACAATATTTTAAATTAATAGGATCATTTAACTTTATTGCACCATATAGATTTCCTTGATCCGCCGTGAGCTGGATAAAATCATTGCTTACAATGGCATTAGAAACCAAAGACCAACCAGTGGTATTCACAGGATTGCCGACTAGTTGATAAGTTTGGGCAAAGGTTAAAGAAATTGGTAAAATGAAAAGGTGTAAAAAAACAGTAAATAGATATTTTCTCATATTGTTTAATGGATTAAGTTTATGGTTATAATTTCGTAAATATACATAAAATTAATTATTGTAGATTAAAGTTTAATGCAGTATTTTAATGAATTTAATAAATATTATGCAATGTATAATAGATAAGCGATTGTTTCAAAAAAAAACCGAATAGAAAAAGATCTATTCGGTCATTATCATTATTTTAAAATACAAAAAAGCTAAAGTTTTGCTACGCCTTTCTCTTCATTTTTAATTATTTTTTTGTAAGTTTTATTACACATAATGATGCTTATTTCGTACAATAAAACCAAAGGCATCGCCGCCATCATCATGCTAAGTACATCTGCAGGAGTTACAATAGCTGCTACTACCATAATAAGCACAATAGCATGTCTTCGATATGTTTTCATAAACATAGGAGTGACAAGTCCCATTTGTGTTAAAAAATGAACCAGCATTGGGAATAAAAACATTACTCCCATTCCTAAGACTACTTGTAGAAACAATGTAGCATAATCGGATAAGTCGTACAAAGGAATAATGATGTCTGAAATTTTAAAAATAACACCAAAATTTACCGCAAAGGGTAAGATAAGATAATATCCACAAAGGACTCCCAGCATGAATAATATCCAAATCCCATTTATGGTGAATATGGAGTTTTTCCTTTCATTTTCGTGTAAAGCAGGACTTATAAATCGCCAAATTTCCCATACTATATAAGGAAATGCCATCACTAGACCTCCGAAAATAGAAACGGCCATCATTACATTAAATTGCTGATACAGCCTTTGTACCCGTACTGGAAAATCTGCAGGAAGGGTAATGCTGTCTTTTCCAATAATCATTCTTGAAAAATGATTGACGATTTTAAAGGTTGGAAAATCATTTCGAACAGGACCAAAAAAAATATGATCAATAATCCATTGTATGTTGAATCCAATGATGAGCGCGCAGAGAATTATCGCTAGAATACATCGTATTAAATGGCTTCTTAACTCGCCTATATGCGCCCAAAAGGACATGTCTTTGTCTTCTTTCACCTGATATATAAAATTTGGAAATTGCTCAATCTAAAATTAGTCTGCAAAAATAAGTAATTGTTCATTGTAACGGTACGGAAATATCAGAATTAATTAATCCCCTCATCCAATAATGTATGCAGGTCGATTATTCCGTGATAGGCGTTATCATTTGTAACTATTAACTGGCCGATGTTGTTGTCTTTTAAAATTTTCATCGCAACCTTTGCCAATGCCGATTTTTCTATCGTTTTTGGATGGGTGGACATAATGTCTTTTGCCAATACCTTGGACACATCTTCATTGTTCATGAGCATTCTTCTTAGGTCGCCATCGGTAATTACGCCCAAAATTTTATCGTTTTCTGTAACGATGGTTATCCCATGGGTAGATGCACTTATGGAGATAATTACTTCTCTAATTCCAGCATTGGGGCTCACTTGTGGTTTTTGGTGGGACACAAACTGCTCCACTTTCGAAGTCAAATTTTTACCAAGACTACCACCAGGATGAAATTTAGCAAAATCTTGGGCTTTAAAGTTTTTCAATTCCATTAATACCACTGCCAATGCATCTCCCATCGCCATTTGTACTGTGGTGGAACTTGTGGGAGCCAATTTATTAGGACAAGCTTCCTTATCTACATGGGTATTGAGAACTACATCCGAAAATTCGGCTAATTTACTGTTCAAATTTCCCGTCATGCCAATCAAATAAGAAGAATATTCTTTTAAATAAGGAGCTAAATTTACAATTTCTGGTGAGTTCCCAGAATAGGAAATACAAAGGACTACATCTTGTTTTTGTACCACACCAAGATCACCATGGATGGCTTCTGCAGCATGCAAAAACTGAGATGGTGTTCCGGTAGAATTCAAAGTAGCCACTATTTTATTCCCTACATGTGCCGATTTCCCAATGCCTACAATGATAAGTTTCCCTTGAGTGGAATGAATAATATTTACCGCTTTTACAAATTGTTCATCAATACGGTCTTTTAAATGAATCAATTCATTGATTTCAATTTCTATTGCATTTTTTCCTAATTCTTGAATTTGTATTGGGTTCATAAGGGTTTGTAGTTAAGAAGCGGTATCTATAATCTCTATTTTTTTTAAAATATTAAAAAAAAGAAAGAAAAATTTGATTTCTGCTGAATAATGATTAATTTTGAAGTTAGTGCAAATTTAAAACAAATTTTGATTTCATTAGAAGTTACAATGAAAAACACCGAATTATCTAAAGAGCTTAAAAAATATTTTGGCTTTTCAACTTTCAAAGGACAGCAAGAAAAAGTAATTCAATCGCTGTTGGAAGGCAATGATGTTTTTGTCCTAATGCCTACAGGTGGAGGTAAATCTTTATGCTACCAATTACCCGCATTAATATCCGAAGGTACAGCCATTGTGGTCTCCCCATTAATCGCATTGATGAAAAATCAGGTAGATGCAGTTAATGGACTTTCCTCAGATCAAGGTGTAGCCCATGTTCTTAATTCATCTCTCAATAAATCACAAACGAGAACGGTAATGGACGACATCAAAAGCGGAAAAACAAAACTGCTATATGTGGCTCCTGAATCGCTGATCAAAGAGGAATACTTGGATTTTCTAAAAGAAGTAAAAATATCATTTGTTGCAATAGATGAGGCACACTGTATCTCAGAATGGGGACATGATTTTAGACCCGAATACAGAAATTTAAAACTTATTATTGATAAAATTGCCAAGGTCCCTGTAATTGCACTTACTGCAACGGCAACCCCCAAAGTACAAGACGATATTCAAAAAACGCTAGGGATGAACAGTGCTTTGGTTTTTAAAGAAAGCTTCAATCGTCCCAATTTATACTATGAGGTAAGGCCCAAAGTGAACATTGATAAAGAAATTATAAAATTTGTTAACCAAAATAAAGGTAAATCCGGAATTGTCTATTGCCTGAGCCGTAGAAAAGTGGAAGAGTTTGCACAGCTTTTGCAAATCAACGGCATCAATGCTTTGCCTTACCACGCAGGCTTGGACAACAAAACCAGAATGGGGAACCAAGATAAATTCCTTATGGAGGAGTGCAACATCATTGTAGCAACCATCGCTTTTGGAATGGGAATCGACAAACCCGATGTTCGCTTTGTTATCCATTATGATATTCCAAAATCTTTAGAAAGTTATTACCAAGAAACCGGAAGAGCCGGAAGAGATGGTGGCGAAGGTCATTGTATTGCATTTTACGACCCTAAAGACATAGAAAAATTAGAAAAATTTCTCGCTCAAAAATCAGTTTCCGAAAGAGAAATCGGCCTACAACTACTCAATGAGGTAGTCGGGTATGCAGAAACTTCTATGAGCCGCCGACAATATTTATTGTATTATTTTGGCGAAACTTTTGACCCTATCCATGGACTTGGTGCTAAAATGGACGATAACTCCATGAACCCACCTACCCTTAAAAATGCCAATAAAGAACTGAAAATAGTGTTGGAATTGGTGAAAAAATTAGATGAAAAATTCCGTACCAAAGAATTGATTAATGTAATCACGGGTAAGGAAAGTTCCATAACCAAAACCTATAAGCTTGAAAATAATCCTGTTTTTGGAATTGGGAAAACGCAAAGCGATAACTATTGGAAATCCATCTTCCGACAAGCAACTGTACAAGGTTATTTGAATAAAGATATTGAAACCTATGGTGTATTGAAATTGTCCGAAAAAGGAAATTTATATATCAACAACAAAAGTACTGAAGAGTTTCTAATTGCTGAAGACAGAGAGTATGATTTGGCACAAACCAAAGCCGATATTGAGCAAATAGAGGTAAAAGGAGGCAATGCTCTGGACACCAATTTATTTAATCTTTTAAAAGATTTAAGAAAGAAAGTAGCCAAAAAATTAGGTATTCCGCCTTATACCGTATTTATGGATCCTAGTTTGGAAGATATGACGGTGCAATACCCTATAAGTATTGAGGAAATTGGCAAAATATACGGAGTAGGAGAAGGTAAAGCCAAAAAATTCGGAAAAGAATTTGCAGATTTCATCAAGCAATATGTAGAAGACAACAACATAGAAAGAACACAGGACATGGTAATTAAACAAATTGCCAACAAATCCTCACATAAAGTCTTCATCATCCAAAATACCGATAAAAAATTAGACTTAGAAGATATTGCAAAAGCCAAAAATCTTTCAATGGAAGACTTGTTGAAAGAAATGGAAAGCATCGTTTACCAAGGAACAAAACTTAATATAGACTACTATATAGAAGAGAATATTGATGAAGACTTGGTCGAAGAATTTATGGAATTTATGAAGGAGTCTGAAAGTGATAGTATGAAAGTAATTACCGATGAATTTGGTGATGACTTAAGTGATGAGGAATTGAGAATGCTCAGGATAAAATTCATTAGTGATATAGCAAATTAATAAATTTTGAGCTCTCGGGCTCATTTTTTTTAAACTTTTTTAAATCGAAATTGATAATTTTTAATGAAAAAACTAATCATCACTCTTCTATTGCCAAGTGTGTTCTGGGCACAAAATTTCTCCATGCAAGATACTTTGAAAGGCTCGGATACAAGTTTTAGGAATTTTTGGGATGTAAAAAAATATGAAATTGATGTAGAACCTGATTTTTCAAAAAAATACATTTCAGGAAAAAATACGATTCAATTTCAAATCACCAAAGATGTTGAAAATCCTTTGTTTCAAATTGATTTGCAGCAACCGATGGATTTTAAGGTAAAGGATTTGCCCGAAGGTTTCCATGTGAAAAGAGACGGTGATTTTATTTTTATCCAAAGCAATAAAAGTTATAAAAAGAACGATAAAGATACTTTTACCATTGAATTTTTTGGAAATCCAAAAATTGCCCAAAGAGCTCCTTGGGATGGTGGATGGGTTTTTGCTGAAGACGATAAAGGAAATCCTTGGATTTCCGTAGCCCAAGAAGGAGATGGAGCCTCACTCTGGTTGCCCATAAAAGACATCTGGAGTGACGAACCAGATGAAGGAATTATTCTGAAGATTATAACTCCCGAAGAATTGGTAGGAGTGGGCAACGGAAGACTTTTGTCCACGGAAAAAAAAGAGAATAAAAAAATATGGACTTGGAAAGTTAATAACCCCATTAATGCTTATTCCATAGTACCTACTATTGGAGATTTTGTCCATTTTAATGACCAGTATATGGGCGAAAAAGGAAGCTTAGATTTGGATTATTGGGTACTCAAAGGAAATTTATCTAAGGCTCAGAAGCAATTTCAACAAGTAAAACCAATGTTGAATGCTCTAGAATATTGGTTTGGACCATATCCTTTCTATGAAGACAGTTATAAAATAGTTGAAACGCCATATTTGGGAATGGAACACCAAAGCAATGTGGCTTATGGCAACCAATATGAAAATGGATACCTGGGTCGTGATTTGTCTGGAACTGGGGTAGGCTTGCATTGGGATTTCATCATCGTTCACGAAAGTGGGCATGAATGGTTTGCGAATAATATCACCGCAAAAGACCAAGCAGATATGTGGATACACGAATCGTTTACCAGTTATTCTGAAACACTTTTTACCGAAAAATTCATGGATAAAAAGTCTGCTGACCTTTATGTACAAGGAACCCGACAAAATATACTGAACGATAGGCCTATTATTGGAAAATACGGTGTAAGAAACGAGGGTAGTGGCGATATGTATTACAAAGGTGCCAATATGTTGCACACCATACGACAAGTAATTGGAAATGATGAAAAGTTCAGGACTATTCTCCGAGGTTTGAATCGATATTTCTACCACCAAACGGTTACTACTCAGCAAATAGAGTCTTATATTACCGAAAAATCAGGAATAGATTTTTCCACTGTTTTCAATCAATATCTAAGGACGACTAACATTCCGGTGTTGGCGTATTATTTCAAAAAAAATAAATTGTACTATTGCTGGCAAAATGTAGAGAATGGATTTACCATGCCGGTCAAACTGAATGATTACACCCTTAATCCTTCCGCAACTCGATGGAACAAAATAAAATTGAAAAAGAATTCCGAATTAGAATGGAATAAAAATTATTTTATCCTATACAAAGAATTCAAACCTTAGTCAATACTAAAATAGACAAAAGCAGTCTCTAGTGAGACTGCTTTTGTATTTATACTATTTCGCTGGTAAGCGATTTGTCGAGTAGTTTTTGGTGCATGGGTTTCAGGAGATCCATACTTCCTGTTTTTACGGTTGCTTTGCCTTTGTAATGAACCAAAATGGTGCATTGTTCCGCCTGTTCTAAGGTATGCTGGCAAATATCTATCAAACAGTCGATAACATAGTCAAAAGTGTGTATATCATCATTGTGAAGAACCAATTTATATACATCATCGGTTGCCTCCAATACCAATACTTCCTCTTCATATTTTCGTTTGGGATCTTCGTAAGCGTGTATATTTTTCAAAGGCATTGTTGGGAAATGATTAGTCGTTATTGTCTTCCGTTAGGCTATCGATGATATTCTGTGGTTCGTAGGTGATTTCTACCAATTCCACGCTTTTATTCTGCATTTTCAAAATTTTGAAATGATAGTCCTTAAAGTCAAACTCTTGATTTTCTTCTGGAATATCGCCCAATTCATGCATGATGAAACCCGAAAGCGTGTTGTAATCTCCTTCTTCGGAAAGTGGTAATTTTTTCGGCAGATATTCGTTTATTTCATCTAATGGTTGGGTAGATTTAATCCAAAAGATATTATCGGCAATTCTATCCACTAATTTTTCTTCTTCATCTTCTTCATCTTGGATTTCTCCTACCAATTCTTCCAAAATATCCTCCAAGGTAATAATTCCTTCTGTACCACCAAATTCATCTATGACAATAGCAAGATGTTGCTTTTTTTGTTGGAAAATCTTGAGTAAATCCGAAATTTTCTTAGATCCAACCACAAAGAAAGGTTCTCGTAAATAATCTCTAAAATCGAATTTTTCTAAGTTTTGTTTGTGTTTCACAAAGGCTCTAATAATTTCTTTGGTGTAGAATATCCCAATAATATTATCGATAGAGTCTTCATATACCGGTAATCTTGAGTAACCACTTTCCAGTATTTTGTTCAAAATTTCTTCTTTTTCATCGGTGATGTCTATGGAGAGAATATTTTGTCGGGTAATCATAATTTGCTTCGCAGAATGATCCGTAAAATCAAAAGCATTTTTTATGATTTCGTAGTTTTCTTCTTCTATTTCTCCGGAGTCGGCACTTTGCTTTACCAATAGTTGTAATTCCTCGGTAGAGTGGATATCTTGGTCAGAAGCCGGATGAATTTTTATCATTCTAAGAAAAGCATTGGAAATTGCATTCATTAACCAAATAAAAGGTTTAAAGACATTGGTAAATAATCTTAAAGGATATGCGATAACCAAGGCGGTAGGTTCTGGCTTTCTGATGGCTATTGATTTAGGTACCAATTCGCCGAATACAATATGCATCATGGTAATCAGAATAAAACTACTTACCATGGATATAGTGGTAATACTGGTTTCGCTCATCATGATACCAAGAGATGAAAATACTCCTTTAAAAACATGTTCCAAAGCACTTTCTCCAACCCAACCTAAGGCCAATGATGCCAATGTAATTCCAAGCTGTGTGGCAGATAGGTAGGCATCTAAATGCTTTAGGATGTGTTCGGCTTGTTTGGCCATTGTGTTGCCTTCTGCAGCCTTTAACTGTACTTGGGAATAACGAACTTTAACGATTGAAAACTCGGCGGCAACGAAAAAGCCATTGAGTAAAACGAGGAAAATAGCAATTAAAATCTTGACTAAACTGTCGGGGTCCATGTATTTTTATTATGTAATTGCTACAAATATATAGATATTTTTTTTAATGCAATTTACTCAGTAGTAAAAAAAAATAAGATGATTTTCTGCTGTAAGTGGTAATAAATCAATATTTTCCTAATAAGGATATTTGTTCTTTTGTGAAATCGATGATTATGGAAAGTTTGAAAACGCTTGGTTAAAGCCGATTTCATTTGTATCGATTTATATATTTTTAGTGCTCACAAGCAATTACTTATCATCATTGGTGTTTTAGTCAATAATAATTGATTCAGGGTGATTTTATAAGAAAAATTATTTCTCGTTTTGAGAGTCTTTATCACCATTATCCTCTGATGTATAGGTAATAAAATCTGTAGCTGATTTTTTTTGAACGATATATAATGCCCACGATATTCCAAAAGCTAATCCCAAAAGGGTGAAAATTTCGAAAAGAAATACGCCAGTTTTGTTACGATCAAAATAGAGATACAACAAACCTCCAATTATACTCCCAATTATTAATGGTGAGAGAATTATTCTAATGATTGATAGTACATTTATTAACTTTTTTACCAAGTCCATACAATTGATTTTGCGTTACAAAAAAGGTGATTATCTTACACAAAAATAGTGTTTTTCTTGATTGATTTTCAATTTTAAAAAGTCAATTTTGTAAAGTAAAAACACATTAAAAAATTAAGAAAATGAAAACAAATTCCTTTTTAAAAAGTTTTAGACTATTGATGCTTTTGATTTCATTAAGCATGATTGTTGTTTATTGTAGTAGTGATAGGGACGAACCTGTTCCTCCACCAGTTTATCCAGACGAAAATCCATTGGCTGAATATTACAATAAAACTGGATTTAATACCACGACTAACTTTGTTAATTCCATGAATTATGAATTTGGATTGGTTTTTTCACCAAATGTAAAGGGAAAAATAAAAGCCATAACTGCTAAATTACCCGATGCTAATCCAATGTTGAAAATTACAATTTGGGATTTTGCAACGCATAATCCTATAAGAACTGAAACCATCAATGTAGCTGTAGCCAATACAGATTATATTCAAAACATTTCGGAACTACAACTAGAAAAAGATAAAAAATATCTGATAACCATGTATTCTAATGACTGGTATGATAGAAGAAAAGCTGATAATTCGGCAGCTGCTTATCCTTTAATTGCTGGTAATATTACTTTTCATGACTATTTATGGATAAATAGCTCTGGAGCTGCCACTGTTTATCCTACATCGCCAGCACAAAATTACAATGGTGGAGACATCAGTTTTGTGTTCCAAAGAATTGAATAATTATTTCTTTACAAAAAATAAAAAAGGCAGTATAATCACCATTATTCTGCCTTTTTTTAAGACTTCTAAAATTTTTATATTTTTAAAAGTTCAATAGTTCTAGCGGGGTCTTCACTTCCAAATACGGCGTTTCCAGCGACTAAAACATCGGCACCCGCTTCAAATAATTTTGCTGCATTATCTAAATTTACACCGCCATCTACTTCAATAAGTGCGGTGGAATTGTTAGAAAGAATCATGTCTTTAGTTTCAGCAATTTTTTTATAGGTGTTTTCAATGAATTTCTGACCACCAAAACCAGGGTTTACACTCATCAATAACACCAAATCCACCTCTTTTATAATATCTTCCAACATCAAAGCTGGCGTAGAAGGGTTAAGTACCACACCTGCTTTAGCTCCTTTACTTTGAATTAAATTGATGGTTCTGTGTAGATGGGTACAAGCTTCGTAATGTACAGAAACTAAGTCGGCACCATGGTTAATAAATTCTTCAACATATTTTTCCGGTTCTACAATCATCAGATGGACATCTACAAACTTTTTGGCATGCTGCTGTATGGTTTTCATTACTGGGAAACCGAAGGAAATATTTGGCACAAATCTTCCATCCATTACATCTATATGCAGCCAGTCTGCTTGGGAAATGTTCAGCATTTCTATGTCTCTTTGCAGGTTTCCGAAATCTGCAGAAAGTAGGGAAGGAGCAATTAGTTTTGTTTTCATTTTTTATTCAATATTTAGATTTAAAGAGAAATACTTTTAGTGGTATTTCAAATTCATTTTAGGATTTATATTAATTAGTGTTTCGTAGATTAGGTCTATTACATGGGCAACATCCTCCTTTGATACCATTTCTACAGTGGTATGCATATAGCGCAAAGGTAAGGATATTAATGCACTTGGTGTACCTCCATTTGCATGAGCAAAGGCATCGGTATCGGTTCCAGTAGTTCTACTGGAGGCTGCTCTTTGAAATGGGATTTCTTTTTCCTTGGCGGTTTCTATAATTAATTCTCTTATTTTATGATGCACGGTAGGGGCAAAATAAACAACGGGGCCATTGCCACATTTTTGTTCACCTTCTTTCTTTTTATCAATCATTGGGGTCGTAGTATCGTGCGTCACATCGGTTACTATGGCAATGTTGGGCCTAATGGTATCTGCAATCATATCGGCACCATACAGTCCAACCTCTTCCTGCACGGAATTGGTAATGTAAAGCCCAAAGGGAAGTTGTACTTTATTTTCTTTTAAAAGTCTTGCAACTTCTGCAATCATAAAACCACCTATTCTGTTGTCCAAAGCTCTGCATACAAAATAACGATCATTCATTTCGAAAAATTCGTCGGGATAAGTAATCATACAGCCAACTTCAATCCCAAGATCCAAAACTTCTTGTTTACTAGTTGCACCACAATCGATAAAGATATTTTCAATTTTAGGAGTAGTTTCCTTTTCATTTCCCACTCGGGTATGAATGGCAGGCCAGCCAAAGACACCTTTCACAATACCCTTGTCGCCATGGATGTGGACTACTTTGGAGGGGGCAATCATTTGGTCCGAACCTCCATTTCTGATAACATAGATAAGTCCATCGTCTGTAATATAATTTACATACCAAGAAATTTCATCGGCATGAGCTTCGATCACTACTTTAAAAGGTGCTTCTGGATTGATGATTCCATAGCAAGTACCATAATGGTCGAATTCAATTTTGTCCACATAAGGTTGTATGTAGTTCATCCAAACTTTTTGTCCTTTATGCTCATAACCCGTTGGCGATGATGTGTTTAAATATTCTTCAAGAAAATGTATGGATTTTTTTTCAAATTTCATAAGTTAAGGAATGATTTTTGCGTTGAACAATTACTGATTTAATGGGTAAAAATAATGAATTTTAAACAACTTAACTTTATATTGCTATTGTTTTTAGGAATATTTATTCATGCGCAAAAAGACAGCATACTGATTGCAAGACCTCTAAGTCAGTATCCTGAAGACCAATTGAAGGTGGACGATTTTGGTAATAAATACTATTATGATGTACAACAAAAAGCCAAAATCTATGAAATAAATGGAGAAACGGTGGTGGTGATGGATGAAATTGTTCTTCTGAACAAGCCTAAATTCAATAACCAACTCGATCAAAATTATTATTATTTTCTCAATAAAAAACTAAATAGAGTCTATCCTTTATTTTTAAAAGCGTTGTACCAATATTGGGACATACAGAAGCAAACTGCCCAATTGGAAGGAAGCGAAAAAAGAAAACTAATCAAGCAGAAACAAAATGAACTCGCACAGCAATACGAAACTCAGCTACGAGATTTGACCACTACTGAAGGTCGTGTTTTTGCTAAACTCATGAATCGTGCCACCGGGAAAACCGTGTACGAAATCATAAAAGAACTTAGAGGGGGTTGGTCTGCATTTTGGTGGAATGTAAAAGGAAATGTGGCCGATGTAGATATAAAAGAACCGTACAATCCTCACCAAGACAGAAGTGATGCTTTTATAGAATCCTTACTTCGATCCAACTGGCATTTGGGTTATCTAAGACCTTATCCAGGAGCACAAAATTTTAAAATTACGAAATAATTATCATGAAGAAAATAATCTTAAGTTTTTTTTTGGCATGCACTTTTACTAAAGCCTATGCATGGGGAACAACAGGGCATAGAGTAATTGCAGAAATTGCGGAAAGAAATTTAAAACATAAAACTCAAAGAAAACTAAAGGAAATCATTGGGAACCAAAAATTAGCTTATTGGGCCAATTGGCCAGATTTTATTAAGTCAGATCAATCCGAGACTTGGAAATCTACCGGAGTATGGCATTTTGTAAATGTGAGTGAAACCAAAGATTTGTCGTCGTTTTCAGAAGCATTGCATCAAGTAAAGGCTCCTAATTTATTCTCTCAAATCCAAACATTGTCCGCACAAATAAAAGACAAAAATACTGCTCCTAAGGATCGTGAAATTGCACTTCGATTTTTGATCCATATTGTGGGCGATATGGCCCAACCATTGCATGTAGGGAATGAATCGGACAAAGGGGGAAATACCATTACTTTAAGTTTTTTTGGACAACCTACCAATTTACATTCATTGTGGGACAACCAATTGGTGGATTATCAAAAATACAGCTATACCGAATATGCGGATGTTTTGTTGAGAAAAGAAGTGGATATAGATTCTGTGCAGCGTGGGAGCTTGGAAAGCTGGATTTACGACAGTCGTCTTCAAGCGGATAAAATATATCAAAATACCAAGCCCAATCAAAATTATAAATACGAATACGATTATCAATTTAATGATTTATTGGAAAGGCAATTGTTGTATGGAGGGCTTCGTTTGG
Source organism: Bacteroidota bacterium (assembly GCA_018266955.1). Classification (GTDB taxonomy): domain Bacteria; phylum Bacteroidota; class Bacteroidia; order Flavobacteriales; family Weeksellaceae; genus Amniculibacterium. The sequence continues at coordinate 14,784 of JAFDZI010000048.1, forward strand.
CCAAAATTCTGAACGATTTATTCTAAAAACTATACTACAACTATATTGTGATATGAAAAAGGTTTGATGTGTATGATCAAACCTTTTTTATGCGTTAGGGATTGCAATGGAAATCCTTGGGTGAGGCACGAGCCCAAGATTGGAATGTAAAGCCCGACCCTAGCCTAGGGAAAGGCTGGAGGGGAACGCCCTAAAGAAAATCTATAAAATTTCCTTTTTTAATTTTTCAAAAACCAGTGCATCTATGGGGAGTGTGAAGGGATTTTCTTGCTCTAGAGAAATCCATTCGGCTTTTTCGATACAAGGATCACGGATAATCATCTCGTTGGGATCGACTAAATCGATCTTATAATAAATGGTAAGCAATTGTTCGTTTTCTCGAAATCGTGAGCGTAAGAAATCTTCTTGTGTGTAAAAATGTTGAATATTATGAATTTTTAAATTCAATTCTTCGTCAAATTCTCTATGCAAACATTGGATAACGCTTTCCCCAAACTCTAAACCTCCTCCGGGGAGCTTAAGCAAATTGTCGCCGGCATATTCTTCATACAATGCCAATATTTTTTTGTCTTGAATGCAACAAGCATATACTCGAATGTTTATTTTGTCTATCATGGGTGTGGGTTGATGGTTGATGGTTCTTAGTGGATAGTGTTTAGTTTATTTTTTCGAGTTTTTCTATATTGAGGGTTAAATTTCTAAGATCTTGTTTCATGAGTTTGATGGTCGATTCTATCTGATCGTACATACTGGCTCTATTGTCGAGTTGATCGGTGGTATATGTTCCGCCGTTTCCGAAATAGATGTCTAGCTCTGCTTCTTTTTTGGACTTCCGTACTTGCCCATAATTTTTCCAATTGGCGATCAGTTGCGCTCGAAGTGATGTTTCTCCGGGATGATTGGGATTGGCATAATTGAGATAATACCAGATGGATGGAGGATAAACAGAAGAAGTGGGAGACGAAGTCCAGATTTCTCTTAGTACATTTCGTTCATGTTTTAGTACTACTTTTCTGTGATTGGTAAGGATCATGATCCCTAAGGCTGCATCGGCAATTCCTACTCCTACACCAATGTAATCTGCGGCTTTGCTCTCACTGTCCGAACCTAAGAGCACTCCGGTTACAATGGCTGTGGCAGAGCCTAAAATGATAGAACCTACAGTAAGACGGGTTTCTGTTTTGGCTTCTTTTTCTTTGAGGTAAGAAGCGATTTGTGTTATTCTTTCTTCCTCACAATCCAATTCGGCAGCTACTGATGAAATTTCTAATGAAGCCAAATCCATTTTGGAATTAATGGATTGTTTGAGCTGTATTTGTTGAAGTTGATTTTCAAGCGAAGGCTGTTGTTTCTGTTTTTTTTTGAGTTGAATATAATCTGAAAGTAATTGGCTAATCCCGATTGAGTGGGCCAAATTCAGTTCTTTTTCATGAAATCTGTTGCTCAACAAAGTGTCCACTTTCAAGTTATGAAATGGAGTAGGAATATCTCTGACACTGTAATGATAGGTATTGTCTTGGTTACAATTGCTTGTATTGTAGATTGGCTCTGACTGTTTTTTTTGTGTTGATGCACAAGAAAAAATCAGATTTAACCCACAAAACAGGGCAAATATTTTCCCACTATATTGAAGACAATCTCTGAAAATCATTCGTTAATTATTCTTTATTGTTTTTTTATATGTTCTAAAATTTCCTGAAGCAATCGGTTATTTTCGTTGGTATTTTTCAACATTCTCACCATCCAATAAATAATGAGTGCAATGGGAATAAGGTAAATAAAAATGGCAATAACAAAAATACTTAAATGGCTTAATGATAACAACATTTTGAATGTGTTTTTTATTTGGTTAAATGTATAAAAACTATTGAATACAGCAAAGTAAAGGGAGAAATAAAATAAGCAATGCTCCGAAAAACATCGAAGCATTGCATTTACGATTAGAATTTTACTTTCAGTGGAATTTCTTTTCCGTCCCGAATAACGACGACGGTATGCTCTTCACCTGCATTTATTTTTGAGAGACAGTCCATATAGGTATAGACTTCTTTTATTTCGCAATTTCCTATTTTTTTTAGGATATCGCCTTGTTGTATTCCGGCAAGTGCTGCAGGGCGGTTATCTACCACACCATCTATATGCAAACCATCTTTGGTATCGGCATAACTTGGCATAATGCCGAGTGTTACTTTGTATTTAGGTACAGCTTTTCCTTCTTGAATTTTAGTTTTGGTAAAAGGAATTTCTTTTTCAGCAGCCAATGCATTTGCCAGTGCAAAAACATACTCGGTGATGGTTTTTACGCCGGAGTAATTAATTTTATCTTCGTCATCACTTGGTTTGTGGTAGTCGGTATGGGTTCCGGTAAAGAAAAACAAAACCGGAATATCCTTTAGATAAAAACTGGTATGATCCGATGGCCCTACACCAGAATTGTCCACAGCAATATTTACTCCTGCGGGTTTATACTTTTCAATAAGATTTGGGAAAACAGGAGAGGTTCCCACACCGCCTACAGTAAGGTTTTTATCTTTATCCAATCGGCCTACCATATCCAAATTAATCATGGAAATTATGTTGGGATACTGTGTTTTTATTTTTTCTGCCCAATGCTTAGAACCCATAAGTCCATCTTCTTCACCAGAAAAAAAGGCAAAAACAACATTTACATTTTCTTTGTTTTTGTTTTGGCTAAACATTCTTGCCAGTTCTAGGACAGTTGCTACTCCAGAGGCATTATCATCTGCACCATTATGGATAAGTCCTTCAGAGTTCATTTGAGTAGAGTGGTGGTGTTCGTTAAGTCCCAGATGATCAAAATGAGCACCGATTACAATGGTTTTATTGGCTTTATTATCCAAATATCCCACTACATTTCTGGCATTTATTTTCACCGAAGATTTATCATCATGGGGATTGAGTTTGGTTTCGTATTCAAAAGGTAAAATTTGAGTTTTCAGTCCCAGTTTTTTCAATTTACTGGCAATAAAATCTGCCGCTTTTTTCTCGCCTTCACTTCCTGCCAGTCTTCCTTTTAGTGCATCGGATGCCAAATAAGAAATACTCGATTGTAACTGTTGGGTTTGTACATTTTCTTTGTCATCGGCCTCCACCCAATCGGCAACAAAAACATTGGTATCATGTGGTTTTGCGGCATTTCTATTACTAGAAAAAGCTAATTTTTTACCATCGGGAGAGAACATAGGAAATGCATTAAACATGCTTTCGTATGTAATTTGTTTTAGGTTATTACCCTCTACATCTATTGAATATATTTGAAAATCATATCCTTTGGTGGAGTGATGATTGCTGGAAAAAAGTATCTTTTTGTCGGAAGGATGGAAGTATGGCGACCAATTGGCTTTTCCTAAATGGGTAATTTGCTTCATATTGCTACCATCTATATTCATGGTATAAATTTCCATTTTTGTAGGTGCAACCAGATTCTGAGCATAGAGTTCTTTGTATTCTTTTATCTCTTCAGGTGTTGAAGGTCTGGATGATCGGAATACTAATTTTTTGGAATCGTGAGAGAAAAAAGCACCACCATCATATCCCAATCCAAAGGTTAGTTGTTTCAGATTTTTCCCATCAATGTCCATTCTCCACAATTCCAAATCGCCACTTCGGGTAGAGGTAAATACAATGTACTTTCCATCTGGAGAAACAACCGCTTCTGCGTCGTATCCTGGATTGTCGGTTAATTGTTGGACAATTTTTCCGTTTAAATCAGCAACAAAAATATCGAATTCAGGATAAATAGGCCATAAATATTTTCCATCACTTCTTGGGCTAGGTTTGGGTGGACAAGCATCGTTGCTTTTGTGGGTAGAAGCATACAAAATATGTTTTCCATCGGGCATAAAGAAGGAACAAGTTGTTCTACCTTTTCCTGTGGAAGCGAGATGCAAGTTTTGCTCATTCGGTTTTTGATTTAAATCATATAGAAAAATCTGATCACAATGTGCACCCAATGCTGGATTGGTAACTTGCATGGTCAGCATCTTTCCATTAGGCGAAAAATAAGCTTCAGCATTATCCCCTCCAAAGGTAAGTTGGGTAATGTTTTTCAGTTGATGTTCTTGTGCATAAAAGAGAGATACACTAAAGAAAATCATTGCTAGGGTGCAATTTTTCTTATTCATATGTAGATATTTATTGTTTTTTATTTGTCATATGTAAACCTAACGAAGGGGTTCTACGAAGTCAATCGCCAAATCTTCATTCGTGTTTATCTTCATCTTTTTTATTTTTTTAATGGAAATCGATGATGATTAATTGCGTAAAAAAGCAAATTTGTACATGGCGATTTCATATAATTGTATTTGTTATTTTAATTTAATCCAAAGTTCTAATTTCAGCAGGAGATTCTTTTCCCACTCGGTCCACCGATCGGATGGCAATGGCTTTTAATTTTTTATTATTTTTTTGGCTTTCTATAAGCATTGTTGTTGTAGTTGCCTGTAGAATTTCGGTTTCCCATTGGTTATCGTATTTTAAATTCAAAATCCAATAGGCAATGTTTTGAGATTTTTTTTGTTGCCAGTTCAGTTTAATTTTATTTCCATCGGTTAGGGTATATAAACTAGGTGCAACCGTATTCTCGGATTTTAACCAAAAGGAAGCAGGAGGTAATGCTTTTTCTTTATATAAGTTTTGTATGGTTTCCAGCATTTCTTTGTTTTTACTAAGTCCTGCAATGCTCCAATGGATGGTGCCTTTATCTTTAGCATTCAATGCTCTGTCTATTTTTATTTGCTCGCTTATTTCTTTACTTTTATTAACGACATTTTTTATTCCCACGGTGTTAATTCCTGGAAATAGATGTCTGTTTTTGGTGTTTTCCTGCTGCCACCAATGAAGTAACGCTTCATAATCTTGAGCTCCGCCAATTTTCCAATAAAGTTGTGGTGCAAAATAATCCAACCAGCCCTCGTTCAGCCATAGTTTTGCATCGGCATAGAGCTCGTCATATTGTGAAGATCCTGTAATCCCTTCTGGAAATCCTGGTTTCCAAATTCCGAAAGGTGAGATCCCGAATTTCACGAAATTTTTTTCTGCTTTAATTTCGGTATAAATTCTTTTCACAAAACGATTGACTTGGTCTCTTCTCCAATCGGCTCTGGATAATTGTCCCCCCGATTTTTGATAGGCAGTCCACGATTGATAATCTGGGAAATCAGCACCACCATTATATTCTTTGTATGGGTAAAAGTAATCATCAAAATGGATCCCATCTACATCATAGTTTTTTATAATATCTCTTACCACCTTAGAAACATGGTCTTGCGTTGCTGGATCTGCAGGATCAAACCAATACATGCCATTTCGTAATTTGACTATTTGATTGGGCATTTTCTTCACCATAGATTGGGCTGTAATCGGCCCGCCAGTGGAATGGGAAGCACGAAAAGGATTCATCCAAACATGGAGTTCCATATTTCTTTTGTGGGTTTCTTCTATCCAAAATTCCAAAGGATCGTAAAAAGGAAAAGGCGTTTTTCCAGTTTGACCAGACAAAAAATAAGACCAAGGCTCTAGATTGCTTTTGTATAAGGCATCAGCAGAAGGTCTTGCCTGAAATATTACGGCATTGAAGTTGGCAGCTTCCAACATATCTAGTAGTTGTAGGGCTTCAGCTTTTTGTTGGGCGACAGTCAAATTATTTTTAGAAGGCCAATTGATATTGGCCACAGTAGAAATCCAAACTCCTCTAAATTCCCTATCCACAGTAGGTAGTTTTGCGATGAGTTCTTCAGAGTCTATTTTGTTTAAAGACATTTGAGCTCGGAAAGTAAAACTCAAAAAAATAAAAAGAAATATATTAATTGATTTCAAATTCATGAAAGTAGTTTTAAAGGTAATGATTGATGCTTCCATACAATATTAATAATTTTTGGTTAAATGGAATGAATAATTGTGGGATTTAGAGAATTAACACCCGTATTTTTAGGAGTTTTTAGATGGTATAAAGCAACTTGAAAACCTTTCTGTTTCTATCCCAAAAGGTTTAATTTACAAATAACGGATAAATTCTTAGTATAAAATAGGCTATTTGAGCATTATTAAATTCAAAAATAATTTTGAAAACCGAAAAAATCTTTATTTTTGGTATATTAATCATTTGTTATGACGCAACTAAAAACCTTTTTATTTCTTCTTTTTTTTCCTTTTTATTTTCACGCACAATATACAATACAAGTATTAGAACAAGAGAAAAAAAAGCCTATCTCCGGAGCAAACATCTATTGTAACCAAAAAATGCTAGGAACCACGGACGAAAGTGGTAATCTACAATTGACAACTAAATGTGCTCAATTGAAAATAAAAGCCAAAGGGTACTATGACGAGGAAGTGCTGGTGGAAAAGAAAATGAAAGTCTATCTAAGTCCTGAAGATCCTAAAACTAAAGGGATAGAAATGGTGGTAATTGCGGACAAAAGTGACCCTCGTGCTTTGGCGATTCTAAAAAAAGTAAATGAACGCTTTGATGATAATTCACCAAAATCTTTACCATCCTATTCTTATAAATCCTACGAAAAAATATCTGTAGATTTCGACCAAGACAGTATTGCTTCTTTCAATCAATACACCAATAAACGGCTGGACTCTCTGAAAAATGTGAAAAACACAAAAATTAAAACAGAAAAGACCAAAAAAGATTCGTTGGAAGAAATGAATTTTTTGCGCCTCATGCAAGGAAGCAAGCTTTTTATGTGGGAAAGAGCCATGGAATTTTTATGGGATAAAAATAAAGGCGAAAAGTCTTTGGTTTTGGATAATCGTGTAGCGGGATTACACCAACCATTCTACGAAATGCTAACCCTGAGAAGCAATAGAAATAAAATTCCTAGAGAAATAAAAGAAGAAAACAGAAAACTATACCGATTCTTTTTGACGGATTCTGCCGAAATTGATGGAAGAAAAACTTGGATTATTCGTTTCAGACCTGCAGGTAGTAAATCTCAAACCACCAGAAGAAAATTTACTGGAATACTCTATATAGACCAAGCAACCTATGCAGTAAAGAAAATTGAACATAATTCTAAAGTGAAAAACGAAGGCTATATTGCCAGTGTATGGGCTCCATTTGAAGGGAAATGGTTTTTGAAATCTGAAAATTTAAAAATCAAAATGGGCAAAACTTCTTTTGATGACAGACCAAAAACACATACAACTCCGAATAAAACAGAAGACTCCTTAGTTGTTTCCAAAAAAAAGCAAGAATTTGGCAATTATATCTATATGAAGTCTAATTATTTCGATTTTCAAAGCCCTATTACCAAACGAGATCAAGATTTTGAAGGCTATAGTTTAGAGGTAAAAAATACCGATGGATCGCTTTTGGATAAATACAGAACCGATACATTGAGCTACAGAGAAAGAAACACTTACGATAAAATTGACAGCATTGGGAAAAAGTATAAAATAGACCAAAAAGTAGGTCTTCTTTCCGGAGCAGTACGAGGAAAATTACGATTGGGAATGTTCAATTTTGATATTCCACAATTATTAAAATTCAATGGCTATGAAGGTTTTAGAGCAACATTGGCAGTTAAATTTAACGAAAGATTGAACAAATATATTTCTCCTGATTTTTATGTAGGCTATGGTTTCAAAGACCAACAATGGAAATATGGCATTGGGGTAGATGTAAAAACCAGTCTCCAAAGAAATGCATTTTTCCGTGCTGAATATTTTGATGATGTAATAGCCGCCAGTAGATTTAACGAATATCAATGGAATATGCGTATGGGATTGATGAACTCCGAAGTCGATTTAAATAACGATAAGTTTTTCCACTTCAAAGGTTTCAAATTTGCCTACGAATACGATCTAACCAACGCACTTACAATCAATACATCTATTAAAAAGCAATCCGAAAACGCCTTGTTTGCGTATAATTTCAATGGCATTGGTAGCCAGTTCAACAATGTGGCTTCTATGATAACGCTTAAATATTCACCCAATGCAAAAAATATTATGACTCCTTCCGGCAAGTTTACATTTGAGGAAAACTATCCCGACTTTATCATGAATTACGAACAAGGCTGGAAGGCTTTTGGAGGCGATTTACACTACAGCCGATGGGACTTTTTGGCAGTACATCATTTCAAAACAAAAATCGGCGTATCCGGAATTAGGCTCTACGGTGGAATAACACAAGGCGATACTCCTATTTGGCATCATTTTATGATGAATGGTTTGGGGCATGGTAAAAACCAATTGAATTATAATTTAACTTCTTATTTAGGATTTGCGACCATGCAAGGCGGGAAATATTTCAACGATCGATTTGTTGGGACTTATATCACCCACAGAATTCCTTGGTATTTTACAACTTTTGGCAAAAATATTTCCAGTTTTGATGTGGTTTATCGTGGGATTATTGGCGATATGAAAAATAAAGACCTCCATCAATTCGAGTTTCAAAAACTCAATCATTTATACCAAGAAGTTGGTGTTGAATGGAATAATTTTATGTCCACACAATTTAATGTTGGTTTCTTCTATAGAGTGGGGCACTACGCTAATACAAATTTTAATGATAACTTTGCCTTACAATTAAAATTTAAATTTCTAGGATTTTAAAAATCCATGAAGAAAAAGTAGATACTAACTTTTAAAATTTACCAATCAAAAAAACAAGCGATATCCTTACAAAAATAAATAGTACACAATGAAAACCATAGAAATTAAAGCCAAAGATTTTTTTGAATTTTTAAAATTAAAAGATACTTCCATGTGGGAGATTTTCTCACAAATGATTGATGGCGAAGAAAAAGAAATTATTTTCCTTGACGAAGAAAAAGTTTTATTTGCCTATCGTTTGCCCAAAAATATAGAGCAATTAGAAAGCGACAGGAAAATATTTGCCAAAGAATATGCAGAGAAAATGGCCAACCTCAATTAAACTGCTAATAAAGAGAAAAGAGAAAAGTCTTTTCTCTTTTCTCTTTATTCTTTATTCTATATTCTTTTCTCTTTATTCTATATTCTTTTCTCTTTTCCAAGCAATCAGCATTTCTCGTTTTCCGGGTGGCCCAGGTCTTTTCTCAACTTTCATGCCCAATTCCATCAAAATTCGTCGAACCGATCCTTTAGAAGAGTAAGTAGTGAGCAAAGCGTTGGTATTCATTTTATGATACACCATTTCAAAGAGAGGTTTTTCCCATAAATCTGGTTGAACTCTCGCACCGAAACAATCATAATAAACCAAATCTATAGGTGGTAAAGTCAAACTTTTTAAATCATAAAAATCGCATTGTATTTTTTTTAGATTAAACCCTTGGATAATTTCACCTAATTTTTCCCACTCAATTCGATGAATTTTTTCCCCAATTAATGTTAAATTTTGTTCACAAAAAAGAGAGGCATAGTCCAAATCGGCAACTTCACTCTCATTTATGGGATATTTTTCTAAACTAAAGTAATTAATGACATGATTTTTGTTGGTTTTTAAATATTCATTAATTGTTACTAAAACATTTAAACCTGTTCCGAAACCTAGTTCTAAAATATTAATTTCATTTTTATTTACTAGGTTTAGTCCATTTTTAATAAATACATGCTCAGCTTCTTGTAACGCCCCATGATGGGAATGATAACATTCGTCCAAATCATTAATATACAGTGTTTTACTACCGTCACTAGTGGTTTTTATTTCTCTTTTCAATGCTTTTTTTTCCAAAAGTACAGGAAAATTTTGATAATAAAAAAATTATGTTAAATTTGTTGAATACCATTTAAAATTTACAAAATGATAATTCAAAAAACGACCAACCCTCGAATTTCAACATTTGATCCGAAGAATTTTACATTCGGAAGCGCATTTATAGATCACATGATTATCTGCGAATATGAAGACGGAAAATGGGGGGAACCGAAATTGATGCCTTATGGTCCACTTCCTTTTACTCCAGCAATGATGGGGGTAAACTATGGACAAGCTTGCTTCGAAGGTATGAAAGCCTACAAAGACGAAGCCGGAGATGTATTTTTATTTAGAGCTCAAAAAAACTTTGAAAGATTCAATAAATCAGCCAAAAGATTAGCTATTCCAGAAGTTCCGGAAGAGGTGTTCATTGGAGGGTTGAAAGCTTTAGTGGACATGGACAGAGAGTGGGTTCCTTCCGGAATTGGAAATTCTTTGTACATCAGACCATTGGTTTTTGCTACAGAAGAAGCTTTGAAAGCTAGAATTTCTTCTAAATATATGTTTGCTATTGTAGCCACTCCTGCAAAAAATTATTATTCTGAACCTGTTTCTGTGAAAATTTCTGATCATTATTCCAGAGCAGCTAACGGTGGAGTAGGTTCTGCCAAAGCAGCCGGTAACTACGCAGCTTCCTTTTATCCAACCAAATTAGCCAACGAAGAAGGCTACGAACAAATTATTTGGACCGACGATGCTACTCACGAATATTTTGAAGAAAGTGGAACCATGAATGTGTTTGTAAGAATTAACGATACCATTTATACCCCACCTACTTCAGAAAAAATATTGGATGGTGTAACCAGAGATAGCTTTATACAATTGGCACAACACAAAGGAATTGAAGTAAAAGTAGAACCTGTTGCTGTAGAAATGGTCATCAATGCACACAAAGATGGTAGCTTAAAAGAAGTTTGGGGCGTTGGTACGGCTGTAGTTACTTCTGCATTCAAAGCACTTGGATACAAAGGAGAAAAATTGGAACTCCCAATTTTAGCCAAAGAAGACAGCTTTGCACTTACACTTCAGGATGAGCTTGTAAATATCCAAAACAACAAAGCCGAAGACCCATTCGGATGGAGAATTTTGGTAGAAAAGCAATTCTAACATTTTTTTTAAATAGAAGTATATAGAATACACAAGTCCGTAGATTTTCGGACTTGCTGTTTTGATAGAATAATTGATTTTCCGTATTATTGCATTTCTTTAACAGTGAAATCAAATGAAATTTAACCCTAAAATAGCATTAATTGCAGCGGGATTCTCGTTGTTTAGTTGCGCCCCAATTTATAAAAAAATGAATATAGACAAAGAAATCTACAATGGTTTACAAGATGGTTTGTATGCCAATTTGCAAACGACCAAAGGAAACATGGTGGTAAAATTCGAAGATAAAAAATCTCCGGTTACCGTAGCTAACTTTATCGGATTGGCTGAAGGAAAAATAGAAAATACCTCCAAAGCAAAAGGAATTCCTTTTTATGACGGAACCATCTTCCACAGAATCATCAAAAACTTTATGATTCAAGGAGGAGATCCTAAAGGAACAGGAATGGGAGACCCTGGATATAAATTCGATGATGAGAAAAACGACCTAAAGCACACCGGAAAAGGAATCTTATCTATGGCCAATTCTGGTCCCAATACCAACGGATCTCAGTTCTTTATTACCGAAGTACCCACTCCTTGGCTAGACGGAAAACACACTATTTTTGGAGAAATTGTTGTGGGCAAAGATTTAGTTGATGTTATCGCCAATGTAGAAACCGGTGCTCAAGACAAACCAAAAACCGATGTGGTACTTGAGAAAGTAACCATCTTCTCCAAAGGAGATGCCTATAAAGATTATGATGCTGCCAACGTATTTATTGAAGGGAAAGAAAAAATAAAAGAAAATAATCAGGTTTATTTGACTAAAGAAGCTGAAGAGAAAAAAAGAAAAGAAGAAGAATTTGCTGCCCAACAACAAAAGTTGGTGGACGATTTAAAAAGCGGAATGCAAAAAACCGAATCTGGACTTTATTACAAAATAACCAAAACAACCGAGGGCAAATTACCAACCAAAGGGAGTACCGTTTCTGTACACTATGCTGGTAAATTGGTGAACGGTCAGGAATTTGATAATTCATTTAAAAGAGGCGAACCAATTGAAATCCCCATTGGATTAGGTCATGTAATTAAAGGTTGGGACGAAGGAATTATGCTTCTAAAAGAAGGAGAAGCTGCAACTTTCCTCATCCCTGCAGATTTGGGCTACGGAGCTAGAGGTGCAGGTGGAGTGATCCCACCCAATGCTTGGCTTATTTTCGATGTAGAATTAGTAAAAGTAAAATAAATTGAATCCGGGTAATCCCGGATTTTTTATTCTTTTTGCCTTATGAAAATTTGTATTTTTACCCCATGATAACTCAAGCCACCATAGATAAAATATTTTCGACCATACGCGTCGAAGAAATCGTTGGCGAGTATGTACAACTCAAAAGAGCAGGTGCCAACCTCAAAGGATTGAGTCCCTTTAGGGACGAAAAAACAGCCAGCTTTGTGGTTTCCCCAAGCAAACAAATTTGGAAAGACTTCTCCACTGGAAAAGGTGGTAATGCTATTTCCTTCCTTATGGAGGTGGAAGGCTATACCTATCCGGAAGCACTAAGGCATGCTGCAAAGAAATATGGCATTGAAATAGAGGAGGACAAAAGAGAACTCACGGAGGAAGAAAAAAAATCCCAAACCGATAAAGAACTTTTATACAAAATTCATGATGTTGCCAACGACTATTTTCAACATGTGATTTGGGAAACAGAAGAAGGGGTAAACATTGGGCTTTCCTATTTCAAAGAAAGAGAACTCTCTGAGGCAACCATCAGGAAATTTCATTTGGGTTTTTCGCCAGAACAGAAAAATGCTTTCACACAATTTGCACTGGATAAAGGCTATTCCAAAGAGATATTAGAAAAATCGGGACTTTCTATTTTCCCGGAAAACGCCACCAATGGAATCGATCGATTTAGAGAAAGAGTTATTTTTCCTATTTTAAATTATTCCGGAAGGGTTGTAGGTTTTGGTGCGAGGATCTTAAAATCTAATGTTAAAACCGCCAAATACCTCAATTCACCCGAAACCGAAATATACCATAAATCCAATATTCTCTATGGTCTGAGCCAAAGCAAACAAGCCATTGCCAAAGAAAATCTTTGTTTGTTGGTAGAAGGGTATATGGATGTGGTCTCTCTGCACCAAGCAGGAATAGAACATACCGTTGCCAGCTCGGGAACTGCTCTTACCACAGAGCAAATTAAACTCATCAAAAGACTTACTGAAAATGTAACCATCCTCTTTGATGGAGATACCGCTGGGATAAAAGCCAGCTTTAGAAGCATCGATTTGCTCTTGCAACAAGGCATGAATATTCGGGTATTGCTCTTCCCAGACGGGCATGATCCGGACTCGTTTTCCAAACTTCATCCCAAAGAATTTGTAGAAAATTTCATCAAAACTGAAGCTAAAGATTTCATCGATTTCAAAGCAGAAGTTTTATTGAAAGAAGCGCAAAACGATCCTATTAAAAAAGCAGAAGCCATACGAGATATAGTAAAATCTGTCGCTTTTGTCAGCAATCCCCTCAAGCAAGAAGTATATTTACAAGAGGTTTCAGCAAAATTTGGACTTAGTCAGCAGAGCTTGTTCAACGAATTGGGCTTGCAAAACCAAGTCGTACAGCAACAACCCAAAGCCCAAGGAAATCTTCAGGCTCAACCCAAATTAGAAATCGTAAGCGACTCACTCCCCAGTGTAAACCCATTGTTGATCTTGGAAGAAAAATTGGTGGAGCTTATGCTGAAATATGGAGACAATATCGTAACCAGAAAGGATGCCGAAAATAAAGAATACAAAGTATCTGTTATCGAAGAAATACTGCAACACTTCTCCGAAGACAATTACGAAATTCAAAATCCTTTAAACAAAAAAATAATTACTGAAATACAATTAGGTATCGAACAAAATTCCCTTAGAACAGGTGATTTTTTTGCTACTTTAATGGATGAAGAACTCAGCACCAAAGCAGCGGATGTCCTAATAGACGATTACCACATCAGCGATTGGAGCAAACACAATATTCCGCATTTCCCTAATGAGTATGAAGTCATGCCCAAAATCGTTACCGATGTCATGATTCGACACAAAAGAGAATATATTTTACAATTGATTGAAGATCTTAAAACACAGCTTACAACCGCCGAGCAAAAAGAAGAAATCTATATGAAAATTATAAACCTCACCCACCTAAAAAATAAAATTGACCAAAATATGTACAGAATTATCTGACATTTTGACCTTATCATTTTTGAGGAATAATTTTTGAGATTTAACAAAAACCTTTACCTTTAAAAAATATTAATTACACATACAATGGACATTAAAAAAGAATTTAGAGATTTTTCCGTAAAACATCTCGGCAATAGCGGTTTAGCAACCGATCAATATATGGGAATTTTCAATCCAACCAATCTTACGCCATACATTATGGAAGAAAGACGACTGAATGTAGCCCAAATGGATGTTTTCTCTCGTCTGATGATGGACAGAATTATTTTCCTAGGAACAGGAATAGACGATCAGGTGGCCAATATTGTCACAGCACAGCTGTTGTTCTTGGAAAGTTCAGATTCCAGCAAGGACATCCAAATCTACATTAATTCCCCAGGCGGAAGTGTGTATGCAGGATTAGGCATCTATGACACCATGCAAATTATCAAACCAGATGTAGCCACCATTTGTACCGGAATGGCAGCTTCTATGGGTGCTGTACTTTTGGTTGCGGGCGAAAAAGGTAAAAGATCTGCCCTGAAGCACTCCCGAGTGATGATACACCAGCCTTCAGGCGGTGCACAAGGAGTGGCAAGCGATATGGAAATTAACCTTAGAGAAATGCTCAAACTCAAAAAAGAACTATACGACATTATCGCTCATCATTCCGGACAAGATTTCGAGTGGGTAGAAAAATCCTCCGATAGAGATTACTGGATGACTTCCGAAGAAGCCAAATCCTTCGGAATGGTAGATGAAGTATTGCAAAGAGCAACAGAAAAATAATAATGAAAGGGTTTCGAAGCAGAAACCCTTTTTTTTATATTATTTATTTGGGCGTGCCCCTCGTGCCAAAGCTTGTCCATAGACTCGGGTCGTGCCATTCGTTCTATCTTTTTCTCCAACGCTCAATTCCTTCGCTAGAAAAAGGATGCCACTACTGTCACTCACGCAACCAAAAACAAAAGTTCGTTTTTTCAATAATTTGTACAAAATATCCAAAGAAATTCCAAATGAATTTGGAATTACCTATTTAATTCTAGGTATCTATTTTTAAAAAAATATGTCCATAATTATTACCCGTCATCATTGGCATATTTTTATAAAATAACTATTTGCACAAATAAAACTCATTTACCAATTCTAAAGCCTCTTTTCATCTTCATTAGGTTGGTTGTAACAAAAAAGAGTGTAATTCTACTTCCAAAATTAATATTGTTTTTTTTTGTTGATTTCAATGATCGTTTTAGCATACAACTTTTCATGCTATGTTATTGCTTCAGCTTATTCATTGTTGCTAAAGTCATATTCAATTTATACTCTTCAACTTTTTATTTTAATTATCTTTGCACCAAATTTCCAAAAAAGAACGATGATTAAAAGTAATAAAAAATTAGCCATAGACTTTGACGGCACTATAGTGGACGATGCCTACCCAGGAATTGGTAAACCAAAAATTTTTGCCTTCGAAACCCTCAAAAAATTACAATCAGAAGGATACAGACTCATTCTTTGGACTTACAGACACGGAGTAGCACTACAAGAAGCTATTGACTTTTGCTCTAAAAACGGAATCGATTTTTATGCCGTTAATTCCAGCTTCGAAGGCGAAGTTTTCGACTCCGAAAACCAGTCCAGAAAAATTGATGCCGACCTTTTTATAGACGATAGAAACCTCGGCGGATTCCCAGGATGGGGAGAAATTTACAACATCATCAACGAGAAAATCGAATTCCGTGTAGATGGTAGAGAAGTTTTGGCTTATTCCAAATTAAAAAAAGAAAAGAAAAAAGGACTCTTCTGGTAAGAGACCAAACAGCGTATGATACAATTAAAATCCATAGAAGAACTCAGACTAATGCGCGAATCGGCGCAACTGGTGTCCAAAACTTTGGGCGAAATAGCCAAAATTATCCAACCCGGCGTTACCACTTTAGAATTAAATAATTTAGGACACGAATTTATTAAAGACCACGGTGGCGAACCTGCTTTCCTAGGTATGTACGGCTTCCCAAAATCCTTGTGCATATCGCCCAATGCAGAAGTAGTACACGGAATCCCAAACAACAAACCCTTGCAGGAAGGAGACATCTTATCCGTGGACTGTGGCGTTTATATGAATGGCTTTTACGGAGACCATGCCTATTCCTTTGAGGTGGGCGAAGTGGCTCCCGAAACCAAAAAATTATTACAAATAACCAAAGAATCCCTTTACAAAGGTATTGAACAATGTGTGCGAGGCAAAAGGGTAGGAGACATTTCCCATGCCATACAAACCTATTGCGAAGCTCATGGATATGGTGTGGTAAGAGAATTGGTGGGACATGGTTTAGGAAAAAAAATGCACGAAGACCCACAAGTCCCTAACTACGGAAGAAAAGGAAGTGGCAAAGTCCTCAAAGACGGTATCGCCTTGGCCATAGAACCCATGATAAATTTAGGAACTCACGAAGTAGTCTTCCATGACGATGGTTGGACGGTTACTTCCAAAGACAATTCACCTTCGGCACATTTCGAACACGATGT
Organism: Bacteroidota bacterium; assembly: GCA_018266955.1. Lineage (GTDB taxonomy): Bacteria > Bacteroidota > Bacteroidia > Flavobacteriales > Weeksellaceae > Amniculibacterium. The sequence continues at coordinate 31,330 of JAFDZI010000048.1, forward strand.
AGCCATCATACAAGGAAAACCAGTCTTGCTTTCTACCTTCAAATACATTTACGAAGCCTTAGGAATCGTTAGCGACGAAGAAGCTCCTTTTACCTTCGATTTTTAATTTCAAAAAAATATTGCCCAAACGGTTCAGAAATTTTTATTTTTGAACCGTTTTTAATTTTTAAACCCTAACCTTGAAAAATAAGCTAACCCATTTTGCCCTCAATATCATCCCGAGACCTATGCTCATACAATTCAGCCTCTGGATAAGACCCATCATCTACCAATACTACAAAGGAGACAACTTTACCGATCCTATCGATGGGAAATCGTACCGCAAATTTTTGCCCTACGGCTACGGAAAACAAAGGCAAAATGCACTTTCTCCTGGCACACTCAGCTTAGAAAGACATCGGCAAATGTGGCTCTACCTGCAACGAGAAACCCAATTTTTCAGCCAAAATCTCAAAGTATTACACATCGCTCCAGAACAAGAATTCCTCAAACGATTCAAAAAAATGTCCAATTTGGACTATGTTTCCGCCGATTTATTCTCGCCCATCGTCGATGTAAAAGCAGATATCCTCGATTTACCCTTTGCCGACCAAAGCTTCGATGTGGTTTTTTGTAACCATGTACTAGAGCATATTGTGGACGACAAAAAAGCCATGTCCGAACTTTTCCGCGTAATGAAACCCGGAGGCTGGGGAATACTACAAGTCCCCATGAAAAACTCCTTAGCCAAAACCTACGAAGACTTCAGCATTACCGATCCCAAAGAAAAACAAAAACATTTCGGCCAGTACGACCATGTGCGATGGTACGGCATGGATTATTTCGATAGGCTCTCACAAGTAGGCTTCCGCACAGAAGCACTTTTCTACTCACAGCAATTTTCCGATGAAGAAATCCACCGTTACGGCCTCAACAAAAACGAAATATTACCCCTAGTCTTCAAACCATAGTCGCTGTTTTTTTTATTTGGGCGTGTCCCTCGTCAAGGCTTTTCCCAAGGCTAGGGTCGGGCTATCCATTCCAATCTTGGGCTCGTTACCTCGCCCAAGGATTTCCATTACTATCCCTCACGCAATGCGGTACAAGAAGAAATTGTAAGTATAACAATTTAATTAAGACAAAATAGTTTGAATTGTTTGAAACAATTTTACCATTTTATTTATGATTCTTTTGTTTTTATTTAAAGCGATTGATGGTATTTTAATATATTTGCGACATTGAATAGTAAAACAATAATCTTAAAAAAATAAAAATGTCAACACTCACTTTTGCAGAGAAAATCGCACAGGCAGAGAACTTTTTGCCCATTAACGGAACAGATTATATAGAATTTTATGTAGGAAATGCCAAGCAGTCTGCACATTATTACAAAACCGCTTTCGGATTTCAATCCGTGGCGTATGCAGGTCCAGAAACTGGCGTTAGAGACAGAGCTTCCTATGTATTGCAACAAGGAAAAATTCGTTTGGTTTTAACCTCTGGGTTAAATTCGGATTCCCCCATCTGCGAACACCAAAAAAAACACGGCGATGGTGTGAAAATCTTAGCCCTTTGGGTGGACGATGCCTACAAAGCCTTCGAAGAAACCACCAAAAGAGGAGGTAAACCGTATATGGAACCCACAACACTAACCGATGAACACGGAGAAGTAAGAATGTCCGGAGTTTATACCTACGGAGAAACAGTACACATGTTCATCGAAAGAAAAAATTATTCCGGTCCTTTTATGCCGGGCTACGAAAAATGGGAAAGCGACTACAACCCAAGCGATGTAGGATTGTTGTATGTGGACCACTGCGTAGGAAATGTAGATTGGAACAGAATGCTCCCTGTAGTACAATGGTACGAAGAGGTAATGGGATTTGTAAACATCCTCAGCTTTGATGACAAACAAATCAATACCGAGTATTCCGCACTGATGTCCAAAGTGATGTCCAACGGAAATGGTTATGCCAAATTCCCAATCAACGAACCCGCGGAAGGAAAGAAAAAATCACAAGTTGAAGAATATTTGGATTTCTACGAAGGCGAGGGAGTACAACACATTGCTGTAGCCACCAAAGACATCATCAAAACAGTTACCGAACTCAAAGCCAGAGGAGTTGAGTTTCTGTCCGCTCCACCAGAAGCCTACTACGATATGGTGCCAGAAAGGGTAGGACATATAGACGAAGACATCAAAAAACTTCAAGACCTAGGAATTCTTATCGATTGTGATGAGGAAGGATATTTATTGCAAATCTTTACCAAACCAGTGGAAGACAGACCTACATTGTTCTACGAAATTATCGAAAGACACGGAGCACAAAGCTTTGGAGCTGGAAATTTCAAAGCGCTCTTCGAAGCATTAGAAAGAGAACAAGAAAGAAGAGGAAATCTTTAATTAAAAATAATCACCCATGATGAGATAGTGGATTTTTCCATTATCTCATTATATTTGTACCAATAAAAAACACAACCAAATGAAAAAAATTATCTATTGCTTGGTATTCGCTGCATCTGTTTTAGGTGTTAAAGCCCAGTACGGAACCATCAATGCTATTCTCGATCGGTTAGAAGCCAAAAAAGGAATCAACCAAAAATTAGATCCCGTGGATTTCGAAGACAAAAAATTTGTACAAATCAAAGAATTTGATGACCATACCGAAAGGTTATTTATCATCATCAAAGGCAAATCAGCTACTTATGTAGAAATTTTTGATGACAAACAAAGAGGCGATAGTTCTACCAATGTATTTTCCGGAGATGTAGTAAAAACCGGCAAGAATGTAGTTTCCCTACGATTTGATAAGCTTGAAAATAAGAGAATTGCCGTTCCCATTACCAAGGTAATGTTGCTTACCAAGCAAGACGACATCCTGTATCTTTTGGACTCTAACAACAAAGACCGATGGATAGACGAAAAAGCCTTGAATAAGAAAAAATAAACAACCGTACAAAATAATAAAAGAGCAACTTTGTGAAGTTGCTCTTTTTACTTCAGTTTAGTAAAAGATGAAGAAGAAATAAATGTTTTGCATTGGACTAAATGATTATCCCAAACTTTTTCATCTAATTCGCCTTCTTCAAAAATGTGTTTGATGTGTTCGCTTAATGTTGATTTGCCTTATCAAACAGCATTGCCATTTGTGCTTGTGTCAGCCAAACGGTTTCATTTTCAAAACGCACATCCACCGAAATTTTTTTTGCCTTCGGTTTTGAATAGAATGAATTGAGAGGAGGTATTTTCCATTGATTTAGATTTTTACATTTCAGCAATCAGCAAATCCAAAACTTCTTTTTCCGTAGTGCAATTATTTATTTTTGATTTCACTCGTTCAGTTAATTCAGGTAAATTATCATATGGCAAGATCAAAAACTCTTTAAAATTATCGTGTTCAAGAACCACATATTCATTGCCATTTTTTCTGAACACATTATCTTTTTGAAACTCAATTTTCTTATTAAAATAGAAACCAATTCCCTTTTTGTCCATCGCATTAAAATGATAAGCCATTAAACTAAAATTGCCTTTGTTTGGTATTTGTGTTTTGGTTAAAACTTTTTTGTAAGCATCGTTTTTTATCCAATAATTTGTATTCATAACTTAAAAGTTTTTGTTGAAAATTACATCAAGATGATACTGAATAAAATCCTTTTTCGGAAAATATCTTTGTGGTTGAATGAGTGTTTGATTTTCAATTGGCGTAAAATACTTTCCATAATAATCAGCATCTTTTTTCTTTTTCAATTTATCAGAAATCAAAATTTGATATTGTTCATTTATCGCAATCAACCCTTTATCATAAGCCTTATCATACAATGCAGATAAGCAAATTCCATTTTCAGGATTTAACCGTTCATCTTCATTTTTTGACCAAGGAATAATATGACTTGCAAAAAGCAATTCGGGAATATCAATACCGGTAATCGCACATTTTCCAGAATAGTTAGCAACAACAATTTGTCTGAAAACATTTTGATTTACTCTTGTTTTCACTTCACGAATTTTCGTTTCACCTTTCAAATCTTTCAGGTCAAAAAGTAAATTATCAAATTTGCTTTCAATAGTTTGATTTTCTTTTTCCGCTAATATTCTTTCACTTTCAAAAATCAACATCTCTTTGTTTTGTGCGAACTCGTCCCAAATTGGCTGACATTGTTTAATTCCGCCAACCATTCCTTTTACGCCTCTGTTTTGATGATAAGGATCGCAAGCTGCAAAATTTGTTAGGCGAATTGCGATTGAATTTACAGTTCTGCCTAAAAGATTTGCCATTTCAATAATTTCTGGCGTTCTGGTGTGCATTTTGCCAAAAGGCAATTTCAAATACAGATTAAAAACCAATATTAATTCTTCTTTTGTCCAGAGTTTTCTTTCCATAATTTGATTGATTTAGGCTCTTATTAAAGGTATAGAATAACATTCATATTTGTTCTCTATTTTCGTTTTTAACTTGTCACAATACGCTCTATACATGCAATCGGATGGAAACCCGCTCTGACAAATCCCTCTGATAGGCCGCCTGCGCCAGCGAATAAGTCGATATAATTCAGTTTTTTCATTCTTTTAATAATCTCAAAATGCATTTTAACAAAAATAGGTTTTATTTTGATTGAACGAACATTTATATAAAAAAAAAACCACCTCAAAATAAGGTGGCTTCTGATGATTTATTGAAATGAGGTGTTGTTATTTTGTGCTTATTTTGGCTCCGTTGTACAATCGTCCACTGGCTTGGGTGATGTATTTTTCTTGGGCATTGAGGCCGGAAAGTACTTCTACTTGGTCGCCTATGGATTTTCCAATTTTTATCCAACGCAAAATGGCAGTGTTTTGGGCACTAGGAACATAGATTCCCGTTAGTTGCCCTTGCTCTACCAAGGCTGTTTTGGGTACCAAAACACTTTGTTGAAAGTCTTGATTTGCTTTTCCTTGATTTTTAATCGGGAATTGTAGGTTGGCAAACATTCCTGGCAATAGGTCTTGGGTATTGTTTAAATTTACTTTTACCAGATATTGACCGCCGGTGTTGGCCGCCGATTTACTAATCTCGCTTACCCTTCCGGATACGCTTTTGTTAATGGATTTCAGGCTAACCTGTACAGGCATTCCCTCGTTGATTTGCGAAATATTTTGCTCGGAAACCAAAACCTGAGCTTGCAATGCCGAAGGCGATTCTATCGTAAGTAGGGGCATTCCCGGATTGGCAAGGTCGCCTTGTTCTGCAAATTTGGCAGTGATGGTTCCGGAGATAGGAGCGGTAATATTGGTGTAACTATACTGGGCATTGACTTCGTTTTTCATTTGCTGTGCCGCTTGCAAACCTGCTTTTGCCATTTCGTATCGGGCTTGCATATCGTCTAATTCTTTTTGGGAAGCCGATTGGTTTTTATAGAGGTTTTGGAATCGCTCATAGTCTTTTTTGGCACTGTTGAAGTTGGCCTGTGCTTGGGCAATCTGTGCATTGGCTTGTCCGCCTTTGGCTTGTATATCGGCAGCATTTACGCTTACCAAAAGTTGTCCTGCTTGTACATTTTGTCCCACTTCGGCACGCATACTGGTAATGTAGCCCATCATTCGGGTGGAGACATTCACGGAGTTTTTGGCCACCAATTTCCCGCTGGCACTTACAAAATGGGCGTCGTTGCTTGTTGTGGTTTCGCTAAGCGTTACGGAAATAGGACTTCCTGAGCTTTGGGCAGATTTTTCTTTTTCTGATGAACAACTTTGGAAGATGAAACCACCAGCTGTGAGTAGGATAAGAATATGTTTTTTCATAAATTTTGAATTTTGAATTTTAAATTTTGAATGATGAATTTTGAATTTTTCTCGTTATAGCCCCGATTGTAGTGGAAATCCTTTTTTGCGAGCCGGCCTTGCCGAGCAAAAAAGATTGAAACGGAAAGCGGGAAATAGCTCCTAAAAATATTAATTTTTCAAGAATTTGAAGTGTTCCACCGCAGTATTGTACTCGAAGATGGCTTGTTGCATTTCCAATTCTTTTTGGGACATGAGGGTTTCGGCAGTGAGCAGGTCGGCGGATTTTTCCAAACCTTGGTCGTAGCGATTTTTACGGATTCGGTAGGCTTCTTTGCTTTGTTCCCAGGCTTGTTGGGTGAAGTGCACCTTGGCATCGGCATCCTGAATTTGGGTGTAGGCTTTGTTCAGTTCCAATTGGCTTTGTTGGGTGTAGGCTTCTATTTGGGCTTTGGTTTTTTCGATTTCGGCTTTGTATTTTTCTTTTTCCGATTTGGATTTCAGTCCATCGAAGACATTCCATGAGAGTTGCACACCTGCCATATAGCCGTTGGCATCGAAGGAAGCGAATTTTTTGTCGTTCATTTCGAAAGTGCCAAAAGCGTTGAGTCGAGGGAGAAATTTGGAATTTTCTGCTTTGATGAGATAGTCATAGGCGTCTAAGGATTTTTGATAGGCCGCAATATCTTTTCGGTTTTCGTTGATTTTGGTATCGGATGCCGAGAAAATTTCCTGATATTCTAGATTTTCTGTGGGTTTTAGGATTTTTCCTTCGGCATTTTCGTTCATTAGAAAGTAGAGATAATCCGATGCGTTTTGGATGTTGGATTTAGCTACCTGCAACTGGCTATCGATTTCGCTAATGCGGACATCCATGTACAAGACATCAGACTTTTGGATGATTCCGTTTTTAAAATAATTGTCGATGACTTTTTTGTTGGCCAGAGTGGTTGCTTTGGCATTTTGTAAGGTTTCCTGCATTTTGTACGCCAACTGAAGCATCATATAGGCTTTTTTCAGTTCGAAATGGAGGTATTCTTTGGTGCGTTCGGATTTTATTTTTAAGACATCGGCTTTTACCTGTCCGGCTTTTTTCATGTACACCGCATCCCTATTGATGATGGGTTGCAGTACTTCTATTTTGGTGTTGAAGTTGTTTATGGCTTTGGGATTGTTGAGCTGATCGGGATTGAAATCCATCATGCTGATCCTTGCTTGGTTGAGCTTGGTACCAAAAGCCATAAGAGGCGAATTGGTATTCATATAGGTGTAGGATGCCGTTATATTGGGTAAATAGGCGGCTCTACTGCCTAAGAGTTCGGCTTGGGCGAGTTGTATTTCTTTTTCGGCGAGTTGTACTTGCAGGTTTTTGTCCAGAGATTTGTTTTCTAGTGCACTTTTGGAAATAGATACTATTTCTTGGCCAAAAGCAGTTGCCGAAAAAATAAGTGCCATTAGGGAAAAGACTATCTTTTTCATGTTTCGATATTTATTTTTTTTGAATCATATTCAATCGCTCATCTTTATTGATGTTGGTTTGTGAAGATTGTGCATCGCGATTTCATGATGAATTTTTAGGTTCTTTTAATTAATGGCAAAATTATAGACCGCAGAAGAGTTTTACAGTGATGTTGGTTACAGAGTAGGGATTCTTGTATTTTTTGAGTTGAATACGAGGATCATTGAACTTCTGAGCATAAGAATGTTTACATTTTACAGCACTGTGCTTTTGTGGCATTCTCATTTAAGGTTCAATTAACCTGTTGGTATTTTTGTCCCAATTATTTTGCTTTTGGTATTGTTTTACTCCGCTTTCACTTTTATTATTTGGCTAAGATCTGTGGTATAGCGAGGCGAAAGGTTCTTCTGATTCATTTTCCAGGTGCGTTGCACATCCATGGAGGCCAATTTCAGTTTGTCGCTTCCCAAACGCCGGTTCATTTTGTCCACGATTTGCATGATGGGATGGTGTTTTTGAGAAAAATCTTCGTCAAATAAAGAGGTCATCCTTTGGTCTTCTGGGACAAATTCGCTCAGCATAACGCCTGCTTTTTTATATTGAAAATGGGGTAAATAAATTTGCTCTAAAGCTTTGGTGGCAGCTTTGGAGATTTCTATTGCCGAATGGCTGGGATTGGTAAGTGTGATGGTGAAGGAGTTGGAATATTGCTTCAAATCGGTTTTGAAACGATCGGTCATCACAAATACGGTAACATACCTGCAACACGATTGTTGTTTCCTTAGTTTTTCCGAACTTTTGAAGGCAAAGGTGGCAATTCGTTCTTTTAATACCTCAAGATCCGATGTCCTTTTATCGAAGGTTCGGGTAGTGGCAATTCCTTTTTTCGGTTTGGTTTCGGAGAGTTCATATTGTTTGATCCCCCGAAGTTCCCGATGCATGCGCACCCCCATAATGCCCATTTCCTTTTGGACAAAGGCTTCTGGCAGGCTGGTGAAATCCCAAGCAGTTTTGAGCCCCATATTGGAGAATTTATGGTAATACCGTCTGCCAATACCCCAAATATCTTCTAGGGGAAACCATTTTAGGGCTTTTTCAATTTTTTTCGGACTGTCCAATGTATAAACAGATCCTGTTTTTTCAGGGAATTTTTTTGCAATTTTATTGGCTACTTTAGCCAAGGTTTTGGTGGGTGCCAAACCAATGCTGGTGGGAATGTCCAAGCCCAGAAAAATTTTTTCTCTCAGCTCTTCACAATGTTTTTGAAGATCCACATAATCATAACCATGAAAATCCATAAAAGACTCGTCTATACTATAGATTTCCAAGTCTTTGCAATAACGCCGGCAAATATTGACTATGCGGTTAGAAATGTCGCCATAAAGGATGAAATTAGCAGAAAATGCCGTGACGCCATGTTTTAGAAAAAGATCCCGGTACTGAAAGGCAGGTGCTCCCATTGGGATGCCTAGGGCTTTGGCTTCGTTGCTTCGGGCAATGGCGCAACCATCGTTGTTGCTGAGTACTACAACGGGTTGGTTTCGCAATTCGGGACGAAAGATTCTTTCGCAGCTTGCGTAAAAATTATTGCCATCGATTAAGCCAAACATTATTTTCTAAGTGCATGTATGTTGTAAGTTGCAACACCCCAGAGCTGAAAATCGGTGTCTTCGCTAATGTACATATCCGAATAGTGCGGATTTTCCGATTTCAAACGAATTTCTTCCAAGTTGAGTGAATTTTCTTTGTAGCGTGGTTTGTAGCGTTTTACATAAAATTCTCCTTGGTAAAAGACCACCACAATGTCATTTTCTCTAGGGAAAAGACCTTTCTGTATGATGAGCAAATCGCTGTCGAAAACACCAATTCCGTTGAGAGAGTCTCCTGTAACATGGGCAAAAAAAGTGGTCTCTCGGTCTTTGATCAGATATTTCAATAAATCGATGCTGTCTTCTGGGAAATCTAGTGCCGGACTCTCAAAACTACCATAGCCACCGGCTTTTACTTTAGCGGGAAGCACCGGAAATGTTGCATCATCCGATGTAGATAAGCGGAATACTTGTATGGATTTTGTTTTGTTCAAAATATGACTTTTTGCGTTACAAAATTAGGAAAATAAAATTCCGAAATAAAATTGAAATGATCATTTTATTTCGGAAATTTTGGTGTTTTTATGGTTAAGAATAATGCTTTAACCTATTCTTTTTTTGATGATAATTTCGTAGGCCAAATAGAGGAGTGGCAGGGACATAATACCCAATTCGGTAACATGTGTTATGGCAGCTTCTGTTTGGGTAGTTACCGCATATAACAAGCCGAAAAAAGCGCCACCCAAATGTGCGGCATGTCCTATGTTGTCATTTTGTTGCGGATTGAGCATCATATAAACTGAGTAGCCGAAATAGAGCAAACCAAATATATAACCCGGAATAGGAATGGGAATAAAGAAAAAATAAATTCCTATGGATGGGAAAATAGCAATGGCTCCGAATAAAATTCCAGATACCCCGCCACTTGCACCGATGGCAGAGTACCAACTTTGTTTTTTGTATAAATACAAGCAAAAATAATTTCCCAAAATCATGGATCCAAAGTAGATAATGAAGAAGCCTATTTCGCCAAATGCTTGTATTACAATAGGAGCAAAGAAGTATAAGGTAAGCATATTGAACAGTAAATGTGACCAGCTCCCGTGCAAGAAGCCGGCAGAAAGAAGTCGGATGTATTCGCCTCTTTGTACGGCGGCTACATTAAATTTATATTTTTCGAAAAAAGAAAAATCCTGAAAACCTTTCATGCTCACTACAACGGTAATGATGATAAGGCCTAAGAGTAAAATATTCATAGTGTTTGGGTTTAGGAGTTGGGTTCTTGGGATTCTTCAAAAAGATCGCCTATGGTGCCATCTTCGTCTTCGGATGAGATGTAGTTTTGTTCAGAAGCTAATTCATCATCTTCTGTTTCCTCTTCCTCCTCTTGAGGTTCTGGAACCTCTATGTTGATGGTTTTTACTTTGTCTTTAATGAACTGATTTCCCATTGCTTTTATGCCTTTTATGGCGATAAATTCATCAATGTTGATGTATTCTGTATCTTTGGTTTTTCCGTTTTTGTCTTTAGCAAAAATAATTTCGGCCGTACAACCATCTGTAGTGCCTACAAATTCCACAAAAGATTTAGGATGATCGGAAGGCATGAAAATTTGTGGGTTGGTGGTGTTTTCCAAGACAAATCTCTTGATGAAATAAATACCTTTATCCCCATCAAAATAAATACAGGTTATGGCTTGCTCTGGAATCCATTTTTGGAGGATGATGTATTCGTCGTCAAAACGATTGCTCAAATCGAAAGAAATAAGTTTGGCTTCGCCTTTTGGGGTGATGATTAGTATTTTGTCGTCTCCTTTAAAATTGCCTAAGAGTTCTCCTCTGCCATCGGCATTCAGTCGGCGAACAGCATTGTCGAACCAAATTTTTCTTGGGGCTAGGGTAGAGACGCCTTCTTCTTTCAAATCAATTTTTTTGATGGCGTATTTGGTCACTAGATTTCCTTTGGAATCTCTTCCTTTGATGGCTAACTCGGAGAAGTCGATATCAATTTTATTTTTTCTTATTCTGGCATTGGGTTTTAATAGGATAGAAACGGTTTCGGCTTCGCCATTGGGATTGGCAGAAAAATAGAGCATTTCTGAGCCTTTTTTATCCGATGCCAACTTATAGTCGTTGTTGCGGGTAACCCCAGTGACAAAAAAGCGTTTCATGTAGTAGGCGCCATCTCTACCTTCACGGTAAATCATGTTGTACACGGTTCGTTTATCATTCTTTTTAAAGATGCCTACATGTTCTATGTTTTTGCCAATAAAAATTTTGGAATCTACTTTTACCACCTTCATGGTACCATCTTTTTGGAAGGTGATAATATCGTCGATGTCCGAACAATCGAATAAGTATTCGTCTTTTTTCAGGGAAGTACCGATAAATCCTTCTTCTCGGTTGACATAGAATTTTTCGTTGGCCACAGCCACTTTTGTAGCATCGATGGTGTCGAAGATTCTTAACTCGGTTCGTCTTTCTTTTTCTTTGCCGTATTTTTTTTGAATGTTGGAATAATATTCTATAGCATAAGAAATTAGGTTGTTCAAGTGGTATTTTACTTGTTCTATTTTACCTTCAAGTGCTAGGATATTTTCTTTAAATTTATCCAAATCGAAACGAGAAATTCTTTTGATTCTTATTTCTGTCAGTCGTACAATATCTTCTTGGGTAACGGCTCTTAGTAGATGTTGTGTGTGTGGTTTTAGTCCATTGTCTATGGTTTTTATTACCTCGTCCCAAGATTTTACTTCTTCTATATCATGGTAAATTCTATTTTCAATAAAAATTCTTTCCAAGGAGGAGAAGTGCCAGTTTTCTTGTAATTCGTGGAGTTCTATTTCCAATTCTTTTTTCAGGAGGGATACCGTGTGGTCGGTATTCATTCTCAAGATTTCGGAAACGGATAAAAACATGGGTTTGTCCCCTACAATAACACAAGCATTGGGGGATATGGTTACTTGGCAATCGGTAAAAGCATAGAGTGCATCGATGGTTTTGTCGGGAGAAACATCGTTATGCAGGTGGATGAGAATTTCTACTTTGTCGGAGGTATTGTCCTCTATTTTTTTGATTTTGATTTTTCCTTTGTCGTTTGCCTTCAGTATAGAGTCTATGAGATCGCCAGTGGTTTTGGAGAAAGGGAGTTCGGTAATTACCAGGCTATGTTTGTCCTGTTGTGCTATTTTGGCTCTGGTTCTTATTTTTCCACCTCTTTGTCCGTCATTGTATTCGGAAACATCTATATAACCGGCGGTAAGAAAGTCTGGGTAAATTTCAAATTTTTTCCCTTTGAGGTGTGCAATAGAAGCATTGATGAGTTCATTAAAATTATGGGGAAGTATTTTGGTAGAAAGTCCCACACCAATACCTTCAACCCCTTGGGTAAGGAGGAGAGGGAATTTTACTGGTAAATCAATGGGTTCGTTATTTCTGCCATCGTAGGATTTTGTCCATTCGGTTGTTTTGGGGTTAAAAACCACTTCTAATGCAAAAGGAGTAAGTCTGGCTTCAATATAACGGGCAGCTGCCGCAGAATCACCTGTGAAAATATTTCCCCAGTTACCTTGGGTATCTATCAGAAGTTCTTTTTGTCCTATTTGTACCATGGCATCGGTTATGGATGCATCGCCGTGTGGGTGGTACTTCATGGTATTTCCCACAATATTGGCAACCTTGTTGTATCGTCCGTCTTCCAACTCGCGCATAGAGTGCATAATTCTTCTTTGCACAGGTTTTAACCCATCAAAAACAGAAGGTATAGCGCGATCTAGGATAACATACGATGCGTAATCCAAAAACCAATCTTTGTATAGTCCGGAGACTTTTTTAAGGCTTTCGCCCTCATGGTGCTGCTCTTCTATCATATATTAAATTTCGTTGCTATTTTGAATTTTCATATTTTCTTTTACAATTCTGGATAGAGAATATTTCAAATCGTTTATTTCTTTTTTGGTAAGATAAGAAACATTGTACTTTAGGGTTAGTTTTTGGTGTTTCTTACTGTTGATGGTGAGGTATAAGTTTTTAAACAGTATGGCATTGACAATTTGATAATTGACTATTTTATACTTTGGAAATTCGTCATTTAAAGGTTTTTCCAATAAATAAATCAATCCTCTATTTTTTATGGTTATCGATTCACCATCGCTGTCATACTCAAATATTTGTTTTCCTCGGAGGTATAAAAAACCAATAAGAAAAACTGGGACCAGGAGCAATAGATTTTCTTCTAATCCCATAAGATTGAATTTTAATTTTTCTAATATGTATAAAGTAATGGTTAATGCCAAAATCATAAAAATGATGGTATTAAAAAAATTATACAGAGGTACTTTTTGTCGGTTACTTAATCTCATATCATTGTTGTGTTTGTGTTTTTATATAATCTATTAAGAAGCGGATTTGCTTTCAATATTATTGTCTTCCACCACTAGATTTTCTAGGATAAAGGTTTGTCTGTCCGGGGTATTTTTGCCCATATAAAATTCTAGGAGCTGATCTATGGTTTGGTCTTTGCCCAGTACCACAGGTTCCAAACGAATATCTTTGCCAATGAAATGTTTAAATTCATCTGGAGAAATTTCTCCTAAACCTTTAAATCGGGTAATCTCTGGGTTTTTGCCCAATTCATTGAGTGCTTTTATTCTTTCGTCTTCGGAATAGCAATATCGGGTTTCTTTTTTATTTCTTACACGGAAGAGAGGTGTTTGTAAGATGTATAAATGTCCGTTTTTAATTACATCTGGGAAAAATTGCAAGAAAAAAGTGATCATCAGCAATCGTATGTGCATTCCGTCCACATCGGCATCTGTAGCGATGATGACTTGGTTGTAGCGCAAATCTTCCAAAGACTCTTCAATATTGAGTGCGGCTTGTAGCAGATTGAACTCTTCGTTTTCGTACACTACTTTTTTGGTGAGTCCATAGCAGTTGAGCGGTTTTCCTTTAAGCGAAAAAACAGCTTGGGTTTCCACATCTCGGGACTTGGTGATGGATCCTGAAGCAGAATCTCCCTCGGTAATAAATATCTGCGACTCAGCCTTTCTTACTGCTTTTTGATCATTGTAATGTTGACGGCAATCCCGCAGTTTTTTGTTGTGTAACGATACTTTTTTAGCTCTTTCTCTTGCTAGTTTTTGTATGCCAGAAAGCTCTTTTCTTTCTCTTTCGGAAATAAGAATTTTTCTTTGAATGGCTTCGGCAATTTCCGGGTTTTTGTGTAGGAAATTGTCGAGTTTATTTTTTAGAAAATCTATAATGAAAGCTCTAACGGTAGGTCCATTGGGGCCAATATCATTAGAACCTAATTTGGTTTTGGTTTGAGATTCGAAAACCGGTTCTTCTACATTGATGGAAATGGCGGCAATAATGGATTTTCGAACATCCGATGCATCAAAATTTTTATTGAAAAACTCACGAATTGTTTTCACAAACGCTTCCCGAAAAGCATTCAGGTGGGTACCTCCTTGGGTAGTATTTTGACCGTTTACAAAGGAAAAATAAGTTTCGGTAAGCGATTTGTCGGAATGGGTAAGGGCAACCTCTATATCTTCATCTTTCAGGTGGATGATGGGGTAGAGGATGTCGCTTTCTAGTTCTTCTTCCAATAAGTCTTTGAGTCCGTTTTCTGAGAAAAAAGTTTCACCGTTAAAAATGATTTTCAATCCAGGATTCAGGTAGGCATAATTGCGGAGCATTCTTTCGATATACTCTTTTCTGTATTTAAAGTGAAGGAAAATTTCTCCGTCTGGCACAAAAGAAATTTCGGTTCCATTTCTATCGGAGGTATCGGACTCCGGATGGTTTTCAACAAGCATACCTTTAGAGAACTCGGCTACTTTCATTCGTCCATCACGGAAGGATCGTACTTTAAAATAGTCCGAAAGTGCATTTACCGCTTTGGTTCCCACTCCATTGAGGCCTACAGATTTTTTGAAGGCTTTACTGTCGTATTTTCCTCCGGTATTCATTTTAGAAACGGCATCTACCATTTTTCCTAAAGGAATTCCACGGCCAAAATCTCGAATGGTAATTTTGCCTTCGTCCGATTTTATTTCTATTCTTTTACCGGCTTTCATTCGGAACTCATCAATGGAGTTGTCCAAGATTTCTTTTAGCAAGATATAAATACCATCATCCGCTGAGGAACCGTCGCCTAATTTCCCGATGTACATCCCCGGTCTAAGGCGAATGTGTTCTTGCCAATCGAGGGTTCTGATGTTGTCTTCCGAATAATTTACCTGTTGATTTTCACTCATATACAATAAGATTGTTTTGTAAAGGGCTTTTGGATGTTACAAACCACACAAATATATAAAATTGAGTCGAAAAATGAAATATTTCTATAACTTTCTTCATGTGCATAACAAGAAAAGGTTGCTCATTTAGAACAACCTTAACCCTATATTTTTTATTTATTATAGAAACTTATACATTGAAACGGAAATGCATGATGTCTCCATCTTGTACGATGTATTCTTTACCTTCCACAGATAATTTTCCTGCTTCTTTTACTTTGGCTTCTGATCCGTAGGTCATAAAATCATTGTATTTAATTACCTCTGCTCGAATGAACCCTTTTTCAAAATCGGTATGGATAACGCCAGCTGCTTGTGGTGCTGTCCATCCTTGCCCAATAGTCCAAGCTCTTACTTCTTTTACACCAGCGGTAAAGTAGGTTTGAAGTTTCAAAAGATCGTATGCTTTACGGATTAGTCTGTTTACTCCTGGCTCTTCAAGGCCTAATTCTTCCAAGAACATTTGTCTTTCTTCAAAGGACTCCAATTCATTAATGTCGGCTTCTATTTGAGCTGCCAATACGACTACTTCAGCTCCTTCGTTATTGGCCATTTCTTGTACTTTTGCGATCCAATCGTTTCCGTTTTTGATGGAATTTTCGTCCACATTACAAACATATAAAATAGGTTTGTTGGTTAGGAGTAAGATGTCGTCCACAATGCTTTTGGTGAAGTCATCTGTTGCAAACTCTCTTGCATTTCTTCCATCTTCAACAAATTTTTGTAGATTTTGAAGGGTTTCGTAGGTGAGAACATCTTCTTTTTTGCCAGATTTAATGAATTTTTTAGCCTTTTCAACTGCTTTTCCAATGGTTTCTAAATCTTTCAGCTGTAGTTCGATGTCAATAATTTCTTTATCTCTCATTGGATCCACAGATCCTTCTACATGCACAATATTTCCATTATCAAAGCATCTTAATACATGGATGATGGCTTCGCATTCTCGGATATTTGCCAAGAATTGATTTCCAAGGCCTTCCCCTTTGCTGGCACCTTTTACCAATCCTGCAATATCTACAATTTCTACCACGGCAGGCAAAACTCTTTCGGGTTTTACAATTTTTTCTAATTCAAAAAGTCGTGTATCAGGTACAGAAACTGTTCCTAAATTTGGCTCAATGGTACAGAAAGGATAGTTGGCAGATTGTGCTTTGGCATTGCTCAAGCAGTTAAAAAGTGTTGATTTCCCTACATTCGGAAGTCCTACAATTCCACATTTCATAGTGTTCAAATATTTAATGGAGCGGAAGTTTTAATGCATAAAATTTCCATTCGATGATTTTATAAAGTTTGCAAAGATAATGATATGAATCGTGAATTGAAAATGCCAAGACAAAAGAAAGAAAAAAAATCCATTGAAAACAATGGATTTTTTCGAAAGTAAATAAAAACTAAGGCTTTATTAAGCCTAATTCTATTAATCGTTCCCTTAGAAATTCACCGGCTGTAATGTCATCAAAGAGTTTTGGGTGGTTGTCATCGATACAATTTTCTAATGCATTGAGCTTCATCTCACTTACCGGATGCATAAAAAACGGAATTGAATATCGAGAGGTTGTCCATAGTTCTCTTGGCGGGTTCACAACTCTGTGGATGGTCGATTTTAGTTTATTATTCGAGTGTCGGGATAGCATATCTCCTACATTAATCATCAATTCATCGGGTGCTGCAATGGCATCAATCCACTCTCCATCGTGGTTTTGCACTTGCAATCCTTTACCTTGTGCCCCCATTAATAAAGTAATGAGGTTAATGTCACCATGAGCTGCTGCCCTTACGGCGTCGTCTGGTTCGGAAGTAATAGGAGGGTAATGAATTGGTCTAAGGATGGAATTTCCTTCTGCGATGTAGGAATCGAAATATAATTCATTCAAACCTAAGTACAATGCCAAAGCACGAAGCACATACTGCCCAGTTTTCTCTAACATTTTATAGGTTTCTTTACCAATTTCATTAAACTGTGGTAGTTCTGTAACGGTAACATTCTCAGGGTATTCAGTTTGGTATTTGGAATTCCCCTCAAGATACTGACCAAAATGCCAAAACTCTTTTAAGTCTCCTTTTTTAAATCCTTTAGCAGTTTCTTTTCCAAATCCAACATAACCTCTTTGTCCTCCAATACCTGGGATTTCATATTGTTGTTTGGTTTCTAAAGGTAAATTGAAAAACTGTTGAACCTGTTGATAAAGATTCGATACCAAATCGTCATTCAAAAAATGACCTTTTAATGCTACAAAACCTATTTCTTCGTAGGCCTTTCCGATTTCATTTACAAATTTTTGTTTGCGTTCCGGGTTGTCCGAAAGGAAATCACGCAAATCTACAGAGGGTATTTTGTTCATAATGTAAAATTACACCACGAATGTAATACTATTTTTTTAAATGTTAAATATCAAATAACAATGCCAAGAATATTGGTAAAATTTGGCTTGTTTATCAAAATCAGAAAACGATTCCTCCCTGATTTTCCTCAATTATTATTCTACATACTTTACTATTTTTTTAGCAAACATAGAACAACTTCACCCCCCAATCATATTATTAAAATCTTAAGAAAATGGTTACAAAATACTTATCTTTGCAAGAAAATAAGTTACATGAAATTTTTTATTGACACGGCTAATTTAGATCAAATTAGAGAAGCAAAAGACTTAGGTATTTTAGATGGAGTTACCACCAATCCGTCGTTGATGGCAAAGGAAGGAATTTCCGGAACCAATGCTATAATGCAACATTATAAAACCATTTGCGAAATTGTAGATGGTGATATTTCTGCTGAAGTTCTTTCTACAACTTATGAAGAAATGATTAAAGAAGGAGAGGAATTAGCATCGATACACCCGAATATTGTCGTGAAAATTCCTATGATTAAAGATGGAGTTAAGGCATTAAAATATTTTTCGGATCGTGGGATTAAAACCAATTGCACATTAATTTTTTCCGCAGGTCAAGCTCTTTTAGCGGCTAAAGCAGGGGCAACTTATGTATCTCCATTTTTAGGAAGATTAGATGATATTTCCACAGATGGATTAATGTTAATTGAAGAAATCCGAGAAATTTTTGATAATTATGGATTTGAAACGCAAATTTTAGCAGCATCAATTCGTCATTCAATGCATATTATTAATTGTGCAAAAATAGGAGCCGATGTTATTACTTCGCCGCTAGCTCCAATATTGAGTTTGCTAAAACATCCTTTAACCGACAATGGTTTGGCTCAATTTATTGAAGATTCCAAAAAGATGATGTAAGAGCCTGATTAAAATTTTACCGAAATTAATTTTATAGAAGTTGAATATAAACTTTGCTACCTTTTGATGCTCTTTTGAGCCTATTTTTCACTTCTTTTTTTGATTTAGCCCGCTAAATCTGAAATGACGAGGCAAAAAATCCATCTCAAAATAGCTATAATAATTTTTAGCAATAAAATTTAAAAAGGCTCTAAATTTTTAGGTAAAATATAATCCATAATCCCGATTTTTTTTCGGGATTTTTTTTTAAAAACTTTAGTTTAATGAGGATTTTTGTTAAATGAATATTTGAAATTGATGCGATTATTATTTTAAATACAAAAAAATAACCATTGGAAATCAGCAATTAAAAAGGTTTTATCTGAAAATAAGCAGGGCAAACTCACACTTTTTCG